>CAZPGB010000007.1:0-134356 GCA_964585945.1 uncultured bacterium | reverse complement strand
CCTTCATCTCGACCTGGCACGTGAGGCACAGCAGGGGATCGATCTCGAAGATCTTGTGCAGAAGGCGGGCCCAGCTCGCCCGGGGTGAGGCTCGTTTCCCTTCAGCCGGCCCGGCAGCGTCCATCGAGGCCACCCCCTTCGCGGCCTCCTGCAACCGCCGCCGGCGGCGATTGGCGTAGGCACCGTAGTAGCGCACCATGTGCTGCCGGGGCGCCGGGATCTGCTGGACCACCTTGTGGATCCACTCCAGCGGGTCCAGGGTCAACTCCGTCTGGCCCGTGCGAGGGTCAACGAGAATCGTGACGTGCACTTGCCCTTCCGGAGTCAGACGCACGTCTTTCTGCGGCATGGGGACGCGCACGACGTAGCGCCCCAGGCGCTCGAAGGACTCCGGGTCGGTCGGGTAGAGCCGGGGCCCCACGTGAACCGAGAAGCCCGAGTGGACCCAGGAGAGCAGGTTGTCGCGGAACCCCTCGGAGAGCCGCTCCTGGCGGTACAGGCTGGACGTCCGCAGGATTGGCGAATGCAATCTCAACTCACCACCGAATCCATCGTCCAAGCGCGGAATCGACTTTTCGGAGAGTACGGCCGGAAGGTACAATAGAACCCGAATCGGTACATTCGCGGTGTGGCGCCGCCGTCACTTCGCGCCTCTGATCAAGAGGTCGCCTCACCGACTGTTCCAGGACCTGCGTGTGACCTGTTGCATACAAGGAGGCTACCCATGAGAGCGCCGGCATCCGAGCGCGATCCGCAGCTGTTCCCCATCGGAGGCAGACTGGTAGTGTCTCCCGCCAGACGCTTGAAGGTTGTTCTGGCCGTGCCTTTGCTGCTCCTGGCCACGCCCGCAGCTCTGGGGGATGATGGGGATCTCGACCCGACCTTTGGGAACGCAGGGATCGTGCACACCGGCATCCTCAGCACCAGTGAGACCGATGTCGGGCTGGCCATTCAGGTGGATGGGAAGATCCTGCTCGCCGGCCACAGCGAATCCGCCCACGAAGACTTCGTCGGGCGCTTTGACGCATCCGGCGTCATCGATCCAGACTTCGGAAGTGGCGGATTCGCATACCCCGGCATCTATGGCTCGCGCAGCGCGGGCCTCGCTGTTGCCATCCAAACCGACGGGAAGATCTTGCTCGCTGGCGTCAGCGGGTCAATCCACGAGGCTTTCGTCGCACGTCTTGGTGCTTCCGGCGCACTCGATCCGAGCTTCGGAAGCGGCGGAGTCGCCTATACGGGCTTCTACTGCTTTTCCTCTTCCCGAGTCGCAGTCGCCGTCCAAACGGACGGCAAGATCCTGCTCGCCGGGAATGACGGGCAGGTCCACGAGAACTTCATCGCCCGCTTCGATGCGTCTGGCGCACTCGATCCAAGCTTCGGTAGCGCAGGTGTCGCACGAACCGGATTCTTGAGTAGCGACGAGGCCGGAATCGCCTTAACCACCCAGGCCAACGACGGAAAGATCCTTCTGGCCGGCCATGACGGCCCACTTCACGAGGTCTTCGTAGCCCGTTTCAACCCCGATGGCTCATACGATACGGCCTTCGGCAGTGGCGGGCTGGCCCACACCGGCTTCTACAGTAGCGACGAGGATGGGATTGGCCTGGCCCTCCAGATCGACGGCAAGATCCTGCTGGCCGGCCGCGATGGAGCGGTCCACGAGGACTTCGTCGCGCGCTTCGACGCGACCGGCACGCTCGATCCGTCGTTCGGCAGCGGCGGGGTTGCGCGTACAGGCTTCCTCAGCAGCCCTGGTTCCGGAGTGGCCGTAGCCATTCAGGCAGATGGGAAAGTCTTGCTGGGTGGCCACGACAGCGGACCCATCGAAGATTTCGTGGCCCGCTTCGACGAGGCTGGCGTGCCCGACCCGAGCTTCGGAAGTGGTGGGATAGCGTATACCGGCCTCCTGAGCGCCCCCACGTCCAAGGTGGCCTTGAGCGTGCAGACCGATGGGAAGATCCTGTTGGCCGGCAACCACGACGGACCTTTCGAGGACTTCATAGCGCGCTTCATCGCCACGGGTGCCTCTCAGGTGCTGACTGGTGACGATGCGCCGCATGACTTGGTGGTGGGTTTGAACTGCCCCAATCCCTTCTCTTCATCCACAGCGATTCCATGTGCCCTTTCTGAAAGCGGACAGGTGCGTGCCGCCATCTATGATGTGGACGGTCACCTGGTTAGGACGCTGGTCGAGGGCCGCAGGCCGGCAGGCACGTATGTCTTCCAATGGAACGGACGAGACCGGTTAGGCAACGAGGCCACAGCCGGCGTCTACTTCGTCCGTCTGGGATTCGCAGGCAAGACCGATTGCCGTAGGATCGTTCTCGCAAGGTGATATGGAACGACCTTGTCAAGCCTCCTCCGGGTTGACCTCGGGGGAGGCTTGGTTTTGCCGTGAGGTTTCGAAGCAGCGAAGAAGGTCGGTCGCTTCGACGACGAGTCACGCTGATATTCGCGGGTTGTACCGGCGTCCCGGCCAGAGCCGCATGACTGTGATCCGTCGGGAGACTGCGCTCGGGATGGCGGGGACGGTAGATCGGTGTCGGATCTGCGACCCTCCACGGGGTAGGATGAGTGGGGAAGCGGGAGGAATGTCCAGCACCCGGCAAGTCTGAGCTAGGCCGCTCCCGATCACGGGGAGCGGCTTGATCGTCCTCCGGCCAAGCGATGAGGCCTGCTACCCGCGTGCCCGTAGACAAGGCTGGTCCCCTCCCGGAGGCCCGGCCAAGTCTCCAACGTCATGGGGGATCTCCCCCAGGCTTCCCAGAAGCTCCAGCAAGCAGCAGGCCCGGCCCCGAGGGATAGCAGCGCGCGTGCCGGGCCGCCCGCAGCCGTGGGACGTTGTCGAGGCGCACCCTCCCACATGGCATACTCACGGCAGACGAGGCCGCCAGGCTGGGGACACACCTCCGGGTGACTACGATGGCCATCAACATCAGAATGAAGAGCCCAACCATCGGCTGCACCGGACTCGCTTCGCTCGCCGGTGAGCCGTGCGTTGCACAAGCATCCGTGCAGGGCCCGATCGGCGACTTCGCCTGGATCGTGCCCACGCCGTCGGTTCCCGAGATCCAAGCATCCTCACAAGAGATCTTCGCAGCGTTGGAGCAGGTCACGCGACCGATCTACCGCCATCGGGGCAGCGACTGGGGGTGCCTGTGCAGTGATACCCAGTACGCTGATGTCCGCCCCCACGGAGGAGACGTGACGATCTACGACGCGGGCACGGTCGGCATCTACGCCACGCATATCGTGGGCGCCGATGAGGACACCGAGATCGAGATCTACACCTGCGCCGCCGGCGGGCGGCCGGAGGCGGTTGAGCGAGGGGCGCAGCCTGCCGCGGGGCGCGGGACTTCGGGCCGTCGGCGCGTCCCACCGCTCCATTGACATCCCCGCTCCGGCGGCGTTTGATTCCCGCATGCCGCCGCGGGAGCAAAACCAACGGGCCGGAGATTGGCGCACCAAGCCCACCGACCGCTTCATTCTGCACTGGATCAAGGTGCATCTCTCGGCGCGCATCACGCCTGCGCTTCACCGCCTCCCGTGGCTCGAGCCGCACCACCTGACCGTCTGCTCCGCGGCACTGGGTGCGGTGGCGGGCATCGTCTACGCGGCCGGACATGCCTGGCAGGCCGGCTGTGTGGCGGCCATCGCGCAGGTGCTCGACGGCGTGGACGGACAGCTCGCACGCAGACGGGGCACGACGTCGCGCGCCGGCGCCTTCTGGGACTCGGTGCTCGACCGCTATGCCGATGGGGCGCCGCTGACCGGCTCGGCGATCTATGTCGTTCGCACCGAGGCGGGCGTGTCCTGGTGGCTGATCGCTGCGGTGGCGGCATTGGCATTGATCGGGACCAATCTGATCAGCTATTCCACCGCCCGCGCCGAAGCGCTGGGCATCGATCTGGGCGCCCCGACGCGGGTCAGCAAGGGAACGCGCTCGGTGGTGTTGATCCTGGGGGCATGGGGAACGCTGCTCTGGACGAGGCTGCCGGCCGTCGTCCTGCTCTACCTGGCCGTCCACACCAACGTGGAGATCATCCGGCGACTGCGTCGCGCGCGGGCTTCGGCTTCGACATCAGCGGGAGGCAGACCATGACGCCGCTGGGTGTCATCCACGGCCGCTTTCAGGTGCTGCACAACGATCATCTGGCCTACCTCCTGGAGGGCAAGCGGCGCTGCGAGCACCTGGTCGTCGGCATCACCAACCCCGATCCCCAGCTCACGCGCGAGGACGCCGCCGATCCTCACCGCAGCAGCCCGCTGGCCAATCCGCTGACCTACTTCGAGCGCTACACGCTGGTGCGGGCGGTCCTCCTCCAGGCAGGGATCGGGGCCGAGGAGGTCTCGGTGGTGCCTTTCCCGATCAACCTGCCCGAGCTGTGGCGCCATTACCTCCCGGTCGATGCGGTCTACTACCTGTCGATCTACGACGACTGGGGGCGGCGCAAATTGGCGTGGTTCCAAGCGCAGGGCCTGCGCACCGAGGTGCTCTACGAGCGCCCGCGCGAGGAGAAGGGCATCAGCGGGTCCGACGTCCGCCGGCGCATGGCCACCGGCGCGCCCTGGGAGGACCTCGTGCCGACCGCGACGAGGCGCCTCATGGTCGAGTGGAGGATTCCGGCGCGGCTGGCCGACGTGCACCGATCCAGATCAGGAGATCCAACGTGATACCCAGCCCCACGCTCGCCTGCTGCAACTTCATCGAGGACGTCCACGCGCTGCGACGCTTCGCCGACGCGCATGGCTTCGGCGGCGTCGAATGGAGCCTGCGGCGCAGCACGCTGCCGAAGACGCAGGAAGAGGTGGACGCGCTCGCGGCCAGGATCAACGCGTTGCGTCCCCTCGAGGTGCGCTACCACTGCGCGTTCCAGCGGACCGATCTGGGCGACGAGGACCCCGAGCGAGCACGCGAGGCGAGCCGCATCTTTCGAGAGGTGTGCCGTTTGGTGTCGCGCCTGGAGGGCGAGGTCATCACGATCCACGTGGGATTGGGCCACGACTCGACGCTCGACCTCTCCTGGGAGCGCACGCTCGAAAGTCTGGCGCATCTGGTCCGCTACGCCGAGAGCTTGAGGCTGCGCATCTGCCTCGAGAACCTGGCCTGGGGGTGGACGAGCCGTCCCGAGCTCTACGAGAAGCTCATCCGCAAGGCCGGGTGCGCGGCCTGCCTCGATATCGGTCATGCGGCGGTGAGCCCCTCGATCGTGAGCCAACACTATGACGTCGAGGACTTTGTGGCGCCGCAGCCCACGCGGTTCCTGGGGGCGCACGTCTATCACCGCGAAGACGGATCGCACCACGTTCCGCCTGCGGACGTGCGGGAGATGGCCGACCGGTTGGGCCTGCTCCGCAGGCTTCCGGCGTGCGACTGGTGGGTGCTGGAGCTGCGTGAGCGGGAGCCTCTGCTGCAGACGCTGGCCGTCGTGCGGGAATTCCTCGCGGCCTGATGGTTGCAGCACCCCGGGCGGCGCCCGCATCGCTAAGTCCCGCCCGTCCAACGGCCTCGGGAGATGAGTCCGTACGGAAGCCCAATACAAGTGCACCACTGTTACGCTTTCCCGGTGGCGCAAATGCGCCTTTCGAGGGCAGTTGGCGACCCTCCAATCGGCTCGGTCCTTGCGCGCTCCCAAGTGCATGCATTATGATTACTTGAGTAACAGCATGGCAGGGCCTCTCGCCGGCACCGGGAGAGGCCCCTGTATGCAATTCGGTGGAGGGGATCGGTTAGCGATCTGCACTCGTTTCCCGCCCGTTTGGCGAGGCATCGCAGGGAAGACAACACGTGGCACGCCAGTCCTCTGGTTGGTCATCAAGACGTTGCTGATCCTTGGGTAACTTTGAGGAGGGGTACATGAGAGCACTGTGCAACGGCACGTTGGGAATGGCCCTCGTCCTGACACTTCTTGCCCCATTCGTCGTGCCGACATCTCAGGCTGAGGAAATCCGAATCGCTGAGAACGCGGGCCAGGCGGGGTTGCATGTCCGTGCGCAGGACGCAACCGGCATCGAGCTCAGCTACGCCATGGAGTCGTTCGCGGTCGACGCGGTCGAGATCCGCGGCGAGGAGCTTCAGAAGATCTCCTTGCCGGGCTGCATTCTGCCCAACGACGCGGGCGCTCCCGACCTACCCGGTTTCGGGCGCTACATCGCCGTGCCGATGGGCGGCCGTGCGGTGGTGACGATCACCGCCGCCGAGACGCGGACCCTGACCGGACTGGACGTGCTGCCCGCGGCGCCGATCCCGTTCGAGAACGACGACTCGCCTCTGGTGCACGAGAAGGATCCGGCCATCTACGGCGCTCGGGCCAACTACCCGGCCGAGCCCGTGATGGTGTCCGAGCCCTTCGGCATGCGCGGCGTCCAGGCGGTCACGCTGGGCATCACGCCGTTTCAGTACAATCCGGTGACGCAGGAGTTGACGGTCTACACGAAGCTGGACATCCGCGTCGACTTCGTGGGTGGCACCGGGCAGTTCGCCGAAGAGCGGCTGCGCAGCCGTTTCTGGGAGCCGATGCTGCGCGATCAGCTTCTCAACTACGAGATGCTCCCCGCGGTCGACTTCAACAGCACCTTGCAGCGCGACAATCGCTACGGCTACGAGTACGTGATCATCACGGCCGACGAGGCCAACTGCATCCAGTGGGCCAATGCCCTGAAGGATTGGCGCCAGGCTCAAGGGATCAGCACCGAGGTCTTCACGACCACCGAGACGGGTTCCTCCTATACGCAGATCGATAGCTGGTTGGACAACGCCTACGAGACCTGGGAGGTGCCGCCGGTCGCCTTCCTCATTCTGGGCGACTACCCGGGCACGGGCGACGACGTCCTGCCTGGCGTGACGGCGCCGATCTACGGTGGCTACTGCGCGAGCGACAACGTCTACGCCGACACGAACAACAACAACCTGCCCGAGATGGCCCATGGCCGCATCTGCGCCCGTACCGACGAGGAGCTGGCCATCATCGTGCAGAAGCAGCTCGACTTCGAGCAGAACCCGTACACGGATCCGTACTACTACCAACACCCGTTGATCGCGGGCGGCTGGCAGACCGAGCGCTGGTTCATCCTCTGCACCGAGGTCTGCCTCGGCCACCAGGCCAATGTCCTGGGCAAGGACCCGGTGCGCGAGTACGCCATCTACTCCGGCTATCCGGGCAGCACCTGGTCGACGGCGCCCAACACTTACGCCGTGGTGAGCTACTTCGGCCCCAGCGGCCTCGGCTACATCCCGTCCACCCCGTCGCACCTGACCGATTGGGGCGGCAACTACATCGGGATCGACGAGGCGATCGAGAACGGCTGCTACTTCGTCCTGCACCGCGATCACGGCCTCGTGAGCGGCTGGGGCGAGCCCCAGTACGGCACGGGCCATCTGGGCCTGCTGGAAAACGATATGCTCACCTACGTCTTCACCATCAACTGCCTGACCGGCCAGTACAATTACCCCGGCACCAGCTTCACCGAACGGTTCCATCGCATCCCTCTCGGCGCAGTGGGCTTGATCGCGGCTTCGGAGGTGTCCTACTCGTTCGTCAACGACGCCTACGTGTGGGGCATGTTCGACAGCATGTGGCCCGAGTTCGATCCCGGCTATGGCGACGCCGGCGACGAGACCGGCGCGGCCAACCTGCGGCCCGGTTTCGCCAACACCTACGGCAAGTACTACCTGCAGGCCAGTAGCTGGCCCTACAATACCAACAGCAAGCATGTCACCTACGCGCTGTTCCATCACCACGGCGACGCGTTCCTGACGCTGAACGACCGGGTTCCGACGGCGCTGACCGTGGTGCACGACGATCATCTCGAGCTGGAGGCCACGACCTTCTCGGTGCAGGCCGATGCCGGCGCCCTGATCGGCCTGACGGTCGACGGCGAGCTGATCGGCTCGGCTCTGGGGACCGGCGCCCCGCTGAACATCCCGATCACCCCGCAAACGGTTGAGGGCACCTTGCGCGTGGTCGTCACGCAGGCCAACAAACTGCCCTATGACGCCACGGTCCCGATCCAGGACTTCAGTGCGGTCGATCCGACGATGCCCAACGTGACCAGGCTTGGCGCGGCGCACCCCAATCCGTTTACGAACACGACGCAGATCGGCTTCAATGTCCCGGCGAGCGCGGTGGGTCAGCCGCTGCGTCTGGACGTGGTCGATCCGAGCGGTCGTCTCGTCCGCACGCTGGTCGACCGCCCGCAGGCGGCCGGCGCACAGACGGTGGTCTGGGACGGCACCGACGCCACCGGCGAGCGCGTGCCCAGCGGCGTGTACTACTACCAGATGAGCATGGACGGCGAAAACGCCACCAAGCGCATGATCCTGCTCCGCTAAGCTTCGCATGGAGCCGCCGATCCTACAGGTCGGCGTTGGATTGGAAGGGGCGATCGCTTCCGCCACGGCGGAGGGGGTCGCCCCTCCTGCTTGTCCTCCGAACACCCCTTCCCGGACACGGGCCCGCCCGGACCCAGCCGGCCGTGGCGACCGTGGCGAACATCTGCTAGCCTGCACTCGATTGCGGGGTCCCTGGGATGGGATGGGACTTCCGGCTTCCAGCCCCGGGATCTCGCCGGGAAGGCCCGGGTACTCCCGAGCGGCGACCTGCGACGGCTGCCCCCGAGGCGTGCCGCCGGAGGCGCGGAGTGCATTCACAGGTCACTCGGTTCCAGCGGAGGACAGGATGATCCCGACCCACTCGTGTTCCCACCGTGTTAGCGCTTCCGCAATGTGCGTTTCGGTCCTGGCCTTGCCGGCGATCTTGCTGGCCTCCCCGGCCGCCGCCAACCCGATCCCGCCCGACTGGCACGCCTACGATGCCGTCCACTACAACCTCCTGGTCGATGTGGGGGATAGCACGCTCACAGGCGAGGTGCGCATGGAGGGCGAGTCCGTGCTGCAGGGGTTGAACGAGATCGTGATCGGGCTTCACAGCGCGCTCACGGCAGACGACATCGACAGCCCGACCCACACGGTCACATCGACCTACCGCATGGCGGACATGCTGCACATCGTGCTGGCCGAGAGCTTGGACGAAGGGGAGCCGTTCACCGTCTCGGTCTCCTATTCCGGACGCCCCCCGGAGATCTCCGGGGAGATCGACGAGTTCCCCTTCTCATGGCGGCGGCACACCTACCAGGGCCGCAGCATCCCCTCGATCTTCACGATGAGCGTGCCCAATCGCTCTACGGCCTGGTGGCCCTGCAAGGACACGATGGGTGACAAGGCCACCGTGGACATCCAGGTCTACTATCCCGACACGCTGACCGCCGTCGCGAACGGCGTGGGAATGGGCTCCATGGCCTTGGGCAATGGACGTCGGGTCTCAACGTGGTCGCACCGGCATCCGATCGCGCCCTACCTCGTGTCGGTCGTGATCTCCGAGTTCGCGGTGCTCGCGGACGAGGTCACGATCTTGGCGGGCGAGGAGGAGATCACGATTCCGCTCGAGTACTACGTCTACAAGGAGGACTCGGCGGCGGCCCACTACGACTTCGGACGCATGGGCGAGATGATCACGTTCCTGTCGGAGAAGTTCGGGCCCTATCCCTTCGCCGACGAGAAGTACGCCGTCGCCACCGTGCCGATCAGCGGCGGCATGGAGCATCAAACGTGCACCACGCTCGGGGGGCGATACGTCACCGGTTCCCGCGATCAGGAGTGGATCTACATCCACGAGCTCTCCCACCAGTGGTGGGGCGACCACGTAGGGCTGGCGGACTGGAAGCACGTCTGGCTGAACGAGGGGTTTGCGACCTATTGCGAAGCCCTGTGGGTGGAGCACACGCAAGGGACCGAGGCCTATCACGACTACATGGACGATCTGGATTCGATGGCGCCTCCCGAGGGGTTCGGCTTCGGCGGCGCCTGCTACGATCCCTCTCCGCTCTTCGGCCTGACTCCGTACCGCAAGGGCGCCTGGGTGGTCCACATGTTGCGTCATTGCGTGGGTGACGACGATGTCTTCTTCGGAGCCTTGCGAGCATACCGTGATTCCTTGGGCGGCACGGGGCTCGCCACTACCGAGACCTTCCGCGACATCATGGAGGCCCAGACCGGTCTCGAGCTGGACGCCTTCTTCGAGCAGTGGATCTACGAGGCCGGACGCCCGCACTACGACTGGTCCTGGGAGTTCCGGCCGGTCTCCGGCGGCTACGAGGTGGTCGTCGACCTGTCCCAGACTCAGGCCACGTTCGATGTCTACCGCATGCCGATCGACCTCGGGGTTCGGACCGCGTCTGGGCTCGAGATCGTGCAGGTCCTGAACACCGACCGGGAGCAGACCTTCACCTTGCAGGTGCAGGGTCGGCCCACCGGCCTGTCCCTCGATCCGAACGGCTGGCTCCTGAAGCCGCGCGTCTCGGCCCCGACCGGCCGCGCCCTGCTGCAGGCCCCGCGCCCCAATCCAACCCGCGGCGATACCCGCATCGTCTACATGCTGCCCGAGGCCGGCGAGGTGAACGTGCGGGTCTTCGACCCCACGGGTCGGCTGGTGCGGACCCTCGTCGAGGGTCGTTTGCAGGGCGGGGAGCACGTGACCGAGTGGGACGGGCGCCGCGACGACGGCGAGCTGGCGGCTTCGGGCGTCTACTACCTGCGGCTCGAAGCGCCCAACGCCACGCCGCATCGAACGCTGGTGCTCATCCAGTAGGGTCGGACCATGCGAATCATCACGGGAGAGCTTCGTGGGGTTCGACGATGGGTCCTGCCGACCTTGCCGATACTCCGCGTCCCGGCTTTCGCGAGCTGCGCCACCGCGATCTGATGCGGGTGGGCCCCGGGTGGTGGGGTTCACCCGGGGCCCGGAGGGGCGAGCGGGGCATGTGCCCCGCCCATCCTGGGGACATCGTTTAGACGCCGGAGAACTGCAATTCGTTGAATCGCATGCTCGGGCAACGAATCCCGTCGTACCGATACGGATCGTTGCCCAGCTCGGCGAGCTGTTTCCAGAGCTCCAGATGATTGCCGCCGACATTCATCTCGTTGAGCGGATGAATCCGCCGGCCATCCTCCACCCAGAAGCCGGTTACGCCGGCGGAGAAGTCGCCGGTCGCGCTGTTCGAGTTGCCTCCCCGGAAGTCGGTGATCAGGATGCCGGTGCCCATCGCGCGCAGCAGGCCGTCGAGATCCCGGGTTCCGGCGGGGAAGAGCAGGTTGGTGTATCCGCCGCTGGTGGGCTCCATCTCCAGCTTGCTGGCGTGGTAGGTGCTCAAATAGAAGGTCCGCAGCACGCCGTTTTCGAACACTGTGCGCCGGCGCGTGGCCATCCCCTCGCCGTCGAAGCGTGAGGATTCGAAGCCACCCACCAGGTGCGGCTCGTCGGTGATCGTCAGCACGGGGCTGGCCACCTGCTCGTCCAGCTTGTCGACCATGAAGGAGTTCTGCTGCTGAATGGCGTTGCCGTGGATCGGCCCCAGCAGGCCGCCCAGCGGCGTGCTGCACACCCGGTTCTCCACGACGCAGGGATACCTGCCGGTCTTGACGGGCCGGGCGCCCACCTGGGCCAGGGCCCGCTCGGTGGTCCGGCGACCCACCACCTCGAGGGGTTCCAGTCGGTCGAGATGCAGGCCACCCGTGAAGGCATAGTCACGTGGCTTGCGGCCGTCCTCGTCGCCCACCGAGACCAGCGCGTAGCAGTAGAAGGCGGTGCCCTGATTCTCACCTTCCATGCCGTTGGAGGCCACCATGCAACTCTCATACTGCACATCCGACCAGCTTCCGTAGGCCGAGACGATCTTCTCGCCCCCGGGGGCCGAGCGCGCGCTTTCCACCAGCGCCTGCGCGTGGCGCCTGCGCTGCGTGCCGGTCATGCTCCTGGCGCCGGAGGGATCGTAGTTCCCGAGGTCGCCCGTGAACATGTCGGCGTAGCGGGAGGGGTCGGGCAGTTTGCGGTGCGGGTCGGGCTGCAGCAGACGGGTCATGCCGACGGCATCCTCGATGAACTTCTCCAGCGCATCGGGGCGCAGGTCGCTGGTCCCGTGGGAAGAGTAACGTCCGTCCACGAACAGCGTCAGGCTGACCTGCATGGTGGTCGATTCGCGAATGCGCTCCAGATCGTCGTTGCGCCACTCCACCCGGCTATTGCGGTTGCGTCCCACCGAAACGCGCACCCCGTTGGCGCCCTTTGCGCGGGCGCTGGCGACGACGTGCTTGGCCTTTTGTAGCAGGTCTTTGCTCATGCCGTCCTCCCTCCCACGGAAATGGCGCCGGCGCGCACCGTGGGCATGCCGAAGCCCACGGGCACGTACTGGCCGTCCTTGCCGCAACTTCCCCCGCCGGTCTTCATCGTCATGTTGTTGCCGACCAGGTCGATCGCCTCGAGCACCTTGGGGCCGTTGCCGGTCAGGTTGACGTCCTTGATGATGCCGGTCAGCTTGCCGTCTTCGATCAACTGCCCCTGGTGCACGTAGAAGCTGAAGTCGCCGGCGCCGGTATTGACCTCGCCGTTGCCGATGACGCGCGCGTAGATGCCCTTCTTGACCGAGGCGATGATCTCCTGCGGGTCGTGAGGCCCGCTGATCATGTAGGTGTTGCGCATGCGCGGCACCGGCGGGTAGCGGAACGACTGCCGCCGGCCCGACCCGGTCGGGGCCACCTTGTAGTGCTGCGCGGAGAGTCGATCGTGCATGTAGGAACGGAGGATGCCGTTTTCGACCAGCAGGGTCCGCTGGGTCGGCACGCCCTCGTCATCGACGTTCAAGGACCCCCGCAATTCGGGGATGGTCCCGTCATCGATGATGGTGACGTCGTCGCAGGCGATCCGCTCGCCGATCCGATCGGCGTAGATCGAGATGCCGCGCCGGTTGTAGTCGGCTTCCATCCCGTGGCCGATCGCTTCGTGCAGCAGCACCGCGGCAATGCCCCCGGCCAGCACGACGGGCATGTCGCCCGAGGGCGCCTCGACCGCCTCGAACCCGGAGAGGGTCTGGCGGGCGACTTCGTTCACCAGTTCGTCGACGTTTTGGTCCCTGAGGTATTCGATGTCGGCCCGGCCGGAGATCGACTCGGAGGCGCTCTCGATCTTGCCGTCATCCATCGCCACGCAGGTGATAAACATCGTCACCATGGGGCGCGCGTCCTCGACCAGCCGGCCCTCGGAGTTGGCGAGCAGGATGTGGGCGTCCTCGTCGCCCACGTAGAGGGTGGCGCGGACGATGCGGTCGTCCTTGGCGCGCACGTTGCGATCGGCTCGTTCGATGATCGGCAGTACGCGGTCGATGCCGATCTCGGTCCAGGGCACTTCGACGGGGTAGTAGTCCTTGATGCGGACCGCGGCCAAGGGTCGCGGTTGGGCCTGGGGCGACGAATCGGCCACCGCGGCCGCGGTGCCCGCCGCCGAGAGCAGGGCCCCCTCGCTCAGGTCCTCACAATAGGCGAAGCCGGTGGCGTCGCCCTTCAGCACGCGTATGCCGGCCCCGAGATCGACGTTGCCGTAGGCGCGGTCCACCTGCCCGTCCTGCATTCCGGTCCAGCGCGATACGTTGTGCTCCACGTAGATGTCGGCGAAATCGCCCCCCCGGGATAGGGCCTTCTCGAGCACGCGCCGCAGCGTGCTCTCGCTTACGCCGAAGCGGTCGAAGTAGGTGGTGTGAGCGCTGCTGCCGCCGCCCCGTCCCAGCATGGCCGAGCGGGATGCACAGCCCGCGACGGCCGGGAGCGAGACCACGGCGGCGCCCGCCCCGACCCACTTCAAGAAGTCACGGCGGCTGTAGCCTTTGGTCATCCTGATTCCTCCTGGATCTACCGCTCTGCCATGGGGAGATGCCGCCTCCAACTACGGGGGGCCCTGGTCTGGGGTTGCGTGGGCGCCTATGCTAAACTGTGCGTGACACGATCGATGCGCCGCCGCATCCTGAGGCCGAGCGGGCGAGCAACCTCTTCGAGGAAGGAAAGACACCATGGGGCCACACCCACTCCCCCGCCGCGGCGGCGGGTGGACGGCAATGCGGGGTGCAGGCCCCACGCTGGTCGTGCTGGCCGTCTGCACGCTGCTCGGCGCCGCACCCGCCCAGGCGGACACCTTCGGTCCCAATCTCCGCGTCAACCACGCCGGTGAGGGCTATCACCAGACCGATCCCGAGATCGTCGTGGGGCCCGAAGGCACCATCTATGCAGTCTGGGAGGACTGGCGGGTGACGACCGGATCGGTCCACTTCACCCGCTCGCTCGACGGCGGCCTGAGCTTCGAGCCCGAACGGCGCGTCGACCCCCCCCAGGCCCCCGGCTACGGCACCCCGATGCTGGTGCGGTGGCCCTGCCTGGCGGTGGACGGCAACGGCCTGGTCTACGTGGCGTGGGTGATCTGGGAGCACGGCCAGACGGGCCGCATCTACTGCGCCCGCTCGATCGATGAGGGGATGAGCTTCGGGTCGCCCGTGCTCGTCAGCGATTCGGAGCAGGACGATCGCGCCTGGCCCGAGGCGAGCGGGTCGCCCGGCGGGGGCGTCCACATCACCTGGGGTGACTTCCGTAACGGTCCCGACGTGATCGATCTCTACACCGCCTACTCGCCCGACGGCACCAGCTTCCGGGCCAACGTGAAGGCCAACCGGATCGTGGTGGGTCCCACCTGCACGCCCCCGCTGCCCGATATCGCGCTGGGGGGCGATCCCGATCGGGTCCACATCGTCTGGCGTCACACCACAACCGGATGGAACCGTTGGATCTACGCCGCTCGCTCTCTCGACGGTGGGCTGACCTGGGAGCTGCCCGTGGAGGTGAGCCACGAGCCGTGGGTCTACGACGGCTGAGTCATGCCGGGCGCCTCACTGGACGTGGGGCTCGACGGCCGCGTGGGCGTGGTCTGGACCACCGTGGACGAAACCGAGGTCCCGGACGTCTACTTCGCCGAGTCGAGCGACGGGGGCCTGTCGTTTCCCGCCAACGTCCGCATCACGCCCAGCTCCTACGGGATCCAGCAACTCCCCAAGGTCGCCTATGACGGCGCCGGCGTGGCCCACCTGTTCTGGGAGGAGGCCACCGACCCCTCCTGGGACTTCAATATCTTCTACGCCGCCACGGGGGACGGGGGCGGGACGCTGAGCCCGCCCGAGCGGGTCAATGACGACCCGCCCGAGCCGGTCAACACCCAGGAGAAGATCAGCGCGGCCGGGCTTCCCGACGGCGTCGTGGTCGTATGGATGGATAGCCGCGAGGATTACGAGGACAACGTCTACTTCGCCGGTCCAGCGGCGCAGTCGGCGGGCGGCGGGCCGGGCCCCGGGCGCCGAGCGGGCGATCTCTCGGCGATCGGGCGGATCGTGCCCTCGGTGACGCGTGCGGGCGCCTCGTTCCGGGGGAGCGGCGTCACGGTGCTCGATCTGGAGGGGCGCATCATCTGGCAGCGGTCGCTTCCCGGCGGCCGGGAGGACTGGCTCCACTGGAACGGCCGGGATCGCGCCGGCCGCCGTCTGGCCCCAGGGCGCTATCCGGTGTGGATCGAGGGCGGCGGCAGCGGCGGGGCGCGGCGCGGTGCGCTCTTGGTCGTTCGCTGAGCGGGGCCCCGAGGCCGCGCCGGTCAGGGGAGCGTTGCGCAAGCACGGCGCTGCCGGTACTTTCGTCGGGAACCCTGGTGGAGGCATGCGGTAACAGAATCGATACGGGGCGCGTACGATGATTAACCCCCCGCGAAAGCGGGACAAACATATCCCCACTATGCTGACATCATGAAAATCCACAACCTGCGCAAAGCGGACCTGCACGTTCACTCGAGCCGGTCGCACGATGTTCCAGATTTCCAGGCCTACTCGCCGCGGGCCCTCTTCGAGGCGGCCCTGGGCGGAAGCGGGTCCCGTGAGCCGATGGACTACTTCGCGCTCACCGACCACAACACGATGGCCGGGTACGAGGAGCTTCGGCGGCAGCTTCCGGAGCGTGATCGGCGCCTGCTCATCCCGGGCGTGGAGCACACGCTCGTCGATCCGGCGATCGGCTTCTCCATTCACGTCAATCTCCTCGGGCTGAGCCCGGATGAGTACGCCGCGATCCGCGCGCACATCGTCTGCCTGGAGGATTTGTCCGCCTATTGCCGCGAGCGCGGAATCTACATGCAGTACAATCACCCCACCTGGTGGGAGCGCGAAGAGCTGAAGGCCGGGCGGGTGAGCCTCTGGAAAGTGGCGGAGGCGGCCGATCACTTCGACGTCCTGGAGCTGAACGCCGGGCGGACGCAGCTTCTCAACACCGTGACGGAGAACCTGGCGCGCGCCAAGGGCAAGTTCCTGACCTGCAACTCCGACACGCACATCGGCGACGTCGGCAAGGCCTTCACGAAGGCCCCGGGGGATACCGTCGACGAGTTCCTGGCCGCCATCTGGTCGGGTCAGGCCGCCCCCGTCAAGACGGACATGACCAACCAGGTGCTGCTGGCCATGGTGCACTCGGCGATCGACGAGCTCTTCAACCATCGGCGGGGCGTGCAGATCAAGCCCACCGTGCTCGATTCGGGCAGTCGCAGGGTCGACCGCGTGACCCAGCGCATCCTTGGATCGGATCGCGTCATGCGCAATCGGGTCATGCGCGAGCCGCTGCGGGCGTTGCTGAAGCATGCCGCCCGGCCGGTAGTCCGCGGCCTGATGGCGCATGAGCGGCGGCTGGAGCGCACGCTGAGCACGTCACCGCTCAGCAGCTACTTCTAGGCCGACGGTCTCGCGCGTCGGAGCGACGGCCGCACGCAGGATCCAGAACCACAGCAGCAACGTGGGCAGCGCCTTGACCGAGAAGTGCAGCGATCGGAACGTCCCCGGCCACAATTCCAGCGGATCCGAGGCCGCGACACCTCCCAGCCAGGGCGCGGCCGCGTAGAGCGTCGGAAGAGAGATCCAGACCCCGAGCAGCAACACCACGCGCGATCCGAAGGTGAGGTAGATCGCCGTGACCACCGGGAGCATCATCACGTAGTGGTACTCCCAGACGCTCTTGAAGACCAGGAAGAAGACTGTTGTCCAGAGGGCCAGGTCGAGCGTGCGACGGTGCGGGTGGCGCGCCAGGCGCCACGTCGCCCACAGCGCGGCCGCGAAGATCAGTCCCGATACCACCACCAGCCCCACCCGCTCGCCGTCCACGCTACGACCCAGGATTCGAAACGGCTCGTGCACCAGAGCGTCCGGCAGTCTCTGGGCGAGATCCCGTAAGGCCGTCTGCAAGCCGAAGGCGCCCTTGTACACCCGCATGAAGGGGGAGAAGTTGAGGCGCGCGAACTCCACCAGGTCGTGCGGGCGCAGTACGAAGTAGGGGGCGCAGACCAGCACGCCCAAGCTGCCCGCAGCCACGACGCGTCGCCACCGGCCGTCGCGCAGGTAGGGGATCGCCAGAAGCGCCGTGAAGCTCTTCAGCGTGGCACTGGCGGCCCAGAGTACGCGAATCCACCATTCCCTCCGGGGGGCCTGTAGGAATGAGCCTTCGCCGGCACGGTCGCCGGCGGGTTCGCGACGGTTCCCATCCAGCCGCCAGAGCCCGTAGAGCAAGCAGGCCATGGTGAAGGAGAACTGCCCCATGAACTGCTCGATGTAGAAGGGGAAGCAGCCGAGCCACAGACCGGCGCAGATCCGGCGCTTCGATAGCGACCAACGCCGGTCGCGCAGCAGGAGGACCACCATCACCGCCATCAGCAGCTCGTTGAGCACCACCCAGAGCCAGTAGGCCGGGCGGGGCCCCATCCCCGCCGCGATCAGCGCGGCGCCGTAGGCGGTCGGGGGCAGGTAACGGTAGAAGTAGTAGAAGGGGACCACCTGGGGCGCTTCCTGCCGGTAGTCGGGGGAGTCGTAGATGCTGTATCCCGCGATCAGGTTGGCGCCGGCCTGGTAGATGCCGTAGAAGTCGGAGGCCTGCCCGTAGCCCTGTTGCGCTTCCACGAAGAGCGGATTGAGGAAGCCGAAGATCAACGAAACCACGAATGCCAGATGGAGGATCAACCCCACCGCACCGGCGATCCACGCTCCTCTGCTGATGCTGTTCGAACCCATCGAGACGATCCCCCGCCCGCCGCACTGGTGGAGTCAGCGCAGTCTAGCGGGAGGTGGGGAATGTGTCTACATGGTGGACGTCTTCGCCGGAAACGGATGGGATCATCCCCCCAGCGATCTGCATGCGGGGGAGTCCCGCCGAGCAGGCGGCCGGCCGCTACAGGTCGGCCGCCTGACTCTTTACGCCCACGCCGGCCTTGCGCAGGATGGAGTCCATCAGACACCACTTGGTGAACGAGGACTGCAGGAGATTGACCCCCACGAAGGCGGTGAAGAGAAACCAGTACGGGCTCACGAACCATCCCAGCGCGAGGCTGGTCAGCACGAACGTGCCGGCGACGGCGCGGATGATATGTTCGACACTCATCGCATCCTCCTTTGGGTCTTGCTAGAAACTGTAGCGGAGACGCAGATAGACGTTCGAGTTGTCCTGGAACTGACCGAACATCGTGTAGAGCTCGTCTCCGTCCATGAAGTTGCCGCCGACCGTGCCCGTCACGCCGTCGGTGATCTGGTAGCTCACCGAGGGACGCACGTGCCAGTCGGAATCGGAGATGCCCCAGTAGCCGAAGAAGGACCACCGCAGATACTGGTTCATCATGAGTTTGGTCACGCGAAGGGTGACCGTCGATCGCAGCTCATCGAATTGCGGCTCCTGGTCACCGAAGCCGTCGGCGTACTTGTCGTAATCGAGCATGTACTCACCGTAGTACTGAGAGCTGACGGTCCAGTCGTTGCCCAGGCTCTTCTCGGCGCCCACGAAGCCGCGGACCTGGGAGTTGGCGATCAACGGATCGTCGCCGTCGGGATCGTCCTCGGAGATGTAGGCTGCCCCCTCGGCGTGAACCAGTAGCGAGCCCAGCGGACCGCGCAGGCTTCCGCCACCGGACGCGAGACGCGGATAGGCGAGACGGGGCGTCGAGCCGCTCATCACCACCCCCTGGGGCGTGGGCCAGAAGCCCTTGTAGCCGTAGAAAGCCCACTCGAAGCTGCCCCAGTAGCCATACAGCCGTCCGAACAACTCGCCATGGGTGAGGTCCTCGGGCGGGGTCACCGGGGCAGGGGCCCCTTCGGCTGCGACCAAGGCGCGTTGGAACGGATTATAGACCGAGAGCCTCCTCCCCTCGGGCAGATGGTCGGGCGTGAAGTGCGGCGATCCGGCCATCTCCGCGGTGGCACCGCCCATGTAGAACGACAGGCGCAGCAGGTCCTGGGGCGGCTTCAGGTAGCTGTCGTCCAAACCGGTGAAGAAGGCCTGCCAGTCTTTGGCGAAAAGGTCGTTGGCGAAGACCAGGTCACCGGTGCCCCACGTGGCGACCTGGCGGCCGAATTTGACCTCCAGCCAGTCGGCGGGGAAGAGCTTGATGTAGGCTTCCCGCACATCGACCGTGGAGCGGTCCTGGGCGGTGGCGTCGCTCACCAGGTCGACGCGCGCGAAGAAGGAGGCCAGATCCAGACCGTCGCGCACCGTGAGCTGCGTGCGCAGCTCGCTGCGCGGATAGCTGCGATCTCCCACCCTGCCATCACCCAGCACCTCGTTCTCGTCGACCCGCACCGCCTGAGCGGCCTCGACGAAGCCGCCCACGAAAGGTGCCGCACCGGCAGTGGGAACCGTCCACCCCAACAGGGCCGCCCCCAAGGCGAGGAGCAGAGCGCCGGACACCGGTCGCACTCCCCCCGAGCGCCGCGGGCGGCCATAAGTAACGTTCTCCATACGCATGACGTCATCCCTCCTCTCTGCAACCGATCGCGGGGTGATGCTCGGCGTCCCCGACTCCCCTAGCGGGTGTAGTCCCGGGGCGGGCTCTTGAGCAGCCGCTCGGTGAAATCATCCGCCTCGAGCTGGGGCTGGTACGAGATGTCGGTAAAGCTGAGCTCGGTCTTGGTGCCCTTCTGGACATTCGTCATGATGCGCTCCACGCCGGTCGGGTAGCCGTCGATCGCTTCGATCTTCCCGATCTCGAAGACGCGGCGCAGCTCGCCATCCTCCTCGAAGTACTCCTCCTTGAGCGGCAGGTAGGTCTCCTTGTCGATCCAACTGATACGGTAGGCGTAGTCGGCCGTGCCCCCGTCCTTGGGGGTGCTCTTGATCTTGGTCACCGTGCGACCCATGACCGTGTCCTCACCCATGATCTCGTGGTGATCCATGTTGGGCAGCCGACCCGAGACGTCCTCATAGCTGAAGTCGGAGCCGATGAAGGAGGAACCGCGGTCGTCGGCCGCGATGCGCTTCACCAGATCCAGGGCGGGAATGTACAACCAACGATCGTCGTTACCCTCGGCCTGCTTGTGGACCAGGAACGAGGTGCGGCGCACATCGGCCGGATCCAGGAAGTAGGTGAAGTAGCGCTGATCACCCATGTCCTGGATGTCCGCGCGCACCATCCAGAACTCACGCTCGCGCGTGCGGCCCTTCTTGTCGGTCAAGACCATCTTCACGCGGGCGTGCCCGCCGTCGCCGGCGTAGTAGTAGGCCTGATGCGACTTCTCCATGATCTGCTCGGCACTCGGGGCCTGTGCGTGGGCCAGACCGACCGACACGATCATCAACAACATGGCAGCAGCAACGCGGCCGATGAGCTTCTTCATTTCCAATCCCTCCATCTGTGCGGTGAATCCACCTAAGAGCTTCGCTGTCTTCATGACTAAGCCTCCTTCAACGCGGGCACCCGCTTGACGGCTGCGCTCGACGGCCTTTGGCGCCAGACGGCCGCCTTGGCGCCCCACGGCCAGAATGCCTTTTCTCCCCACAGGAGCACGAGACCCGGCAGGACCATGAACGTTGCGGTGCCCGACAGGGCCATGATCGCCAGGAAGAACGCGCCCACGGTGACGTAGGGGACCAGCGCGGCGAACAAGAGGGGCACGAACCCGAGCGCGATCACCACGATGTTGCGGGAGATCGCCCGCGCCGGCTCTTGGAACAGCTCCTCCAGCGTTCCGGTCAGGCTCTTCTCTCGCTTGTAGATTTCCTGACCACGCTTGAGGAAGTGAATCGCGAAGTCAACCGACAGGCCGAGCGTGAGCGACGACAGCACGGCGATCGGCATGTCATAGGGCCGGCCGGTCAGTCCGACAAGGCCGTAGACCAGAGCGATGGTCACGGTCAGCGGGACCATCGAGATGATGCCCAGCCGCACCGAGCGCAGGAGCATCATCATCATGAGCAGCACCACCGCAAACGAGCCCAGAAGCGCGTTGCGCATGCCGACCACCATCTTGTTCTGCCAGATGACATTGATGTAGGTCAGGCCGCCCCAGTCGAAGCGCATTCCCGCGGGAGGGGCGGTCGCGGCCATGTAGGCCTCGGCGGTCTGCACCACCTCTTCAACGGCTCGGTTGTCGCCGTCCCGAAGTTGGACCCAGAGCACCGCCCGGTCCCCGTCGGGGTTGATGAACTTGTAGAGATCGTCCGGATCGCCGCCGGCCACCTCGTAGAGGAAGAGCTCCTGGGCGATCTCCTGATCGTTGTCGGGCACCGCGTAGGTCGTCGAGTCGCCGTCGTTGAGCTCGAAGCGGACCTTCTTGACGATATCGCTGATGCCGGTGGTCGAGCCCACCTGCGGCAGCCCGGCCAGCGCCCGCTGCAGGCCGTCCATGTACTCGAGCGTCTCGACGTTCTTGACCGTTTCATCCGGCGTCTGCGTGGCGTCGAACTCGAGGTAGGCCATGTAGGTTCCGGCCAGGTGGCGGCCGAGCTCCTGCTCCGAGACGCGGATGGGGTGATTCGGCTTGAACCACTTGGTCGGATTGTCGTTGACCTCGATCTGGGTGATGCCGTAAGCGGCCACTGCCAGCGCCGCGGCCGTGGTGCCCAGGAAGGCCCAGCGCCCACGTACGGCCAACCGCCCCACACCGGTCATCAGGCGGGCCAGCGGCGAGTGGCTGTCATCTTTGCGCCCGAAGTTCGAGAGCGTGCGCTTCGACAGCAGCACGGCGTAGGCTGGGTTGAAGGTGACCGAGAGCGTCCAGGCGACGGCCACACCGAAGGCGACGAACGCGCCGAAGACCCGCACGGGCGGAATGGGCGCCGACATGAGCGAGCCGAAGCCGACCACGGTGGTGAGCGAGGTGAAGATCATCGGCTTGTAGAGCTCGTGCATCGTAGAGACAATCGCGTCGCGCTGCGACTTCGACTTCTGATAGCGCTCGTGGAACTCCGAGAGAATGTGGATCGAGTTGAGCACTGCGATCGGCATCAGGAAGATCGGGATCATCGAGCTCATGATGTGGACGGTGAAGCCGGTCAGAATGAGCAGCCCCATCGTCCAGATCACGGTCATGACCGCCAGGATCATGGGGGCCAGCACGACCTTCAGCTTGCGGAAGAAGACCAGCATCAGCAGGAAGATGAGCACGCCGGCCATGGGAGCGGAGATGCCCATCTGCTTGAACATCTCCTGGCCGAAGACGTCCTGGGCGACGGGCAGGCCGGTGATGTAGTGGGTCGGGAATCCGCCGATCTCGGCCATGTCCTGCTCGATCTGCTCGGCCACGGCGGCGGCGTGCTTCTTGGCCTCGAGAGGGATGTAAACGGCCACCGCGCGCCCGTCGGCGGACGCCAGCTTGCCGCGCAGGATCGGATTCTGGTCGATCTTCTCGGCCACCGTCGGCTGCGTCTTCCAACCTGTGCGCTCGTCGGTCAGCCCACCGACGACGAGGGAGCCGTCCGGTGTCCGGTAGATGTCATCCACGGTGGCGGGCGCGAGCACATCGTCGCCCACGACGCCTTCCATCTCCTCGATTCGCTCGGTCAGCAGGCCCAGACGCTTCACGAAGTCATCGGTCATGAGGTCTTGCTCGCCCGCGAATCCCAGCACGAGGTAGTCGGAGAGAGTGAACTCATCCTTGATGCGCGAGTGTGTCACGCGGACCGGCTCGTCACTGCTCAGCATGTTTTCCGGGTCGGTGTCGATGACTGCCGTTGGAATGGGGATGGCCAGCAACACGGTGATCAGCGCGGCGAGGGCGACCACGGTCTTGGGATGGTTGACGGCGAATGCCACCAGCTTGTGTTTGGGATTGCTCATCTCTAGCTCTCCTCCGCCCACTGACATGGACGATTCGGTTTCCAATCTATGCGGGTGGACGAACAGGACATCGATCTGCTCGCGGACACCGCGCGACGATCAGCGACCCTCTTGGGATCAGGCACGTTCTCATCTATGGCTGAGACCCCGAGTGCGAACCGAGCTCGGGATGGGACGACTCCACCGGCCAACCCTGATCACGCCACTCGAGCAGGCCGTCCTCGATGCGACCCGAGTTGAATCCGTGCCGCTTCAGAATGCGCACGGCCTCCAGCGCCATCGCGCAGAAGGGGCCGCGGCAGTAGGCGACGATCTCCCTGTCGGTGGGGAGCTCATGCAACCGGCTCTCCAGTTCATCGAGCGGAATCGACAGCGAATCGGGAATGTGGGCTGCCTGGTACTCCACCTCCGGGCGCACATCGAGCAGGACGATCTCCCGGCGGCGAAGCCGCTCGCGCAGGCGAGCCAGGTCGATCGGCTCGGCGTCATCCGAAACGTCCATGTACGCGTGCACGACTTCGCGGACCTCGGCCAAGCACTGCGTGGCCACCCGCCGGAACATCCGCCAGAACTGGGCGATGACCGGATCGGCCAGGCGGTAGTAGACGAAGAGGCCCTCCTTGCGGGCCGTCACCAGCCGCGACTGCTTGAGCACGCTGAGGTGTTGCGAGACGTTGGAGGCCGTCAGGCCGGTGTGCTTGATCAGGTCTTCTACGGTGCGTTCCGCCTGGCAAAGCAGGTCGAGCAGCTCGAGCCGCCGGGGGCTCGCCAGCGCCCGGCCGAGCCGACCGAACTGGTCGAAGAGCTGCTCCTTGTATTCGTTCAACTGTGAGCTCGCCGCTTCCATCGTTGCTCTCCTCCCTCGATTCCCGGCCGAGCGCCGCCTCTATTGCTGTGAGCTATAGCGTCTGTTTCAGTACTTGCGAAAATACTAAACCATTTGGATCGAGTGGTTCCAGCCTTTTTTCCCCTGGATCGGACCTATTTTCTAATCGCCTTTTCGGTAATACCTTACGGCCATGTCGCGCTTGACGGGCGCTGAACCTGTCGCCCGAGTAAGCTACTAAATTGCATTTGGAGCCTTGGAAGACGAGCCTTCAGATCCCTCGGAAGCCTCCTTTGGGATGGGGGGCGGCGGCGGAGCTGCACGCCGGGCGTGGGAGAGGCAGTGCCCTCGTCGATTGGGGGTTCAGCCCCCCGAATTCCTCTGGCATCCCCCCATGCCAACCGGGACCATGTCGACCCAGACTCGAAAAGCGGCAGAGGTACAGGGGTAGGAAAGGAGGATGTGGACGCATGGACTGGCTCGACTGGGAGAGTCTACGCCCGTGGCTGCTCTCCAACGGCTTGCGCATCCTGCTGGTGGTCGCGCTCGCGTGGATTGCGATGCGACTCCTCAAGATGGGGATTCAGCGATTCGCCAACCGGTACAGGGAACGCCGTCCCGACGCCGAATCGGGAAAGCGGATCGACACCTTGGCCGCCATCCTGCGAGTGATCGGATCGCTGGCCATATTCATCACTGCAGGGCTCATCCTCTTGTCCCAATTGGGGGTCAAGCTGGGGCCCATCCTGGGTGTGGCCGGCATCGGAGGGCTGGCGGTTGGCTTCGGCGCGCAGAACTTGGTGCGCGATGTGATCAGCGGGTTCTTCATTCTGCTCGAAGACCAGGTGCGTGTCGGTGATGTCGTGCAGCTCAACGGTCAGGGCGGCCTGGTGGAGGCGGTCACGTTGCGCTACATCCGGCTGCGTGACCTGTCGGGAACCGTCCACTACTTCCCCAACGGGACCATCACGCAGGTCTCGAACATGACCAAGGAGTTCTCCTTCTACGTGGTCGACATGGGCGTGGCCTATCGGGAGGACACCGACGAGGTCGCGCGGATCATGAGGGAGGTCCTGGAGCAGATGCGCCAGGAGGAGCCTTGGAACAAGGACGTCCTGGAGCCTCTGGAGATCCTCGGCGTCGACAAGTTCGCCGATTCGGCCGTGGTCGTGAAGGCCCGCATCAAGACTCAGGCCCTGCGTCAGTGGGCGGCGGGACGCGAGTTCAATCGGCGCGTGAAGAAGGCCTTCGATGAGCAGGGCATCGAGATTCCCTTCCCGCACCAGACGATCTACTGGGGCGAGGGCAAGGAGGGTCAGCCGGCCACGCTCCATGTGAAAGGACTCACCGCGGAAAACAAGGGAGCCGAGGACTAGTCTGCCCCTGCCGGATCGTCCAGGGCATAGACGAGCAGCGTCGTGTTGGCGAAGAGCGTGTCGCGCTCGTGACGCATCCCGATCTTCTCGGCCACGCGGATGGAGGCCGCGTTTTCGGGCTGGATCAGGCAGATGACGCGCGTGAGCGCGAGGGGACCGAAGGCGACGTCCCGCGCAGCCGCGGCGGCCTCGGTGGCAAGTCCGCGTCCCCAGTAGGCGGGCAACAGGCGAAAGCCGATCTCGAATTGCGGCCGGCCGTCGACCGGCGGGCAGGACAGTCCGCAATAGCCGATGACCTTGGCATCCTCCCGGTGCACCACCGCCCACACGCCGTGCTCGTGGAGACGGTAGGACGAGATGATCCGCTCGAGCCAGCGGCTGACCGCCTCCATCGGCAGGACGCCGGTCAGGGTGTGGCGCGCCACGCGCGGATCGGTGAAGACGCCGGCGATGGCCTCGAGGTCCCCGGGAACGAAGCGGCGCAGCCGGAGGCGGTGGGTTCCGGCGGCGGGGGCGGGATCCTCGACTTGCGGATGCGCCATCGAACCTCCAACCCGGCTAGACGTTGATCGGGCTTCATCGTTGCGGTCCATACTCGCAATCCTGCTGCGCCTGTGCAAGTGCGGCCCGCGAGACGTCCGGGGAGCGCTACGCTGCGGACCGGGAGGGGCGGTGCACCAGAAAACTCAAGAAGCGGGGGCGTCGTCACGAGAAGCATAAGTGAACGCGTCCGTGAGCACTGGCCCCGGTCGTGACCGGGTCTGCGGACCAGGCCGCCGCGCGGAGGGCATGAGGATGAGGTCGCTGGTCGCCGAAACCGATCCCGCCAGCCACAGATTGCTCGTGCGCATGCTGTCGAGACGCGGCGAGTGTGACAGCGCTACGGACGGTCAGGAAGTGATCGAGGCCTACCGGCTCAGTTGCCGCATGGGCCAGCCCTACGATCTGCTCTGCCTCGATGTGAAGCTCCCCGGACCGGGGGGCGCGACCATCCTGCGCCAGATCCGCCGCATCGATGCGGAACGGGGCATGGCCGCAGGCGCCGGTGCGAAGGTGGTGATGACCGCCGAGCGCGGGGAACCGCACCAGACGCTCGCATTGCCCGGCCAGCGGTACGACGTCTGCCTCCTCAAGCCGATCGAGCGCCACAAGCTCCTGGAGGTGCTGGCGCTGCTGGACGTTCCCGACGATCCCGCCCGCGCCGCCTGATCCGTTCAGCGGCAGATCAAGGGATGCGGGCATATCCGCCACAATGTAGGAAGGACCCTTGTAGGATCCTACCTAATATGATAGGCTGACGACTGTGGTCACCCGGTGCGTGAAGCTCTCGGCGAGGACGTGATTCGATGAAGCGGTTCCATCGAGAACGATATGTGGGTTACTGGTGCGGCCGGATCGGCCTGGCCGCCAAAGGGGAGATCGAGGAGCGGGTGCGGCCGTTGGGCCTGACGGCGCCTGAGGCGCTGCTGCTGGGGGTTCTTACCGAGCGGGGCAGCGCCACGCTGGTGGAGTTGGCCCGGCTGGTGAAGCACGCCCACCCGTCCGTGCTGAGCCACCTCGATACGCTCGAGCAGAAAAATCTGGTCGAACGCTGCCCCCATCCGACCGACCGCCGCAGCAAGATGATCGAGCTGACGGGCGCGGGACGGAAGTTGATGCCTCGCTTGCACACCGCCATACACGCGGTCAATGCTCGCGCGCTGCGCGGCCTGGATTCCGGGGAGCGGGCTCAGCTCTTCCATCTCTTGAGACGCGTGGCGGCCAATCTGGGCATCGAGCAGGCGCCGGCTGACGGCGACGGAGGTGGATTCCATGGCTGAGTCGGGCCTGCGCCGGGTTGTGTGTCTGCTGGTCGCATGCCTCGGGACAGCGGGGTGCGCCGGGTGGCGTGCGGCGCGACAACCCGAGATCGCGGTTCCCGAGGCGTTCCGACAGCCCCACGTCCCGGGCGCCGTCAAAGGCGACAGGATCTGGTGGACGGCGTTCGGCGACACCACCCTCGATCGGCTGATGGAGGAGGCCCTGGCCGACAACCTCACCTTGGCCCAAGCCCTGGCGCGCCTGCGCCAGCTTGCGGCCGCGCGCACCATGGCGCAGGCCACCTGGTTCCCCTGGATCACCGCCCAGGGCACCTGGACCGAAAGCGGGACGGTTGAGGAGGGGAAGGAGGTTTCCGGCGGCGGCGTGGTGCCCGGCGTCGGATCGGCGATGGTGGCCACGTCTGCGCCGCGCTTCGCGGTCGGCCTGGCGGCCAGCTACGAGCTGGATCTCTGGGGTCGTCTGTGGTCGTCGCGCGACGCAGCCACCGCGGACTGGCACGCGGGCGCGAGCGACGTAGACGCCGTCTTGCTGACGCTGTCGGCCCAGGTGGCACGGACCTACTTCAGCCTGGTGGAGCTGCGGCTGCAGGATCGGCTCCTGAAGGAGACGGTCGCGGCATACGAGGATTCCTACGCGCTGGTATCGGCCCGCTACCAGCAGGGTTTGACGGCGTCGGTCGACGTGTACCAGGCCCAGACCAATCTCGCCGCCGCCCGCGCGCAGCGCTCTCAGGTGGCCGCCTCTCTGGCCCGTGCCGAGCACGAGCTGTCCGTGCTGCTGGGCCGCTACCCGCGCCAGGAGATCGTGCCGGCGGGCGAGCGGGGGGTCCCCGCTTCGCCTGACAGCGTGCCCCCGGGGCTGCCCAGCGACCTGATCCAGCGCCGCCCCGACGTGCGGGCGGCCTACTGGCGGCTCCTCGCCGCGGATCGCCGCGCGGCTGAAGCGGTGGCGCAGCGGCTGCCGACCTTCAGCCTTACCGCTTCGATCACCGGCTCGGACGACGAGCTGTCCGATGCCTTCGACCCGGCCCACATGATCTGGAAGACGGTGGGCAACCTGGTGCTGCCGGTGTTCGAGGCGGGCCGCCGCAAGGCGAATGCCGAGCGGGCCGAGGCGGCCTGGGAGGGCGCTCTGGCGGCCTACGAGCAGGCCGTGTTGACCGCCTTTCGCGAGGTGGAGGACGCGCTCGTCGCCGGCCGCCGCCAGCGCGAGACCGTCACCCATCTGGAAGCCCAGGTGCGGGCGGCGCGCGCAACCCTGCGGGTGGCGACCGACCGTTACCTCCAGGGCGTCTCCGACTACCTGCCGGTCATGGTCGCCCAGTCCGCCCATCTCAACGCGCAGCGTGGGCTCCTGAGCGCGCAGCGGGCCCTCGCCGACGCCCGCGTGGCCCTGGTGACCGCCCTGGGCGGCGGTTGGATGAGCGCACGGACGCGCGCCCTCGCGCAGGAGACCGCGCACGAGGAGACCCTGACCCCCGAAAGGAGCGTCCCATGAGTGCCGCCGCACACCGTCTCAGGCCCGTCCTGATTCCGCTCGCCATCGTGGCCCTCGGCGCGGTGATCATGATCGCGTTGATCGCGATGCGTCCGCGACCGGCTCGGGAGCGTCCGCTGGCGGCCGGCGCCCTGGTGGAGGTGTTGGAGGTGGCCCCCGTCGATCGCAACGCGGTCGTCAGGGGCACCGGCAGCGTGGCGCCGCGCTATGAGGTCGCGCTCATCCCGCAGATCACCGGGAAGGTGGCCTGGGTGCATCCCGACCTGGTGGCCGGCATGACCTTTCGCGCCGGTGACGAGCTCTTGCGCATCGAAGCGGACGACTACGAGCTGGCGGTGCAGCGTGCCGAGGCGCAAATCGCCCAGGCCGAATACCAGCTCGACTTGGCCCGCGCCAATGCGGCCATCGCCCGGCG
Organism: uncultured bacterium; assembly: GCA_964585945.1. GTDB lineage: Bacteria > Eisenbacteria > RBG-16-71-46 > CAIMUX01 > WJJG01 > CAZDKK01. The sequence goes on along the minus strand of CAZPGB010000007.1, from coordinate 105,430 downwards.
CGAGTGGGAGCTGATGAAGGGCAACGGCGTGGGATTCGGCGCTGCAGAGCCTGCGGAGGAGCCCGAACCCGATCCCCTCGTCCTGCACGAGCCGCAGCTTCGGCAGGCGCAGGCCAATCTGGCCTCGGCCCGCGCAACGCTCGCCACCGCCCGGCTGAATCTGGATCGAACCGTGCTGCGAGCACCCTTCGACTGCCGCGTCCGCGAGCAGAAGATCGCGCCCGGACAGCTCGTCGGTCCAACCTCCCAGGTGGCGCTGCTCTATGCCACCGACCTGGTGGAGGTCGCGGTGGGTGTGCCGATCGATGAGCTCAACTGGATCGCCATCCCGGGGGCACGGGCCGAAGTGACCCTCGAGACGGGTGGCGCGTCCTATCGGTGGGACGGGGAGGTGCACCGATCGGTGGGCGTGCTCGACCCCGTGGGTCGTCTGGCGCAGGTCGTCGTGCGCGTTGCCGATCCGTTCGTCGACCGGGGTCCGGACGAAGCCGAGCTGTCGATCGGGAGCTTCGTGCACGTGCGCATCCACGGCCGCCTGTTGCGCGACGTGATTCCCATCCCTCGCGCGGCGCTGCGCCAGGGGGCCCAGGTCTGGGTGGCCCGACCCGACAGCACGCTCGAGACCCGCACGGTGGTCGTCACCCGGCTGACGCCCAGCGAAGCCCTCATCGGGCGCGGTCTGCAGGCCGGCGAGCGCGTGGTCGTCTCGGCGCTCAGCGGCGCGGCCGACGGGATGCCGCTGCGGCCGGTGCTGATGCATCGGGATGCCGCCCAACCTGGCGGCCCGCCGGGCGCGGGCGCTCCGGCTGGCGACGCGGACGCGGGCGCGGGCGCTCCGGCTGGCGACGCGGGCGACCGGAGCCCGCGAGGTGGCGCTCATGGCTAGTCCCGACCCCAAGCTGAAGGGCCCCATCGCCTTCATGGCCGGCAACCACGTGGCCGCCAACATGCTGATGCTGGTCTTCCTCGTGGGGGGCCTGATGATCGGACGCTCGATGAAGGAGGAGGTCTTTCCCGAGTTCGAGCTCGACATGGTGTCGGTCACGGTCACCTACCCCGGTGCCACGCCGGAGGAGGTCGAGGACGCAATCGTGCGGCCGGTCGAGCTGGCCGTCAGCGGCATCGAGAACGTGAAGCGCATTCGCTCGGCCGCCCGCGAGAACGTGGGCACGGTGACGCTGGAGATCCTCGAGGGCGCGGACACCGACCAGGCCGTTCAGGACGTCAAGTCGGAGGTGGACCGCATCCTCACCTTCCCGGAGGAAGCCGAGCGGCCGATCATCCAGAAGCTGACCACGCGGCGGGAGGTGATCACGCTGCTCGTCCACGGAAACGTGTCCGAGCGCTCCCTGCGCGAGCACGCCGAACGGGTTCGCGACGACCTGCAGGCGATGCCCAACATCACGCAGGTCGAGATCGCCGGCGCGCGACCCTACGAGATCTCGATCGAGATTCCCGAGGAGAACTTGCGCAAGTACAACCTGACCCTGCCCCAGGTCACCGCGCTGGTGCGCGCGGGCTCGCTCGACCTGGCGGGAGGATCGATCAAGGCCGAGGGCGGCGAAGTGCTCATCCGCACCGTCGAGAAGCGCTACACCGGCGCGGAGTTCGATTCGGTGGCGGTGTTCCGCAATCCGGACGGCACCTACGTGCGCCTGGGCGAGATCGCTCGGATCAAGGACGCCTTCGCCGATCTGGATCAGGCGGCGCTGGTCGACGGGCAGCCGGCCGTCATGGTGAAGGTTTTCCGCATCGGCGATCAGCGGCCGACCGACATCGCCGCGACGGTCCATCGGTACATCGAGGACCGCAACGCACAACTTCCCGAGACGGTCGGTCTGGTGGTCTATCAGGATTTGGCGGAGATCCTCGAGCAGCGCATCCATCTCCTGCTGAAGAACGGCATGCTGGGCATGATCCTGGTGCTCATCACGCTGTCGATCTTTCTCGAGATCCGGCTGGCCTTCTGGGTGGCGATGGGCATCGTGATCTCCTTCCTGGGGGCGATGCTGGTCCTGCCGGCCATGGATATCTCCATCAACATGATCTCGCTCTTCGCCTTCCTGACCGTTCTGGGCATCGTGGTCGACGATGCCATCGTGGTGGGTGAGAACATCTACGTGCACCGGCGCATGGGCAAACCGCTCCTGCACGCGGCGGTCGACGGCGCGCGCGAGGTCTCGCTGGCGGTCGTCTTCGCCGCGATCACCACCACGTGCGCATTCGGATCGCTGCTCTTCGTGGGCGGCTTCATCGGCAACTTCCTCGACACCATCCCGAAGATCGTGCTGACCGTGCTGGCGGTTTCGATCATCGAGGCGCTCTTCATCCTGCCTTCGCACCTGTCGGGCGGCCTCGTGGCCAGCCGCAGGCGGATCTGGCAGCGGATCGAGGCGCGCCGGGCCCACGTGGATGTCGTGCTGCGCAACGTGATCGACGGCCACTACGCGCGCCTGCTGGCCTGGTGCCGCCGCAACCGATACACCACGCTGGCCATCGCGGTGGGGCTGCTGCTGACGTTCATCGGCATCTTCCGCGGCGGTCTCGTGAAGTTCGACTTCATGCCTGAGGTGGAGGCTGACGAGGTGGTCGTGGCGCTCGAAATGCCGCCCGGCACCCCCTTCGAGATCACCCGGCGCCATGCGCTCCGCATTCAAGAGGTGGGCGAGCGCCTCATTCGGGAAAGCGACCGCGAGCGAGCCGACGGCCGGAGCAACCTGCGGCGCATGGTCACGCTGCTGGGCCAGCAGATCGTGCCCGGCGGACCGCACGGCGTGGCCACCAACTTCGCCTCCAACCTGGCGCAGGTGCGATTCCTCCTGCAGGGCGCCGACGAGCGCACCATCAGCACGACCCGCTTCGCCCAGCAGTGGCGCAGTGCCGTGGGCGAGGTCCCCGGCGTCGAGCGGCTCAACTTCCGCTCCGACCTGGTGCGCGGCGGGGCCGACGTCGAGATCGACCTCTCACACGCCGAGTACGATCGCCTGCTGGCGGCGGTCGAACGGCTCAAGGAGGAACTGGCCGCCTATGCCGGCGTGCGCGAGGTGGCCGACAGCCACAGCGCCGGCAAGCGGGAGCTGAAGGTCCGCTTGCGACCCGAGGCCGGCGTGTTGGGGGTGAGCGAGCGTGAGCTGGCGGTCCAGGTGCGCTCGGCCTTCTATGGGGCCGAGGCGATGCGGATCCAACGCGGACAGAACGAGGTCAAGGTGATGGTGCGCTATCCCGAGGAGGACCGGCGCACGTTGGCCACCATCGACCAGATGCGCATTCGCTCCCCCCTGGGAGGGGAAATCCCCTTCGCCCAGGCGGCGTACATCGACGAGGGGCGGGGCTTCAGCACCATCACCCGCACCGATCGTCGCCGCGTGGTGACCGTGACCGCCACCGTCGATCGCAGCCAGGCCAACGCCAACGAGATTCTCAGCGATCTGCAGGCTGGGGCCCTGGCGCGCCTTCGCGCCGACTACCCGGGACTGACCTACGACCTGGAAGGCACGAGCCGTGATCAGCGCGAGAGCCTCGGCAGCATCATGACCGCCCTGGCCTTCGGGCTCTTCCTCATCTTCGCCGCTCTGGCGGTACCGTTTCGCAGCTTCATGCAGCCGTTCGTGGTGATGAGTGTGATCCCGTTCGGGATCATCGGCGCGATGATCGGCCACTTCGTGATGGGCTACAATCTGAGCATGATCTCGCTGTTCGGGATGGTAGCCTTGACGGGCGTGGTCGTGAACGACTCGTTGGTGATGATCGACTTCATCAATCGGGCCCGCCGCTCGGGCACGCCGCTCTCGGACGCGATCATGGAATCGGGCAAGCGGCGCTTCCGCCCGATCATCATGACCTCGGCGACCACCTTCTTCGGACTGATGCCGATGATCCTGGAGACCTCGCTGCAGGCGCGCTTCCTGGTGCCGATGGCGCTCAGCCTGGGCTTCGGCGTGCTCTTCGCCACCGCGATCACGTTGCTGCTGGTACCCACGCTCTACCTGATCCTGGAGGACCTGCACCGGGCGCTGCGGGGGGCGAGGGCCGGGGGTTGACGGCATGGCCTTGATCCGGCCTACCGCGGGCGGGCGGGCGCGGCCTACCGCGGGCGGGCGGGCGCGGCCTACCGCGGGCGGGCGGGCGGCTCTCCAAGCCCCAGCAGCAACCAGAGGGTGTGATCCAAGAAAGCTGCATTTGCTATGCGATTGCGCGCGCGAATGCTACGATATCGATGAGTGGTGCATTCCTCAATCCCACGACGAAAGGAGCCCGCCATGGTTGGGAAGTGTTTGGGTGTCCTGGTCGGGTGTTGCCTGCTGGTTCCCCTGGTGCACGCTTCGAATCTGGTGATCAACGGGGATTTCGAGCAGCCTCTGGATCCGCAGGTATGGGTGACGACCTCCAACTGCCAGAGTTACGTGATCCAGCGTGAGACGCATTTCGATCCCGATCCGGACTACGAGACCTACCTCGTGAAGCTCAACGGCACGGGTTGGGCGCGGCTCGGCCAGACCGTGGCCGTGGACGATCTGAACATCGAGTTCTTCGCCCACGCGAAGGTCAACTGCTATGCCTCCACGCCGGACGTGTGGGCGGGGGGCGCGCTGGCGCTGATGTATCTCAACGCGTACGGAACCGTCCTGGGCGAGACGCGAATCGCCAGCCAATCCACCTCCTGCCCCTGGTCCAACGGACCGAACATGCACATCATCGAGGGCACCAATACGTGGGAGGCGTACTCGTTCAACGTGGAAGAGGAGCTGGGCAATCTGCCGGGCGTCGATTCGGGCCAGATCGCCTTTCTTTGCGTGTGCTTCTTTGGACAGGTGTACGAATGCTGAGGCTCCGCCACCGTCGCGGAGGTCTCCGCGGATGATATCGTTCTGGAGCGCAACACGGCGGCCGTCTCGGATCCCGTTGCCATGGATGCTCTGCATCCTGTCTTCCTGCCTACAGCCCCCAATCCGCTGGTGCTGAGCCGAAACCCCGCCGCGGGCGCTTGGGTTCGGTTCATGGTCCCGCAATCGGCCGCCGGCCGGCTGAGCGTTCTGGATGCGAGCGGACGGGTCGTGCGCCGGCTCGCGCAGGGCGCGCTGACCCCCGGCGAACACCGCGTGCGGTGGGACGGCTGCGGCGAGGATGGCCGCCCGGTGCCGGCCGGGTGTTACTACTGCTGTCTGACGATCGGACCGCGGACGGCGGTCGGGCGGATTACGGTCGTCCGTTAGACAGCTCGCAACAAGGCCGCCTTCCTCGCTCCGGAAGGCGGCCTCTACCCATCGCTTTGGTGTTCCGTCTCGCGCCTAGCGGCGTCGCACCTCCACGTCGCCGCTGAAGGTCTCGATGCGCACGCTGGCGCTACCCGACCCGGCGACGAAGTCCAGCTCGAGGCCCGGCGTGAAGCGGCTCGTGCGCCGGGGCTGCTCGCCGAAGTCGGTGTCGATGTCGCCGCTGAACGTGCTGATATCGAACTCGGCATCCACGTCCTCGGACAGCAGCAGCTCGATCGTGCCGCTGTGAGACTGGAAGCGGTAGTCGCCCCGATCCTCGAGCTCCCCGGTCAAACGGATGTCTCCGGAAACGGCCTCCGCGTCCAGCCGCTCGAACGTGCCCCCGTCGATCGTGATGTCGCCGCTGACCACACCCACGTCCAGCGTTCCGCCGGCGCGACGGATGTGGATGTCGCCGCTGACCGTTTCGGCGCGCACCTCGTCGCAGGCCACATCCAGCTCGATGTCGCCGCTGACGGACTGGACGTCCACTTCGATCGGATCGGAGTCGATCGTGATGTCGCCGCTCACGGTGTCGGTGTGAATCTCTCCCTTGATGCCCGTGACGTCCACATCGGCGCTGACCGTCGTGGATTCGAACGAGCCCTTTGTCGGCATACGGATCTCGAGGATCGTCTCCTTGACATTGCGGGCATGGCTCGGAAGGATAACCTTGATACGCAGGCGTCGCTTGTCCCCGTCGAAGTCGACCCGCTCGGCGCCGCGTCCCAGGATGCCCTCCACCTTCACCTCGTTGCGGTCCCAGCCGGTCACCGTCACCGAGCCGCTGAGATTCTCCACCTCGACGCGGATGTCCTCGTCGGCTTCGAACTGCTCGCCGATCGGCTCCTGCGCGATGGCCGTGGGAACGGCCATCATCACCGCCGCGAGGATCGCCACCGCCAGGAATCCGCCTGCGCATCGTCTCGTCGTGCTCATGGTTCTACCTCCGTCTAACAGGAGACCCTCGCAGCCACCTCCGACGCGCGGCCCTGCAGGGCCGCCTTGGCGCGGTAGTAGGAAGACAGAAGCCGCGCCAATCCGGGGCTGTTCGGGTCGGATGTCCACGCATCTTTCGCTTCGGCGATCGCCAGGTCGATCGTCTGGATCTCATGGGCGATCGATTCCATGATCGTGCGGCTCTCCTCGCAGGTATGGGTCTCGGAGAGATGCGCCAGCTCGAGCCCGCTCCCGCGGGTCTCGGCTTCCAGCGCGTTCACGACCCGGACCGCCGTGATGTCAGGGGCCAGCGGCCCTTCGTCCGCGAGCCCGGCGGACAGCCGATCGTCGGTCGCCATGCCCTGCGAGCGCGCCCGCTCGGCGGATGGGGGCGGGCCATCGCCGGTCTGAGGCTCGAGAATGAGGATCACGGCGAGCACGGCCACCGCCGCGGTCGCGACCGCGGAAGACCATGCCCAACGGTGGCCACGGAAGGACCCGCGCCAGCGCGATAGGATCGTGCGCCATCCGTCTGGCGCTGAGGCTCGGTCCGTCTGGCCAGCCGTCTCTTCGGCCTCGCCGGCCGAGATCGCCGCGGCGATGCCGGGCCAGAGGTCGCGCGGTGGCTCGACCGAGCGGGGCAGCGCTTCCGCGCGCGCGATGAGCTCGCGCAGGGCGGCAACCTCGTGGCGGCAGGCGTCGCACGATTCCACGTGGCGCGCGACCGCATCCGCCTGCGCGGCGGACAGCGTCCCGTCCACGTAGTCACTCAGCAGTTGCCATGCTTGCTGGTGAGTCATCGTCCTACTCCTGCCGGTTCATCCGCTCGGGGCCGGTTCTCCGGCCCGAGTGCCCGCACGCCGCATCCGGCCTTGGCGGGCTCTTGCGTCGCGGCGCGGCTCAATGCTCCGGGCCGCCCTTCTCCAAGACGTGGCGCAGGAGCCCCCGCGCCCGATGCAGCTGGGCCTTGATGGTACCGCTCGCCAATCCGGTCATCTCGGCGATCTCCCGGTGGCGGTAGCCTTCGACATCGTGGAGCACAAAGGCCATCCTCGCTCCGGGCGGCAAGGTGCTGATGGCGCGCTCCAGATCGATCGCATCCTCGGTATCCCGGGGCGCCGCCGCTGCGGCGGGCGCGCGATCCGACTCCTCCTCGGGAGCGAACCAGCGGGCCTGCCGGGCCGCCTTGCGTCGATCTTCGATGACGACGTTGACCGTCAAGCGCCGAAGCCATCCGTCGAAACTCCCCTGCCCCCGGTAGGTCCCGAGCTTCTCCCAGGCCCGTACGAAGGCATCCTGCGTCAGCGTGGTGGCGTGCTCCGGATCGCCCATCATGCGCAGGCAGAGTCCGTAGACGCGCCCCACCCGGCGGTGGTAGAGCTGCTCGAAGGCGCGGGTGCTGCCGCGCTGCGCTCGTTCGACGAGCTGGGCGACCTCGTCCGCGACCTCCAGATCGGTGTCTCGGAAGTCGGCGACCACCGATGCTCCCATTGCCACCCAAGAACCTCCCCCCGCGTTGCCGTCGTTCCGCTTTCCGGGGTTCAGTCCAAGGACGGTTCTCGGGCGGCCTTTGGTTTGAAGACGGTTGGGGCGGTCTCCTGGAATCCCCCGCGCGGGGATTATTGATGAGCAGAGGCGTAAAGTCCACTCCGAAGGAATGTTATGTGCCATTTCGGCTGTGAGCCGAAGATGGGCGATGTGGCCAAGGGCCCGGCTATAGAAGGGGGGCGTCCAGCGCAAGAAGGATGCGGAGCCGCGCGGTCAGGGCGCGGCCGGGTTGGGGGGCTCGGGCAGCGCACCGTAGTCCAACTCCGACCCGAGCACGCTGTGGGGGATCGAGAAGATGACCAGCGTGACCAGGGCCGCGCCGAGCACCCAGTACCGGGCCCCCGCGGCGGAGCGCAGGACCGCGATCAGGGCGGCCAGCCAGGCCAGAAAGGCGATCAACGTCTTGTTGTCGGTCAGGTCGTGGCCGACGGGGAAGCCGGTCCACGCGGCGCCGAAAGCGTACCACTGCACAATGGGCCCGAAGACAAGCCCTCCCAGGATCATGAGCACGAAGGACCAGATCGTCAGCCCTCGCAGGGAGCCGGCCGGGCGCAAGGCCTCGATGCCCGCGCGATTGGACCAGAGCATGGCCGCGAACATGAACAGGACGTGGGGGATGATCGCCCACATGGGGACCCCTCCACGAAAACGCAGCACGACCGACTGATCCGGCGGGATCGCCTGGGCCCGCTCCTCGATCTCCTCCAGATCGTGGGGTGGTTCGCCGACAGCGCCGCCCGGCTCCAGGTAGATGCGATAGACGAGCTTGCCCGCGGGGGGTTGATGAGGGAGCGTGCCGATCAGCTCGCCGTCGGCCTGGGTCATCGGCTGCAACGTCCACGGATCGGAGGTCTTGTAGCGACGGAAGACCAGCGTGCCCCGCAGGGTCCCCCCCGGTGCCTCCAGGCGCACTTCGTGATCCTGCGGACCGCCGTGACTGCGGTCGAGGCGGTAGTCGATCGTGGCTTCCGCGACGGTCACGGAGCCGCGCAGCGGACGGGTGGGACCGATCAGACGCTGGTAGACCGCGGCGGCGAGCGTAATGAGGACGGCCAGCGTCCAGAGCAGTGCCGATCTGCGGCGGGAGCGCGACGCGGCCGCGGCCGCGTTGCCGGCATCCTGCCCCCGGGGCGGCGCGGATGCACCAACCGTCTTCTCGTGAGCCACGTTGGAATCTCCTCCGCCGCGTCGGTGGCGGCGACCCCTGAGCGACCCGGCCGCGGGTCCGCAGGTTCGGTCGGCGTTCACCAAGCGTCTCGGAGAACTCTACACTGTGGGGTCGGCTGGCGCCAGCTCGGCCCGTGTCGCTCGGGACGTGTTGGGGCAGGCCATGACGTCTCACCCAAGACCGACGCGGACCAAGGCGACGGGCGTCCGGTGGGGGACTTGTCGGGGTCGGGTCGAATCGCCGCCGAGGCGCCTCGGCGGCGATGACTTAAGGCTGAGGCTTCTCCAGGGCCGCCTGCAACTCGATCGCGCCCGGATCGACTTCCGCCAAGCGCTGCTGCACGCGCTGCTCCAGATCGGCGATCTCGGCGCGCTTGCTCTCGATCTTCCACTCGGCTTCCATGATGTCGGTGCGGAACGCGCGCACGGTGTCCTTGTAGCGCGCAATGTCGGCGCGTAGGTCGGCGGCGCGCTCGACGAAGGGACGCTGCTCTTCCCACAGCGCGAGCATGGCCGCTTGTTCCTGCTGCACGCGGTCCATCAGGAACTCGGCATATTGGGCCTTGGCCTCGCGCTCCTCGCGGGCGGCCTCGAGCTCCGCCTGTGTCTCGGCGAGCGCGTCGAGCGTCTGGTTCAGCTCCTGTTCATTGCCGCTGCGCTTCTGGCTCAGCGTCTGGAAGGCGTCGTGCACCGTGGCTGAACCGTCGGTGTGGTACCAGAGCAGACCGCCGGCCACGATCAGCACCACCGCGATGGCGATGTCGATGATGGGAACGGAGAGAGATGGGTTGAAGCGGTTCTTCACGGTTTGGCTCCCTTTTGGCGTTGGGCCGCCTGGCTCACCGAGGCGGCTCGATCAAGAATCCTGCACCCACAAGTAGCCGAGGATCGGCGCCAAGACGTATCCGACCCGGGTTGCAACCGAACGGATCGTGAGACCGCGAGGTTCGGGTTCCTCGGTCTCTTCTTCCATTGCCAGCGCGCGCGCCTCGATCATCTCCATGGAGTCGCGCAGCGCACCTTGCCAGGCATCCAGATTGGCGAGCACGCTGCTGCGACTCCAGTAGTCGCGGCGCAGCTCCTGGGCTTCCGCGGCCAACTCGGACCGCAGGAACAGCAAGGAATCGACCGTGGCCTGCGTCACCTGCGGCCGGCTCTCTTGCTCGTGCCGCATCTGCACCAGGCTGTCATGCAGGGCTTGGTGGAACGAGACCATCGGCTGGTAGAGCGTGTCGATCTCGGTCGTGATCGCATGGATCTCGGACTGCAGCAGGTCCCTCCGGCTGCGCGCTTCATCCTGATGGTCGAGCACCTCGGAGCGCTCGCGGGCCAGGGCGGAATCGATGTCGGCGACCACGGGCCGCACGTAAGAGCTGTTGGCCCACATGACCCCGAGGAAGGGGACGACGAGCAGCCACCAGCGGCTGAGAATCCAGCGTCCCGCGCGGTGTCGGTCGGCGTAGGTCTCGGAGGGGGGCACCCAGCGGCCGCCCGAACGCCGGGCGCCGCGCATGTGGGCGGGCACCGGGCGAGCAGGCGCCGGCGGCGCGCTGCGCTCGTCCGAGACGCGCTGTGTGACCCAACGGCCACTGCGGCGCACTCTGCGAACGCCTTCCTTGGCCACATCGACCTCCGAATCGGGACATGCATTCCTGCGCGCAGCGGGGCCCGATTGCACGCATCCAACCTCTCGACGCATTACACCCGCGGTTCATTAGGAATCGTTTAGCAAAGAGTTAATTTGGGCGAGGTCGCCAACTGACTGTGCTGGACGATGATGGAATCGCGCACCTCGGGCTCGGCGGGCCCCTCAGCCCAGACTGCGCCCCCGAGCAGGGCCACCCGGGGGCGCAGCGCGGCTAGTCCTTGTAAATGTAGACCTTCCAGACGCCATCCTTCTCGACGAAGGTGTGGGCGAAATCCAAGTCCACCGCCTCGCCGTCGGGCCTATGGGCGTGGATGTGAATGCCCTGATACAGGTTGTAGTTGGGATAACGCGTCAAGCCCTCATCGAAGCTCAGGCGCTCGAAGCGAAGCCGTTGCCCGCCCCACTCGCCCAGAGCGCCGTTGACGGCCGAGAGGCACTCTCGCACGAGGAAGAACCAGGCGTCCTCGGCCTGGATATTGGTGACGGGTCGGCTCTGGGGCATCTCGGGCCAGAGGATCTCGGCGAATTCGTCATAGGTGATGCGCAAGAATTGCAGCGCCTCGGCGTCATTGGCCGCGATCGCGTGCAGGATCTCCTTCGCCAGCCATTCGGCCGACTCCACGCCATCGGCGAGCGGCTTCTCGTTGAGTCCGACAAGCCGGTAGCCGCGGGTCACAGCATCGGCCTCGGGATCGTCGGGCGGATGGTACCCCTCGGCTTTGGTGAGCGGGGAGGGAGGCGGCTGCCGACCGGCCGACACCACCGGCACCTCGTACCTGCCCGCCAAGGTCACCGTGGTTCCCGCCGGGTTCAGCTCGTCCAGACTGGGTGTGGACGGGGCGTCATCGCGCTCATCCGGCTGGGAGGGTGGGCTCATGGCCGCATGGGCCGCCTCGGCGAAGTCGCTCGGGCTGGCGGGTTGGGGCTTCGCCGCAGCGTCGCCATGCTCGCTCGGGCTGGCGGGCTCGGGCATTGCGGCCGATTCCGCCGACGCGGCGGGCTCGGGCATTGCGGCCGATTCCGCCGGCGCGGCGGCCTCGATGGCTTGCTCGTGGTTGGCGCCCGCATCGTTGTCGCAGGCCGCACCGGCCAACAGCATCATCAGCGCGGCGCCGAAGAGCAAGCCCCGGGCGACCGGACCCATGGGGTGTGCGTTCGCGAGGATCGTCGTGCGTATCAATGGAACCTCCCTCGGCTATTCACCCATCCCGATCTTGAGCTGGTAGCTGCGCTCATCGTACCAGGCCTCGGTGGTGAAGCCCTTCTGGGTGAACTCATGACGTTGGTTGAAGATGTTCTTGGCGGTGAACTTCACCTTGTAGCGCCCCAGGCGGTAGTCCAGCGCCAGGTCGACACTGCTGTGGGCCTGCTCGTAGGCATCGGGCATCTTCTCGAGCCCCAGCTCGGAGAGGCGCTTGCCGAATGCGTTGTAGGTCAAGGAGCAGGCGTAGGGCTTCTCTTCGGGCCCGTAGAAGAGCATGAGATTGAGCAGGTACGGCGATTGGCCCTGCAGGGGCCGTTCGCGCTGCCGACCGCTCTCCACGAAGCTGGTCAGGGGCACATTGGCCTTCGAATCGGTCAGCGTCAGATTGGCCGCCAGGCCGAAGCTCGTGAACCGCGTCGCGATTCGATCGAGCCGCACGCGGCTCTCCAGCTCCAGGCCGTAGACGTGGGCCCACTCCGCATTGACGGGCACCTTGCGAAGCTGGCCGCCGGCGCTGACCAGCGAATTCTCGATCGGGTCCTTCAGGTCCTTGTAGAAGAGGCTGATCGCCATCATCTCCTGGTTGCGCGGGTAGATCTCGAAGCGCAGGTCGTAGTTGAGGATGCTGGCCCGCCTCAGCTCGGGGTTGCCGCGGTATTCGAACCCGCTGTCGTAGTCGGGCATGGTGAACGAGCTCAACTCCCGCAGGTCCGGGCGCGAGATGGTGCGACTGAATCCCGCCCGCAGGTTGGCGCTCGCGCTCACCATGTAGGTGAGGTTGACCGCCGGCAGCCAATCTTCCTTCGCCAGCACCGCCTTGTCCACCACCTCGCGGGACGGATCGGAAGCGAAGGGATCCTTGGTGATCACCTCCTGCCGCCAGTCCTCCAGCCGCACGCCGGTGCTCAGACGCAGACGGGCATGAAGCGGCGCGTCGAGCACCAGATAGGCGGCGTTGACCTCCATGCCGGCTTCGTAGGAATCCTCGGGTCGCGTCAGCTCCCACAGCATGAAGTGTTTGGTCGGACTGTAGCCGATGTTCTCGTCGGTGAGGAGCGACTCGGGGGTCTGGGAGTAGTCGAACGGTCGCCCGATGGGGATCTTGAAGGCCAAACGACGGTAGGCCAGGTCGCGGTCCTTGATGGTTCGGCTGTAGCCCAGCCGGAGACCCGCCCGATCGGGATTCTCCGCGCTCAGCGGGATCCGCCACCCGGCGTGGAATCCGCGCTCCTCCTCCACCAGGCTTCCAAACATACGCGTGAACCCGCGTCCGGGGCCGCGGGAGCTCAATTCATAGTAGTCGCCACTGGAGGTTTCGCGCAGCTCGTAGTTGTACTCGCGGCGATCGGGCTCGTTCAGTTCGGCGCGCGAGTAGTCCACGCGCCACTCGATCAGCGAGTTCCAGAGCCCCGGAAGCTTGTGATCGATGCCGACATTGCTGGTCCAGAGAATGCGCTCCACCCAGCGCAAGCGCGTGTTCTTCATGTAAGCGCCGGTATCGTGGTTCTGACCTTCGTAGACACGAGCTTCATCCTCGGCGATGCGGTTGTACATCGAGCGCAGGTGCAACGTCGTGTTCTTGCCTGACCGGTAGTTGCCGCTTCCCAGGAAGCTCATCAGGCGCTTGACCTGGGACGTGGTCACATCGTACTCGGTGTTGACCTCGAACTCATCGTCGGTGGCGCCCGGACGATACGTGTTGTTGATGTGCTCGCGTGTGTCGAAGCTGGTCTTGAAGACGCCCCCGAACATCACTCCGAGCGGCTGGCCGAGGAACGAGACCTCGTTGCCGTAGGAACCTTCGATGTTGTATCGGGGGGCCGCCTTCTTCGCCACCGGCACCCAGGTCTTGTTGAAGGACTCGCCCAGCATCTCCAACGTGTCGGGCTTGAACCCTTCGCCCGTCACCGGTGACCAAGGCGTGACCTTTGTGTCCCCTGCGACCTCCTTGAAGAACGCGGGCAGGTCCCGGGTGCCGTCGTCCCAGCCCCAGAAGTCCTTTCCGCCGCCGTTGTAGGAAAGGAATGTCCGGCTGGTCGTCCCCACATCGTACCCCGAGGCCACGGAGAGCGACCAGGTCTTGTTGCCGGGGAAGTCACGGGTGTTGATGTTCACGCCTCCGCCGCCGAACTCAGCGGGCAGCTCCGGTGAGTAGGTCTTCACGATCCACGCGTTGTCGAGCATGTTGGCGGGGATCAGATCCAGGGGCACCACCCGGCGGTTCGGCTCGGGACTGCCCACGGTGGCGCCGTTGATCTGGGTGGAGCTGTAGCGCTCGCCCATGCCGCGTACGAAGACGTACTTGTTGTCGACCAGCGAAAGACCCGAAACACGCTGCAGCGCCTCGGCGGCGTTCGAGTCGGTGGTCTTCTTGATCTGCTCCGCGCTGATCGCGTCGGCGACCACCTCGGCCTTCTTCTGCTTGGCCAGCATGGCTGTTTCCGTATGCCGGATCACCGTCGAGCGGATCTCGATGGCGGGCAACACCAGGGAGGTGGTTGTCGAAAGGCGCAGGTTCTGGGTCACGGTCTTGCCAGCCCCGACGGCGAAGATGCCGGACTTGGCCATCTTGTGGGAGATGTGGCTGACCTGCAGTCGGTAGCGGCCGGGCGAGACCACCACCTGATAGCTTCCCTCGGGCGCCAGGGAGAAGGTCCCCGTGATCTGGGTTCCCACGGTGTCCCGTGGAGACGACATCTTGAAGACCATGATGTTGGCGTAGGGCAGGGGGCCGCTGCTCTCGGCACTCAGAATCTTGCCGATGATGCGGCCGTCGTCATCGGCCTGGGCCTGCGCGTCGGAGCTCTGAGCGCCCGCCTGGGGCGCGGCGACGAGGGGGGCAGGGCCCAGGAGAGCCGCGATCAGGAACCAGGCCCAGAGGACCCGGCGGCACATGGGGGTACGGTCTAGGGTGTGGGCGGAGCTTCCAGGCCGCGGGCGACCCGCATGAGCTGCGCGCATCTTCGAGGACCTCCAAGCCGTGTGCCCGGCCGCTTACCGAGCGCCACGTTGTCATGCCTTCGTGTCCCGAACCGGGGTTCCAGGACCGTTTCGCGAAACGATCGCGGGGGAAGCCGGCCCCCCAAAAGCCGTCCTCCCCCTGCGTCGAGATCGTGGGGCACGATCCGCCGGTGGGCGGACCGTGCCCGGGCTCGCTTCGCTGCTACTGGGTGATCTTGAACACGTGACCGGTGGCAACGCCGCCCGGCGTCGACACGCGGTAGAAGTACGCGCCCGTCTGGCGCTCACCCGGGAGGTCCCAGGTGACGTCGTGCGTGCCGGCCGTCAGCTCACGATCGAGCACGTTGGCGACCATGCGGCCGCTGGCGTCAAAGACCGTGATCTGGGCGCGGCCCGACTGCGGCATCTCGAACGAGAAGCGGGTCTGCTCGACCGCCGGATTCGGCCAGGTGCTGACCTCGAAGCCGTTCGCGGCAAACTCCTCCTCGACATCCATGCTGCAGTAGGGATCGGTCTCAGGATGCACACCCCGGGCGACCGACTGATCGTGCTGGACGCGCAGGCCCTGGATGGGCCAGCCCATGATGATCGAGTTGAAGATCGAGGCATCCGTGCCGCGGCGCAGGTGGATGCCGTAGGTGCAGGTGGCCAGGTCGGTGTTGGGACCGACGAAGGTCACGTTGGCAATCATGGGGTTCGAGCGGCAGGGAGCGTCGTAGTCGTACTCGTTGTTGTCCGCCTCGATACCCTTGTCACCCGCATCGTCATACATCTGGATGACCGCGAACTGGATGCGACCACGGAAGCCCATCTGCCAGTCGAGGCCATCGTCGGCGCCGCCGGTGCCGATCAGGTGGTGCGCCTCGCACTCGCCGCCGAACCACTCGAAGAGGTCGTCGTCGCCCATGTGGGCCTGCAGATAACTGAGCTTGGTGTTGCAGCCCAGACCGTTGAAGGTCCAGCAGTTCAGCTCGTTGTTCGCGGAGATCTCGACCCCCGAGTACTCGACGCGGGCGTACTTGACCTCGCCGCTGTTGTCGCAACTATTGTCACCGCAGTAGAAGCCGGCGCCACCCTCGGACTCGCAGCTCTCGCCGCCGAGGCAGTCGGCGCAGTTGGCGACACCGCGACCGTGAATCACGACGCCACCCCAGCCGCCGCGGGTCATGAAGCCCGGGGCCGAGTCGGTGGTCAGGATGATCGGCTGATCGGCGGTGCCGACCGCGTTGATCATGGCGCCACGCTCGATCACGAAGTAGCCGGCCGTGGCGTTCTCGCCGAAGCAGACGACGCCCGGCTCGATCGTCAGGGTCGTGCCCTCGAGCATGTTGACCTTGCCGCGCGCCAGGTAGTTGGTGCCCGTCGTGAGCGTCAGGTCCGCATTCTGCTCGCCTTCGAGGATCACGAGCGGAAGGCCGTAGTCGATGTCCGTGCGGCCCGTGCCGTCAAAGTTGAAGTAGGTCCAGCCCGCCGTCCAGTCACCGTCGCCCCAAGGGGCCGGCGCCATGGCGCCGCGATAGCAGACCTGCTGCGGCAGCGTGTAGTCGCAGCCGCCGGGGCATGTGAAGCACTCGACGTCGGGGGCGACCGCCGTCATCACCACCCACTCCATCGGGATCTCGGTGGGCAAGAAGTCGGGATCGGTCCAGTTGTAAGGATCGCCGAGCATGGGGTCGACCAGGCTGTCGTTGTGGGAGAAGTACTGCCAGGCCAGTTCACAAGCGGCCCAGGGGGAAGCCCCGTCGGGCCTGCACGTGCCCTGGAGGTTGTTGAAAAGGGAGTTTCCGTCGAAGGCGTGCTGGGCGCCGGCCGGAACCGCGATCATCGTCGCAGCGGCCAGGAGCAGCAAGCCCCGACACATCGATGCCGACCACCTCATGAGATAGTCCTCCTCATCGTGCGTAAGCCTTTTGGTGGTGGAGATCCGCCTTTACGAGTCGTTCCATGGAAGACGCCTTCGTGGAGAGTCGTTTCTCAAGCCGTTGTCTAGCCGTGCAAGCTAACAGCGTGGAAGCCGGGGGTGACCCAAGGACCCGTCGTCCACGAAGACCTTCAATCCACCCGGCCGCGCAGGTGCTTGGGCTCGCCGCTTCCGCCGGCGGCCGGGTTGGAACCGAACTCGGCGGGTACGCTAGCAGAGGGCGGGCGCAGGTTTGGTTAGGGCTCCGCGAAAGGTATTCGTGGAGTGTGTGAGGGGCCCGTTAGCGACGGCGGGGGCCCGGCGCGCATCGGACCGGAAGCGGGCCCCGGCGGCGCCGCTAGATGGAAGTTTTCCATTGTGTTGGCCGGGATGACGTCCGATATCTACGCGAGGACGACGGCCGTTCCGTGGGGGTGAGCTACAGCCGGGCCTTGACCGGCCCAGGGACGCGCACTGGAGGGGGCATGCCCAGAGACATCCGAGTACTCCTCATCGACGATTCGGTGGCGACGCGCAAGATGCTCATCCGGTCGCTGGAAGATACACGCCTGGCCAAGTTCCACTTCCAGGAGGCCGCCGACGGGGTCGACGCGCTGGAGAAGTACCGCCCCGGCGGGTTCGATCTGATGATGATCGACATCGAGATGCCGCGTATGGATGGGCTCGAGTTCCTGCGCGCCCTGCGGCGCAAGCATCCGCGGTGTCCGGCCAGCGTGATGATGACGATGGAGAGCAACCGCGAGCGCATGCTGCTGGCGGTCAACGATGCCGGCGCCGACGCCCTCCTCCTCAAGCCGCTCAACACCGACCGGCTGCAGCGCGGATTGCAGAAGCTGATCGACAGCATCCCCGATCCGAACGGCCCGTGGACCATCCCCTACGGCGACAGCGTCGGCGAAGCGATGACGCGCGTGATGCGCATGATCGCGGGCATCGATCTCGTACCCTCCGACGAGCCCTTCTCCGCCACCACCGGGAACACCGTCATCAGCATGATCTCGATCTACGGCGAGATCCACTGGACGATCTCGTTGGGGTTCGACGAGGAGGCGGCCGTGGGCGTGACCTCGAAGCTGGCGGGCGTTCCGATCGACTTCGAGAGCGAGGATCTGGGCGATGCGATCGGCGAGGTCACCAATCAGGTGGCCGGCGAGCTGAAGCGCGCGCTGATCAACCGCGGCCTGAGCGTCAACATTTCCTTGCCCACCGTGATTGCGGCCACCCAGATGCGCTGGCTCGTGCACAGCGTGGAGAACGTCAGCCACGATACGGTGCGTTACACCACGCCACTGGGTAAGATGCGGGTGTCGTTGACCCTGGGGCAGAGCCCGGAGATCGTGCTCTA
This sequence comes from uncultured bacterium, assembly GCA_964585945.1. Taxonomy (GTDB): domain Bacteria; phylum Eisenbacteria; class RBG-16-71-46; order CAIMUX01; family WJJG01; genus CAZDKK01. Next base: position 87,442 of record CAZPGB010000007.1, on the reverse strand, counting down.
GACCCCGCCCCGGGTCTCGTCTCACTGCACCGCTTCCTCCAACTCGTAGCGCCGGTAGATGCGCGCGTACTCGCCGCGCCGCTCCATCAACGCGTCGTGGGGTCCGCGCTCGGCGATGCGGCCCTCGTCCATGACCAGAATCTCATCGGCCCGCTGCAACGTGTCCGGACGATGCGTCACCAGCAGCGCGGTGACTCCGGGCAGCACCTCGTGCAACCGGTTCCAGAGCGCCGCTTCGGTGCGGGAGTCCAGCGCCGAGGTGCAGTCGTCCAGGATCAAGACCCTGGGCCGACCCACCAGGGCGCGGGCCAGACCCAGCCGCTGCTTCTGTCCGCCCGAGATCGACATGCCCCGCGTGCCGATCGGGGTGTCGATTCCCTGCGGGAACGTCGCCAAGTCCCGTTTGAGCTGGGAAACGTCCAGCGCCCAGTCGAGCAGCTCTTCGGAGATGCCCTCGCGACCGAAGGTGATGTTGTTGCGCACCGTGTCGCTGAACAGGACCGGCTCTTGCGGAACATAGCCGATCTGCCCGCGCAGGTCCGCGAGGTCGTAGTGCCGCAGGTCGCGCCCGTCCAGCGTGACCGTTCCGCACGTGGGATCGACCAGGCGCGGGATCAGATTGACCAGCCAGCTCTTGCCCGCGCCCACCCGGCCCACGACCGCCACCGTCCGTCCCGCTTCCACCTCGAAGGAGACGCCGTCCAGCACCCTGCGCTCGCTGGCCGGGAAGCCGAAGTCGACGCCTTCGAAGCCCAGGCGGCCGCGCACGTCTCCGTTGGTTGCGGCGTCGCCGGCGGCGACCACCATCGGCGCGACCCCCTCCAGCTCCTGGAGGCGCCCGATCGAGACGGCCGACTGGCGCGACTTGACCAGGAACTGGCCCACGTCGAACATCGGGAAGACAAGCCAGGTGACGTAGTAGATGAACGTCGCCATGTCGCCCAACGAGAGTCCGCCGCCGAGCACCTTGTAGCCTCCTGCGAAGAGCACGATCACGACGCCGAACTGCCAGATGTAGTTGTACAGCGAATCGATGACCGTGGTGGCCTTCACCGACTGAAGCTCGGCCTCGCGTCGATCGACCGATGCGTCCGTGAACTTCTCCTTCTGGGCTCGCTCCCGCACGTAGGCCTTCACCACCCGGATGCCCGAGAAGCAGGCCTCCATCACGTCGTTGACCCGTGAGATGCGCTGTTGGAGCGCGTCGTAGCGCCGGTCCAGCAGCGACGAGCTGCGGAAGAAGATCACGATCAAGAACGGCAGCGGTCCCGCCGTCCAGAGCGTGAGACGCGGGTCGATGCTCACCATCATCAGGATGATGAAGAGGATCGCCAGCATGGCTTCGTACAGGCGGAAGATTCCCGAACAGGCGAACCACGAGAGCTTCTCGGCCACGTCGTCAGTCATCCGGGTCACCAGGTCCCCCGTACGGAACCGGTTGAAGAAGTCGGGGCCCTTGCTCGTGATCCGGTCGAATGCGTCCTGGCGGAAGTGCCATTCGAGCCTCAGGTTCATCCAGGCGCGCCACGACTGAAAATAGGCGTAGAGCAAGCCGCACGAGAGACCCAGGGCCAAAAAGGTCACCGCGTAGGACTGGACGGGATCGAGGCCCAACCCGGCCCCCGTCGACACGATCCAGGTCGACAACCAGTGGTCGGGCACGCTGCCCGACTTCAGGTAGTCGATTGTGAACCCCACCATGCGCGGGCTGGTCACCGCCAAGGCCGCCTGGATGGGGGTCAACAAGACCAGGATCGCCACCACGTGCGGGTAGTCGCGGTAGTAGCGGGCCAGCCATTTCATCTTAGCGAGCATGACACACGGCTCCGTCGTTGTCGGTGGATGGCAGGGGCGCGCCCTCGGCAGCACGCTTGGGCCTGCCTTCGCCGTTTCCATTGAACTGGAGCTGGAAGAGCCGGGCGTAGTAGCCGCCCAGGGCCAGCAGCTCCGCGTGGCGGCCGCGCTCCACGATGCGGCCCGCCTTGAGGACCAGGATCTGGTCCACGTCCAGAATCGTCGCCAGACGGTGCGCGATGATGAGCGAGGTCCGTCCGGCCATCAGCTTCTTGAGCGACGCCTGAATGGTGCGCTCGGTCTCGGGGTCGACCGAGCTGGTGGCCTCGTCGAGAATCAGCAGGTCCGGATCGGTCACCAAGGCCCGGGCGAACGAGAGGAGCTGCCGCTCGCCGCGGCTGAAGTTGGCCCCCTTCTCGGAAACCTCGGTGGCGTACCCCTTGGGCAACCGGCGGATGAACCGATCGGCATCCACGGTGTGCGCCGCCTGGACGACCTGGTCCTGCGAGACCTCCTTGGACTCGAGCGAGATGTTCTCGCTCACGTCGCCCGGGAACAGGATGATGTCCTGCAGCACGAGCGCGAAGCGGCGGCGAAGGCTCGCGGTCGGAATGCGCCGGATATCGATCCCGTCGACCGTGATCCGTCCGCGCTGCGGATCGTAGAGCCGCAGCAGGAGCGAGATGACGGTCGACTTGCCGCCCCCCGTGACGCCGGCCAGCGCCACCCGCCGGCCGACGGGGATCGCGAAGCTCACATCGCGCAGCACCCAGTTGTCGTCGCCGCCGTAGGAGAACCAGACGTTCTCGAAGCGGATGCCTTCGCGCAGGCCGTCCCACGCCGTGAGGGTCACCGGCTCCTGGATGGCGGGCTGCTGCTCCAGCAGTGCAAAGATCCGCCGCGCTCCGGCGACACCCTTCTGGAAGTTGCCGAGCTGGTCGGCCGTGCGGGCGATCGGCTCGAACTCCTTCCAGATGAGCAGGATGAACATCACGATCACCCCGGGCGTGACACCCCACAGCGACCCCAGCAGGAGCACCAGGCCGATCTTGACGTGCTCCACCACGAAGAGCGCGTTGAAGAAGATGCAGACCGCCACGTTGACGTAGGCATCCTCGCTGAACTTGCGCTCGTTGGCGCGGTAGACGCGCTGCCGGGCGTAGTCGCCGCGGTGGAAGATCTGGATGATCGACATGCCGTGCAGCAGCTCCGTGAGCGTCGCGGTCACCTCGGCCATCCGCTTGCGCACCTCGAGGAACCGGTGCGTGGTCAGGCGGTGGAAGAGCCAGATCATCCCGGCGATCAGCGGCATCAGCGCCAACAGGGTGAGCGCCAGCCGCCAGTTCTTGTACAAGAGCACCGACCAGATGCCCACCACCATCACCAGGTCGCCCACCACGAGGACCACGGTGTTGGTGAAGAGCAGGCGCAGCGACTCGGTGTCCGACTCGATGCGGGCCATCAGCCTCCCGACCGGGTGCTGATCGAAGAAGGCGACATCCAGCCCCAGGACGTGATCGAAGAGGCGTCGCTTCAGATCGAGCATCGTGTCCTGGCCGATCGTCTCCAGCATCACGCGCTGCATGTAGAGCAGCACCAGCGTGACCGCCTGGATCAGCAGGATCAGGCCGCCCAGTCTGAGCAGCGGCTCGTAGCTGCGCTGATCGGCCGGGAGCGAGAGCTGGCGGCCGATGGGACCGTCGATGGCGTGCTGAAGCAGCCAGGGCCAGGCGATCGAGAGGACCGTGGTCACGATCAGCATCGCCAGGCATACACCCAGGCGCCGCCGGTGCTTGTCGATCAGGGGCAGCAGGCGGCGAAAGGCCGTCCGCGCCGGTATCTCATCCTCCTCGGCCAGGAGGGTCTCGTGTTCATAGAGATCCGCGGACATCTTCGGGTTCCTTCTCGGTTTCGAGTGGCGGTCGCGTTTTCGTTCTCGACTCGTGCTTACCTGACGATGCCCGGTCGGATCGACTTCGCTTGCGCGGGCACAGAAAACCCGCCGGGCCTGATCGGGGCCGGGCGGGCGTCGCGCGCGATCGGGTCCGCGTGCGTCACATGGCGGGCAGACCCCCGTCGCCGAGGAACACCCCGTCCGGCACCCACGAATTCGTGCTGTGGGCGTTGATCATGCGGCTCTCCTCTCCTCGGTCACCATTTCATGGGTCTACCTGGTGGTTGCGCCATGCCGCCGAGTGCGCTCCACACGACGCTCGGCTCGGGCCCTTCTGCGTACGAACCCCTCCAGAAACGTGTTGCCCTGGAGACGGGCGTTTTTTCATCCCCAGTGCCGGTTGGGCCCGAGGGGTCACCTTGCCGTTCCCGCTCGAATCCGGCATGATGATGGTGCGCCCGCGACGGCTGCGGGCTGCACGGGTCGCCAGCGTCCCGCAATTCGATCTCGCGAAGGGGAGCCCCTGCATGGAATCGTTACCGGGCCCTTCATGCCTCCCCTCCGGGCCACCGGGGGCGATGAGAGGCATGGTCCTCGCCAGCGCTCTCACGGTGCTGGCAGCGATCGGTCTCCCGGGCTGCGATGAGTCGGACGATCCGGTGCGGTGCACGCACGATCCGTCGGGGGCCCTGTGCGGCTACGTCCGCGGGGCCGGCGGTCCGGTTCAGGCCGAGGTCACAGCCCGTGGCCTCGGCGACGGCGATGTCGAGGTGTTGATCCGGACGACCACCGACTCGACCGGGCGCTACGAGCTCTGCCTGCCCACCGGTGAGTACTCGCTGGCCATCGGCGTCCCCGGCCTCGGTATGCCCGTGGTCTACGGGCCGAGCGGGCCCGGTTATGGTCCCCGACCGGGGATCGTCCTGGATCTCGGCGACGACAGCCTGCGGGTGGATTTCGATCTCGGGGGCGTGGTCCTCGATCTCTGCCTGCCCGAATGTCCTCGGAACACAGGCCTTCGGCTGGAGCTTCGCCGGCGAATCGGGTCGGTCGGGATGAGTATCTGGAGACAGACCACGCTCACCACAGGCGACACGGTGCACGTAGATGTCCCCGCGCTGTTGCCGGGTCATTACGCGCTGAGCATGCAGCCGGACGTTGGACCTGCGATCTGGTTTCCCCATACGAGGGAGCCGGCACAGACCGAGTCCCTGGTTGTGTCGGCGCTACATACCGCCGCCTACGAGGACACGCTCCCTGAGCCGACCTGGATCCACGGACAGGTCTCCGGGAGCTGGCAGGAGCTGGGAGACGAACGGCTGACGCATCTGGGCCTCTGGCCGAGTATCGAGGCTCTGGATCCGGTCACCAGCGACCTTCGCAGCCGCACGTGGGCTGCGCAGGACGGCAGCTTCACTGTCTACGGCATCCTGCCCGAGCCGTTTCGGTTGCGCGTGCGCATGGGGGACCTCTCGCGCTACATCGGCGGGGACTCGTTCGAGACGGCCACCGTCTTCGATCTGGAGCCCGGAAACAGCGCCACCTTGGATCCCGTGGTGGAATCGGGGCTGCTCTTCACGTTGCACGGGTCGGATCCGGAAGATCGCTACAAGGCGCGCATCCGCGTGGAAAGCGCCGCGGGCGACACGGTCATGACGGTCAGCACCGGCTGCTCCGGCGGCGACGAGCTGGCGATCCCCAACCTGGACCCGGGGGTCTACTACCTCCATCTCAGCCCCACGAGCTGCATCGCCAATCAAACGTGGGTTCCGCAGTGGTTCGACCGGGTCGATGCGCGCGAGGAGGCTACGCCGGTGCAGATCACGGAAGCCGGCGAGCTGGTGTCGGTCGCGTTCCACCTGGAGGACGGCGGGCGGATCCGCGGAACCGTGCGGCACAGCGATGGGACGTTCGTCGGTGACTACCTGCTGCGCGTCTTCGCGGCGGATGATTCCACCTGGGCACTGGCCAACAAACGCGTCGATCCGGTGACCGGGGCGTTCTGCACGCCCAGCCTCGAGGATGGGGCCTACCGGCTCGCTCTCTGGACCAAGGCGCAAACGGGTCTCTGGTATCCGGGCGTCGCGTCGTTCGAGGAGGCGGAGGTCTTGACGATTGCGGATCATCAGGATCTTCTGGGCCTGGACTGGGAGATCGACCCTCACGGGGTGGGGGGGCGATGAGAGCTCTGACGACCCGAAGATGTCTGCTGGGCACGGCGCTGCCTGTCGTGCTGGCGCTGCTGACGACCCTGGCCTGCACGGAGTCGGATTCTCCGGGACCCTGCCGGGTGGGATGCGATCGCGGGATTCTCGTGGGCGGCGTGACCGCGGGAACGGATCCGGTGGCAGCCGAGGTGATTGCCATGCGCGTCGATGAGACCGGCGTGGAATTCCTCGCGTCCACCGTCGCAGATTCCAGCGGAAGGTTCGTGATGGAGCTGCCCTCGGGAGGATACATTGTATCGGCGTATCTTCCGCATCCCGTGCGGCGCCAGATCTACTTCAGCGCGTCGGGACCAACTCTGGAGGCCCAAGAGGCCGATACGCTCTGGATCCGCGCGGAGGGAGACCTGCGGTGGGCCTTCTTCCCTCTGGCCCGGCTGCGGGTGCAGGCGGCGATGCACGCCGACTACGACAACGTGCCGGTGGGGATGATGTCGTATCGGCATCTTCCGGAAGGGGCCTCCGGGAGCGGCGTGGGCGAACAGGGATGGGGCAACGCGGTCGTCCGTGATGGCAACCTCGCCGTCGACAGCCCGCCGCTGCTGCCGGGAACCTACAGCCTCGCCATGGCGCTCCCGAGCGGGGAGACGATCTGGCTTCCCGACGGGCACAGGGTAGAGGACGCCGCCCAGGTCACGGTGACCGCGCAGTCCGAGCTTCCGCTCGACTTCACGCTCACTTCGCCGCCGGCCCTCTTCGAGGCGCATTTGACCGGCGCGTGGATGACCATGCACACCAGCGAGCCGCGGGTGTCTCTCTTTGCCTCCGATTCCACCCTGATGCTGCGCGATTACGTCGACTCGAGCGGCGCGTGCGTGTTGCCGCTGCAGGTGGTGGAGGACGTGCGTGTTCTGGTCGTCAACGCCGGCGTGGAGCGCTGGGTGGGCGGGATGAGCTTCGAGGAGGCGCAGGTCTTTGCGCTCACGCCGGGCCAGACCACCCGCATGGACGAAATCGTCGACTGCGGCCTCAGAGTGGGTCTGCCGGGACTGGATGTCGGCAGCGAAATCCAGTGGGGCGATGTGTGGGTCTACGACGACACAGGCACGCGCGTCATCGGATCGCACGGCATCTCCAATGTCCGGGAGTCCCAGGTCATCCCCTTCGCCAACCTCGATCCGGGAACCTATCTGCTGCGGGTCCGGCCGCGTGAGTTCCTGCAAGCGAGATGGTTGGGCCAATGGTATCAGGGAGCCCTGTCGGCGCAGGACGCCACCCCGATCACGCTCTCCGAGCCCGGCACCTGCGCCGAGGTCGTCGTGGAGTTGCAGCGCGGGGCCTCCATCCTGGGCGCCGTGGAGCACGCTGGCTCGCCCGCCCAGGTCACGGCGTGGGTCGGGGTGACGACCGAGGCATCGCCCAGCCTCCTCGGAAGCCGCCGGGCCATCGGACGCGACGAAAGCTACGAGCTGAGAGGGCTCCCCGACGGCGACTACCGTGTGGGCGCCTGGCTCTGCGATGAGTACATGAGTTGTCCGCCCGAGGATGTCGTTTGGTTCCCAGGCACGACCCAATGGGGTGAGGCGACGACGATCGCCATCCGCAATGGGGAGGACGTCACCGGCATCGACATCGAGATTTCCCTGGCCAAGAAGTAGGCGAGCTCAGGGGGATGCACAGGGTCGCTCTCATAAATGGATGAAAGGCAACCAACTACAGAGTTGCCCCGGGGCAACAACCGAGGAGGCGGGTCAGAAGCGAGGCCCGCGCCTGGGGGAGACGTGACCCCGGAGGACACCCCTGCGCCCCCGCCCGGCCCAGGGTCCACCTCCCAACCCACCCGCTTCCAAACCGGGCGCGTGCTCACCATCTGCGCCGCCCACGCGCTGCACGACACCTACACCGCCTTCCTGGCGCCGCTGTTGCCGGTCTTCACGACGAGCCTGGCGCTCGCCAAGACCGAAGCGGGTCTGTTGACCGTCTTCCTCCAGGGCCCCTCGGTGGTGCAGCCGCTCATCGGCCACCTGGCCGATCGCATCAGCCTGCGCTACCTGGTTATCCTGGCGCCGGCGCTGGCGGCGGTCGTCATGAGCCTGCTCGGCGTGAGCCACAGCTATGCGCTTCTGACCGCGCTCTTGCTCGTGGCCGGTTTTACGTCAGCGTCGATCCACGCGGTCGGACCGGTCATGGCCGGCTACCTCTCGGGCAAGCATCTGGGCCGCGGCATGGGATTCTGGATGGTGGGGGGCGAGCTGGGGCGGACGCTCGGACCGCTGGTCATCGTCACGGCGGTGGGCTGGCTGGGGATGCAGGGCACACCCTGGCTGATGCTGGGCGGGCTGGCCATCACGGCTCTGCTCTTCGTGCGGCTGCGGGACGTGCCCGGCCGCGCGCCCGGCGCTCCGCTCGGACTGCCGTGGCGCCAGGCGCTGGGCGCGATGGGGCCGCTGCTGCTGCCCTTGGCCGGCATCATCCTGATGCGCTCGTTCATGGTCTCGGCGCTGACCACCTACCTGCCGTTGCTTCTCAGCGAAACCGGCGCCAGCCTCTGGATGGCCGGCGCCTCGCTGACGATTCTCGAAGCGGCCGGCGTGGGCGGCGCGCTGCTCGGCGGGGCGTGGAGCGACCGTCTCGGACGCCGCACCGTGCTGTTGATCTCGTTTGTGAGCACGCCCCTCTTCATGTTCGGCTTCCTCGGGGCGGGACCGGTGTTGCGCATCGTGCTGCTGGTGCTCATGGGCTTCACCGCGCTATCGGTGACGCCGGTCGTGATGGCGATGGTGCAGGAGAATCTCCCCCACAATCGGGCCCTGGCCAACGGCGTCTACATGGCGCTCAGCTTCGGCCTGCGCTCGGGGGTCGTGGTGATCTACGGCGGCATCGGAGACCTCTTCGGTCTGCAGACCGCCTTCACCGCCAGCGCGGTCATCGCGCTGATCGGGTCGCCGCTGGTCGCGTTCCTCCCGCGGCGCTGGGGACACGCCACGTAGGCGCGCAGGCACTGCTCGGGAGAGAAGGGACAACCATGGAAGAGGAGAAGAGCCGCTCACAGCGCAAGCGCGAGGTGGAGGCTCTGCAGAAGCTGGGCGTTCGCCTGGCCAAACTGTCTCCCGATCAGCTTCGCCGCTTCCCGATCCCCGAGAAGCTGCGCGAGGCGGTGGAGCAGCTCCAGCGCGCCAAGAAGAACGAGGCGCGCCGCCGCCAGACGCAGTACATCGGCGCCCTCATGCGCTCCATCGACCCGGCGCCCATCGAGGAGGCCTTCGAGAATCTGGACCAAAGCCACGCGATGGACGTGGCGACCGAGCACCGAGTCGAGCGCTGGCGCGATCGCCTGCTGGACGGGGACGACGATCTGATCGAGGAGATCGCGAGCCGCAGCCCGACCGCCGACCGCCAGCGACTTCGCCGACTCGTGCGCAACGCCCGCAAGGCGGACGAGGGACCAGCCCGCACGCGCGCGTCCCGGGCGCTCTTCCGGTACCTGCGCGAGGTGAGCCCGCCGATGGGGGGCGGCCAGGCGCGCGAGCCGTGACGCCGGGGTGTTGCCGGTGCCATCGGGTGGCGGTGGGGCACCGCGCACGGCGCGCGGGCAATCGCGGCCGCATTCGCTTTGAAGGCGGCCGGCTGGTGAGGTCTCGCGGGAGCGGCTATGCTGAGGGTTGAATTCGGCCATGTTCGGGAGGACGTGGCGAACCGCGGGACCCCGAGGCCGAAAAAGGCGTAATCGTCATAGACGGCATGGAAAGGCCGCGCCGACGTGCCGATCTACGGTGAGGTGGCCGGATCCCGGCCCCGACAGATCCCCCACCAGCGCATACGAGATGATGTGATGCGAACCTCGATCCACAAGACTTCTGAAACCCTAGCTTCAGCGTTCTCTCGGCTGAGAGCGCGTCGTTTCTTGCTGTTCGTTTGCATGACGCTGATTGCGGTCGGCCTCATGGTCGGCGCGCAGGCGGCCGCGCCGGCGGCCGCGCCGGCCGATGACCCCGCGCTGTTCACCGATCCGCTCGAGATCGCACTCGATCCGGCCGACGTGACGATCACCCGCACGCCCGACGGGGTCACCATCCATCTTCGCGGAGGCGTGATCGGCACCCGCGCGGGGGAGCCCGCCGTGCCCACGTGGACCCGATCCGTGCCGTTGCCCGCGGGCGCGGTGGCCACGGGCCTGCGCATCTCGACCCTCGAGACAACGACGCTGGAGGTGGGGGATGTGGCGCCCTTGAGTCCGCCGGCCATTCCGGGTCACGAGCCGCCGGCCGCCGGTTCGGCGCAGGCGATGCCGCGCGACGAGCGCATCTACGCCTCGCCCGAGCCGTTTCCCGCCGAGCCTGCCACGCTGCAAGGCACCTCGCACGGGGCCGGAAGGCCCTACGCGATCGTGAGGCTCCATCCGCTGCGCTTCCTGCCGCAACGCGGCCTGCTGCAGATCCACACGCGCATGGTGCTCGAGGTGCGCTATCGCTTCGCGCCGGCCGCAGCCGGCGCAAGGCTCCTGCCGCCGCGCGAGCATCCGCAGACGAACCCGGGCGCCCCGGCGCTCTCACCTGCGTGGCCCTCCGGCTCGACAGCGCTGTCATCGACGCCGCACGGTCGCGCATCCGGTTGGGCGAGGGTCCTCGACGCAAACCGCGCCGAGTACATCATCATCACCACGCCCGCGTTGGCGCCGGCCTTCGAGGCGCTGGCCGCCTGGAAGTCCCAGAAGGGCGTGCCCGCCCAGGTGGCGACCGTGGATGCGATCGAGGCCGGCTGGCCGGGTGAGGACCTGGCCGCCCGGGTGCGTGCCTACCTGCGCACCGCCTACGAGGAGCGCGGCGCGGCCTACGCGCTGCTGGCCGGCCCCCCGCACGAGGTCGGGTTCCGGCACGCCTTCGCCATGGACTGCGAGGTCAGCTCGCCGCTGGCCAATCTCATTCCGGCCGACCTCTACTTCGCCGATCTGGATGGCGACTGGAACGCAGACCAGGACACGACCTACGGCGAAGTGGAGGACGAGGTCGACCTCTACCCCGACCTCTACGTGGGCCGCGTGACCACCTACACCTTCGAGCAGGCCGCCGCCTGGGTGGAGAAGGTGCTCACCTACGAGCGCATGCCTCCGACCGATTACCAGATGCGCGTGCTGATGATGGGCGAGATCAGCTTCTCGGATCCCTACACCGACGACGGCGTCGGACTGGACCGGATCGACGAGCTCATCTTCAGACCCGACTACGATCCCATCACCAAGCTGTACGAATCCCGCGGCAACGAGAGCCGCGAGTCGGTGGTCGCGGCGCTGAACGAGGGACCCCATCTCGCGCTGCATTGCGGGCATGCGGGCGCAAGCGGCATGTCGGTGGGCGACGGGACGTTCAACGCGTTCGACGCGGGCGACCTGACCAACGGCCCGCGGACGTTCCTCTTCTACTCGGTAGGCTGCTTCGCCGCCGCGTTCGACACCCGCCCGGCGGTCTTGGGCGAGCTGCTGCGCAACACGAGCGGCGGCGCCTTCGCGGCGATCGGCAACACGCGCTTTGGGTGGGCCTCGCCCGGGAACCCCGGCTTCGGCTACTCCGAGATCCTGATGCGCGGCTTCCACGAGAACCTGATCCTGGGCGGCATCACGCAGCTCGGCGTAGCGCTGGCCGAGGCGAAGGCGGACCTGATCGCCTACGCGCGCGAGCAGAACGTCTACCGGTGGCATCAGTACTGCGTGAATCTGCTCGGCGATCCCGAGCAACCGGTCTATACGCGCCAGCCGGTGTTGTTGCAGATCCACGCGCCCGAGCGCGTTCCGACCGGCGCCGCGGAGTTCGGCGTGGTCGTCACCGGCGGCGATCAACCGGTCGCCGGCGCGCGCGTCTGCCTGAGCGGAGCACAGGTGCCGCTCATGGTGGGGTGGACCGACGCGTCCGGGCGGCTGCAGTTCGAGCTCCAGGCCGCGAGCGCGACCACCGCCACGCTGACGGCAACGGCGCCCAATCACATCGCGGCCGAGATCGCGCTGCCCATCGCGCCGGCGGGCGAGCCTCAGCTCGTCGTGGACGAGATTCGGATCGACGACGACAACGAGGGCTCGAGCCGCGGCAACGGTGATGGCGAGGTCAACGCGGGCGAGACGATCGAGCTGCGCGTCACGCTGGTCAACCAGGGCGAAACGGCCGCCGAGGAGGTGCAGGCCGTCCTGACGCCGCGTACCGAGGCTGCGACGGCGGTGCTCGATCACGCCGAGTGGCCGCGTCTGGATCCCGGGCCCACCACGGGTGCAACCGGGCTGTTCGCGGTCACGGTGGATTCGGCTTGCGCGCCCGGAGACGGTATCACGCTCGATCTGACCCTGACGGCGGCAGGTGGCCGCGAGTGGAGCGAGACCGCCGGCCTGCGCGTCGTGGATGCGGACCCACGGGTAACGAGCTGCCGCCTGGTCGAGATCGCCGGTGACGGGGACGGCGTGATCGATCCGGGTGAGACGGCGATGCTGGAGATCGAGCTCCACAACCGTGGCAACGGGACCCTGCCGCCCGTCGCGGCGACGCTCGTCTCGGCGGATCCCTACGTGACCGTCACCGACGGGGCGGCCTCCCTCAGGAATGCCCTGGCGTCCGGCAAGAGCGAGCACCTGGGCGACGCGTTGATCGCGCGCATCTCGGGCCTCTGCCCGATGCCCAATCACGCTGCCGAGCTGGATCTGGAGCTGGCCGCGGACGATCGCCTCTGGAACGTGCCGCTGACCCTGGTTCTCGGTGGGGCCGGTTTCGCCGAGGATGCCGAAAGCGCCGGCCACCCAGGCGCGGGGTCGTGGGAGACGGTAGACGAGCCCTGGCACATCGATACGTCCAAGGCGCGCTCGGGGCAAGCGAGCTGGCGCTGCGCCGACCCGGCGACCGGGACCTACGGCAACAATCTGGACGCGATCCTGGAGTCGCCCACCTTCGCCTGCCCCTCGCAGGCAGAGCTGCGCTTCTGGCGCACCTACGATGTGGCCACCTACGGCACCGACGGTGTCTATGTACAAGTGGCCGCCGAGCCCTTCACGCCCGAGCCCGACTGGCACACGCTCGACTATCTGGGCAGCGGCGGGGCGCTGGGCGGGCACACCCTCCAGGGCACCGGCGCTCCGGGCACGCTCAACATCGAGGGCGACTGGGCCGAGATGGTCTATCCCCTAAACTTCGCGCCCGCCACCCCGATCCGCCTGCGGCTGCGTTTCGTGAGCGACGCCAGCGAGAACGGCGAAGGGTTCTACATCGACGACCTGGTCGTGCGCGACGGGTCGGCCGCGCAGGCGGACGTGCGGATCGCGTCGGGGACCGTCTGGCCGAATCCCTTCGCCGAGCAGCTCTTCCTGCAGCTGGAGCTGCCGGCCGCCTCGCCGGTGCGCCTGAGCGTGCTGGACGTTTCAGGCCGGCAGGTACGCCGCCTGGCCGATCGCACCTTCGGCGCGGGCAGCTACCGGCTGCTGTGGGACGGGCGCGACGAGCGCGGGCAGCGTGTGGCCTCGGGGCTCTACTACGTGCGGCTCGATCGCGGGACGCAGACCCGGGACTGGCGCGTGGTGCATCTGCGTTGAGCCAGCGGCGCCCGGAGCGCGTGGTGCATCTGCGTTGAGTCAGCGGCGCCCGGAGCGCGTGGTGCATCTGCGTTGAGTCAGCGGCGCCCGGAGCGCGAGGTGCATCCGCGCGGAGCGAGCCGCACGCACCGCCCGCGCCTACCGCATCAACAGCATCTTCCGGCTGGAGATATACCCCTCGCCCGTGCGCATCTGCATCCAGAAGATACCGGCGCCCAGCCGGCGGCCCTCGTCGTCGGTTCCATCCCAGGTCAAGTTGTGCTCCCCGGCCTCGCGCGGGCCGTCCAGGAGCGTGCGCACGCGTCGCCCGCCGACGTCGTAGAGGTCGAGCTGCACGCGCTGCGCCCGAGCCAGCCGGAAACGGATCGCCGCGCTGCGGTGGAACGGGTTGGGCCGCGCGGCATAGAGGTGCGTGCCCGGACCGCTCAGATGCGTTTCCGGCTCCCCTTCTACGCCGGTGTCGACGCATGGGTAGCGCCACTGCCCGAACGGGTCGCCCGGGTCCTGCATCCAGTCGAGCAGGGGGCCGTACAGGGCCAGCGCGCCGGTGACGACGCAGCTACTGTCGTTGCCGCAGTCGAGGCCGCCGCAGCCGCGCGCGCTCAGGTGGTGCAGGCTGAAGCCACCCACGACTGTCATCATGTTGGCGACGCCGGGTTGGATGTTGGCGCGCACCACCTGCGCGTAGTCGACGTAGGTGTTCGTGCCGGTGCCCTGGTAGCTGTAGTAGCGCAGGTTGCCAACCGCGCCCTCGACTCCGGAGCGCACGCCGAGCACGTCGTAGTCGAACTCCTGGGGACACCCGTTGCCGAAGAGGGCGATACCGGGCGATGTAGGCGAGAACACCGCCTCGGTGGCCGGCTCGAGATAGACGCAGTAGGCATCATCGCTGTTGAAGTCGCGGTAGTTCACGTCGACGAATTCTAGACCCAGCAGATCATGAGACATCGCGATAGCCTTGCCCTGAACGGGGTCGGCCAGCAATCCGCCGACACCGTCGCCGTCAAAGATGAACGCCCGCCGGATGTCGGCGAGGCCGCAGTCGGTGCGCGTGAGCCAGTCGGCGAACATGTCGAAGTCCTCGTCCTCCATGTTGCCGATGCCCATGGTGCCCGTGCACAGGAAGACAACCCGGTAGCCGAGCATCTGCTCGGTCGTCCAGCCGTTGTTTCCGTAACCGCCCACATTGCAGCCAAACGTCCCGCCGTGGGTGCGTGCGATGGGCGAATTCCAGCACCCTGCCGACCCGATGTTGTCGTACTGGTCATAGGCCAGGCCGAGGGCACCCAAGGTCGCGCCGATGGCCGCATCGGCCCCCCGGTTGTAGGAGTCGATGCAGAGCACACACGGCCACTGCACCTCGAACGGTGACCCGGGCACGGACGTCATCGTCGGTAGCAGCTCGAATTCCATCACGGGGAACATGAAGTATTCGGTTGGCGGCGCGCCGCCGTTGTACCAGAAGCTCCGGTAGTAGTACTCGATGCGCGTGCCGGGCGTGAAGACCAGGTCGGGCACGATCTCCTGCGCCTCGCTGTAGTCAGGCGCCCCGGGGTCGAAGCGCGGATCCTCCTCGTGGAAGTAGGTGGCGAACTTGTGCTTCCAGACCATGCCGTAGGTCTGCAGGGAGTCCATGAGCGCGCACACGTACCCTTCCTCCGGATCCTGACCCAGCCGGGCCTTCCACTCGTGGTACTCGGGAATCCAGTCCTGCCGCGCGCCCTTGCGCGTGACCTGGAAGCAGAGCTCGCAGAGCCAGCGGCCGGCCTCCGACTGAACGAGCGGCCCACCGACGACCGAGCTGTCGCCCATGCAGATGTTTCCGGGCTCGTAGCCGTGCGGGAAGTTGATGTTCGCGTTGCAGCGGTCGCTCGGGTCGAGGTACGTGGGATAGAGTTGCCCGAAGCCATCCGCGAACGACCCGCCGTCCACCCAGCCGATCGGCGGCGCGTCGGCCACGTGGGTGAGTCCGATGCGCACGTTGTCGAGGATCGGTGAGCCGAAGGTGGCGCCCTCCTCCGTGCAGACCGACGGCGGCGTGCTGAACGCGTCGCAGCTACAGTAGACCTCGTAGACGAACCGCATCGAGTCCCACTCCACCGGCAGCGGATCGTCGTCCATCTGGGAAAGGTTTGTGCGCGCGCGCTGGCAGTACGGGCTGGACGTGTAGTACCAGGTGTTCATCCCATGACGGGACGACCAGTGCGGCACAGGATTGGTCTCGGTGGTGTAGGGATAGACCCGCCAACCCGGTCGATAGTGGGCCCCGGTGCTCTGGGGCAAGTGCGTGAACGCGTCGTATACCACGACGGTGGTGTTCCACTGGAGGGGCGGCAACGTTCCGTGCGTGACCACGCCCGTGCCGGCAGCTTCCTTCTGTCCGGGCACGAGGCCGGGCGGTGAGTACGGACTGCCCTCCGTGTCGACGAAGCCGAGCGCGCCTCCCGACAACCGGCACTCGCAGGCCACGCCGGCCTGCACCAGCCAGTCGTACCAGACCAACTCCTCGTGGACCGCCATGTAGGCGCCCTGGCCGGGGCAACGGTCGAAGGTCCACCCTTGCGGGCCGTCGTCGAAGTCGTAGCTGTGCACCGAGGCGCCGATCGTGATCTCGAGGTCATCGACGCCGAAGGGACCGCAGGGCGTCTCCCAGAGGCCGTCCTCGTCCGACCAGCCGCCGTCGGACTTCATGACGAAGCGCAGCGCGATGGCGGTCGTGGCCGGATCCAGGGTCTCGGCCGCAATCTCGGGCCCGGTGATGCCGTAGACGGCCGGAGCGTCGTGGCTGCCGATCACCCCGTCGAGCGCATCCAGGGGGTAGACCTCCAGCAGCTCACCGAGCGCGTCGTAGCAGAGCACCTCGATGTGGGTGTAGTCGTAGGCGGGCTCGGTATGGTTGAAGTAGGTGAAGCTCAGATCAATGGCGTCCAATAGGGGATCGATCGCCAGCGACGGCGAGACGGCCCACTGGCACATGGCGTTCTGGTAGCCCATGCCGGCCACGAAGTCGCGCCGGTCGGCCTCGTCCTCGTGGATGCCGCACCAGAGCATGCCCACGCTTCCGGAGATCATCGGGACGCAGGGGTCACCGTGGGCGCCGAAGCTGTCGGGCTCCACCCAGCCGAAGTAGACGCCCGGGTTCTCGGTGAGATCCTCCGAGATCCAGCCCTGCACACCGTTCGAGCCCGGCGTTTCGAAGTCCCACACCCCGCCCTCGACGGCCACGCCCAGCCCGTCGTCGCCGCCGAACCAAACGGTGTCGGCGCGCGTGGGGGTCGCGTTGGATCCGGGCGCCACGACATCGGGCTCGCCGCCTCCGGGATCGAGCAGCCTGTGGCCGATGCAGTCGGGGGTGTAGGCGCGAGCAGGGCCGGTCAGAAGCGAGGCGAGGCCCGTCGTCAGCGCCAGCCCCAGGATCATCACGAGCCGAGGAACGAGGTCACGCGTTCGCATGGTTCACCTCCTTGGCGCGCTCAGGATGCGTTGCCGCGGACGGACCCGGCTAAGCGGGTGCGGGCCGATGGGCTGTGACGGTCCATCCTCCCGCTCTCGCCGAACGGCGCGTTCGGGGAGACTCGAGCTCAACGGGCGCGCGCGATTGGGGCGCAAGGTCACTATGAACTATTATGGGTCATAGTAGAACTCCGATGCAACACCGAATTGGTTCAATCCAAGGCGCGTTCATGGGGGCGGAAGCTGGCGGCCGGAAGGCGATCAGCCCCCATAAGTGCTCATTATGTCGATGGTTGTAATGTCCAGTGGGGCAGTTGGTGCCAACTGGTTAGAGGGTCTACGGCCCTCGGGCGACGGCCCATCGCGACGGCCCATCGCGACGACCCATCGCGACGGCCAGGGTGCGCACCACGCCGCGCTCTACCTCGATCCCCGCCCATCTGACCACTGGTCGCCACAAGCCGCATGCGGTAGAACATGCTCCATGATCCAGATCACCCCACAGATCCAGCTCGACGAGAACGAGATCGAGCTGGAATTCATCCACGGCTCCGGGCCCGGCGGCCAGAACGTGAACAAGGTCGCCACGGCGGTCCAACTGCGCTTCGACGCCCAATCCTCACCGTCTCTGCGCGAGGATGTCCGGGCGCGGCTCGTCAAGCTGGCCGGCCGCCGGATGACGAAGGAGGGGTGGCTGGTCATCGAGGCGAAGCGGTACCGGACCCAGGAGAAGAACCGCGAGGACGCCGTGGCGCGCCTGGTGGCGCTCATCCGGCGGGCGAGCGAGAAGCCCAAGCGCCGGCGCAAGACGAAGCCGACCGCGGCCTCGAAGCAGAAGCGGTTGGAGCAGAAGCGCCAACGGGCCGAGACGAAACGCATGCGCGGCCCCGTGCGGCGCGGGGATGCCTGACTCTCACGGTCCGCCCAGCGGCCCGACCTTGTGCAGCGCGCGGTGCAGCGCCGCGTTGGTGGCCGACCATCGGCCCTGCGGGCACCCACTGCCTGCGGCCGCCATCCTTGACTCGCGCCACCCCCGGGGATACAAGACTCAGGCGGCCGCAACCCAAGGACGGGAGCCTCGTGATGCTGATCCAAGCACTCATTCTCTTCGGCTTGGCGACGATCCCGTTCTTGCTCGTGCCCGGCTACGGCACGCGCGAGCCCAAGATGGCCCTCGCCTTGGCGGTGGCGCTGGCGACAGGGCTGACCGCGATCTACCAGGGCAAGCTCAAACCCTTCCGCAACCCGTGGATCCTGGTCTTCGTGGGCTACGTGCTGGTCTCCATTCGCTTCGCGCCCACCCTGATCACGCCCAAGGTGCCCAACCTGTGGAGCTGGCAACCCGCCTTCACCATGCTCGTCTTCGCTCTGCTCATCGTCGCGGTGGCCGGCGCCACGTGGGAGGAGAAGGACCGCTGGCGCCTCTTCACCGTGGCCACGTGGGCGGGGCTCCTGATGGCCGGCTACGTGCTGCTGCAGTACGGGTACATCGATCAGTTCTGCGACCAGAAGACCGACTACTTCCCGATCAACCGCATCGGCGGCACGATGGGCAACCGCACGATCGTGGCGCCCTTCATCGCCATGCTGATTCCGCTGGCCCTCGCGATGCGTAGCTGGTGGAAGGTGGTCGTGATGGGCGCGGCGCTGCTGGCGTGCCAGAGCGCCGTGGCGGCCGGGGCCGCGGTGGTGGGCGTGCTCTTCTACGTCGCGAGCCGCGGCAAGCGCGCCTTCCTGATCGCGGCCGGCGTCGCGGTGGTGATCGCCATCGCCGCACTGGTCGGCTACCAGACCAACGAGCGCGTCCGGCGCGAGATCAACGACAGCGGCCGCTTCGACGCCTGGGCGCTGGTCATCGAAGACTGGCGCTCGCCCGTGGATCCGGAGAAGGACAACAGCTTCGCGTTGACCGGCCTGGGCCCGGGGTCGTTCCGCTACGTCTTCCATCAGAAACACGAGGCGTTCTTCCGCGAGCGCGCGTGGCAGGATTTCCACCACGCCCACAACGAGTACGTGCAGGTGCTCTACGAATACGGCGCCGTGGGGCTCTTCCTGATGCTGGGGATTCTGTTGCGGATCTTCCGGCGCAACTACTCGTTCAAGCGCGCGTGGCGAGGCGAGGCGAGCGCCTACCGGATGGCCCTTCTCAGCAGCCTGCTCTGCGTCAGCCTGTGCGCGCTGGGCACCTTCGTATGGCAGATCGCGCCCACCATCTTCTACACCGCGGTCGTGGTGGGCCTCTTGCATCACCGGCCGGCCGGCGAGAACGGCGCGCCGGATACCGCCCGCGAGAACGCCTTCTTCCGACGACTCTACGCCAAGGTCTTTCGCCGTCGTTCCGCCGGCGCGGCGGCCGCGGGCCGATCCTAGGGGGCGGCCATGGCAGAGCCCCGCTGGATGCGCATCTACGCCGCGCTGCCGATCTGGGCGCAGAACGCGGCCTGCTCGGCCGCCGGGCTGCGGATGCGCCGCGAGCGACACGGCCGCGCGTTCCGCGAGGCGCGCGCCTTTCTCGAGGAATCCCAGTGGTGGCCACGCGAGCGGCTGCTGGCCTATCAGGATGAGCATCTGGCGCGCGTGATCCGCCACGCCTACCAGACGGTGCCCTACTACCGCGAGGTGATGGACGCGCGCGGACTGAAGCCCCAGGACATCCGCACCGTCGCCGACCTGCCCAAGCTGCCCCTGCTCGACAAGCAGACCATCCGGCGCAGGTCGAGGGACTTGCTCTCAGCCGGCTGGCCGCGTCGCCGGCGCCGCTACGGCCACACCGGCGGCACCACCGGCACCGCGCTCGAGCTGGTGTTCGATGTGGAGACCCAGGCGTGGCAGTGGGCGGTCTGGTGGCGCCACCGCGGACGCTTCGGGGCGCGTCTGGAGGATCCCTTCATCGTCTTCGGCGGCAAGAGCGTGGTGCCGCTGGTGCAGATGACGCCGCCCATCTGGCGCACCAATCGGCCCATGCGCCAGACCTACGTCTCGATCCATCACATGACGCGCGCCAATATGCCGGCGCTGGTGGAATACCTGCAGACGCGGCGGGTGGGCTACTACAGCGGCTACCCCTCGGGCCTCTACTTGCTCGCGGCGCACCTGCTGGCCACCGGCGAGCGGCTCGCCTTCCCGCCCCCGCTCACCTTCACGGGCTCCGAGACCCTCCTGCCGCACCAGCGGCGGGCGCTGACCGAGGCGCTGCAGACGACCGTGTCGGACCAGTACGGGGCCACCGAGCAGTGCGCCAACATCAGCGAGTGCGAGCACCACCGCTACCACGTGGACATGGAGTTCGGCGTCGTCGAGCTCCTGCCGATCGAAGGCGCCCCGTCGGGCGAGCGCAGGATCGTCTGCACGGGGCTGCACAATCCGGCCATGCCGCTGGTGCGTTACGACATCGGCGACGTGGCGACGATCGACGAAGAGCCCTGCCCGTGCGGGCGCCAGAGCCCGTGCGTGAAGGCGATCGACGGCCGGATCGAGTCCTACATCGTCACGCCCGACGGGCGGCGACTGGGGAGGCTGGATTTTCTGTTCAAGCACAGCCACCGCATCGAAGAGGCCCAGCTCGTGCAGGATGAGCCCGACCGGGTGCGCGTGCGCATCGTGCGCGGAGCGGGGTTTGGGCGCGAGGACGAGGAGAGCCTGCGCGCCGACCTGCGCGCCTATCTGGGCGAGGTGATCCGGATCGGCCTCGAGTACGTCGAGGAGATCGAGCGCGCGCCCAACGGGAAGTTCCGCCAGATCATCTCCCACATCCTGGATCGGTCCATGGATGTGGTGGCGTAGAGCGAGGCGCGCATGTGCGGATTCGTGGGCTACGTCGGCTCCCCCGAGATTCCCGCCGAGCGCTTCGAGCGGGCGCGCGACCGGCTCACCCACCGGGGCCCGGATGATGCCGGCCGCTTCCACGAAGCGCTCGCCGGCGACACCCACGTCCTGCTGGGCCACCGGCGCCTGGCGATCCTCGACCCGAGTCCGGCCGGCCGCCAGCCGATGACCGGCGCCCGCGGCGATGCACACATCGTCTACAACGGCGAGATCTACAACTTCCGCGAGCTGCGCGCCGACCTTGAGAAGCGCGGTCATCGGTTCGCATCCCAGTGCGACACCGAGGTGCTGCTGGCCGCCTACGAGGAATGGGGCCCCTCCTGCGTGGAGCATCTCAACGGGATGTTCGCCTTCGCGATCTACGATGCGGGCCAGGGGGCGGTCTTCCTCGCGCGCGACCGGGTGGGCATCAAGCCGCTCTACCTGTACCACGACGGAAGCCGCTTCGCCTTCGCCTCCGAGCTGACCGCCCTCACGACGCTCGAGCTCGCGCCCCCGCGGATCCGCGCCGAGGCGGTGGCCGAGTATCTGGCGTTCGGATATCTGCCCGCCGACATCACCCCGCTGGTGAACTACACGAAGCTGCCGCCCGGCCACGCGGCGCGCTACGGGATCGCCTCCCGGGAGCTGCGCACGTGGTCCTACTGGAAGCCCCTGGAATCCTATGGTGCGCCCGAGCTCCAGGCGAGCGAAGAGGAGCTTGCCGGCCGGTGCGAGGAGCTCCTCGCCGATGCGGTCGCGCGGCAGATGATCAGCGACGTGCCGCTGGGCGCCTTCCTGAGCGGCGGCATCGATTCGAGCCTGGTGGTCGCGCTGATGCGACAGGCCTCGGCCGAGAAGGTGCGCACCTTCACGATCGGGTTCACGGTGCCGTCGTGGAACGAGGCGCCCCACGCCAAGGCGGTGGCCGAGCACCTGGGGACTGAGCACCACGAGCTGATCGTCTCGCCCAAGGGGCTAGAGGCGGCGATGATGCGCGCGGCGTCGCGCTACGACGAGCCCTTCGCCGACAGCTCGTGCATCCCGACCACGATCCTGGCGGAGATGACCCGCCGGCACGTCACCGTGGCGCTCAGCGGTGATGGGGGTGACGAGCTCTTCTTCGGCTACGGGCGCCATGCGCGCGCGCGCCACTACGTCCGCTTCCGGCGTATGCCCGCGCCGCTGCGCGCGATGATCGTTGCGTTGATGCGCCGCAGCCCGTCCGAGCGCACGCGGCGCCACGGGGAGCTCCTGTCGAGCGCGGACGTGGGCGAGTTTTACGCCCGGCTGGTGGGCACGCGCATCGCCGGGCTCGCGCCCCTGCCGGCCGATGGCCTGGTCGGCGACCGCGCCGCGCGCGCGGCGCACGAGGCTCTGGGCGCGGCATCCTGGCGCAAGGCGGTCACGGCCGCCGACCTGCTGCTCTTTCTCCCCGACGATCTGCTCACCAAGGTCGATCGGGCCAGCATGGGGGTGAGTCTCGAGGTGCGCGTGCCGCTGCTCGATCATCGCCTGGTTGAGTTCGCGGCGCGGCTGCCCCACCGTTACAAAGAGCGGGGCGGACGCGGGAAGTATCTCCTGCGCAGGGTGCTGGCCAAGCACGTGCCCCCGGTGCTCTGGGACCGGCCCAAGAGCGGTTTCGGCATCCCGTTGGCGCCGTGGTTTCGCGGCGAGCTGAAGCCCTGGGTGCAGGAGCAGCTCACCGAGTCGTGGGACTGGACGCTGGGCGTCATCGACAGGCCGATCGCACAGCGGATGATCGCGGACCATCTGGCCGGCCGGGCCGACTACGCGCGGTGGATCTGGGCCTTCATCGCCTGGAAGCTCTGGGCGCAGCGCATCGGGCTGCTGCGGTCGTAGCTCCCGTCCGGCGGGTGGGACTGTCACCGGGAGCCGCTGGTCCGCCGGGCGGGGGTGTCTCGTGGCGCCGCCCGTCCACCGGTCGGGGTTGTCTGGCGACGCCGCCATTGGAGCGCTGGTGAGCTCTGCGTTTGAATCCGAGCACTGGATCACAGTTCATGTCATCAAGCCCTCAGAGGCCCACCTCCTGGACGTATGCGACCATGACGTTGTCCCCCCCGATCCCATCACCGTTCGTACATGCACTCTGTGGCGCCCCAGCGTGCGCGTTCCTCACCGATACAATTGGCGCCTGCTCGTCTTTTCTCCGTGATCGTTCCGATTCTTTTCATTCTCACCACCGCACCTCTGGCCGCAGGCCATCAGTGGGAGCAATACCTCATCGACATCTCCCCTCAGGGGTGCTATTCGCTGGCGATCGGGGATATCGAGCTGGATGGATTCAACAAGATTTATGTCCAGAGTGCGGATGGACATGTGCTGGAGACTTGCCCGTGGACCGGGCAGGGATACGTCCGTCAGGACCTGGTTTCGCTCCGGACATCCCCAGGGAATGGAGAGGATCCAGCGGGCCCAGTGCACTCGGTCCCCGGCACGCAAGTCCAAACCCCATGGTTAGTCACACAAACATCTACCTATCCTCTTCCCGACACGACCCGGGCGGCATCTGGGTGGCGGACGCATCAGGACGCATTCTCCACCGGTTGAGCACAGCGAGTCGCGATCCGAGGATGGGTACGGCCCTCTGGGATGGCCGCGACAACCATGGCCGCAGGGTGTCTGCAGGTACGTACTTCATGTACAGTCCCGCGGCTCCTGACCGCCAGGCGATTCGGATTGTGGTCCTGGACTGAGAGATTTGCACAACGGCAGACTTCTAAGCTTTCCAGTACCCTCTTCGCACACTCAGCGCCGCTGCCAGGGTCCCCTGCGGCACCCGTCACCCGCTGGCTTCGGAACCCGGGGCACATTCGGCAGCAATAGACTCCCGTCGGCAGCAATCGGCTCCAGTCGTCCGTCCCGTCGGGCCCAGAAGTCATAAGTCGGGTCCGCGGGTACATTCGCCTGGGCTACTGGTACATGTTCCTGATCTCGCCCCAGCTCGTCGGCTGTGAGGCCGTGTAGATCGTGCAGGGGTTCGGATCGCAGCTACCTTCTTCGGGGTGCCAGTAGCCTCCCTGCGCAGCGCATTCATCTTCAAGCGTGATGATGCAAGTATGGTACTGCGTCGTCGCATCGATGCAGCAAACCGCCGGGCAGGGATTCGGATCGCAGCTAGTGCCCATGCCGAGCCACTCACCACCGACCAGCGCACACTCCTCTTGCGTCAGGATCGAGCAATTACCGATCACGCAGCAAGCACCCTCAGGCTGAGGGCAGGGATTCGGATCGCAGGGGCCGCCATAGAAGACGCCACCGGAATCGATGCAATCCACTTCACCGAGCAACTCGCAATGACCGTCGGGGAAGCAACAAGCCTCCGGAATGGGGGGAAGAATCATCCCGGGCACGTACCCATCGGTGTTGATGCCGAGTTTACCGAGCTGCCCGGGAGCGACATCGAACTGCTGAGGCGGAGCCATACAGTTGCCGAATCCGACGAAGCCCGTGGGTGGATCCTCGGCGATGGGTATCACCTGAGCACCATAGTAGTCATACGCGTAGCCGCCGAAGAAGTAGACCGGGACCCAGTTGCCGAACCAGGACTGCGTCGTGGTCACGAACGCGGTGCCCTCGAGGGGACCAGGCCAGTTGGCCGTGGGGATCTCGAGTCCTTCATCGGGGAAGCAAGGAAACGCTTCCGCGAAGGAGAAGGCAGGGCCGTAGAAGTCACCGAGGCCGAACTCGGTGCCGCACCATTCCTTGTCCTCACCATACCACGCGGCGAGGACATACCAGACGACGGGGGCGTATCCGGTGACATCGATGCGCGCGTTCACGTCCTGCGTAGCGTACACCGCGTACAGCTCGTATTCCTGGCACCAGTCGCCGGTGCCCGGCGGTGGGTCCGAAGAGTAGGGCAGCTCGGGCACGTGATGCGCGAACAGCGTGCCGTATGCGAGATTCGAGGGATCCGCCTGGGCCACGCTCGCGCCCAGGATCAAGGCGATCAGGGCCAGCAGAGTCGTTCTCATGATGACATCCTCCGTTGACTCGGGAATTGTGGTGTCGTCGAAGCTGCTCTCTGCTCTCCAGGGCGAGTGTTCGCAAATGGCCGCCGAGGGCGCGCGTTGGGCGGCAACCTCCTGAAACTATATCAGATGGGGAAAGCAGCCGGCAAGATGTTCGCGCGAGCAGAGCGCGGTGCGCCATCCCAGCGACCTATGAGCACATGGTGCCGGATCACGGCTGCTTCACTAACCGCGTGCGCTCAAGCTCGCTTGCCTGCGCCGCCGTCTACCGCTGCGCAGACCCAGTTGCAAACCGCCGCACCGACGATCATGCCGGGTGAGAATGCCTGTGGCGGTCCGCCCCCCGTCGATCCCTGTGGGCCCGGAAGACTCGCGTATCCAGACGGATCAGTACCTGGGCCATCGTCCCTCCTCAGCGTGCCCGCCATCAAAATCCACGTGCCAACAGCCTTCTCCCAAGGTCCCCCGCACACGCAAGTGGCGGACCACACGATTCGGGCGGCGCGTCATGGCCACTGCCATCCAGGTCCGGCAAGTCAACTTCCCACGGTTCTTAGCTCAGGCAGCGTGAGAACTGTTTGTCGAATCGCGAGGATCTCATGATCGAAGATACTATCCGCCCTAAGACGCCGACGAGGGCACCCAGCCTCGTCTGACTTCACGGACGCTATGCCCGCATTACGTCCTTGCGCTCAGTCCGAGTGGCTCTCGGCCTTCCGCCACTCCTCGGTCAAACCGTATCGGCCGACGATTCTCAAGAGATCTTCACGGTTCCAATCGTCTCCGAGGCCCACCAGCATGCGCCGGATATCTCGGAGATGCTTGTCTTGCCGCCCTTCCCTGTAGAACTGCAGTTTGCGAACAATCACATACTCGGGCGGAGCCAGGCGGAATGAGTCGGCCCCCAGGATCACTTGCCGAACGTGGCCGAGCCCCCACTGGTGCAGCTCGTCCTGCCGAGCGAGGTACATGTCGGCTCTGAAGCCGGTCTCATGGTGGATCAAGTTGAAGTGCCCTCTTTCGCCACGCTGCTGCTCCAGCCGGAGGATCTCACTAGGTGGGCAGTAGAACTCATCCAGGGGAAAGGCGGCCGAGAACCGCTCCACGTCTTCAAACGGGAGAACCAGGACAATGTCCACATCATTTGTCAGTCTCGGCTCTCCATAGTAGATCGAGGCAATACTGCCAGCGACCATGTAGCGAAGCCCGAGGTCTTCCAGCTTCCGGGTGAAGATGAGGAAAGGCTCAGGTTCGGGCATGGAGGAAGATCTCCTTGACCTTCAACTCGACCTGTTCCGGCGTCCAGTCCGGGTGCTGATCGTGTAGGGCAGCCGCTTTGAGCTTCCTGGCCAACCAGTAGAGCCGAAAGGCCGTGCGCAGCTTCTGTTCGCCGTTCATACGCCTCAGGGTGGCGATGTATTCAGGCGTCAGATACGATCCCATGCGCTGAGCATACCGCTTCTTCCTCGGTCTTCCAAGAGTCTCGGCTCTGGTCTTGGAGCCGGCAGCGGGTGCCGGCGAATCCGCCGTCCGGATTCAAGCCGGTCGACTGGTCCTCAGGCGAAGTCGCCGCCCGCCGCCGATTGCGCTTGAACCACAACCGTGTGTGGAGGGCTTGCGTTAGCAAGGTCCGCAGCGCGCCTCGGCCGCGATCTGGCTGCCGCCCTGGGGTCCTGGGGTATCGCGTCGCGCGCGCGATCCTCCCGAAGGCGGCCATAGCCGGATCCACCGCGGAGGTTCCCGATGCCCCGCTGCCCGCCCATGCCTGTGAGCGCCATCCGGGCGCGCCGTTGGGCCCGTTGCCCCATGGCTATCACCGCCGTGAGCCAAGGAAGAGCGTGCTGCACCAAGTAGTGCGCCAGCACCTCGAGACCATCCTGGCCCAGGCCCGTCGTTTCCATCGGGAGGGCTATTCGCCGTTCATCGAGCGGGAGTTCTGCCGCAACCTCGACCGCGGACTGCGCTGCCCAGGCTTCGCGCAGATCCGGTGTCCCGGATGGGGTCGCGGGCAATCGCTGGCCTATTCGTGCAAAGTCTGCCTGTGCCCGAGCTGCGTCGGGCACCACCAAGGCCATCGTCGGCGCGGACATCCGGCGGACCCCCGCCACGAGCTGCGCCCGAGCATCGCAACGGTGGAGCGGGACATCGCTCTTCAGGCGGACCCTGGAGGAGAACACCAGGTTCGCCCGGGGGTCCGTTCGTCCGAGCCCCGCTGAGAATTCTCTGTGATGCACACCCCTCACATTGGTCCATCAGATCGGGGCTCCATTGGTGGCTCGGGGCACAAGCGGACCCAGGCGTCCTGTAACTGCAACGCCTTGGAAAACATTAAGTTCCGCCTGCTCCCCTTCGCGCCGCGGGCGGCAGCACAACACTGCAAGGAGGTCGTCATGCAGTTCATCACAAAGCCGCTGGTCGGATGCGTCATCGTGCTCCTCGCAGCGGGGCCCGCGGTCGGGGACTTCGATCTGCTGTATGACGTCGACTTCGGATCTCCGCCCCACACCGTGGGAAACGTGCCGGTGGTGGGGGAGACCGATCCGGCGCCACGCAAGGTCCCCACGCTGATCCGGTTCGGTGATCCGACCGTGGTGGCGGCCATGGGAGCGATGACCGATCAACCCTGCGCCTTCGGCAACGGCACCACGGGCTACGATCAGCTCCAATTCTACGTGGATCCCGGCGCACCGGGAGGCTTCCCCGCAGCCTACCCGGTCTACCGGCTCGAGGTGGACCTGTTGCCCGAGACGCTGTCGGGCGATGCCCTCGTCCTGCTCTTCGACTGTCCCGGAACGCAGAAGATCACCTTCTACAGCAACGGCGAGATCGAGGCCTACTTCGGCTGGCCGCCGCTGGAGCAGATCATCGGGACGTACACGGCCGGCGTGCCTGTTCACGTGGACGCGGAGCTCGACGTCGTGACCCCCCACTGGAAGATCTGGCTGGATGGCGTCCTGGTCGTGGACGACGCGTTTCACGCCAGCCGACTGTCCTCGTTCCGAATCAACCTGACAGGACACGATCCCACCTCCGAGGCAGCCGTGGACAACGTTCGCCTCTACGGCGGAACGCTGCCGCCATGGTCGGATCTGCTCTACGACATCGATTTCTGCTCGCCGCCGCATCAGCCCGGCCTGGCCCCGGTACTCGGCACGGGGCTCGCGCCCCGCAAGGTACCGACCGAGATCGTCTTCGGCGACCCGACGGTGGTTGCGTCGCTGGGCGCTCTGTCACAGCAGCCCTGCGCATTCGGCAACGACACCGCGGGCTACGATCAGCTCAAGCTATACGTCGATCCCGCCCACCCACTGGGCTTTCCGGTGGCCTATGACGTCTACCTGTTTTCGGCCCAGGTGTTGATCGATGCCTGGGGCGGCAGTGACAGCTTCAAGCTCTACTGCGACTGCCCGACGATTCACTACGTGGAGTTCAACTCCGATGGGACGATCTACGCCAACCAGGGTGCCGGCGTACTGGGCACCTATAGCCTGGGTGTTCCCGTCCAGGTGATGATCGAAGTCAACGTGGCGCTGAATACCTGGACCCTCTTCCTCGATGGCGCCCACATATACACGGGTGCCGGCGACATCGACCGGCTGGCGTCGATTCGCTGCTCCCTGGCGCCAGGGCAGACGGGCACGCGCCTCGCGGTCGACGACATCTACTTATGGGGCCTGGGCATGGTTGCCGCGTCGACACCGGAGGCGGATCCGATGCGGTCCGCTGCACTGCGCGTGTTTCCCAACCCCTCGCGCGGCGAAGCCTGGCTGCGCTGCGCGGCGCCGACGGCCGGACCGGTCCGGCTCGAAGCCCTGAGCGTGGAGGGCCGATGCCTCTGGGCGGGCGAGCATGTGGCGGCCTCGGGGCAGTTGCGCTGGGAGATCGATGCCTCACTGCCCGATGGTGTCTACTTCCTGCGGGCCCTGACGGGCGGCCACGAGATCGGACGTCAAATGTTGATCCTGCAGCGCTGAGCGGGACCGCCGGCATTCGTCTGAACCACTTCGGCGGTGGCTGCTTCGGCCTCCGGGGGGGCCTTCCCACTCTTCTACGCAGGTCTCTTCGAACACTCGTCCCGGTCCCGCCGTCTTCTTGATCAACGGGGACTGCACCCGAAGCAGGAGGAATGCCGTGCGAGCCGTGAGATTCCTGACCCTTGTCGTTTTGGGCCTTCTTGTCGCTGTCGCCACCGCGGAGCCGCCCCGGATCACCGGCCGCCACGCGCCGCCGCCGACCATTCGGACGATTCAGCCGCGCGAGCTGTGGCGGGTTACCGACGGCAGCGAGGAAGCCGGCGGCATCCTCGGGCAGATCAAGGATGTCGCGGTCGATGCAGCCGGCCATACCTACCTGCTGGATGCCAGCTTCACGACCGTGCGCGTCTACGACGCAACCGGAAGATTCCAGGGCACCTTGGGCCGTGAGGGAGAAGGCCCGGGCGAGTTCAACCGTCCCCGCAGCTGCATGGCGCTCGCCGACGGCCGCGTGGGGGTAGCCCAGTTCCTGCCCGCCCGGATCGTGACCCTCGGCCGCGACGGCAACCCTGGCCCCGAGCTCGTTGCGCCGACGGCCGACGCCATCGAGGTTCTGGAATCCGTGCAAGCCGCGGCCGGAGGCGTCTACCTCTGCACGCAATGTATGATCATGGGCGGGGGGGCGCCCCGATCGATCATTCGGTTGCGGAGTATCGGCCTCGATGGTTGCCAGCAGGCGCTGTTCAAGGAGGCCACCCAGGCCGTCGGGAAGAACGGCGTCTTCACGTCCACAGCCAGCGACGGCAGTGATTTCTCCACCTGTTGGGCCGCCGGCGTCGACGGACGGGTCTTCGTGGCCGAGCGTCCCGATGCCTACCGGATCGAGGTCTTTACACCTGATGGCACCCTGGAGCGGGTGATCGAGTTGGACTACGAGCGCGTCAGGCGAACCGACGAGGAAATGGAAGCACTCGCCGGGCAGGTGCCTGGGGCTTCTGGGAGAGGGAAGTCCCGCCGGAGCGGCATCGATCCGGTGCTACGCGACATTTCCGCGCTCCATGCGCGCCCGGACGGTCTGCTGTGGGTCGCGAGCAGCCGTGGGGAGCGCGATCGTCCAGCGGGGACGGTCGGCGCCTTCGACGTCTTCGATCGCGAGGGTCGTTTCGTCGATCGCATCGCTCTGGCCGCGGACTACGACCCTGAGCGCGACGCGTACCTGATCCGCGGCCATCGGCTCTACGTGCTCAAGGAGGCGCGCATGGCGCCCACGACCGTCGGGGTCGTGAGCGGCGGTACGGTAGCCGTGAGCATTGACTCGCCGGACAGCCGCGCTCCCGTAGACGGGGAGCCGCTGCCGTACTCGGTCGTCTGCTACGCACTGGACGAGAACTAAACCTTGTCCGGCAAGACCCCGCATCCTTCTCAGGTGCAGTAGAGCTCGGGGATGTTCTCTACGGATCCGCCGCTTTCGGTCGTGACCCCCAAGGTGGAGAGAAGCTCAGTGTCCGCATCGGTGGCGGTCATGGAGACCTGGTACGTCCCGGGAATGGTGAGGACGTACACGGGATTCTGCTGGTTGCTGGTGCTCCCATCTCCGAAGTTCCAGAAGAACGAAAGCGGAGCGGTACCGCTCGTGACTTCGGATGCGAAGTCGACGATCAGGGGCATCGTTCCTCCATCCACGGTGGCCTGAAACGCCGCCTCGAGGGGCACGGTCCCACTCGACGGGTTGGCGGAGACGGAGCAGGAGATGCGATCGGGCTTGGCGCTGTCCTCATTGCAGGCCACGAGCAGAACCAGTGGCACTGCGGGAAGCAGGGCGCCCGTCGGATTGCGGGGCGGATCGCGATCATCGGATACCGCCCCGCGAAGACCTCGCCGGTCACGGCCTGAGGGTGAATGCGGAGTTACCCGCCGCTCGCCGACAGTTCCACGATGCGCAGGCGCGCCAGGTCGATCTCCCCGAGCTCTAGCTCGTGGGCCATGCGGACATGTGGGATCTGCTCGGGCCGGCGATCGAGGTACCGGGCGGCGAACGCATCGGCGGTGACCGGATTGATCGTGGCGAAGACCTGGCCGGGCCGACCGACCTCACCGGGTCCGTACGGACCATTGGACAGCAGGACGTGGTTCGCGTCGACGATGGTGAGATCGTGTCGGACGGCGCCGGTCAACTCCGCGATGGCGCGATTGAGATCCACGCGGTGAAAGCGCATCCGATCCCAATTGACGCCCATGAGGTTCTTCATGGCCGCCGTCAGGATGACCTCTGGGCTCTGCTTGACGATCGGCATGTTGATGAATACGTCGGCCTCGAGAACCTCGATCGCGATCGCCTCGCGCCCGAGCAGGCTGCCTCGAGAAACGGGAATCTCTCGGTATTGCGTGGCGCTCTCGATAGCAGCCCATGACGCGCCCGCGCGCTCGGCTGCCGCACCGATGCCACTGACCTTGAAGCTGCGCTGGGAGTCATTGCTCAGGACGCGGACACGGGAGGCACCGGCCTGCAGGCACCCGGCCACCGCCGCCGCGACCATCTCGGGGTGCGTGTAGGTCGCTGATGCGGGATCCGGGCTGTGGCCGGTGGGATTGGGCTTGATGACCACACGGCTACCGGGCCGCACGAACCGTCTGAAGCCGCCTAGGGCCTCGACCGCTGCCTGGCAATTGGCTGCCGGCGTTCCGCCCCTGGCAACGGCCAGGTGGGGAAAGCCCTCGTCGGTTGCCTGCGCCCGCCGACACGGCAGCGCCGCGTTGATGCCCAGGAGTAGTGAGCCCTGCAGGAAGCGCCTGCGTGAGGTGATAGGGAATGACATGCAATTGCCCTTTGCAAGAGCGCTGTTTGGTCCTGCAGCGGTCGGTTGCCCCCGACTACGCTGCATCACATGCGCACCGAACATCAGCCGCCACGCCCATTCTCGCCGTTTGTGCGGCTGGATCTCAAGACGAAAGCGCCGGCAGGAACAACGGTGCGACAGGCGCCGCAGCCGCCTACCCGGCCATCGTGATGCTCCCAGAATTGGACTTGCCCGTTACGCGGCAGCTACGCAGAACCGATGCTGGAGCCGTCTTCGCATCAGGGGACATCGACGGATCCCTATCCCCCCTCGAGCCGAATTTCTGCCCTCGCGAGGCTGCCCGTGGGTGGATGTCAGCCCTCGCTCGAGTCCAACTCATGGGCATGCTAGACTTGAGAGGCATCTCGGTACGGGACTGTGGCGAAACCTCCACTGGCACGGGAGGTGCAACATGCGAGTCTTCGATGCAGTAGGCGTATGACCACGGGTATGTAACGGCTACTGCCGCCAGGGTGAATGACAACCTGGACGGCAGCGGCGAGGTCCTCCTGGACATGGACGACGAGGACTGCGAGATCCAGTTTGACATCGGCGGGACATTCTATCTACGGGAGTCCCCCTCGTGGTACGCCCAGACCGTCTATCCGGGCGGATACGATCCCGCAGAGCATCCGGTCATGCGGGTCACGTGGTTCGGCGCAGCACGGTATTGCGATTGGCTGAGCATGCAGGCTGGTCTCCCTCGCGCCTACGCGCATGCGGGGAACTGGCTGTGTAACGGTGGTGATCCTTATGGGGCCGAAGGGTATCGACTGCCAACCGATGCCGAATGGGAGTACGCGGCCCAGTGGAACGACGAGCGGGTCTATCCTTGGGGAAACAACGCTCCAGATTGCACCCGGGCGAATTTCTTCCCAAATCCGTACTGCGTCTACTGGACCTCTCCCGTGGGCAGCTATCCTGCTGCCCCCGAAGCGCTGGGGCTCGCCGACATCGTCGGTAACACTTGGGAGTGGTGTAACGATTGGTGGGTGTGTGACTTGGGCACCTCCCCGGCAACCGACCCTGTCGGGCCCGTGAGCGGCAGCACCCGTGCGCTGCGCGGCAGATCATGGGGCAGCAACGCCGGCTACTTGCGGTGTGCCGGATACCACCGTGCCCAGCCGCGAGCCTCCTGGAACTACAACGGTGGTCTGGGCCTTCGCGTCGCGCGAACCTGCGGCTTTCCGGCCAACGCTGTCGGCGCAGACGACCATGGTTGGCTACGCCTGGGTCCTTGCGGCCCGAACCCCTTCACGTGTTTGGTTTGCATATCGTATCAAGATACAGGCTCCCACGGCGTGACGCCCTTGACGCTGAACGTCCATGATGCCGCCGGTGTCGGAATTCGCACCTTGGTCGCGGGGATAGTGCCCGCAGGCCGGCATACGGTGACGTGGACCGGCACGAACGAATCGGGACAGCCCGTTGGAACCGGGATCTACTTCATTCGGCTTGAGTGAGCTCAGGAGAGCGTTAGCCGTAGGGTCCTGCTTGTACGATGTCTTCACGGTCTGCCTGCCAAGAGACAGCCTGACAGTGGAGCAGTCAAATCCAGTTCATTCGGACTCTGAGGAGGTACACATGCGTGCTCTTTGGATCCTGCTGGCATCGCCAATGATCCTGGCCACGGTGTCCGATGGAGAGACATATCTTGTTACACCCACAGGCGGAGGCGACTTTCCCACAATCCAGGCGGCCGTGGATCACGCGGAGAATGGCGACATCATCGAGCTCACCGATGGCATCTTTGGTGGTGACGGAAACTGGGATGTCGACTACCTGAGCAAAGAGATCACCATTCGATCCTGCAGTGGAGATCCCTCCAACTGCATCGTGGACTGCGCGGAGGCCGGAGGGTGGCATCAGGGATTCATCTTCTATGACGTTGGTTCGGGCGCCACGCTAGAAGGAGTAACGGTGCGAAACGGTCTGGCGGGTTTCGGTGGCGCGGTGGTCTGCACGGGATCATCCGCCCCGTTGATTAGCAGGTGCATTTTCTTTCGCAACAACGCCAGCAACGGTGGCGCGATTGAGTGCGATGTCGGATCATCGCCGATGATTTCCCAATGTACGTTTGCAGAGAACATAGCTTGGGATGTTGGCGGAGGACTCTGCTTGTGAGGTGGTAGCGCTGCACTGGTCCAGTGCACATTCTACGGTAACGAATGCGCGGTGGGTGCCGCAATCTACTTCCTTACCAGCACAAGCTCATCGGTCGAGAATACCATCATCGCATTCTCGAATGCGGGGGCAGCCGTGGCCGGGATGGGCATTTCGCCGAGCTTGGTCCGATGCGATGTCTATGGAAATCAGGGCGGGGACTGGGCCGGACCCATCGCGGACCAGTACCCCGGAAACGGCAACCTGTCGGCGGACCCCATGTTCTGCGACGCGAAGAGCGGAGACTTCACACTCCACAGGCTCTCCCCCTGTGGGGCCCGGGGGGACCTGCGCCACGGCATGATCGGGGCTTGGGATGTCGGCTGTGGCGCACGAAGTGAACCTCGGGCAGCGCAATCGGAGTCTGGAACGCTTGAGTTGACCGTCGAGCGTGGTTCTGTGCACACAGGAGGCGTGCGGATCTCGTACGACATTCCAATGCGTCAGGATGTTTCGCCGGCAGTTCTCAGCATCTACGACGCCGCGGGGCGCCGCATGCGCCAACTGTACCACCTGCAGGCTGCCACGAGCGAAGGCACAATCCGGTGGGATGGCACAACTCAAGCTGGCGAACTCGTTTCGCCAGGCGTCTACTTCTGCCATCTGACGTGGAGCGGACAGCAGAGGACGGCGCGCATCTTGATCGTGCGATGAGATCGTGTATGCCCGGGGTACGACGTGCTGAGACTCTTTCGGTCACCTCGGTCGATCGCATCCTCACTAGGAGCGCCTTGCCCGCACCGTTCATGCATTGCTCGGCAGACTCACCGGTCGCGGATGAGGCCTTTTCCTCCCCACCCGCCTTGACTGTCTCCTCAGCCCCCCCGAGAATAGGTCCGTATGCAGAGGACGCGGCATCGTGCAGGGAGAGCATCGTCATGACCCATCGTTTCAACGCCGATACGGGCGCGCTCGAGCAGCGCGAGGCGATCAACCAAGCCGGGGCACGCCACGATCTGGAAGCCTGGATCATCGCGCACCTCGAGCCGGCGCCGGGGCAGCGCATCCTCGATCTGGGGTGCGGGCGTGGCAAGCAGATCTTCGCGCTGGCGCCGCTCGTGCTGCCGGGAGGGGCGATTCTGGGCGTCGACGTGTCACCCGATGCGGTCGATGAGGTCAACCGGCGCGCCGCTGAAGAGGGAGGCGCCCACGTGTCGGCCGTCATCGCCGACCTGGACGCGTGCCTGGGCATGTTGCCGGAGCGTCCGTTCGATGGCATCGTGTCAACCTACGCGATCTACTACGCCAGCGACGTGACCGGGCTCTTGAAGGGGCTCCGCGCCCATCTGACGGAACGAGGCCGGGCCTTTCACTGCGGCTACGGGGCCGGCTCCAATCGGGAGATGATTGAGATCATCAACCGCGTGGCGGAGGATTCGGATCATCGCATCGCGCCGGTGGAGGACTTCCTGAGCGCCGAGCGGATCGCGTCGCTCGAAGCCACCTATGCGCAGGTCACCGTCGTGCGGCTGTCGAACCAGATCGCCTTCCCCGACGCCGAGGCCGTGCTGCGCTGGTGGCGAAACCACAACTCCTTCCGGCCTGCTCTGGCCGAGGCGGTATGCGCAGAGGTGGCGCAGGCGGTGGCCCGTGAGGGGCGGTTCTGTCTCTCGAAGAACGTGCTGGGGATCCGGCTCGATGTCTGAGAGGTCTGGGGTGTCTGAGATGTCTGAGAGGCCGGGGATGTCTGGGAAGTCTGACCATGTCTGAGATGTCAGAGCAAACGACGGCCCTCGGGCTCAGAAGGTTCGACTACGCGACCTACGAGCGCCTCCTGGCGCGCGTGGGCGCGGGCCGCGAGAATCTTCGCTTCTGCGATTGGTCGGCCGACGCGGGGCCGGAGCGTTTCTTCATCCTGCGGCACGACGTGGATCTGTGTCCCGCCGCTGCGCTGCGGATGGCGGAGTTCGAGCACGAGCGGGGACTGCGCGCGACCTATTTCCTGCTGATGAGCGGTCACGACTACAACCTGCTGAGCCCCGAACATTGCGCGCTGCCTGCTCGGCTGGTGGCATTGGGCCACGAGGTGGGGCTGCACTACGATGCCGGGATGATCGAAACGGTGGCCGGCGCCGAGCCCGAGGCCGTCCTGGAGGCGCAGGCCGCGCTGTTGGGCCGGCTGGCGGGGACGCCGGTGCGCTCGATCTCGATGCACAACCCGTCGGTGAGCGGCGCCGACCCCTTCCGCGCCACGACCCGGTACGTGAACGCCTATGACGAGCGGCTGACCCGGCGAATCGGCTACTTCTCCGACTCGTGCGGGGCCTGGCGCGACAGCGCCGTGGCTGCCCTCGAAGGCGATCTGCCTGCGCGGCTGCAGCTCCTCGTGCATCCCTTCTTCTGGGACCACGCGCACGCCGATCGCCGCCGCCGGCTGGAGGCCTTCGTCGATGCGCGCCGGGAGCATCTGGAGCGCCGAGCGGCCGAGATCAAAGCCGGCTGGGAAGACCACGCCGGCGTTCGGGAGCACGATGCGCGCGAGCGCTAGGCGCGCGCCGGGGTGGGGCCCATGAGCTCTGCGCGTTCGCCGGACCCAGAATCCCTGAAGGTGGCCATCATCGTCGACGGCCTCGTGGCCGGGGGCGCCGAGCGTCAGGCCGTTCTCACCGCCGCCGCCCTGAACGAGCGCGGTCAGTCGGCGATGGTGATCGCGTGCCGTCCGGGGAACGACTATGCGGCGCTGTGCGCGGAATTGGACGTGCGGGTGGTGCACGTGACCGCGCGGGGTCCGCTGCGCCTGGGGCGCGTGCGCGCCCTGACCGACGTGCTGCGGCGCGAGCAGGTGGACGTGGCGCATGCGTTCAAGGGATCGCCCAGCACCTACGGGCGGCTGGCCGCCCGATGGGCGGGCGTCCCCCGCATCTTCGGGGGCTACCGCGCGATCCTGAGCCCCGCCTGGCCGTTCCGGCTCATCAACCGCGTCCTGTCGTGGGGCACCACGGGTTGGATCGTCAACTCCGAGCCGGTCGGGCGCACCGTCGCGCGTGACTACGGCGTGGGTGGCGAGCGCATCTTCGTGGTCCCCAACGCCGTGCATCCGAGCACCTACGAGAGCCGCCTCGACCGCACCGGCGCCCGCGCACGGTTCGAGGTGCCGGGCGATCGCATCGTCGTCACGATGATCGCCAACCTGCGCCCGGAGAAGAACCACCCGATGCTGCTCGACGTCGCCCGCCGGCTACGGGAGGAGGGTGCTCCGGCGCTGTTCCTGCTGGCCGGCGCGGGTCCGGAGCGCGCCCGGCTGGAGCGCCTGATCGAGCGCCTGGACTTGAGCTCGATGGTGCGCCTGCTCGGACACCGCAACGATACGCCCGATCTCCTGCGCGCGAGCGACATCGTGGTGCTGACCACGGGCGCGGAGGGGCTTCCCAACGCCCTGCTGGAAGCGGGCGCGGCCGGTCTGCCCTGCGTGTCCACCGACAACGGCGGAGCCGGGGAGGTGATCGTGGAGGGCGAGACCGGGTTTCTCGTGCCCGTGGGCGACGCGCAGGCGATGGTCGCGTGCCTGCGCCGTCTGATGGACGATCCCGAGTCGCGCCGCGCGATGGGGCTGCGAGCCCGCACCCACGTGCGGGAGCGCTTTTCCCTGGCGGCGCTCGGGGATAAGATCCTCGCGGTCTATCGCCGGGGAAGACCGCGCCGGTAACCACGCGGTCCGTCGTCAGGGAAGGCCGCGCCGATAGTCACGCGGTCTATCGCCAGGGCAGACCGCGCCGATAGCTACGAGGAACAGGACGCCAGGGAGGCCCATTCGCCATGCTCTTGCTCGAGGCGATCGTCCGGCTGTGCGGCGGCATCTGGCCCCTGCGCGAGAAGTGTCTGCGCGCGCGCCCGCCGCTGCTGCGCCGATGGTATCGGTTCCTGAACCACGCGCGCATGGCCGCCTCGGGAAGTCTGATCTCGCTCGCGGCCCGATTCGACGGTCCGCCCACCTTTCCGCACGGGATCCACGGCATCTTCATATCCGGCGAGGCACGCATCGGCCGCGGGTGCGTGATCTTCCAGCAGGTGACGGTCGGCTCCAACGCGCTGCCCGACTCGAAAGGCCTCGGCGCGCCCGTAATCGGTGACGGGTGTTACCTGGGCGCCGGCTGCAAGGTGATCGGGCGCGTGACGCTGGGCCGCAATGTCCGCGTGGGCGCCAACTGTGTGGTCACCAAGGATGTGCCCGACGACTCGGTCGTCGTGTCCAACGTGCAAACCATCATCCGGAAGGAGCGTCTGGACAACCGCGTGTACACCTACCGCGAGGGGTGGGGATATCTGGAAGAGGGCCGCTTTCGTCCCGAGACGGACGCAGAAATCATCGATCGATTGCGGGAGGCGTTTCCGGGACGGTCGTAGCTCGGAGGCGGGAGGCGTCGTACGATCATGCGCATGCCGATCAAGCTCAGCGCGGGGCCGGGGGCGGGGCGCCTCTGCGCCTGGCTGCCGCGTCGCGCCAATCCGGGCGGGCTGGTCCTGGCCGATCGGCGCGCCGTGGATCCCGCCCGCTGGGACACGCGCGAGGCCTTCGCGCTGCACGCCTCGAGCTTCACCGAGGGGCCCACGTGGCGCTCCACGTCGCCCCGGCGCCATGAGGCCACACACGAGGCGATCGCCCGACTTCCGGCCGGCGAGCGGCGCCGGATCTTGGATGCGGGCGTATCCGACGGCGTGACCTCGCTGGAGTTGATCGAGCGGTTGGGCGACGGGTTCGAGCGCTTCTATGCCACCGATCGGCGCATCGAGGTGTCCTACATGCGCCGTCGCGGAAAGCTCTATTTCTATGAGGCGTCGGGCGCTTGTGTCCTCGTGTCGACGCGCCGGTGGATCGTCTATCGATCACCGGGCGGTTGGCTGCCTTTCCGCTGGATGGCGCGCTGGTGTCTCTCCCGAGCCCCGCGAGCATCTTATGAACGGCTCGATCGACTATCGCTTGTACAGCCCGAGTTGCGGGCCCTGGCGAAGACGGATGATCGGATCGTGATTCGCTGCTACGACGTGTTCGATCCCTGGGACGGAGAGCTGCTCGATCTCGTCAAGGTCGCCAATCTCCTCAATCCCGCCTACTTCGAAGACAAGCAGATCCGGCGGGCCGTCGTCTGTCTCGGATCCGCGCTGCGCGAGGGCGGCCGGTTGTACATCACCGACAACCGCAGGGGCAGACGGGAGAAGTTTTCTGTTCTCCGCCGCGATGGATCGCGGCTGGTTCTGGAGAATCGCGTCGAGGGCGGATCCGAGGTGACCGAGCTGGCGCTCGACGTCCCGCTTCCGGAGACGAATCACGCGCCCGTTGCGGACCCCTCGCGCTGAGCAGGTTCATGGGAGCATGAGCAGTCCGGCCGACATCGCCATCTGGGGCCGCGTGCCGCCACCGATCGGGGGCATGGCGATCCACGTGTCGCGCCTGCTTCCGCACCTGGAAGCGGCCGGCTGGACGGTGCGGATGTACAGCCTCTGGCGTCCCGGCCCCCCTCATCCCCTGGTCGCGGACGTTTCCGGGCGACGCTTGCAGTGGTATCTGGGGTTGCTCCTGGGCCCCGGTGAGCGCGTGCACTACGTCCTGGGCGGCCGCGCGACGACACGCTTTGCCGCTTCCTGGATGGGGCGGCTGCGCCGCCGGGCCGTCGTACTGCGTGTCGGCGGCGAGAGCCTGCGGAAGACCGGGCTGGAGGGCTCGTGGCTGGAGCGCTGGATGACGCGCTACGCGGTGCGCCGCGCGAGCGCGGTGATCGGCGTCAATGCCGAGATCTGCGACGTGGCGAAGCGCCTGGGCGCCGACCCTGTTCGCGTGCACATGATCCCGGGGTTCATTGCGCCCACCGACGACGGCGCTCACGCGCCCGAGTCCGTGCAGCGCTTCGCCGCACGGTGCAACCCGGTCCTGGTGAGCGGGGGGCAGATTCCCGCGCCCGATGAGGACGACATCTACGGCGTCGACCTGTTGCTCGATCTGATGGCGAGCCTGCGCCCGACGCACCCGCAGGCGGGTCTCGTTTTCTACGCCTATCAGATCCGGACATTGGGGGAGGAGCCGCTGCGTCTCTTGCAGGCCGAGATCAGTCGCCGCGCGCTCGGCGACTGCATCCATGTCCACCCGAGCGACGGTGAGTTCTGGCCGGTGCTCAAGCTGGCCGACCTGATGGTGCGCCCCACGCGAACCGACGGCGATTCGAGCGCGGTGCGCGAGGCGTTGCACATGGGCGTGCCCGTCGTGGCGAGCGACTGCGCGCCCCGCCCCGAGAGTGCGGTGACCTTCCGGTCGGGCGATGGGGGCGACCTGGCGCACACGGTGGTGCGGACGCTGGCTCAGCTCGATGAGCACAACCGACGGCTGGCCGACATGGCGGTGCCCGATCATGCGGAGCGGGTGGTGTCTGTATTGCGCGGGGTCCTGGGCGAGCGGTGAAGCGTCACGCGCGTAGGTCATCGGATCCGAACGAGCGGTCGTGCCTCGCGATGATCGCCGACGGTGAGGCGCACGAAGTAGCAGCCGGCCGCGCACGGTAAGCCGATCTCGTTGCGGCCGTCCCACCGGACACAATAGCGGCCGGCCGGATGCGTTCCCGTAATCAGGGTGCGTACGAGACGTCCCGATAGATCGTAGACCTTGAGGTCGACCTGTGCCGACGACGGGTTGGCGAAAGCGACGCAGGTTCCTGCTCGAAACGGATTGGGTTGCACGGACCTGAGAGGGACGACACCCTCCAGCGGCGCCCGCACCGGGTCGAGTTCGATCGCTGAGACTTCGGGAGCCTCAAAGGCGCCCATGTCGATCCGCTCCCCGCTCAGCCGCGGGTTGCCGGCCAGATCGGTCTCCGGAAGTGACAGCCCGGTCGTATCCGGTATCCCCGCATCGATGCATGGCGACCCACTATCCAAGGCGTACGGCCACGCGCCCGCACCGACGAACAGCGGTTCCGCGTCCAGGTTGTGGACGTACGTGAGATAGGGATGAAACGGGTCGCCGCCGACCGCCGCCAAACCTCCCTGGAGATCGCAGTAGGCCACGTCCAACATCGGCTGATCGAGGAGCGCGAGCTGGGGGCCATCGGGAGCCTCGTTGTCCCAGAGGATGCTGTTGCGCAGCATCGCACTGTGGCCGGTCATCAAGAAGCCCCCGCCATGCGTGGCGGTGTTGCGGCACAGGGTGTTGTTGGTGATCCGGATCTCATCGGCGTGCGAGATGAAGAGCCCGCCCCCGTACGGAGCCTGATTACACAGGATCAAGTTGTTGACCATCTGTCCGTGCGCATAGACGTAGTAGACCACGCCCCCGCCGCTCAGGGCGCAGACGTTCTCCGCAATCACATTGCTGACCAGACGGAAGGTTCCCTCCTCCACGTGGATCCCGGCCCCATAGCGGGCCGATGCATTCTTCGAAATGTGGTTGTCGCACACCTCGGCACCGCCGTCGTACAGGTACATGCCTCCGCCCGCGGGGATGTGGCCTCCGCTGTGAACCGCCTGGTTTCCGCACACGGTGTTGCCGGTGATCAGGCATGGGCCTGCAGATGATCCGATGGCGAAGCCGCCCAGGCCTCCGCCCTGCGCCGCGATATTGTTCAGGAAGCTGTTGTCGCGCACGATGGGCGCGCATTCGGCGCCGACATACAGCCCTCCTCCCCGGCGGACCGCGACGTTCTCGCAGAAGGCGTTGTTGGCGATGAGGGGCGAGGCGTCACGGTAACAGGCCATGCCTCCACCGGAGTGGGCTGTGCAGTTGCGGAACAGACACTCCGTCACCGCCAGCTTGGAGAAGTTGCGGATCATGAGCCCCCCGCCGTATGCGTCCGGTTCCTCGCCGAGCGCCTTCCCATGCTCCACGACGCACTGCTGAAGCCGGGAGGAGTCGTTCAAGGCCGGAGTTTCGCTGAAACGGATGCCTGCCCAGCCGGTGGCCGGGTCCTCGGCGGTGAAGAGGATCGGAGCGCCGGACGTGCCCACCGCCCACAGTCGTCCCTGCACCTCCAGCAGGTGGTGACCGGCCCAGCTCAGCACCACACCCGGATCCACGATCAGCGTCTCCCCAAGGGGCACCTCCAGGTCGTCCACCACGCGGTAGGGCGAGTGATCCATCGCAAGCGTGCCGAAGATCTCACCGCCCAGTTCGGAGCCAATGCGATAGACCCCGCGCGTGATCAGGCTCGGGGGGAGCACGGCGTGAAAGGCGCGGGCACTGATGGACGTGCGGCAGGTGATCTCGAGGGGATCGACGTAGAGTGGGGATGCCTGGGTGGGCTCCGAGCCATCCAGCGTGTAGTGGATCGAAGCACCGGCCGTGGGCGTTGCCAGCGAGACGATCTGGGGATCCGCGAACCAGCCCGGCTCGGGCGTGAAGAGCGGCATGTCGGCGAAAGCCGGCGACCCGGGATACTCGTATGCCCCGATATCCACGCGGAACCCTTCGTACACGCGGGGCGATCCGGCCAGGTCGAACTCGGGCAGCCCGAGTCCCTCGTTATCTACCCGGCCGGCATTGACGCAGTAGCTCTGATCCGTCAGGGCGTAGGGATGCGCGCCGAGACCCTGGA
Source organism: uncultured bacterium (assembly GCA_964585945.1). Lineage (GTDB taxonomy): Bacteria > Eisenbacteria > RBG-16-71-46 > CAIMUX01 > WJJG01 > CAZDKK01. Next base: position 45,286 of record CAZPGB010000007.1, on the reverse strand, counting down.
AGCACGGATCGACGTCGATGTTGTCCTCGAACTGTCCGCCGTAGGTGACTCCGGTATTCAACCCAAAGGCCTCAACCCCGCCTTCAACATCGCAGAAGTAGAAATCCGGTCCCACACTGGTCGAGGTGTTCAGGTGCAGATAGAGCTGATTCCCATTGCCCGCGGAATTGCCCCACAGGATGGTGTTCAGGAAGATCGGATCGGCCCCTGAGCAGAAGACGCCTCCGCCCTGCACTGCCGTGTTGCCGCTGATCGTGGAGTTGACCACCACGGCGAACGAGAGTGAGAAGTAGAGGCCGCTGTTCTCGTTCTCGCTGACAAGGCATCCTATGATCTCAGGTGCGGATCCGTATCCGCAGAGGATTCCGGTGTCGATGTTGCGAGTGACCATGCAGTTGATCATCCGCGCGGTGCACTGGGAGTAGCAGCGGATGCCGGTGCCGTTGTTCTCAGCAACGGTGTTCTTCTCGAAGAGCGGTGCGCCCGTCAGCGCCACGATCGAGCCCAGGCCCCAGGCGTAGTTGTCTTCGATCGCGTTGCCGCGCGCGTGCGTTGTGCCGCCCACCCACAGCGCTGCGCCTTCCCCGTCGTACCCGTGATCTCCGGTCGCTTCATTGGAGGTGAAGCGGTTGTCGAAGATCCTACCGCCTGAACCGCAGTAGAGACCGCCCGCCTGAGCGGCGCTGTTCTCCGTGAAGTGGCAACGTGCGATCCGAACCTTGTCGAATCCCTCGATGTAGATGGCGCCGCCGCGATGGTCGGGATATTCCCCTGTGGCCCGACCGTGTTGGAAGCGGCAGTGGACGAAGAGGGAAGAGTCGTTGGTGGCCGGGGTGGCCTTGAGACGGATGCCGGCCCAGCCTTCTGCGGCATCTTCGGCCGCAAAGAGGATCGAGTCGGTTGCCGTGCCTACGGCCAGGAGCCGCCCGTGGACCGCCAACGTGTGATGACCGCCGAAGATCACCTCCACGCCCGGTTCGATCGCCAAGCAGAGGCCGTCAGAGACGAGGATATCGCCCTGGATGCGGTAGGGGGAGCCCGAAACGGTCCACGTTCCACTCACCGGGCCGCCGGGCACGATCGTCTCTGCCAAGACACTGCTCGACCAGCACAGCCATGCGAGGCAAATCCACAAGCGGGCGGGCACGTCGATTCCTCCATCGATCGTTCCAAGAACCCACGGAACGCACGATCACAGGCGGCGTGGCGGGCAACCTTGAAAATCCTAACAGATCGGCCGCCAATCTGCCATCGGTGGGGGCACGAGGCTCATGGTCTAGTTCAGCGTCGCCGAGAACCGCAGCCCGAGCGACGTGCCCTTCCAATCTTCGTCGAGGTCTCCGTCGGGGATGGAGTGCAGGGCCACCGCGCCAGCCAGACCGAGACCCCAATTGTCGCCCGTCCACCATTCCTTGCCGAGGACGAATTCCAGCACGAGGCCTGCATCGGTATCGCCCTCGGGGCCGCCGGAGAGATCCACCTCCAGGCGTCCGAATCCGACCGTTCCCGATAGGTAGAGGTTGCTCGGCATGAAGTAGTAGGTCACCCCGGCGCCGAGCGCGGACATCGTCACGTCCCCGTTGAGTTCCCCGCTGCCGACGCCGGTCAGCTCCACGTCCGGCTCGCTCGCCGACCATCCCAAGATGGTGCCGTGCAGAGCCAGATTGGGCGCCACGATCCCGCCGATGGCGAAGTTCACATCGCCCGTGGCGCCGGTGACCTCGAGGTCGCTGGCGCCCAGATCGATCTTCGTGCCGGCGTAGCCAAACCCGGCGGAAAGACGCAGGAAGAAACCGTCGTGCGTGCGGGGATCCCCCGCTTGGGCGCCCGCCGGCAGGAGAACGATCCACATCCACACGCCCAGCATCCGCAGCAGATTCGCGACACGCATCCCCTGACCCTCCTTACTCGAAAACACGACCTGGTCGGTTGCGGACGGCCGGCAGGAAGCATCCTGGCGGCCCGCCGAACGCGGATCCTATCAGGTTCGACGTTGCCAGGGGCATATCCGGATGATGGACCGCTCCGCGGGGCTTGACGATTCGCTGCAACAGACTCATACTTGCTGTGACAAATGTCACACTTGTAATCACCTTCAATTTTGTAATCACCTTTAATTGTGGGAGATAACTATGTGCCTCCGAGCCGAGGTCTGGAACCGGGCCGTCGTTTTCGCCCTCGTGCTTGCGGGCGGAACGTCCGCACCCGTGCTCGCGGGCCCCAAGGAATCCCCCGATTCGCCGATCGGCATCCCCTTCGAGCTCGACCGCAATCGAATCGTCCTGCCGGTCCGCGTGCAGGACAGCGGGGTCCTGAGGGTGATCCTGGACACCGGCATGCCCATCGACGGTCTGTTCTTGTTCCATCGCGAGGCGCGCGAAGCGCTCCCCGGCGTGACATGGATGGACTGCATCGTTCCGGGCGCCGGCAGCGGCGAGGGATCGAGATCGGTCATGGCCGAATCGGTGGCGATTTCCTGCGGCGACCTCGAGCTTGCGGACAAGCGCGTTGTCATCTCACAAAGCGAGACCACGCAGAGCTTCCCCACCGACGGCGCGATCGGCTATTCGCTGTTCGGTCACTTCGTGGTCGACATCGACTACGACGCGCGTCTGCTCCGCTTGCATCCTCCCGCCGCCTTCGAACCGCCAAACGGATACCGGCGCCTCGACGTGGAGCTGCAGAACAACATTCCGTTCTTGAACGCATCGGCGTCGATCGCCGGAGAGAATGCGGTCGACCTGCGCGTCTACATCGACCTAGCCTCGGGAGACGCGGTCGAAATGCTGGTGCGCCCCGATGCCAAGTTCGCCGTTCCCGACAGCCTGGAGGACGCCTACCTGGGGACCGGGTTGAGCGGAGACGTTCGCGGCGGCCGCGGGCGGGTGGCGCGCTTCACCCTGGGCGGTTTCGTGCTGCGCGACGTGGCGGCAGTCTTCCCTCAGTCCGAAGTGCGCTCAAAGCAGAAGAGCGCCGACGCGGTTCTGGGGAACGATCTCATCCGGCGCTTCAACGTGATCTTCGACCATGCGGGTAGCTGCCTCTACCTGAAGCCGAATGAGACCTTCAGCACAGCGTTCGACTAGCGGAGATGCCCTCGGCCGTGCATGAGCGGTGCGACCAGGCAAGGCGCGCCAGGTCCTCCAATCCACTCGATCAGACCCGTCCCGCCCGGCTCTGCTCCACCTGCTCGGGCGCCGACACTCCGCGGCCTTCCACGAAGGTCCGCAGCCACCACTCGACGTTCAGCAGCGACCAGACAAACAGCCGGCGATTGAGCTGTCCGCTGAGATGTTCATCGACCAGCTCGCGCACGGCGGTGCGGTCGAGGTACTGGAAGATCAAGGAACGATCGTCGTGGATCACCCGGCGCACGTACTCGACGCTGTCACCTTTGAACCAGCTCGCGTCGGGGGCCGAGAAGCCCTGTTTGACCGCCGTGGTCACCTCGCGGGGGATGTAACGCTCCATCACCTCGCGCAGCAGCAGCTTCCCGTCGCGCGTCTTCTGGAAATACTGCTCCGACTTGGCCGGCCCAGCATTCTCGTTGATCCGCACCACCTCGCCCAGGTTGCCCAGCTTCATCCGCACCGGCAATCGCATGGCGAAGTCGACCAGATCGTTGTCGAGGAAGGGCACGCGGGTCTCGAGCCCATGGGCCATGCTGAGCTTGTCCTCGACCACCAGCAGCCCGTGCAGGAACGTCTTGGCCTCGAAGTAGAGCGAGTGGTTGACGTAGTCCTCCGGACGATGGATCTCCTCCGGCGGCCTGTTGAAGACATCGCGGAAGACGTCGCGCGTCCAAACGTCCTTGACGTCGTTCCAGACCGGTTGGAAGAGCTTGCGGATGTGCCGGTTGTCGATGAGGCGCTGCCAGTAGACGTAGTACTTGTCGATGTAATCCTCGAAGCCGTCGTTGACGACAGCGCGGTAGTAGCGCCAGGGGTAGCCGCCGAACAACTCATCACCGCCCGTGCCGGCCAGGACGACCTTGACGAACTTCGAGGCCAGTTGGGCGACGTAGAAGTTGGGATAGCTCTGGCCCACCCGCGGCTCTTCGAGGTGAAAGACCAGGAAGGGCAAAATGCGCTCCATGTCCCCCGACTTGAGCACCATTTCGTAGTGCTCGGTCTTGAACAGGTAGGACATGAACTCGGCCTTCTCGCGCTCGTCGAAGTTGATCTCCAGTCCCGCAATCGAGTGCAGGTCGAATCCGCACGTGAATGTTCGCATCCAGGGCAAATGGCGCGAGGCCACCGCCGTGATCGCGCCCGAGTCCATCCCGCTCGAGAGGTAGGATCCCACCGGAACGTCGCTGACGAGCTGGCGCGTCACCGCCTGGCGAAAGAGCCGATCCAGTTCCTCGGCGTATTCCGCGCGTCGCCGCGGGCGCTCGGGCTCTTGGAAGGAGAAGTCCCAGTAGCGGACGGGCGTCGGAACGCGCGTGTCCTGGGCGCCGATCCGCATCCAGCATCCCGGCGGCAGCAAGCGCACCTCGCGAAAGAGCGTCCGGTCGGTGAAGAAGTTCTGGAAGGTGAAGTACTCCAGAAGCGCCTGGCGGTCGATGTCGAGCCGGTACTCGGGGTGGGCGAGAATCGCCTTCACCTCCGATCCGAAGATCAATGTCGATCCCTGCTGGGTGATGTAGAGCGGCTTGACGCCGTAGCGGTCCCGCGCCAGGAAGAGCGATTGGCGGGCGGTGTCCCAGACCGCGAAGGCGAACATGCCGTTGAACCGTCCGACGGCTTCAGGGCCCCACTCGGCGAACGCGTAGAGCACGACCTCGGCGTCGGTATGGGATCGGAACCGGTACCCGCTTCCTTCCAGCTCGCGTCTCAGTTCCTGGAAGTTGTACACCTCGCCATTGTAAACGATCGTGTAGCGCCCGTCCTCGGTCTGCATGGGCTGATGGCCGGCCGTGGTGAGGTCGAGGATGGACAAGCGCCGGTGCGCGAAGCCCACCGGGCCGTCGCTGAAGACGCCTTGATCATCGGGACCGCGGTGAGCAACCGCGGTGGCCATGGCCCGCAATATCCGGGTGTCGGCGGGTTCTCCTCGAACGCTGTAGAATCCGGCGATGCCGCACATGAGGCTACCGCAGCTCCTTGAGCGATTGCACGACGAAGGCGAAGTCCTCCTCGGTCATGCGGTTGTGCAACGGGATGGCCATCGTCTGCCGATCGCAGTCACGGGCCACGGGGAACGCATCCGCCGCGTACCCGAACTGCTCGCGGTAGTAGCTGAGCATGTGCACGGCGTGGGTCCCGGGGCGGGTGGCGATGCCACGCTGCTGGAGGTGGTCCATGATCTCGTTGCGCGACTTGGGGGCCCGGTCCTCGTCCACATAGCAAACGTAGGACTGCCACGCGTGATCGCACTCGGGCGGAACCCGCGGGGTGCGCAGCCAAGCGATCTCGCTGAGTCGTTCCTCGTAGTAGGCGGCCCACCGGCGGCGTTCCGCGATGAAGGCGTCCAGCTTGCCGAGCTGCACCGTGCCCACGGCACCCTGGAGATCGGTCATCCGGTAGTTGAAGCCCAACAGCCGGAAGTCGGGCAACAGGTAGGGTCGGGGACCGTGGTGACGCTGCTCCTCCGAGAGGCTGGCCCCATGGTTGCGCAGCGCGTCGACCTTGGCGGCGAGCCGGGCGTCGTTGGTGGTGACCATGCCCCCCTCGCCGGTGGTGACGGACTTGCGGGGGTGGAAGGAGAAGGCCCCCGCCAGACCCAGCGTGCCCGCCGGGCGACCGCGGTACGAAGCCCCGGCGGCGCAGGCCGCGTCCTCGACGATCGGGATGCCCGGCGCGGCAGAAGCAATTGCATCGACGTCCGCGCAGAGACCGAACAGGTGGACCGGCAGAATCGCCTTGGTGCGTTCGGATACCTTGGCGGCTACCGCCTCGGAATCGAGATTGTAGGTCTGGCGGTCGATGTCGGCCAGGACGGGCGTGCCGCCGCAGTAAAGCACGGCGTTGGGGGTCGCCACCCAGGTGAACGCGGGCACGATCACTTCGTCGCCCGGGCCGATCTCCATGGCGGCCAGCACGAGGTGCAGAGCGGTGGTGCAGTTCGAGGCCGCCAGGGCATGCGCCGCCTGATGTCGCTGGGCGAAGGCGCGCTCGAACGCGGCCACCTTCGGTCCCTGCGTCAGCCAGCCGCTCATGAGCGGCTCGCGGACCGCTTGCCATTCCTCCTCGCCCGTGCAGGGCTGTGCGATCTGGATGGTGCGCTTCTCATTCATCGCCGATTCCCGCCGCCCGGCGCCTGCGCGCCACCGCTTCCTTGTGGCTGCGGCGCCATTCGATCAATCGGGTCAGCCCTTCGCGCAACGGCACGCGGGCTTCGAAGCCGAGCTCTGCGGCCGCCTTCTGCGGACACCCCACGCGGTTCGTGACGAAGGTCTGACCGGCAGGCTCGTACTGGATGTTGAGATTGGCGCCCGTGCATTCGAGGAGCATCGCGGTGAGCTCCTTGATCGAGGTGCGCACGCCGGTGCCCACGTTGTAGAACGCGTCGGTGGCGTCGGCCTTCATCGCGCGGACATTGGCGGCGGCGCAATCGCCCACATAGACGAAATCGTAGGCCTGGGAACCGTCCCCGTAGACGATCGGCGAAAGACCGCGATCGATTCGGTCGAGGATCTTCATCATCACGGCGACGTAAGCGCCCGAGTAGTCCTGCCGCGGCCCGTAGACGTTCATGTAGCGCAGCCCGACGTAATCGAACCGTTGCTCGGTCTCCTTGTAACGGTGGAAGAGCGAGCGGCACATGTGCTCACCGGCGATCTTCGTGGCGCCGTAAAAGGTCTGGTTGTTGTAGGGGTGGTTCTCGGTCATCGGATCTTCGACCGCGTCGCCGTAGACCGAGGCGGACGAGGAGAAGACCAGCCGACGCACGCCGCTGTGGATGACCGCCTCGAGCACGTTGAAGGTGCCGCCGATGTTCACCTCGAAGGCCGAGCGGGGATACTCATAGCAGTGGAGGAGCCAGAGGGCGGCGAACAGGAAGACGCCATCGATGCCGTCCATGGCGCGATTCAGAATGTCACGGTGCAGGATCTCGCCGCCCAGCTCGAAGATCTTGACCCGGGGATCGGACAGAGCGTCGGCGAGATTCTCGAGGCTGCCGCGCGTGAAGTTGTCGTAGATGCGGATCTCGGCGACATCCTCTTCCCTGAGGGCATCCACCGTGTGCGATCCGATCAGGCCGGCTCCGCCGATGAGGAGCAACCGCTTGCCGGTGAGGTCCATCTCCCGCTCCTTGCTCCGCGCCTAACTCCTTGCGCTGCTTCTAGTATCGGCACCCCGACGGCTCACCTGCACCGTCTTTCGGCGTCACTCTAGCCTGGGATCGTCTTCCGCGCAATTCGCGTGCGTGCGGGCCCAGGATACAACGGGGCCCGGGCACAACCACCCGGGCCCCGATGCTGATTCAACCCAGCGCGAGGAAGCTCGTCCTACCGCAGCACGAGCATCTTCTTGCCGGAGCTGAAGCCGTCGTGCGTGGACATCTGCATCCAGAAGATGCCGCCTCCCACGCGGTTGCCGTTGTTGTCGGTGCCGTCCCAGACGACCGAATTCTCGCCCGCAGGCGCCTCGGCGTCCATCAGGGTGCGCACCAGGCGACCCGAAACGTCATAGACCGACAGGTTCACGTCACCCTGACTGGCCATCGAGAAGCGGATCGTAGCGCGCGTGTTGAAGGGGTTGGGCCGGCTCTGGTAGAGCCGATTGACCCCCATGGGCACCGCCGGATCCTCGCCCACCGACGTGCTGAAGCACGGGTAGAGCCACTTCTGGAACGGCGTGGCTCCTTCCTCGAACCACTGGATCATGGGCCCGAAGAGATCAGCCGTGCCGGCGATGTGGCAGATCGAATCGCTGTTGCAGGGCTCGCCCTGGCAACCGCGCTCCGAGAGATGGTGGAAGCTGAAGCCGTTGACCGCCGACCGCCAGTTGGCCACGCCGGCCTGCTCGTTGACGCGGACGACCTGCGCGAAGTCGATGAACTCGCTGTTGCCGGTGAGCTCATAACTCCAGAAGCGCAGGTTGCCTTCGGCCCCCTCGACGCCCGTCTGCACGCCGAGCACATTGTAGTTGAACTCCTGCGGGCAGCCGTTGCCGAAGAGGCTGATGCCGGGATCGCTCGGCAAGTACTGCGGGATGTCGACCGGTTCGACATACACGCAGTAGGCCGGATCCTCGTTGTGATCACGATAGGCCTGGGCGATCAACGTGGTGCCAAGGCCGTTGTGGCAGAAGTCGATCGCCAGCCCCTGCACCGGATCGGCCATGACCTCGCACATCATGTCGCCATCGAAGATGATGCCGCGACGGATGTCGGCCAGACCGCAATCGGTGGTCTCCAGCCAGCTCTGGAACATCTCGAAGTCCTCGGGCTCACAGCTACCAACCCCGAAGTTTCCGTTGTTCCAGAGAATCAGCCGATAGCCGAGGAGCTGCTCGATTGTGCAGCCGTTGTTGCCGTAACCCCCGGGATTGTACGCCGTACCGCCCAGGTCGCGCTTCATCGAGGCATTGTAGTTCGACGAGTTGTCCAGGAAGTCGAACTTGTCGAAGTCGATGCCAAGCTGCTCCAGCGTCGGCAGCATGTACTGCTCCGACCCGCGGTTGTAGCCGTCGACGTAGAGCATCGAAGGCCACTGGACGAGGTACTCCTCACCCTGCTGGATCTCCATGGAGGGCAGCAGCTCGAACTCGAACGGTCCACTGGTCGTCTGGAGCACATAGTACTCCGACGGCGGCGCGCCGCCGTTGTACCAGTAAGACCGCCAGTAGTACTCGATCCGCGTGCCGGGCACGAAGACCTGGTCCGGCAGGATCTCGTTCTGTTCATTGAAGTCGGGCTGTCCGCCACCCGCGGGAATGTACCCGGTGGCATCCTCGTGGAAGTAGGTCGCGAACTTGTTCCGCCAGACCTGCGTGTGGTTGTTCGTCTCGAGCGAGTCCATCAGCACGCAGACGAAGTCTTGCTCGGGATCGTCGGCGAGACGGTTCTTCCAGGTGTGGTACTCCGGAATCATCGGCTGGCGAGCCCCCAGACGAGCCACCTTGAAGCAGAACTCGCACAGGAAGCGGCCGGCCTCGGTGGACACGGTCGGTCCGGTGACCACCGAGCTGTCGCCGTGCCAATCGTTCTCCTCGGTGTCGCTCATCGAGAGGTCGTAGGAGATGTTGGCGTTGCAGCGATCGCTGGGCTCGAGATAGGTGGGGTAGTTCTGTCCGAAGCCGTCGATGAACAGGCCGCCGTCGATAAAGCCGACGGGCGGCGCGTCGGCGGCGTTGGTCAAGCCGACCCGCAGATTGTCGAGCACCGGGGCGCCGCCCGTGCAGCCCTCCTCGGTGCAGGTCGTGGGAGGCAGTGCGAACGCATCGCAGCTACAGGTAATCTCGTAGACGAACTTCAGCGAGTCCCATTCGACGGGCAGCGGGTCGTCGTCCATCGTGGACAGGTTGATGCCTGAGAGAGCGCAGTAGGGCGCGCTGGCATAGTGCCACACCTGCTGGCCCTTGCGGTTCGACCAGTGCGGCACCGGATTTACCTCGGTCGTGAAGGGGAACTTGCGCCACCCGGGGCGATAGAACGATCCGGCGCTCAGCGGGAGGTTGATGAACGCGTCCCACAGGGCGACGGCCGAGTTCCAGAAGGGGGCCGGATACCCCTCTCTCGGGATGGGTCCGGTCTCGAACTGCTCGTCCTGGCCGGGCACCAGCGCGGGGCCGTTCTGGCAGACCGTGCTGACGAATCCGACCGCATCACCGACCAGCGTGCAGCCGCAGGTCAAGCCGAGGTCGTCCAGCCACTCCTGATACTCGAAGTCGTGCACGATGTGCAGCCAGGCGCCCTTGCCCGGGCATTTCTCGAAGGTGAATCCCTGTGGGCCGTCATTGAAGTCGAAGGCGTCGGTCGTGGCGCCGACCGTAATCGACAGATCATCGACCGCGAAAGGACCGCAGGGCGAGTCCCACAATCCGTCCTCGTCCGACCAACCGCCGTCGGAGACCATCCGGAACTCGATCACCACGTGATCGGTCTCGGGGGGGAGGGTGCCCAACGGAACCTCGATACCCTCGTCGAAAATCCCGGGCGTGGCATCGTCACCGATAATGCCGTCGAAAACGGCCACGGTGTGCTCCTCGACCAGCTCGCCCACGGCGTCATAGGCCAGGACATAGCAGTACGAGTAGTCGAACCCGGGCTCGGTGTGGTTGAAGTACTCGAACACCAGATCGATGTCATCGTTGGCCGGGTCGATGGCGTACTCGGGCGAAAACGCGCTCTGGCAGTGGGAGTTCTGGTAGCCCATGCCGGCCAGGAAGTCGCGCAGATCGGCTTCATCCTGATGGATGCCGCACCAGATCATCCCGGGCGTGCCCTCGATCATGGGGACGCAGGGGTCGCCGTGACTGGTGAAGTCGCTGGCGACGACCCACTCGAAGTAGATGCCGGGGTTGGATGTCTTGTCCCAGGAGCTGCAGCCCTGGAACCCGTTCGATCCCGGATCCTCGAAATCCCACACGCCGTCCAGGTACGCCACGCCCGTGCCGTCATCACCGCCGAAGAAAGCCGTATCGTCGCGAGCGTGGGTGAACTGCGGCGACACGCCGTCTCGCAGCAATTCGCCCGCCCGGGGCGCCTCGCTGCAGAGCTTGGGGTCGGTTGGGGCGGCCAGCGCGCTGCCTGCGACGAAGAGCAGGAGGGTCAACAACGCAAAGCCTCTTCTCATGGTAAGCCTCCATGGTTGCTGCGGCTCGGAGAGCGGTGGCCGGATAGAAGCCCCGGCGTGGCGCTTCCCAAGCCAGGTGGGCATCACGCTTCACGCACTTGCTAGACCGCTTCGCGCTGTGGCTGCAACCGGCACCGCCCGATCGAGCGGCGAGGGTAATCCGGCAATTGGGAATCGAAACGGCCTCTTCACTGGCGGTTGGGCATCACCTCCTCCCCTGCAGCGCTTGACGACCTCAAGGAAGAGGCGGTGCTGGGGGGGCGCAGCATCAGCAGGGAGCAGACGGAATGCCCAAAGGGGGCGGCGTAGGGACCCGGCGAACCAGCGGAATCTGCGCTCAGGAGTGCGCTGCGTTGCTCATCACCCAGTGCGGCTCGCCGAACTACCCCACACGGTAAGACGATTGCCCCAGGGAGAAACAGCCTGCCCTCTGCTGCCCGTTTGTAGAACCGCACTCAGCGTATCAGGGGCCTATCGACTCTGTCAATGGCTTCAAATGCCACGCCTTCGGCCGTTTGTGGGGGGAGAGCGCCCAGCGAGGGCCTCGGGGGTCCTATCGGCCAAGCCTCTCCAGCAGGCCCACGTACCCATCCACAGCGGTATCCACGGCGTGCCGCTGAAACCACACCCGGCCGCGCTCGCCCATCGCCCGGCGCGTGTCGGGATGCTGGTGACACTCCGACAGGGCCCCGGCGATCGCTTCCTCGCTCCGCACGGAGAAGAGCGGGTAGAGCTCGGGGAAGTCTCCGTCGTACAGCCCGTCCTCGCGGTAGTGGAGCAGCGGCTTGGCCAGGGCCAGGCCCTCGTAGACGGTGCCGCAGATGAGCCAGCTATGGTGGAACTCTCCGGTGGCGACATCCGCCAAGCTCAAGCCCACCATGATCTCCTTGCGCGGCATGCGGGGAAACCAGTGGACGTGCTCCGCGACGCCCAGCTCGCGGGCGAGCTGTTTCGACGCTTCGATGTCGGAGCCGTACTCGAACGTGATCAGTGCAGCCCTCACGCCGCTCGTTCGGCGCAGGAACGTCGCGAAGCCGCGCAGCAGACGGTCGTTGCCCTTCCAGGAGAACCGATCGGGCGCATGCTTCCAGACATGACGGGCATGATGGAAGACGACCAGGTCGTAGGCGTCGCGCACCGCACGGAATCCCGGATACCAGCGACTGCGGTCGTACCAGACACGGATCCGCTCCGGGTGATAGAGCGGGGTGTAGACCATCGGGATGCCGAAGCGATGCCGGCGCCCGCGGTAGCCGAGTCGATCCAGGATCGCCTCGGTCTCGGGATTGGTCGGGCCGATCACGATGTGGCGCGCCGCGCGGATCCCCGCTCGCTGGGCGAGGCAGAAGCGCAGGGCAGCCCACTGGTGGCGCGGACGGGTCCAGCGGAAGAAGGGCCAGGCGTAGATGTCGCCGCCGAAGGGGGCCTCCACATCGAGGCGCAACCCCGCGAAATGGGCCGCGGCGGGCGCCGTGCTGCAGCCGATCAGCGCATCGTAGGGCTTCAGGTCGGCGCGAATCTGCTGGTGCGGGACACGGTGCAGCGGATAGGCGCTGCCCCACGCGACCGCGCGGGTGTAGTTCTGGAAGTCCACGTCGAACGTGTCGGCTGAAGGATGGAAGTGGTCGGCCTCGTTGTCGAGCAGCAGCAACTCGGCGCCAATGCCCCGATCGCGCAGGTAGCGGACCAGCGAGAAGAAGTTGTTGTTCGTGTTGCCGATGCAGGCGACCTTCATCGTCACTCCAAGCGCCGGCGCGGCGCCGCTCCCAAGCCGGAGGATTGCTACCACGCGCACCGGGGCCGGGCAAGCGCGGCGCAGAGGCCGGTTGCTCGAATAAGCCTTGCCGGGCAAGCGCGGCGCAGAGGTCCGTCGCCCGGAAAAGCCTGGCCCGCCTGCGGGAGCGGAGCTAGAATCCGGCGACCTTGTGGTGGAACAGCACTTAGGGGACCGATCGGGTGAAGCCTCCGCCGACAGAGCCGCAGCCCCTGGAAGCGTTGCGGCGGGGCTCGACGCCCTTCCGTCTGAAGTCGCTGCTGCGCGACAGCGCCACCTACGGTGCGGTCGACGTCCTCGGTCAGGCCCTGGGTCTTCTGCTGGTGCCCATCATCGTCCGCGTCTTCGCGGTGGACGAGTACGCCGTGGTCGACGGGATCCGCATCGCGGGCATGCTCCTGCTCGGCATTGCCCTCATGGGGCTCAACCAGGCCGCCGCGCGCTTCATCTCGCACGAGGATGACGAGGGCGCCAAGCGCCGCATCGTGGGCCAGGCGCTGGTCATCGCGCTGGCGGGAACGGCCGTCGTGGTCGCCGTTCTCTACGCCCTGGCGCCCCAGGCGATGGGGTTCTTCCTCAATACCGACCAGGCGGCCTACGTGCGCGCCTTTCGGCTGATGCTGCTCGGACTGCCGCTGCTCGTCTGGATTACCTTCGGCAAGATGCTGCTGAAGTGGAACTTCCGCCGGGCGCCCTTCGTCGGCCTGTCGGTGGGGCACACGGCGAGCGTGCTGGTGCTCTCGGTGCTCCTTGTCGTCGTGTGGCGTCGCGGGGTGGCGGGCGTCTTCGAGGCGCAGCTTCTCGGAGCGGGGCTGGCGGCGCTGGCCGCGGTCGTCTTCTGCGCACGGTACGTCGCCTGGCCTCGGGGCAGTGGACACGTGCGCCCGATGTTCGCGTTCGGGGGACCGCTGATGCTGGTGGGCGTGCTTCAGAACCTGGTGCCCTCGCTGGAGCGGTTCCTGATCGTGCGCTTCCTGGGGCTGGACGCGCTGGGGCTCTACGCGGTGGGCCAGCGCTTCACCGGGCTGGTGCAGGTGCCGGTGGGCGGCTTCAACGTGGCCTGGGCTCCCTTTGCCTACACGATCTACCGCGAGCCGGACGCGCCCCGCACCTTCCGGCGCGTGCTCGACATCTACTGCGCCGTTCTGGCTGCGGGCGCGCTCGTCTTCGTCCTGCTGGCCGACTGGGCGCTGCCGCTCTTCGCTTCGGCCAAGTACACCGCTGCGCTGGCGGTGGTGGTGCCCCTGCTCTACGCGGTCGTGGTCGGATCGGTGAGCAACATCACCGGGCTGGGGATCGCGCTGGCCAAGCGCACCTATCTGTCGACGTTCGCCTACGCGGTGCACCTGGCGGTGACCGTCACCGGCATCCTCCTGTTGGCCGGACCCTACGGCATCGTGGGTGTTGCATATGCCGTGCTGTTTGGCAAACTCGCCCTGACGCTGTTCGAGACGATCGCATCGGCGCGGGTCTACCCCCTTCGCTTCCGCTGGACGTGGGCCGTGGGAGCCCTGCTGGTCTCGTTCGGCGGCGCGCTGGCGCTGGAGCGCTTCGTGTGGTGAGGCGCCGGCTGCGGATGCGCATCGTATAGTGATACGCAGATCCAGGGGCGCTTCATCGCGTCAGGCGCGCGGTCCGGCCAGGCCGGGAGCATCCAGGAGGAGACATCATGCGGGATCCGATCTTCATCACCGGCTTGCGCAAGTCGGGCACTTCGCTCGTCAAGACGCTGCTCGACGGGCACCCCGAGCTGTTCGTCTTTCCCGCCAACGAGTTCGAACTCTTCCACTACACCCACCACGAGGCGGTGGTGGCGGCCAAGTACATGCGCTCAGGCGACGTGAACATTGTGCGGCGCGAGATGGCCGACAATCCCTACATCCTGCGCCTCAACCGGCAGGAGGAGGGAGCCACCGACTTCCGCGAGTCGATCGACATCCCCGGATGGCGGCAGGAGGTCCTCGCGGCCACAACCGACACGTTCCCTGAGCTGATCGAGTTGCTCTTCACCTCCATGGCGCGCCACTGCCGCTACTTCACCGGCGAGGCGGCCCGTGTGCGCCACGCCGCCAAGTGCGTGCTCAACAGCGAGTACTTCCCCGAATTGCGCGCGTGGTTCCCCGGCACGCAGATGGTCTACGTGCTGCGCAACCCCTACGGCCACTTCAACGCCATTCGCGAGAGCAGCCGGCGCGGAACGCGCCACGAGGGCCAGCGGATCAGCAAGCTGCGCCACACCTACCCGATCCTGGGCACCGAGCTGCGGCGCATGAGCCTCTCGTACTACTTCATGCGCAAGTGGCAGGCGCTCCATCCGGAGCAGTTCTACATCCTGGTCTACGATCGGCTCCTCATGGATCCCGAGCGCGAGGTCCGCAAGCTGGCCACGTTCCTGGGCATCGCCTACGACGAGGTCCTGCTGCAGCCCACCATCGGTGGTGAGCCGTGGGGCGGGAATAGCTGGAAGGTCGCCGCGTTCGATCGAATCGACAGGCGCCCGCTGACGCACTGGCAGGAGGACATCTCGAAGCTGGAGGTCCGGCTCATCAACCACTACTTCGGCGACGTGCTCAGGGACTTCGGCTTCGAGCGCATCGAGTCGCGCGAGAAGATCTGGAAGCCGATCGACTGGTCCGAGCGGCCCATCGAGTACGTGGTGAACCGGCTGCTCTTCAAGACGAAGTCGTGGTTCTCCGAGGTGCCGATTCGCGAGACGGGCGGGCCCCGGGACAGACGCGACGGGTAACCGCATCAACTCCAAGGCCAAGCGCGGAACGACTCTTGCGAGCTCCGGGGAAAAGGCCCCGCGCCCTGCTTGCCGAGGGCGCGGACGGCCCCGAGCCGTGGCGTGCAGATCTCGAGCAATCGCGATATAATCATACCGGTCGCGCGATAGGGGGTCAGGCGCACGACTACAGTAGCCATGGTATGTCCCGCCCCGGTTCCTCCCTTGAACCGCGACTTCTGCAATGGTGCTCTTTGTGTATGTGCCCGTAGCGAATAGGAGGTCGACCATGACAGCACTCCGCTCCTTTCCCCTGACGATGCTCGCCCTGCTGACCCTGACCGCTGGAGCACTCGCGATGCCCGAGGACGCGCGCACCGGCGCCATGCCCTTGCGCCCGGGAGAGATCCCCGATCATCTGCTGATATCGTCACAGGTCCAGGCAACCGGCGCCCGCGTCGATACCACCTGGTTCGGCGGCGACGACGGTGCGGGACGGGCGGTGGAGGACGGGCTGTGGGACTTCCAGTCCCCGGGCTCCAACGGCTTCCAGGGCTGGCGCTCGGAGGACTTGACCTACAACCCCGGCGACTACTTCGCCCGCGTCACCGAAGCCGACTTCCTCTTGCACGGAGACCCGTGCGTCCCCATCCAGCCGAGCAACCTCGGCATGCTCTGGTGCGGCATCCACGAGGACGAGGCCGATCAGCGCGATTTCGTCGCGGGCATGGGCTATCAGAACATGATGTGCCAGCGCGCGCTGTCGCCCGAGTGGGCCATCGATCCGCTCACGGAGGCGATCGACCTCTCGTTCCTCTACTTCAACAACACCGAACCGGGGTTCGACTTCACCTATGTGGAGCTGATCTGTCGCGACGCCGTGGGCGATCTCCTGGAAGCCTACCCGGTGGTGACCTTCGAGGACGTCATCGGCGACCCGGCCGCGCTGGCCCAGTTCGGTGGCGGTGCCGGCCAGTTGCCGCCCGGGACGCTCGACCCGGCCACCGCAACGATCCAGCTCGAGTTGCGCGTGGAGTGCGACGGCGCCTGGTCGGACCAGGACGGCCTGTATCCCACACCCTGCGGGCCCTTCGGGCTCGACGACTTGGCGATCGCGATCGGTGGGACGCCCCACGAGTTCGACTTCGAAACCGGTCCCCAGGGGTGGACCTTCGAGCGCTGCGAGGGCGTGGGAGCGTTCATGGCCCTGCACGACGAAGCGGTCTGGAGCGAGTGGGTCGATGCGCTCGGCATTCTGTGCGAGTGCCCGCTCATGGGCAGGGTCTTGGGATTCATCGACACGGAGAGCAGCCCCTACGATCCTCCGGGCATGGCGCCCGGGCAGAAGGAGGCAGCCGAGAGCGGCATTGTCGTGCGCGAATACCACGGACCGCCGGAGCAGACCGCGACGATTGTGGAGTTCGACGCTTTCGTGAATATGCCCTACGATGTGGGCGCCCACTACCGGCCGGGCTGGATGATCTACCCCTACACGACCGAGCCCAATCCGGTACCCCACTGGTCGGACCGTCACGGGCAGGAGATGTGGTACTATACGAGCTCACCTTACTGCGCCCGCAACCGGGTGAACCTGACCACCATGGACGATGAACCGCTGCCCGCGGAGTGGGACTCGCTTCGGTTCGTCTACGAGGTCTACTGTAGCTGCGAGGCGTTCGGCACACCCCCCAGCGTCTGCACCGAGGAGGGCGACACCGGCGGCGCCCCGCTGCTCGATCACGTGCGCGTGGGGCTGACGTCCGCGGAGCAGGGACCCCATATCGTTGTTTTCGACATGGGTCTCTACATGGACGGCTACGGGCAGAACTATCCCACCTACCTCGAGCCCAGCGACCGCTGCAATTCGAACATCGCGTTCGACCTCTCCATGTCCTATTCCGAGAAGAACGATTGGCACGCGGACTCCTCCGGCGTTACCGGCATGCTGGTCACCTCCGAGGCCACGCGCTGGCTGGCCGAGCTGTGCTTCCGTATTCCCCGCACCGGAGCGCGGCAGTCGATGATTCCCGAGTATCACGCCTGGAAGGCGCGTCTGCCGAGCGATCCCGAGGACGAATGGGTCTGCGTGCTGATGGACTCGCTCGAGACGAACGGTGGGGCACAAGTCTGGAACCACAAGTTCGCGACCTATTTCCACGAGGAGCACGGCGGCTTCGATGCGGCCCACCCCGACTTCTCCGAGGCCCAGGAGATCCTGCCCGACGGCGTCTTCGTGCCCGGCACGCGCATCGAGTACTACTTCCGCGCCTACTGGTACAACGGCGGCATGCCGCCCACCGAGTTCAGCTCCCTGCCGGTGTGGGAGTACGAGCTGCTGCCCACGATGACACTGGTGGCGCCGGGGTCTTATGCGGTGGAGTGGCCGTGCGTGCTCTATGTGGACGGCTTTAACCGGGGTTCGGAAGGCTATATCATGACCGTGCTGGATGAGCTGGGCTATTCGTTCGACAAATTCGACTACCAAGGCACTTCGAGCTGCTGCAATGCACCCTTGAAGCGCTCCTACGGCGGCACTGGTTACAACCCCGGCGGCTACGGCAACAACGGCCTCACCACCGAGCAGCTTCTCGGCTACCGCGTGGTGTGGTTCAACGTGGGCTATTTCGGCCTGGGATGTACCGAACCCGAAGACTGGGAGCTCCTCGAGGAGTGGCTGTCGAACACGACCTGCGGCGTGGGGGACATCCGCCGCGGGCTGATCCTGGACGGCGACCAGATTGCCGAGATCGGCGCCCACCCAACGCAGGGTTACGCCACCGCATTCGTCAACGACGTTCTCGGCGTCGACTTCCTGCACCACAGCTACCGCGAATACAACGACGACGAAGCCTACTGCGTCTACCTGGAGCCGGGGCAGGACGCCCACTTCGAACCCGACGCTCCCGGGCTGGGGGTGTTCGGCAGCGGGTGTCCCAACGAGCGCGACTGCAATGTGCTGGGTGTCTTTGCCGGCGTACCCGACGTGGTCGGCAACCTGCGCTACTACAGCTACGAGGGCACCGGCATCCACGCCTACGTCGACTTCGCGCAGGTCGTCCGGCAGAACACCTCACCAGGGGTGGCGAACTGGCGCACCGTGGTCAACGGCTTCTCGACCCACGGGATCACCGAGCGCGGCTGCGGCGGCGAGGACTGCAGTCCCGACAGCACCTGCCGTGTGCAGGGTGGGCTCGACCTGGCCTCACCGCTCTTCGGGTGGATGGAGGATCCCGGCGATCCCTTCGAACCGTGGCGCTATCCGTGCGTCGATAGCCGGGTGGAAGAGCAGCCCGAGACGCATCTGAGCGGCCCGGTCACACACCTGTTCGCCGGCCGGCCCAACCCGTTTCACCGCAGCGCCACGCTGCGCTTCCGACTGGCGCAGCCGGGTAACGCGGCGCTCGAGATCTACGACGTGGGCGGGCGCCGGGTGCGGACCTTGGTGGATCGCACGCTGAGCGGCGGTGAGCACACGGTGGTCTGGGACGGGCTGGATCAAGAAGGTCACCAGGTGGGCGGCGGCATCTACTGGGTGCGGCTGCGCACCGAGGACGGGTATCGCTCGAGCCGACGCATTCTGGTGATGCGTTGACGGGCCTCACAAATAGACCTTGCACCTCGGAGACGGACCGACAGCGTTGCCTGGAGCATGCCCTCGTCGACGTGCCGTTGGGCGCGGTGGGTGCTGACTCGCAGGACCGGGAGATCATCCCGGGCGGGTTCCACCCGCGTCTGAATCGCTGTCCCCATGAGAATCCACGTCGGAAGGGAGAATCCCCTGACGGCGTGCACGCTGCTCCCAGTACTGGCGGGCAAGCTCCTGCATGTCCGTCACGTGATCGGCCTCATCGACGATCTCCATGCCGATCAGGGTTTCGATCACATCTTCCATGGTCACCACGCCGGCGGTGCCCCCAAAGCGGTCCACCACGAGCGCGATCTGATCCTTGTCGGCCAGAAGGTCCTCGAAGAGGCGCGTCAGAGGCATGTCTTCGGAGACCACCTTGATCCGGCGGCGCAGGTCTCTGAGCGTTGTCGTGCCCTGATCGAGTGCAGCTCGCAGCAATACGTCATCGCGCATCACGTAGCCCGTGATGTCGTCGGGGGAGTCCCGAAAGATCGGAATACGAGAAAAGGGGCTCTCCTGGTGTCTCTGCATGAAGACGGCCACGGTTTCGCTCTGGGGCAACGCGAACAGAACCGTCCGCGGGGTCATGATGTGCTTGACGGCCAGCGCGCCGAATCGAAACAGACTCTTGAGGATACGGGTCTCCCCCTTGCCGATGACCCCTTCCCGTGCCCCTACCTCGGCCATGGCGCTCACTTCTTCCCGGCTGACCGCGGTCGGACGGCCCTTTCCGGTCAGACGCGTGACGCCGCGGGAGAGCTGCACGAGTGGCCACATGAGCGCCATGAGCGGGATGAGAAGGCCGGCCACCGCCGGCGCCAGGCTTCTCCAGTAGGTTGCCCCCAGCGTCTTGGGGATGATCTCGGAGAGAATCAGGATGAGCAGGGTCATGACCGCCGAAGCAATGCCCACGGCCGCGTCGCCGAAAAGCGTGGCCGCCTGCGCGCCCACCCCCGCTGCTCCCGCGGTGTGCGCGATGGTGTTGAGGCTCAGAATGGCGGCCAGCGGCCGGTCGATATCGGTCTTGAGGCGGCGCAACCGGCGCGCGCTGCCGGGGCTCTTGCGCTCGAGGGCCGTGATGTAGGGTGCGTTCACGCTCAGAAGCACGGCTTCGAAGATCGAACAAAGAAAGGAGATGGCCAGAGCAAGGGTCAAGAAGAGAAGCAATAGCGCCATCAACCCGTCCTTCGACAACAAGCCTTCTTCCAGGTTGTCCGCGGCACGAAACCCATGCACCCGCAGGAATCTATCAGATTCCCGCCGCCGGCGCACGCCAACGCGGGGGCTGTCATCGCTCGAGCTCCAGCACGGGACCCCGCCCAAGCATGGAGGTCGTCTGCGGCTCGCGCGCTACTCCAGGTAGCCGATCGCGCGGAGCTTCTCTTTCAACGCTTCCTCGGCATCCGCAGGCAAGTCCCCGCTCGCGGCGCTGGGCGGTGGATAGGCGACTCTCTCCACCAGATCCAGGTCGACACCCGCAACCGCCGGGTGGCCCGGCCACTGCGGGGAAAAGGGCAGGTCGAGCAGCACGGCCAGCGTGGGGGCCACATCTCGGACGTGCAGCGAGTCCGTCGGGAACGCCCGGCCTCGTGAGGGCCCGCTGAGCAAGTAGATCCCATCGGGGTGATGCTCGCCCGAAAACCCCATGCCGCCCTTCTTGCCCCGCTCCATCGCGATCAGATCCTTGACCGGGTGGGGCCGGCCCTCGAGGTACAACAGGGCGTCCGACGTGAGCTGTCCCCGGCGTTCCACCATCAGCACGACCTCTTCGCGGCTTCGTGACACAGTAAAGAGGGGTCGATCAGGCTCCTCCTCGAGATGCGCGGCGGAAAGGGCCGCTTCGAGCCGGTCCAGGATGCGCTCGCGCTCGGCATCCGTGACGTTGACGACCCGCAGGATCGCGAGCTGATCCACATTGGTCCCGAAAATGTTCTCCGCCAGCCCTAGCGCTTCCGCAAGACGCTCGGTGCGCACCCGGCTGCTCCTTCCCGTCAGCCTCCACTTGGCCGCGTTGAATCCATGATCTGAAACGATCATCAGGTCGGTGTCCGTTGGAAGCGCTCGCAGGATCTTTCCCAGACATCGGTCGACCTGCCGGTAGATGTCGTCGATCGCGCTTCCGTAGACGGCGATCTCTTCCTCGGTCACATCTTCGAAGCCTTCGGGCTCGATGAACTTCCAGTAGCGATGGCTCGTCTTGTCCGTTTCGGTGAGCAACAGGGTCGCGAACTCCGGCCGGCGCGCGCGCACCAGATGCGTGAAGAGGTCGGTCTGCACCGCCAAGCTCACCAGATGCGCCCGCCAGACGCGGTCCAGCGGCAGCGTCCACTCGGTGTCGAATCGACCCAGGGTCTCCATCGCGAATCGGATGGTCGAGACACGCACGCCCTTGCGAAATGCGTCGAACCACAGGTTGCTCGTCACGGTGCTGTCGGCGGACGGCATGACCAGCCGCCGGCTGATCTCCCAGAAGACGGCGTGTTCCGGGGGGTGCGTGGCGCCGTCGGGAGCGAGGAAGCTGGGGATCACGAAGTCGTTGGGTCCCAGCCCGGAAAGCGGCGGCCACGTGAAGTACCAGCCGCAGGTTCCAATCGATCGCTGTTCGCTGTGCAGCCGGTCCCAGATGCGGCCCACCTGGAAATCGGCCTGGACATTGCGGAAATCCCGGATGCCGTGATCATCCGGAAGGCAGCCCGTGGCGATGGTGCTCCACACCCGCGGCGAGTAGAGCGAGGGAAGCGACCGAAGGCGCGCGGTGTGCCCCGTTCGTTTCAGGTGGGCCATCACCGGCATCTCCCCGGATTCCGTCAAGGGATCGATGAGGTCCCACGTGGCGCCGTCGAGGCCGATCAGGACGAGTCGAGGACCGTGGGCCGGGCGGCCCGGCCCCGGCCAGAGCAGGGCCCAGACCAGAAGCGCGAGTCCCGCGACACCCACTCCGGCGATCGCCACCGTTCGCCCGCGAAGGCGGGTAAGAAGCAGCAGCAGAATCGCGTGTGCTATTGCAATCGCCCAGGCCAGGGGATGGTCTGTCCCGGCCTGGACGAAGATGCACCAGGCCGCAGGGGCCGCTGCCGCCAAAGCCACGCCCAGGGCGCGGTGGATCAGTCCGCCGAGGATGATCAACGCGGCGGGCGCAGCCACGAACAACACCAGCACCGGCCCGGCGTCGTCGAGGGCCGCCGGCAGCACGGAGCGTACCGCCAGGATCGACGCCAAGCCGCTCAGCATCGCCACGGCCGGCCAGAAGGCCAGAACGCGCCCGAGACGCGCCGCGCGGAACGACGCGTCGTGTGGAGCCGCAGGGGTGGACATCTGCAAGGGACTCCCTCGCTACAGGTTGTGGAGCCAGTCGTCCCGCGGGCTTCCTCTGGTGAGGCCCGTGGGGACGATCGGAGCGAGTATAGATCATCGCCCAAGGTCCGGTCCAGGGTCGCCCATGAGCGACCCGCGGCGGCGTCAGATGTTCTTCCTCGATGTGTACTTCACGTAGAAGCTGTGCGGCACCAGATCCATCTTCGCCATCGCCCAGAAAAGCGGACGCAGCCGCTCGAAGGTCGGCTTGTAGGTGGTGAAGTCTCGATAGGTCCGGTGGGGTTGCGTCATCACCCGCTCGAACTCCTCGTCGCTGAAGCGCAGGCGCTTCCTGATCAACTCCAGGATGTCTTCCTCGAGGTGGGGTGGTTGCTCCAGGAGTGCCAGGGCTTCCTCGCGCGTCATCTGCCCCGATCGAACGAGAGCCGAGTAGCCGTTGCGCCGCTGGTCGATCCCGAACCGGCGGGGAAAGAAGTAGCTGTGACAGAAGGCGGTGAAGCGGTTCTCGAGATGATGGCCGCCGTACCACTGCCATCCGTAGGTGTCGGCCAGGAAGCGCTTGGTCTCTTCCTTGCGGTAGTCGATGAAGTAGAGAGGCCGGATGCGCTTGATGCGCCGCACGGCCATGTAGCGCAGGAAGCGCATCAGCGTCAGGTTGGGGTAGGAGTCCAGCTCGCGGCCGCTGAACCGCCGGACGACGCTCTCGATGTACTTGCCGTCCATGTAGCACCAGCCGATGGGGGAGACCCCCTCGGTGCGGAAGGAATGGCCTTCGGCGGTGTAGCGGATGCCGTGCTTCTCGGCGGCGATGTAGAGCGTCGTGGCCAGCCCCAGATCGGTGGCCGCGTCGATGTCGGGCACGCCGGCCAGCAGGAAGGAGCGGTAGATGTCGTCGTACTCCTCGTTGTCGACGACGATCGTGAACAGGTCGATCTCGAGCGCCTTGAGCACCCGGTGGATGTTCTCCACCGCGATGCGCGAGTCCCAGGTGTTGTCGAAGTGGGCCGCCAGGGGGCGCAGGCCGAGCTCCTTGGCGAGGTGGAGCAGGTAGGAGGAGTCGCAGCCGCCGCTCACACCGATGACGATGTCGTAGGGTTTGCCGCGCCCTTCGCGGCGGATCTGATCGGCCAGCGCTTCCAACCGGCGACGGCCCGCGGAGCCGGTCGGGTTGGCCGCGTCGAGCTCATCGTGGAGGCGGCAGTAGTTGCAGACACCCGCCTCGTCGAAGGTGATGGCCGGCGTCGTCTCGTCGTAGAGGCAACGGGCGCAGGTGCGCACGTCGGCGCGCGGGCCGGCGGCGGATGTCTCGTCCGCCTGAGCAATGGCGCACGAGGCGCCGGCCTGGGGCCGTGAGGCCATGGGCGTTCTCCTCATCCTTGAAGTGGGCTCTAGCCACACGCGCTTCCCGCGTGTGGACCCGCGTCCCTTGGATGCCACCGCTCCGGGCAGGATACTGCAAGTTGCCGGCCAAGATGGGAGGGCTGTTCGAGTGTGCGGGGAAGACGCAGGCGGTGTTCGGGCGTGATCGCGCAATCTATTATGAAATAGTCAATTGCGTCTCGTTATAGGGTCGGCTCCGCGTGTTGTCGCGGCAACGAGGCCCGCCCGCCAGGTGGAGCGGCCGGCACGTTTTTGGCCGTTTGGGGCAAGTCCTATCCCGAGAGCGGCCAGGATGGATCTACTCCACCATCCGACAGCAGATCACCTCCATCGCGCTCGTCTCCTCCTCGTCCCCCCAATCGATCGTTCCAAACTCATAGCCGGCGAGCTGCGTCAGCACGTAGCCCTTGATGATCAGGACGCGACCGTCGTCCAGGAACTCCAGCTCGTCGTAGAGGGGATCGCCCTCGCACGCAACGAGGACTTCCTGCAGATAGCGTCCCTCATCATCGAAGAGATCGTACTTCTGCAGGACGCCCGTCGGCAGATCGTCACCACCCCGGCTGTGCTTGACCCACAGGCGGTTCCGGGCATCCACAAAGAGCCCGGTGATGACGGGTTCCATCGGCTCGATCTCACCCGTGACCTCGAAGGGGATCTGGGCAGTGGCGGCGTCGAAGAACGCCTCCATCCGCCGGGTTTCCCGCCCCGTCCGCTTGCGATTCTCGAACCGGCGTTCGATGACGCGAACGGGAGTGCCATCCGGGCGGTAGATTTCGATCCTGTAGTCATCACGCGAGGGGGCGCAGTAGACACGCCCATCCGGCCCCACCGCGTTGGCCCACATGAAGCTCTGCAACAGCTCCCGCTCGACCAAGTGTGCGCTTTGGAAGTCCAAGACGACCCGTGCCGAGCAGAGTCGTGCGATTTGCGAGCCGTCCTGCGCCAGGATGTCCAGATAGACGATACGGTCCTGGCCGACCTCCGACGGCGTCGAGTGCTGTCCGGAAACGAGCAGTGTTCCTCCCCGGCTCTCGCAGCTGTAGGTCACATCGAATCCGCCCGAGCCATCGGATTGATCGCCGAGAAGAATCGTAGGGAGCGGCTTGCCTGCGGGTGTCAGGCGGATCAACTTGCCCGGGAAGAGCACCGGAATACCGATGCTGCCATCGCCGAGCGCGACCACGTCGCGCGGGAGTCGGACCTCTCCAGGGCCATCACCCTCGCGAGAGATGGTTCGCACCAGATCGCCCTCGGGAGAGAAGACGTTCACGTGGCAGAGCTGGTGATCGAGAACGTAGACCTCCCCCGCCTCTCCGCTGATCGCCTCGATCACCGTGCCGAAGAGCAGGTCGCTATCCGCCCCGCCGACGCGCCAGAGTTCCTCGAGTCTCACGGTGCGTGGGGGGAGTGCGGGCTCGGTACTCAGGATCCGCGGGGCATCCGCCTCGGCGGCAAAGGCGGCAACGATTCCCAGAAGGGAAAGACAGAATCGGCGCATGCGATCACTCCCGGTCGAGGTTCATGGGGCCGTGGCTGTCTGAGCTACGCGATAGAGATTGTGGAAGTTACCCTCCCCGGTGTGGTGTCTGGGGAGCCCCTGCGATCCGCCGGCGACCGAGGGACAGCATCCCCGAAACGGCCTCTGCGTCCCGGTGCCGGGGGCCGCCTGCCTCCACAGGAGGAAGCCGGAAGTTTTTCCGAAACACGACTTCCCGTCTCACGTACATCTAGACAAATCTTCCGATATGAGGTGCCGCTCTGGAGGTCGCCATGCAGGATCACCCCGTGACGGGAGGGGCGTCATGAGCTCCTCGCCCTTCCCGAACCTCAGCCGCCGCGAACGGCAGATCATGGATGCCGTCTACACGCTGGGCGAAGCCAGTGCGGCCGAAATCCACGCGCAGATTTCCCAACCGATCACCGACGCCTCCGTCCGCCGACTGTTGCGCATTCTGGAAACCAAGGGACACCTCACGCACAGCAAGCGGGGGCGGGAGTACCTCTACCGTCCCGTGGCGGCCCGCGAAGAAGTGCGCCGCGCGGCGGTGCGCCACATGGTGACGACGCTCTTTCGAGGGTCGGTGAGTGATGCGGTCTCCGCGTTGCTGAACGCCTCACAGGGAGAGCTGACCGAGGAGGAGGCCGCGGAGCTGCGCCGTCTTATCGATCAGGCTGAAGCCGAGGGGAGGTAGCCCGTGGAAGCCCTGCGTGAATGTCCGTTTGTCCTGGCGGCATCCGGGACAATCCTCCTGATCGCCGGTCTCGGGTCCATGGTCCTGCGCAACGCCTCGGCCGCACTGCGAGCGCGCCTGTTGTCTACGTCCATCGTGCTGGTTTGTCTGATGCCGATCATCACCCCGATGTTTCCCGCACCCAGGGCGCCCGGCGTCCCCGCCCACGTCACGGAGGCGGCCACCCTCTCGGGCGGCGCGCAGGATGAGGGGTTCGGCCGTGTCCACGCGAGCGAGGCTCAGGGCTCCGCCGACGGCGAAGCAGGCCCGGCTCATGAGTGGCCCGCGCTGGTGGTCGGTCTCTGGCTTCTGGGCGTCGCGCTCGGTCTGACGCGCCTGATCGACCAGCATCGTCGCATCCACCGCATCGCGGGAGCGGCGCAGCCGGTCCGCGAGCCCGAGCTGAGCGCGGCCCACAGCAGACTGTGCTCGGATCTGGGAATCCGGCTGCGCGTGCGACTCCGTCAGCATCCGGCCATCGCCGGCCCTCTGACCGTCGGCGTTCTCAGACCGCGCATCCTGCTGCCGCGCGGTGCAACCGCCTGGTCCACGGAGACCGCTGAGGCGATCCTGCGCCACGAGTTGGCGCACGTGAAGCGGGGCGACAATCTCATCAACCTGCTTGGCGCCTGGATGGTCGCGTGGCAGTGGTTCAACCCGCTGGCCTGGTGGGTGCTCCACCGCTATCGTCGCGAGGCCGAGCTGGCCTGTGACGACGCCGTGCTTCTCGGGGGCCTGCGTCCTTCCGCCTACGCGCGGGCCTTGATGGCGTATGCCCAACTTGCCCCACGGAACCGCCTCTTTCACGTGGCCCCGGCGTTTCCTTTCGCCACTCACGCCGGCCGGCGCGTGCGGGCACTGCTCGATCCCCGGACCGCGCGCCGTCCTCCGGCTCGCCCGGTGACCTGGCTGACCGCTGCGGCTCTGTTGATGACGGCCATGCCCGCAACGTCCCTGCGCCCAACCGTTCAGGCCGGAGCGAACGACCCACCGTCGGGGCAGGTGAGCGGCCCGTCGATGGGCGAGGTTCTGTCGGCCCTGGCGGAACCGATCGCGGAGATACGGGAGTCCCGGGCGATTCGATCATGGTTCGAGGATCCCAGCCGCGGAACGCCGCTGCGCGAAGGACGCTGGGAGGACCCGGATGGGCGTTGGATTGCGGAAGCTCACCATGCCGTGGCTCTCGAGGGAGCGAAGTACGGCTGCATCTTCACCAGTCTGGACGGGTATTTCAGCGTCACGCGCATCGATGGCTCCTCGATGCGCGTTCTCAGCGTGCACGCCGTGCGCCATCCCGAACCCGGTCCTTTCCAACGCTGGGTGGACCGCCTGGCGAGTTGCGCCGGGCTGAGTCCCGGAGGCGATTTCCGCGCCTACAGCCTGGAGTGTTTCGTCGATGGTCAGCGTCTCTCCTACGGGACCGAGCTATGGCACGAGTTTCAGGAAACGGCGGCCATGGTGGCTGCCCAACAACGTGATGCCGAACCCGAATCCGGCATGGAGGATTGAACATGAGAAGCCGACCCTTCGATTTTGTTTCGGTGCGACCCAAGCATACGATCTGTGGCGCCTCCGTGATGCTGGTGCTCCTTCTTCTGGCGCCCGCCGTCACCGCCGGAGAGGTGGTGACCGTCGAGGGCGTGCCGCACATTCGCAACGGCGAGACGCCACCGGGCGGCGTCGAGCGCCGCGAGCTGGAGGAGCTGTGGCGCGTCGGCGGCGAGGATGACGATCTGCTGCTGGGGTTGCCCACGCGCGTGGCGATCGACGGCCAGGGGCGGATCCACATCCTGGATGCGCAGCTCAACCATGTGCATGTCTTCTCATCCGAAGGCGAACTGCTGGCGACGCACTTCCGCGAGGGGGAGGGACCGGGTGAGATCCGCAATCCCGCCGACCTCATCGTCACCGCCGACGGCACCATGGGGGTGCTGCAGGAGTATCCCGGGCAGGTGATTCGCCAGGATCGACAAGGCAACCCACTCCCCATGCTGCATCCGGGAGGCTCCCCGGAGGAAGGAGGGCAGGCGTTGCTGATGTCGGGACGCGCCCGCGGAGAGCGGATCGTGCTCTGCGGCATGACGCGCAAGATGGGCTCGGCGGGCGTGCTGGTGAGCACCCAGTTTCTGGCCGCATTCGCGCCCGAAGGGCCCCGGCTGGCCACCTACCTGGAGGTCGTTCCTCCTGAGCGGGATCGCACCCGTGCGCCCAACGAGCGCGATCTGATCCAGCCTCACCACCTGGCCTGGGACGTGGCCCCCGACGGCCGTGTCTTCGTAGCCCAGGATTGGGAACGCTACGCCATCGCTGTCTATGCGCCCGACGGAACCCTCGAGCGCGTGATCGAGCGTCGCTACGTGCCCTGGCATCGAACCACAGCCGAGAAGGACCGCCTCGGGCAGATGTTCCGTGCCGGATCGAACGACCCCAACGCGCGATTGGGCGTGTCGGAGATCGCACCCACTATCTCGATCTTCCAGCGTGGCGTCCAGGTCGCTGACGATGGGAGTCTGTGGGTGCTCACCAGTCGCGGCAACCGCACTCTGCCCGAGGGCATTCTGGCCCGTTTCGATGTCTTCGACACGGACGGACACTTCCGTCGCCAAGTGGAGTTCGCGTGTCCGGGCGATCCGTGGAACGACTATCTCTACGTCCTGGATGAGCAACGAGTCCTGAGAATCCGACGCTTCGTCGACGCATTGGTCACCAGCTTCGGTCCCGGTGGCCTGCCGCCCGACGAGACCGGAGGGGACTCCGCGCCGGCCGTGATCTGCTATCGCGTTCGAAGCTAGGCAGGATCCGTCGAGTTCGAATGCGGAAGACGGGCCTACAGAAACCCCTTCAACGCGATCGTGCCTCCCCGGAGAGAACCTCGGGGAGGCACGCGGTTGTCGTGTGCTATCAGTGGAACACGATGATCCGATGTTCCCGCCGCTCCGCACCGACGCTCAAGCGCGCGTAGTAGATACCCGTTGGAACAGATCGGCCCGCGTGGTTGCGACCATCCCATCGCAAGCTGTGCTCACCGCCGCCCAGCCGGTCCTGGAGCACGCTGCGCACACGGCGGCCGCTCGCATCGTAGATCGCCAGGTGCACGTCGCCGCCCGTCTGCGGCAGCCGGAAGCGGATGTCGGCGGAATCCCGGCAGGGATTCGGGCTGCTGCCCAACAGGGCGACGCGCGCCGGGGACGCCGCATTGGCTCCGGCGAAATCCGGCTCGATGAAGTTCTGGGCGAGGAACTTGTCGTAGAAGACCCACCAGTGCGCATTCCCGGGCTGCAGCGCCTCGGCCGCCGCAAGCGTGGCATAGGCCATGTCGCGCATGCTCGGGCCGTAGCCGATGCCGAAATGCGATTCGAGGATGATCTGATCGACGCTCGCGGGCGTCTCGCCCAGATCGATCAGCGTGCGCAACGCGGCGAACAGCGGCGCCGACCAGAGCTCGTCCGACTGGTATCCGCCGCCAATGCCCTGATGCGCGTAGTAGGTCTGGGCCGGATTGTACTGCAGGTGCGTGGCGTCCAGAACGCGACCGGGCCAACACTGGTTGCCGTCGCCGTGGCCGTCCCAGGAGAAGACCCACTCGGGATGGAACAGCGCCCCATTGAGCGTCACGTAGCTGTAGGAGCCGGCCCAGTAGTCCCCGAAACCCTCGCCGATGGCGCCCGTGTCGCCGCCGCTCCAGCCACTGTTGATGCCGAAATGGATCGCGTGGCCGTACTCGTGGAGGATGACATCGGCGTCCTCGCTGTCGTCGACGCACCCATGGCCGTAGGCGATGCGATTGGCTCCGGGCTGGTAGTAGGAGTTGTCCGCGCCGCCCACGCCATCGGTGTCGACCCGGATGGAGAGTTCCTGGATCCCGGTGGGGCCGGTGTAGCCCATGTCTTGGATGTACCTCTGGTTCTGGTCCAGGAGGTAGTAGCACATCGCGTCGTTGAAGGCGTTGTCACCCCGCGTCGCGGTCCAGTGGCCGTCGGTGGTGGTGCTCGGCGGCGTGGTCGGAGGGTCCCAGTCGACGATCTGCACCCAAGGCCCGGTCAGCGAATAGATGCCGCCGTCGAAGGTGATGTCCAGCAGATCGCGCGTGAAGTAGCTGTCCTCGAACGCCGTCGGGGGCGAGTAGTCCTGCAGCGCGCTGTTCTGCAGCGTCGTGCGCGGATCCGGATCGAAGGTGATGCCCGTTCCGTTGGCCCGCGTATCGCGCGGGTCGAAGCCCCGCACGGCTGCCTGCTGCTCGCGGAAGCGGGCGAGCGCCGTCAGGCGATCGGCGACCGGACCGTCGTGGCCGGCCAACCGCTCGGCCAACGTGGCGTTGGAGAATTCGTTGCTGACACGGTAGATGCGGGCATCGCGCGCCGACCGCACCGCCCCGGTCTCGGCATCCACGCGCACTTCCCACGCGCCGTAGGGGACGGTGACATCGATCAGGGCGATGTATTCCAACCTCAGCTCCCCGCCCGGCGTCGCCCAAGCCAGGTCTACGCGCGGCTCCGCGGTCAGCCCGCCCTGCACGCGCAGGTGCTGCCAGGCTGCTTCGAGGGCCGTTTCCTCGCCGATCATCGCCGCGGGAGCCGAGCCCATCGGGGACAGCGGAAGGTAGCTGTTAAAGACCTGATAGACGCGCTTGTCGATGTGCGCGATCGACACGGTGACCGCGGCGTTCTCGACGGCGATGCCCTGCAGCGTCTGCTGATACGTATAGTGCGTGCCCAGCAGGCTCTCCTGCGTGTGCGTCAGGACGAGATCCTCGAGCCCGGGCGACAGACCGAAGTCGCGTGCGTGCGCCGCCAGATAGGCGCGGGCCAGGTCCTCGCCCACCCGGCCAACCGGGTCCGTCCAGTCTTCCTGCGACCGCAGGCGCACGGTGCCGCGGCCGTCCTCGTGATAGGTCTCGATCAATCCGACCTGAGCCGGGGCGGAACTCGACGCCAGCAGCAGGACGACCAGCCCCGTGCAGACGGCGGATGAGAATCTGCGCATCATTATCCTCCAATGCAGCACTGCCCAAGGCGATTCCAGGGGGGAACCCAAGCCCGGGCAGTGACCGTGTCCATACCTATGACAAACCATTATCTCATACCAGGGTCCCGCCTAACAAGGCGACGCCGGGCCGGTCGGTTGTCCGGCCTCTTCGAGAATGACTCCGTAAACGGTAAGTGACGCTGCCGCAGGCGCGCGACCGGGTTGCCTTGGCCCGCCCCAGACGCCACAATCTGTCCCCATGGCCAGGAAGCGACCCAGAGTACCCCAGTGCCAGAACTGCGGAATGCGCACGCCGCGCAACTTCTGCCCCGAATGCGGGCAGGACAGCCGTGATCACAAGGTCTCCATGCGGACGCTCCTGAGCGATTTCTGGAACGATGTCTTCACCTTCGACTCCCGCTTCTTCCGCAGTTTCCTGCCACTCGTTAGCAGGCCGGGGGCGCTGACCGAGGAGTATCTGCGCGGGCGCCGCGTCCGCTACATCCCGCCGCTGCGTCTCTACCTCTTCATCAGCATCGCCTTCTTCTTCTTGCTGTCCGTGCGCGTTGGAAGCCGCGTGGTCGATCGGGAGACAACGACCCGCGTCTCCGCGCGACCCGATTCGGTCACCGTGGCGGCGGTCCTCTCCGATCTTCGCGCCTTGCCCGACAGTGCGCGGGCCGGCATCGCGCCCGAGAGCCTCGATGTCGCGGCCGGCCACCTCTTGGCCCGTGTGGCCCGCCACGATACGACGGACACGGATGCCGGCACGTGGGTCATCATGGGCAAGGACGTGACAGAGGACCGGAACAGGATCATCCGGGGCACGCTCAAGCTGGCGCCCAAGGTCATCTTCGTGCTGCTGCCGCTGTTTGCCGGCCTGCTGGCGCTGGTCTACCGGCGCTCGAAGCGGATGCTCATCGAACACCTCGTCTTCACGCTGCACTACCACGCCTTCATCTTCCTGATCTTCGCGGTGGTTCTGATCTTCCGGTGGGACTGGCTCTTCGTGGTCGCGGTGCTGGCCGTGCCGGCCTATCTTCTGCTGGCCATGC
This sequence comes from uncultured bacterium, assembly GCA_964585945.1. Lineage (GTDB taxonomy): Bacteria > Eisenbacteria > RBG-16-71-46 > CAIMUX01 > WJJG01 > CAZDKK01. The sequence goes on along the minus strand of CAZPGB010000007.1, from coordinate 13,466 downwards.
GGCGGGTCTACGGGCAAGGCTGGGTCAAGACGATCATCAAGCACGTCATGCTCAATGCAACATACACGTTCATCCTGCTCTTCGTGCTTGTTCTGACGGCGGGTTCGACCGCTTACCTGGTCAGCGTTTCCGAGCGGTACCCCTGGATTCTGGGCTGGCTTGCGGGTTGAGCTACTCCAAAACGCGCTTCAGGTCGGCGCGATCCGGAAAGTTGATCAGCACCGCCCGGTGCGGTCCTTGATAGACCACCATGCTGCCCGCGGCGACGGCCGAGGCGCCCGCCTCGCGCACCGCCTGCCGGAAGTGATCCAACGTGCCCGCGCCGCCGCAGGCGATCACGGGAACGCTCACGCTCTCGGCCACCTTGCGGATCAACTCGAGGTCGTAGCCCTCCATCGTGCCGTCGCGGTCCATCGACGTCAGGAGAATCTCGCCCGCGCCCAGCGCTTCCATCCGGCGGGCCGTCGTCATCGGGTCCTCGTCGATTTTGACCGCGCCCGAGCGGGTGAAGACGCGGTAGCGCCCGAAGCGCATGCGCTTGACGTCGATCGAGGCGATCACGCTCTGGGCGCCGAAACGCCGCGCGGCTGCGCGCAGCACCTCCGGCTCCTCATGGGCGATCGCGCCCAGCACGACCTTCTCGGCGCCTCGGTTGAGGACCTTCTCGATGTCGCCCATGCTGCGCAGGCCGCCGCCGTAGGCGAACGGCATGAAGCACTCGTCGGCGATCTCGCCGATCAGCTCGAACTGGGGCGGCTGGCGCTCCGGGGTGGCCACGATGTCGAGGAAGAGCAGCTCGTCGACTTCCTTCTCGTTGAAGATGCGCACGGTGTTGATGGGGTCACCCACGTAGGTGGGGTCTTTGAATCGGACGCTCTTGACCAGGCCGCGCCGCCGCAGCAGCAGAGACGGTATGACACGGGTCTTCAACATGCTGCGTCCCCCAGCGCGCCCCTCGGCGCGGGCTGTTGCGTGAACCCCATATCAGACCGCCCCTCGCCACTCGGCGAAGTTGTGCAGAAGCTGCTTCCCGAAGCGGTGGCTCTTCTCGGGATGGAACTGGGTGCCCAGCACATTGCCGTGCTGGAGGGCCGAGACGAAGCTGTATCCGTAGAGCGTCCGGGCAAGCACGTCATCCTCGCGGTCACAGACCACATGGTAGGAGTGGGCGAAGTAGAAGGCCGTGTCCTCGTCGGTGTCGAGACCGCGAAAGAGACTGTCGGCGCGCGCGATGTCGACCGTATTCCATCCGACATGAGGCACGCGCAAGGGCTGGGAGGCAGGCTCGAAATGGAAGCGAACCGTTTCGGCATCGATCCAGGCGAGTCCCGGCGCGTCGTCCTCTTGGCTGCCGCGGGTCATGAGCTGCATGCCCAGGCAGATGCCCAGGACCGGAATCCGCCGGTGCAGCACCTGCTCATCAAGCACCTGCCGCAGTCCCCGCTCCTCGATGTTGCGCATGCCCTCGCCGAACGCGCCCACGCCGGGCAGAATCAGATGGTCGGCCACGGCGATGCGGGCGGGATCGGAGGTGACGACCGCCTCCACGCCGATGCGCTTCAACATGTTGCGGATCGATCCCAGATTGCCCAGCCCGTAGTCGACGATCGCAAGCATGAGTCCCTCGACCTTCTATGGGAGCAGGTCCGCCACCTGAACGACGCGCGTCCGCCGCGGCAGTCCGGCTGCGCGCAAGCCCTCCGCGATGGCGGGGCCGAACGAGCGCGACATGATCAGAACGTGATCGGTCGGCCGCGCGCACAAGCTCGCCCGCGTCTCGATCGGGATGTCGAAGGGCGGATGGTACCGGCCCGAGATCCGCGCGTCGTCGTCGAAGAAGCGCATCACCCCCGCGTCGCGCTCCAGCATCGCCAGGTAGGTGAGCGCGCGACTGGGACAGTAGACGCCGAGCGATTCGCCCGCGTCGCGAATGCGCGCCACGTATTCACGCAGCCGCCCAAGGTTGTCCTGCGCGCGTGCACGATAGCCGGCGGCGCTCCCGGTGGGCGCGGCCGCCGGACGGTCCGCTTCACCCCGCGTCCAGGCCGAGTAGACCGGCTCGCCGACACCGGCGGGTTGGGCATCGATTACGCGCGCACCCGCCCGCGCGGCCAGCGCTCGGAGGCTGTCGCGCGAGAAGTAGTTCCAGTGCTGGTGGTAGAGCATCTGCAGATCGCCGCGGAGGATGTTGGGCGTCTCATCGGGGACCGAGAAGGCCAGAACGCCGCCGTCGCGGAGCAGTCCGACCAGGTCTCGCATGAACGGCAGCGGATCCTGGATGTGCTCGAGCACCGCGTAGTGGAGGATGAGATCGTAGCCCGGCTCCAGATGCCGCGCGTCGAACTCCTCGGCCAGCACGCGCAAGCCCTCACGCTGCGCCACGGCGGCGCTGCGACGGTCGGGCTCGACGCCGGTCACCCGAGCGCCTTCCGACGCGAGCTTCTTCAGGAGGTACCCGGCGCCGCAGCCGACCTCGAGCACGTCGAGGCCTGCGGGCCGGCTCCCGGGCAAGTGCGCGAGCACGAAGTCGTGGAAGTCCTCCCCGTACCGCTTGCCGAGCCCTTGGTCGTCCATGGGCGTGCCGATCTGGTAGCCCCGCCGGTAGACCTCGGCGAGGTGACGGACCACCTCCGCGTCGGGCACCTGCACCACGGTGCCCAGGTCGTCGACGCCGACGACGAACGGCAGCCGATCGGGAAACGGCGCGTTGCTGGGCCGCTCGCGCGCGCCGATCTGGAAGGGGATCCGGCCCAGGTCCCACAGCGGGGTCGGATCGGCCCGTCGCAGTCCTTCCTGTCCCGCGATGCTGCTCACGAGGTCTCCTCTTTGCCGCCCGGCGAGTCGTCCGGGATGAAGACCTCGGCCAGGGAGCGCATGATGGTCCCGGACCGGTACTCGAAGTGCACGGGGATCTCCTCGCCCAGCACGTGGCGTCGGATCAGCAGGTCGGGCTCGTTGTAGCCGACCATGGCACGCAGCGACGTGGTGCCCGAGAAACGGGGGTTGATCTCGAAGACGTGGACGGCGCCGTCGACCAGACGGCACTGGATGTTGATCGCCCCGCGCGCGCCCAGCGCTGCGGCGATGCGCTCGCACGGCTCGGTCACCGCCGGAAAGCGTCCGATCTCGCCCTGGGAGATCCCGCTGCTGATGGCCAGCATCCCCCCCAGCTCGGCGCGGCCGGTGCGGTTGGGGACTTTCAGCCGGTTGCTGAGCGCGGACAGGATGTGGCGGTGCACGGCGATCGAGTTGATCAGGCGTCCGTCCATGTCGTGGAGCACGCCGACGGTGTACTCCTCGTCCACGTGCCCCACATATGCCTGGATGATGCACTCGGGGGAGAGGCCGAGAAGCTGCGCGGCGCACACGCGCAGCATCTCCCGGTCCTGGATCAGGTAGGTGTGGGCCGAGCCGCCGCTGCCGACCGAGGGCTTGATGACCGCGGGCAGGTGGTCGAAGGCCAACGCGTCCTGCACGCTGCGCACGCGCCTGTAGGGCGGATAGTGAAAGCCGTGCTCCTCGAGAAAGGCGCAGGTGCGCACCTTGTCCATGCACAGCTCGATCACGGCATCGGGGTTGACGGGCAGAAAGACGCCCATGTCCACGAAGAGCTCGCGATGGGCCGCCAGCACGCGCAGCTCCGGCTCTGAGCCGTGGAAAAGCGCTTTGATTTGGTGACGCTCGCAGAGTTCGAGGATCGCGCTCATGTAGTTGGGATCGTTCGCCGCCGGCACCACGCGTCCCACGTCGACCGCCTGCAGGCCGGCGCTCACGCGGCTCATGTCGGTGCCGACGATCCAGTAAGGGGTCGGCGCCAGACGCAGCGCCTTCAGGATCTGCTCGCCGTGTCCGCCGCCCCCGACGCCGGTCACCAGGACGGGGATCGCTTCATCGGATCTGCTCACGCGACGATATCCTCCACCGGCTCGGGCGGCCGTCTCTGGAAGCAGTCCCGCACCTGCTCGGGCAGGCCGGGTCCATAGGCCTGCAGGACGCGGTCGACATCGAACGGCACCCGCAGCACACGGGCCGCGCCGGAGCGGCTGTCCCACAGGGCGCACGCGGCGGTGGCGCCGTGATCGCGCGGCAGGCCCACCGAGCCGACGTTCACGAAGAGCTTCGCGCCGCGGCGCCGCACGAAGGGCCGGTGCGTGTGGCCCATGAAGATCAGATCGTAGGGCAAATCCGCGTACGGGCCCAGGTCGGTGTCCGGATAGATGTAGCCCTCGATCGGATCATCGGGCCCACCGTGAACCAGCAGCAGACGCCGGCCGTCGACGTCGAGCGTACGCCGGGTCGGCCAGGCGGCGATCGCCGCCAGGCGCGCCGGCCCCAGGCGCGCGCGGGCCTGCTCCAGGCCATAGATGCCCTCGTTACGGACGGTGCGGTCGGTGGGCCGCAGCAGGTAGGTCTCGTGATTGCCCTGCTGATACTGCGCCCCGGCCGCATCCAGTTGGCGCAGCACGTCGTCCTCGCCCGGCAGGTAGCCGACACAGTCGCCCAGCACGTAGAGGGCGTCGATCCCGATCTCATCGAGTCGATCGAGACAGCGCGACAGCGCGATGGCGTTGCCGTGGATGTCCGACAGCACGGCGATTCGCATCAGGTCCTCCGCGGGGCTGGTCGCATCGCGTTCTCCGCTAGGATTTTCCCTCCGCGGGGCTAGTCGCAGCGCGTTCTCCGCCAAGAGGCGGTCCGCAGGCACTCCCGCACGCCGGCGTCGAGCGCGATCTGCGGGCTCCAACCCAAGGCTTCCTGCGCGGCGCTGATATCGTAGCGCGCCCGCTCGCCCTCCAGCGGATCGGGCTGTCCCGCGGCCGCAACGACCGTCTCGTCCAAACCCGCGCAGCGCGCCACCAACAGCCCCAATGCCTGCATCGTGATGGGCTGCGCGGCGGTGATGTTGAAGGTCCCGCCCGGTCCGCGCAAGGCCGCGCGAAAGGCGCAGGCGATATCGCGCACGTGCGTGAAGCTCTGCTCGCGCGACCCGTCACCCAGGTAGTGAAGCGGGCCTCCGTCCAGCGCGCGCTCGATGAAGCGCTGAATGACGCTGCCGCGCCACTGCCGCGGTCCGTAGGGCGCGCACAGCCGCAGCGCGGTGAAGGGCAGCCCGCGCTCGCCCAGCCGCCGGCGTCCCTCGCGCTCGGCCCAGGCCTTCTCCTGCGCGTAGGCGCCGGCGGGATCCACGGGAGCGCTCTCGCGCAACGGCTCGGCTTCCGTACTCGATGCGGGGCCGTAGACGGCCACGCTGGAGGCGTAGACCAGCGGGACGCCGCGGGCTGCGCAAAGCGCGAGGATGTTCTCGTCGATGGCGCGGTTGGTGTCGGCCGCCTGCGCGGAGTTGCCGTGACTCGCGGGCAGCGCCGCGGCCAGGTGCACGACGGCCTCGACCTCTCCCAGGCGCTGCACCGCTTCGGCACGCTCAAGGTCGCACGGCACCCACGTCACCCCGCGCAGCTCCAACGTCGGCGGATCGGGTGCCCACGGGGCCAGCAGCTCACGGCCGTCCGCGAGCAGTCTGCAGCACACGGCTTCTCCGACCAAGCCGGTGGCGCCGGTCAGAAGCACGGCTTTGGCCGCCACGGGCACAGCTCCTCGTTTCAAGATGTCACCCCGAACAGCGGCGATCGCATCGCCAGGCCGATTCCCGATCTAGATGGGATGATGGGATGGAACGCGCGGCCGCGCCAGGGGAAACCGAGGCCGCCCTCGGAGCGCATGCTGGATGCGCGCTCGCCCGGCTTGATCCCGCTCGACGGGATGGTAGAGTGGCCGCGAGCAAGCCCGCACACACGATGGAGGCAACGCGCGATGGCGGGAGGAACCCGCGATCTGCCGGGCGGCGGCGCCGTACGCTGGGGCGCCAGCCGCTGGGCGGCCGTGGTGGCGCTCGATGTGCTCGCGCGCGGGTTGGAGCGTCATTGGGTCCCGGTCGCCACCTTCACAACCGGGGGCCTCCTTCTGACGCAAGTGCACGGAACATCCGGTCCATTTGAGCTCGCGCTGCTCCTGCTGCTGCTCGGCCTGGCGGTCACCTGGGTCGTGGGCCGCCGCAGCCGCCCGGCCGCGCGCGCCTTCGCGCTCACCTACGGCGCCTGTGTGCTGGCCGCCGGCCTCTCACAGACCTACTCGCAGTGGGCCTTCGGCATGCCGATGAGCACGCCCGACACCGGGGCTTTTTTCGGCGCCATCCTGCGCGATCCGCCCTTCTATCGCATCGGTGAGCGGTTTCCGGTCAACGCGCCCTATGCGGTGATCGTCTGGCAGCAGGTCTATACCACCGCCCTGCATCTGGGCTTCTCCTTCGGCGTGTGGATCGGCGTCCTCTTCAACGCGCTCCTGGTGGGGTTGACCGGCGGGATCATGGTTCTGGCGGCGGGCGAGCTGGTGGACTCCGATCCGGTGCGATTGCGGCGCGTCGGCACGCTGGCCGCCTGGTGCGGGATGTTCTGGCTCTTCGGCGCCCTTTTCCTGCGCGATGCCTTCACGCTCCTGGTCAACACGGTGGTGCTCTGGATGCTGATCCGGGTCGTGCACCGGCCTCGCGCCGAACGGCTGCTGGCGGCGGGAGCGGCGGTGCTCGCGGGCGCCTGGTGCATGTTGGGCCTGAGGCCCGCCAGCGCGCCGCTCTTCGCGGCCTTCGCGGTCCTCGCCGCCGTCACCTGGTTGTGGCTCCGCCGCCCGGGCTTGGGCCGCTTGCTGGCGGTCGTGGTCGTGCTGATGGGGGCGGTGCTTCTCTACGCCCGCGTGCAACAGGCGCTGGAGACCGTATCAGGGAGCGTGGCCGCGGTGTCGGAGACGTACAGACGCGTGGGCACGGGCGCAGCGAGCGAGGGGTCGCTGGGTATGGCGCTGATCGTAGGGCAGCCGTTGCCCGTGCGGTTGGCGTTGGGCAGCGTCTTCGTGCTGATCAGTCCGGTGCCGCTGTGGGCCACGCTGTCGACGCACGCGGTCGACTACCTGCACCTCAAGACCGCGCACGGGATCTACATGGTGGTGATCATGCCGCTCGTCATCCTGGGCGGCTGGACGACGCTGCGCGCCTTGCGCGGCCCGCGGCGCGCCGCCAGGGCCGCGGCGCTGTTCGTGCTGCTCTACGCACTGGCGGCGCTCCTGGCGGTGGCGGCCACGTCCCTCGAGACGCGCCACTTCGGCCAGTTCCTGCCGGCCGTCATCCTGCTGGCCGGGCTGCCCGATCTGCGGGACCCTGCGGCGCGCGGGCGCTTGCGCCTGGCGCGCGCTCACTGGCTGGCGCTCGTCGTCCTGATCCACCTGGCCTGGTCGGTGCTCAAGTTCGCCTGGTGAGACGGCCTCGAGCCGCCAACGCCAAGTGCCGCCACAGGATGCGGCCGATTCAGTTGACACGCATCCAACCCGGGACTATTCCTTACGCGGGTCGCGGGCCAGGGGTCCGCAGTGCGTGGGCGGCCCACGGAATCGGGCCGACCGAGGAGTCGAGCAGATGACGAACGCTCCGCAAAGCCCGCCGATCGATCCGCTCGCGGCGACCATCGTGGATTGGGCCCGGTTCTTTCGGCGTCACCTCCTGGCCTTCGCCATCGTCTTCGTGGCGTCGGCCGCAATCAGCGTGATCTACACCCTGCGCCAGCCCAACCGCTACACCGCCTCGGCAAGCATCATGCCCTACGTGCCCCCGCCGGCCATCGCCGGGGCCAGCGAGCTGATCGGCGGCACGGCGGTGGAAACCACACCCTTCGAGATGGCCACGCTGTACTCGCAGGTGGCGATGAGCCGGAGCATCATGGCCGCCCTGTCGCGCCTGACCTACCAGGGCGAGCCCTTGGGACAGGTCATCGCGCGCCAGGAGGGCGAGGCGTCGCTGGCCGATCGCGAGCTGATCGAGATCCTGCGCGGCATGTTCCGAATCGACGTCAACCCCCGCACCAGCTTCGTGACCGTATCGGCGACCCATCGCGACCCGGAATTCGCGGCATCGGTGCTCTCGAAGCTGCTCAAGGAGATGAACGACTACATGCAGCGGCGCACCGACAAAGGCATGACCTACGCGCGCGAGCTGCTCGAGACACGCCTCGAGCAAGTGGCCGCGCATCTGGCGGACGCCCAGGAACGACTGGAGGCGTTCGAGCACCGCCACGGCGATGCCACACGCTCGGCTGAGCTGGAGAGCGAGCATCAGGCCCTGCTGGCCGACGTCCTGGCGGTCGGCCGATTGCACGAGGAGATCGAGGACCAGCTCGAGCTGGCCCAGGTCGCCGAGCGCCACTACCAGTCGGTGGTGCACGTGCTCGATGCTCCCGAGGTGCCCCTGCACAAATCCGGCCCGCCACGCGCCAAGACCGTCTCGATCTTCGTGCTGGTCTGCATGTTGGCCGCACTGGTCTACCTGCGGGCGCACGACGCCGTCCAGCGTTACCTGAAGGCCGAGGTGCGCGCTTCGGAGGCGGCCGCATGATGTCTCCGGAGCACAGCCGCACCGCGACGGGATGACGGCATGCGACAACTCCTGCAGAACCTCAAGAGCGGCGAGCTTCAGATCGCCGAGACGCCCGCGCCCGCCGCGCGTCCCGGCACGCTGTTGATTCGCACCCGCCTGAGCCTGATCTCCGCGGGCACCGAACGGATGCTGGTCGACTTCGCCCGCAGCAACCTGGTGGCGAAAGCGCGCAAGCAGCCCGATCGCGTGCAGCAGGTCCTCGACAAGGTGCGCAGCGAGGGCCTGTGGGCCACCTACCAGGCGGTGCAGGCCCGCCTGGATGAGCCGTTGCCGCTCGGCTACTGCAACTGCGGGACCGTGCTGGCCGTGGGCGAGGGGGGAGGCGATATCGACGTGGGGTGCCGCGTCGCCAGCAACGGCCCGCACGCGGAGATCGTCTGCGTGCCGCGGAACCTGTGCGCCCGCGTGCCGGACGAGGTCTCCGACGACCGGGCCGTCTTCACCGTCGTGAGCGCGATTGGTTTGCAGGGCATTCGCCTGCTGGCGCCCACCCTGGGAGAGACGATCGTCGTCTTCGGGCTGGGACTGATCGGGTTGCTGGCGGTGCAGCTCCTGCGGGTGCATGGGTGTCGCGTGATCGGCATCGATCCGGACCCGCAGCGTTGCGAGCTGGCGGCCGGATGGGGCGCGCAGACAATCCGTCCGGTCGAGGGCGTCGATCCCGTGCAGCGCGCCCGCGTCCTCACCGGTGACCGGGGCGTCGACGGTGTCCTGATCGCCGCCGCGGCGAAGAAGGACCGCATCGTCCGCGAAGCGGCGCGGATGTGCCGGCGTCGCGGCCGCATCGTGTTGGTCGGCGTCGTCGACCTGCACCTGGATCGCGCCGACTTCTACGAGAAGGAACTGACCTTCCAGGTCTCCTGCGCCTACGGTCCCGGTCGCTACGACGAGGCCTACGAGCTGGGCCGGGACTATCCCTACGGCCTGGTGCGCTGGACCGAGCAGCGCAACCTGAGCGCGGTGCTCGACTGTATGGCCGACGGCCGCCTCGATCCCACGGCCCTGATCGACCGGCGGGTGCCGCTGGCCGAAGCGGCCCAGGCCTACGACGAGCTGGCCGCGGGTCGCGCGCCGCTGGCCACGCTGCTGACCTACCCCGCGGAGCCCGACGCCGGGCGCGTCGTTCGCGTCGCCGCGGCACCGCCTCGGACCGCGTCGGCTGCGGGGCAGGTGGTGCTCGGCGTCCTGGGAGCGGGGACCTTCGTGAAGCGCACGCTGGGACCGGCCCTCAAGGGCCTCGACGCGCGCTGCAAGACCATCGTCGCCCCCAGCGGCGTCTCGGCCGCCGACGCGGCCAAGAAGTTCGGCTTCGAGCAGGCCGCCTCCGAAGAGGATGCGGTGCTCGCGGACGCCGAGATCAACGCGGTCATCATCGCCACGCGTCACGACGCCCATGGGCGGCAGGTGAAGGCGGCGCTGAGAGCGGGCAAGCACGTGCTCGTCGAGAAGCCGCTCTGCTTGACGGTGCAAGAGCTGGAGGAGATCCGCGCCGAGCTCGAGACGTCCACGGGCCACCTGCTGGTGGGCTTCAACCGCCGCTTCGCTCCCCTGGCCGCGCGCGCCCGCGAGATGCTCGCCGGACGCGCCGAGCCGCTCTGCGTGCACGCGCTGGTCAACGCCGGCCACGTGCCGGCCGAGTCGTGGTTGCACGACCCCCGCGTGGGCGGCGGACGCATTGTCGGCGAGGGATGCCACTGGATCGACCTGATGCGCTTTCTGACCGGCGCGCCCATCCACGCGGTGAGCGCCGCTCGTGCCGGCGGTCGCGGCGCAGCGCCGGCCTTCGACGACCGCACGACGATCACCCTCGAGTTCGCCGACGGATCGCTCGGCACGCTGCTCTACCTCGCGAACGGCCATCGCAGCTATCCGAAGGAGACGATCGAGGTCTTCTGCGAGGGGCGCGTCCTGCGGCTGGAGAATTTCCGCCGCCTGCGAGGCTTCGGTTGGGAGGGGCTCCGCGGTCCGCGCACCCTGCAGCCCGAGAAGGGACATCGCGAGCAGCTCCGGGTCTTCTGCGAGCGCATCCGCGCGGGCGGCGAGCCGCTGGTGCCCTTCGAAGAGATCGAAAACGTGACCCGCGCCTCGCTGGCCGCCGCGCAGGCCGCCGGGGCCGAGGGCCGCGTGACACTGCCCTAGCGCGGGAGAGCACGCGCCGTGCGATTGGATACCCTGCTCAGCGTCCTTCGCGAGTACGGCCCGGGTTGGGCCCTCCAGAGAGGCGCTTGGAGCCTGACCCTGCGCAGCGGATACTACCGCCGGCGCCTTCCGCAGCGCCCGGACCTTGGCTCGGGGATCGCGCGCGGGATGTCCGGGGCTGCGCTGGGATCGGCCGAAGACGTCCACCGCGAGGTGCTCGAGGCGAGCACCCGCTTCTTCCTGCCGGCGGACCCGGCGATCCTGCGCGCGCACATCGGCGCCCCCCAGCAGACGCTTCAAGCGGCCGGCGATCTGCTGGAAGGGCGCATGGCGCTCTTCGGGCATCGCGCCCACGACGTGGGCCGGCCGCCCGACTGGCTGCGGTCGCCGGTCACCGGCCGGGCTTGGCCGGGCGGCGCCCACTGGTCGCGCGTTCCCGATCTCTCGGCCGAGCTGGGCGACATCAAGGAGATCTGGGAGATGGGCCGCTTCGGCCACGCGTTCCTCTTGGCGCGCGCGTACGCGGTCACAACCGACGAGACCTATCCGCAAGCCTTCTGGGAAGACGTCGAGGACTGGATCGCCCGCAATCCGCCCGAGACCGGTCCGCACTGGCGCTGTGGGCAGGAGATCAGCCTGCGCGTGTTGGCCTGGATCTTCGGTCTCTACGCTTTTGCGCGCTCGCCGGCCACGACGCCCGAACGCACCGCGCGCATGCTCGGTTCCGTGCGCGATCAGATGCGTCACGTGGAGGTGGTCCACGGATACGCCGCGCGGTGCTTGCGCAACAACCACGCCATCAGCGAGGCGACCGCGCTCTTCACCGTGGGGACGCTCTTCGATCGGTTGCCCGAGAGCGCGCGGTGGCGCCGGCGCGGCCTGACCTCCCTGGAGCGCGAAACGTGGCAGGTGTATCGCGACGGGGTCTACGTGCAGCACTCGATGAACTACGCTCGGATGGTGGCGCAGCTCTACGGCTGGGTGCTGGCGGTGGCCGGCGCGAGCGCGACGGATCCGCCCGGCGCGATTCCCGCGGCGGCCCGGCGGCTGCTGCGCTTCTTGGTGGGGATGCAGGACCGCCGCTCGGGCGCCCTGCCCAACCACGGCCCCAACGACACCACGCTGCTGCTGCCGCTTTCGGCCTGCGCTGCGCGGGACTTCCGCCCGGCCCTCAACGCGCTCAGCGTGCTGCTCGGCGAGGGACCTCTCTACGGCCCGGGACCGTGGGAGGAGGAAGCGGCCTGGCTGGCGGGTCCACCCGAGCGCGTCCTGCCGAGGGACGCGCCGTCGCGGCCTCCGCAGATTGTTTCGTCGGACAACGACGATGCGCCGCCCCTGGCCTCGGGGGAGCGTCCGCCGCGCGACTTCCCCGAGGGCGGCTACTACCGTCTCGACGGGCGCGAGACCCACGGCATCATCCGCTGCGGGCCGATCCGGCACCGGCCGCACCAGGCCGACATGCTGCACCTCGATCTCTGGTTCCACGGTCTCAACGTGCTCGTCGATCCGGGGACCTTTTCGTACAACGCCGAGCCGCGCTGGGTGCGCCACTTCAGCTCGACCGCCGCCCACAACACGGTCACCGTGGACGGTCGTGACCAGATGCGCCGGGGGGAGCGGTTCCTGTGGCACGACTGGACCGATGCCCGCGCGCTTCGACACGAGCCGAGCGACGCGGGCGGGTTCTTCCAGGGCGCGCTGGATTTGCCGGGGCGCATCCGGCACACGCGCACCGTTCACTTGCGAGAGGACTTGTGGGTTGTTCTCGATGATCTTGTTCCGCCGTCGACCGCCGAGGCAGATCACGCCGCCCGGCTGCACTGGCTCGTGGACGTGCCGGAGATGGAACGCTACGCGCGCGGGGCGCGGCTGCGGCTGGGCGCGGTTCGCGCGCCCGACCTGTGCCTGGAGTGCGCGGACGAAACGGGCGCCGAGGGCACGTGGGTTAGCGGCCGCGAGGACGATCCGCGCGGCTGGACCGCGCCCGCCTACGGCACACGTCGGCCGGCCTGGTCCTTCGCGCTGGTGTCGCGGGGCGCCCCGCTGCGCTTCGCCACGGTGATCGGGCCCGAGGCCAAGGTTGCGCCGCTGCTGCCGCTGACGCCGGCCAAGGCCCGAGAGCTGGTCGCCGCATGGGTAAGGCCGGCCCGCGCCGACGCCGTCGCCCGCTGAAGACGAACCGAAGGGAGATCGCGATGACGTTGCGCGAGCTGATCCTGCAGAACCGCAGCTATCGCCGCTTCGATGAGAGCCTGGCCGTGACGATCGAGACCTTGCGCGAGCTGGTCGATCTGGCGCGCTGCTCTGCCTCGGCCGCCAATCTGCAGCCGCTGAAGTTCATGCTGGCCGCCGATCCGGCCGCGAACGCCCGCATCTTTCCCCATCTGGCCTGGGCGGGCTACCTCGAGGATTGGTCGGGGCCCGCCGAGGGCGAGCGCCCGGCAGCCTATGTGATCGTGCTGGGCGACACCACGATCCGCAAGGGCTTCGGCTGCGACCACGGCATCGCCGCGCAGAGCATCCTGCTGGGCGCGGTCGAGCGTGGGCTGGGAGGGTGTATGATCGGATCGATCCAGCGCGACGCGCTGCGGGCGGCGCTGGGCGTGCCCGCGCAGCTCGAGATCTTGCTGGTGATCGCCCTGGGCACGCCGGCCGAGCGCGTGGTGTTGGAGGATGCCGGACCCGAGGGCGACATTCGCTACTGGCGCGACGATCGGGATGTTCATCACGTGCCCAAGCGGCCTCTGGGTGAGATCATCCTCGAGATGCCGGATTCGGCGAGTTCCCTACACTCCTAGCCTAGTTCCCGTCTCAAAACCCCTGATTTCGACGCGTCGTCGTGCCTGGGCAC
>CAZPGB010000006.1:0-146684 GCA_964585945.1 uncultured bacterium | reverse complement strand
CCACGGACCGCTCGAAGCTCTTCGGGTCACACGGCCAGAGGCCGTGGGTTTATCAGCGGACTAACGGGCGTACTCGATCGCCCGCGTCTCGCGGATGACGACCACCTTGATCTGACCCGGGTATTGTAGTTCCTTCTCGATCTTCTTGGCCACCTCGGCGGCGAGCTGCGTGGCTTCCTCGTCGCTGATCTGCTTGTGCTCGACCATGATCCGGATCTCGCGACCCGCCTGGATCGCGAAGCATTTCTCCACGCCGTTGAACGACTCCGCCAGCGTCTCGAGCTTCTCCAAACGCTTGATGTAGGCCTCGAGCGTCTCGCGACGCGCGCCCGGCCGGGCGCCGGAAATGGCGTCGGCCGCCTGCACCAGCACGGCGAAGACCGACTTGGCATCCAGCTCGCCGTGATGCGCCCCGATCGCCTCGTAGACGGGCTCGCGCTCGTTGCAGCGCTTGGCCAGATCCATGCCGATGAGCGCGTGGGGACCCTCGACGTCATGGTCCACCGCCTTGCCGAGATCGTGCAGGAGCCCCGATCGTTGCGCCAGCTCGGCGTCCACCCCCAGCTCCGACGCCATCATGCGCGCCAGATGGGCCACCTCGATCGAGTGCTTGAGCACGTTCTGGCCGAAGCTGGTCCGGTACTGCAGCGCCCCCAGGTGGCGCACGATCTCCGGATGCAGGCCGTGCACGCCCATGTCGAGAGCGACGCGCTCGCCCGTCTCGCGGATCTCACGGTCTACCTCGCGCTGCGCGCGCTCGGCCACCTCCTCGATCCGGCCGGGGTGGATGCGCCCGTCGGTGATCAGCTTCTCTAGCGCGCGGCGTGCCACTTCGCGCCGCACCGGGTCGTAGCCCGAGAGCAGCACGGCCTCGGGCGTGTCGTCGATCACGACGTCGATGCCCGTCACGGTCTCGAAGGCGCGGATGTTGCGCCCTTCGCGGCCGATGATGCGGCCCTTCATCTCTTCGCTCGGCAGGTTGACCACCGTGACGGTGGACTCGACCGACTGCTCGGCCGCCAGGCGCTGGATGGCGATGCCGATGATGCGCTGCGACTCCCGTTCGGCGGTGCGCTCGGCCTCCTCGCGAATGCGCCGGGCCATCAGCGCCGCCTCGCCCCGCACCTCGTCCTCCAGGTTCTTGAAAAGCTCCGCACGCGCCGCCTCGGCGGTCAGCCCGGAGATCTGCTCCAGACGGGCATTCTGCTCGGCCAGGATGACATCGAGCCGCTTGTGCTGCTCGTCGACCTCACGGTTGCGCGCCTCCAGCTTGACCTCCACGTCGCGCAGCGACCGCTCGCGCTGCTGGAGCTGATCGCCCTTGCGCTGCACGGTCGTCTCGCGGTCGGCCAGCGTCTGCTCCCGCCGATCGATCTCTTGCCGGGCCGTCCACATCTCCTCGTCGAACTTGGCCTTGGCGCGGAACCACTCCTCGCGCGCCTCGACGCCGGCCGTCTTCTTGCGCAGGTCGGCCTCGCGCTGGGCCTCGGCCAGGATCTGCTCGGACCGCGTGTGTGCGTCCGCCAGCTTTCCGCGCGCCGCCTTGCGGTGGGTCCAGTACCCTGCCAAGAACGCCAATCCACCTGCGACCAGCGCAACCGCGCCGATCGTGATCCATTCTATCGACTCCATTGCGTGGATTCCTCCGATTGCCAGGAGCCTTCCCCCGCCTCACCGCGACGGCGATTCGGGCGAGAAAAAGGAAATCCCCGCCCAAGCCGTGTGAACGCGGACACTTTGAACCTGGTCTGTCCAGGTGGGGTCCTGCCCCGGCCGCTGCGAGCCCCCCTCACGAGGAGGGGTCCCTCTCACGACCGTCCCCGGACCCCCCGGGGTAAGCGTTGGCTCAAATGGTCCCGCTACTGCACGTACTGGGCAGGGAAAGCTTCCCTACGCGTTCCGCTCGAGCCGGGGATCGGCCATCTCCTTCGTTTCCCCGGCCTAAGAATCATACACTGGAACCGGACACCGGGTCCGGTTTGGTCAGCGTCTCCTCGAGCACGAAGCCCAACGACTCGATCCGTTTGCGGATACGCCCCACCTGCTCATCGTTGCGGGCGCGTTCCCGAAACAGCTCATCTGCGAGGTTCAAGGCGGTCAGCACAGCGATGCGCTTGGCGTCAAACGTCTGGCTGCTGCTGCGCTTGACCATGTTCATCTTATCGTCCACAAAAGCCGCCAGCTCTGGGATGCTGACCCCGGAGGTGTCGCCAGCGACCCGATACTCCTCGCCTTGGATGCGAATCCTGGTGTATGCGGCTTCGGCCATCGGACCGGATCCTTCCTCGAGCGGCCCAGGTGGGGCCAGGCCCAGCCCGGACGCTTTCCCATGAACAGCGCTTACACACTGCCCAATGGCAGTTTAGGAAGTGTGATCCAGCAAGTCAACCTTTTCGCGGAGCTTGCCCAATCGCCGTGCCACCTCGTCCCGCTCGGCCAGCAGGGCCTCGTTCTCGCGCTGCAGGTCCTTGAGCCGATCGAGCACGCGTAGCAGCTCGGCGGAGTCCTCGACGCCGGCCGATTCCAGCACCCGCTGTCGGTCCCGCTCCAGACTCTCGCACTGCGCGCGCAGCTCGGCCCGCTCCGCCCGCAGATCGGCGATGAACTGGGCGGCCATGTCGATCTTATCGCCCAGGCTGTCGAGCTCGCGCGCCAGATCCTCCCGAATCCTCTCCTGACTCGTCGTGGCTTCCATTGCCCCTCCGGAGGCACGCGATCAGCGGTCTGCGCCCAGGTTTCTAGCGGCTCCCGGCCTCGCGTGCTGCTTCGACGATCTTGCTGAACGCCTGCTCGTCCCGCACGGCCAGATCGGCCAACACTTTGCGGTCCAAGGTGATGCCGGCGTTCTTCAGGCCGGCGATGAGCACACTGTAGCTCATCCCGTTCAGGCGTGCAGCCGCGTTGATGCGCTGAATCCACAGCCGCCGCATCATGCGCTTGCGCACGCGGCGATCGCGATAGGCGTAGGCCAGCCCACGCATGACGTTCTCTTTGGCGATGCGATAGAGCTTCGAGCGGCCTCCGAATCCACCCTTGGCCCGGCGCATGATTTTATTGCGACGTGCGCGTGCCGGCACGACGGTCTTGGCTCTCGGCATGGTCCCTCTCCTTTCTCAAGCACGAACGTAGGGGCCACCCTGGGGGGCCCGCCGACCGTCCGCTAGCGAAGACCCAACTGGCGGTAGATGCGCGGCTGGTCCACCGCATCCACCAGGGCCGGGGCCCGCAAGTTGCGCTTGCGCTTGCGGGTCTTGCGGGTCAGCAAATGCCCCTTGTAGGCCTTGCGCCGCCTGACCTTGCCGGAGGCGGTCAGTCGAAACCGCTTGGCGGTCGCCCTGCGCGTTCTGAGTTTCGGCATGATCTTCTCCCTCCACTCCGAATCGTGAGACCCCGGGATCTCACGGTCTGCTTCTCTGGAGTTTTCAGTTGCCCGATTTGGGCGCGAGCATCATCGTGAGGAAGCGCCCCTCTTGGCGAATGGGGACTTCGACATTGGCCTCGTCCGCGAGCTCTTCGATGACGCGCTTGAGCAGGTTGTGTCCCAGGTCCACATGCTGGATTTCCCGCCCGCGAAACCGGATCGTGAACTTGACCTTGTCCTTCTTCGCCAAAAAGCCGCGAGCGTGGTTGATCTTGGTCATGAAATCGTGGTCGCCGATCTTCACGCCCATCTTGACTTCCTTGAGACTGCTCTGATGAGCCTTCTGGCGGGCCTTGCGCATGCGCTTCGAGTGTTCGTACTTGTAGCGCCCGTAGTCCATGATCCGGCACACGGGCGGCTTGGCCTGCGGCGCCACCTCGACCAGGTCGAGCTCCTTCTCCCGCGCCAGCTTCAACGCCTCGGATACGGGTACGATCCCGACTTGCCCACCCTCTTCGTCGACCACACGGACCATCGGCGCACGAATGCGCTCGTTCACCCGAGCGGTTGGTTCTTCCCGCCGAATAGACAGTTCCTCCCCTGGGCGGTCGTTCGTGCGCAAGGCCCCGACATGAAGCCCTGAGCGCAGAAGCCCTTAACGCAAACGAAGCGGCCGCAGAGCCGCTTCACACCGATTCCACCGCGGATGCCGCCCGAGCATCGCGGGAGAATCCTGGCCCCGAAACGACCTTCCTGGCGTCGCGAGGCGAGAAGCCGTTTGCTTCTGCTTGGCACACAGGGACACCGAGTCCCTCTTCATGCACGCCGGCCCGAACACGATGAGGTGTCCGCGCACCCGGCGCGCAGATGCCGCCACCCATGGGGCAACGGCGATCGCTTGGGCGATACTGGAGTCGAACCAGTGACCTCTTGCATGTCAAGCAAGCACTCTAACCAACTGAGCTAATCGCCCTTACCTGCGTTCCTATCGGACGCACGATCGACGAATCTTAGAGCCAACCGGGTCCACCTGTCAAGTACCGGCGCGGTGGGTCGCTTCGCCCGATGGCCCTTGCCGTCGGTCAACGGCCAGCCCCGGGGGCCATGATCACACCGCCCGGCCCACCGGCTTTCACGCGGCCGATCACCCGGGCGCCCCATCCCTGTGCGCTCAGATCCTGTGCCCACGTCGAGGCCACGCTCGGATCGGCCACCAGGATCCAACCGATGCCCAGATTGAAGACCTGGGCCATCTCCTCGTCGCCCAATCCCCCCAACTCCTGAATCATGTGAAAGATGGGCGGGATTTCCCAGCAGCCGGCGTCGACGTGGACGGTCACGCCGTCGGGCAGCACCCGCGCCAGATTGCCGGGAATGCCGCCACCGGTGATGTGCGCCATGGCGTGGAGGTGGGAGGACCCCAAGAGGGGTTGCGCCGCGCCGAGATAGAGCTTGTGCGTGGCCGACAGCGCCTCGCCCACCGTCCGGCCATCGCCGGGCACGGGCGCATCGGCACCCGGTCCATCGTCCAGGAGCACCCTGCGCGCCAGGGAGTAGCCGTTGGTGTGCAGCCCGTTGGACGCCAGACCGATCACCACGTCCCCGGGCACGACCGCGTCGCCGGCCACGAACTGCTCCCGCTCCACGGTGCCGATGATGCAGCCGACCAGATCGACTTCTCCGGTGACGTAGACGCCCGGCATCTCGGCCGTCTCGCCGCCCAGCAGCGCGCAGCCCGCCTCTCGACAGGCCCGGGCCATGCCCCGGCCCAACGCCTCCAGCAAGTCGAGGGTCAGTGTAGAGGTGCCGATGTAGTCGAGGAAGAAGAGCGGGCGGCCGCCGTGCACGAGGATGTCGTCCACGCAGTGCGCGACGATGTCGTAGCCCGCATTCTCCCACGCCCCGGTCAGACGGGCCACCTTCATCTTGGTCCCGACGCCGTCGATGCTCGCCACCAACAGCGTTCGACCACCGGGCTCGGGGAACGAGAAGAACCCTCCGAAGGAGCCCAGCCCCCGTTCCACCCCGGGAATCCGTGTGCTCTCGGCGAGCGGCTTCAAACGGCCCACCAGAGCCTCGGCCAATTCCAGGTCCACCCCGGCCCGCTTGTAGCTGGGCGCCTTCGGCTCACGCATCACGCACCCCCACCCACGTCCGACGATTCATCGGCGTCGATGCTGTATTCGACCCAGTGCCCCGGGGAGAGGCCGCCCAACACACGGTTCAGCCCGTCGAGCACCGCGAAGACGATCGAGCGGAAGCGATCCTGGCCGACGGGGCAGGCGCCGATGAGGCGCTGCTCGGATCGCGGCCGGATGAGCATCACCTCGACCACGATCACCTCGCCCGCGCCGATGCGCGCGAACACCAGATCGCCCGCCAGGAGGCGCACCTCCTGAGGCACCAGTCGGCTCAGAGCGTCCACGCAGGCCGCCACCACGAGCCGCTCGGTTCCCAGCGAAGCGGGAACGCCGGTCGCGGTGCCGACCAGCACGCGGCCCTCACTGAGCAGCTCGACCTGCACCTCACAGCGCAGGCCCTCCACCAGAATGTTGACCGATCGAAACTGCACGCGCGGCCCGCCGCGCTCGGCCAGGTCCTCTTCGCCCAGCCCCTGGCGGGGTGCGGCCGACTGCCGGACGGCGACGGAGATCTTGCGGTGGTGAACGTCGATTCCCAGCGCGGCAATCAAGTAGGACCTGACATCGCGCGCGACGTTCTTGGCCCGCGAGCCGGGCGCGGCCGCCACGTGGATCTCCGTGATCCCTTCCTCGTCCAGGCAGACGCGGGCACCTTCCACGCCCTTCAATTCCAGTAGGGCCTGCTCGATCTGCTCACGTTCGGGGAGCGTCACTTCGCCTCCGAGCCTGTTGCTCCGTTGCTTCGTTGCGATGTTCCCCTGCCGCTTCGTTCGTGTGGCCTGCGTCCTGTTGCACTGCTGCTCTGCTGCTCTGGTGCTCTGGTGCTCTGGTGCTTTGGTTCTCTGGTACTCTGGTACTCTGGTACTCTGATGCTCCGCCGCTCTTCTGCTCGGCCGCTCTGTTCCAACACTCCGCGGAGCTAGCGCTCGGCCGCTTCGCGGCTCGATCGTTCGGTCGCCGGGTCGGTCGCCTGTGCCTCGATCGACGGCACCTCGAACCGCATCGCCTCACGCAGCGCGGCACAGCGGGCGCGCACCTGCTCGGGCTGTCGGCGGGCGATCCCGTCGACACCGAAACGCTCGACGACCAGGGAGGCCACAGCCGTTCCGGTCGCCATCGCCGTGGCGAAGGCCTCGCGCTGCCGCCAGTCCACCCCGTTGAGCGCGCCCAGCAGTCCCCCCGCGAAGGCGTCCCCCGCACCCGTCGGGTCGAGCACGTCGTTGACCGGCAGCGCGGGAAAGAGCAACCAGCCCCAAGGTCCCAAGGCTGCCGCGCCGTGAGCCCCCTTTTTCACCACAACCACCGTCGGGCCCATGGCGCGGATCTTCTCGGCGGCGCGCACGGTGCTCGGGTCGGCGGTCAGCATGTGGGCTTCCTCGTCATTGACGAGCAGCACCTGCGCGCGCTCGATGACCCGATCGACCATCTCGCGGTTGCCGGTGATCCAGAAGTTCATCGTGTCGACCGCCACCAGATCCACGTCTCCTGCAGCGCCCAGGACCTCGAGCTGCAGGCGGGGGTCGATGTTGGCCAGGAAGAGAGCGGACATCCCGCGATAACTCTCCGGCAGGACGGGATGGAAATCCTCGAACACCCCCAGCTCCGTACGCAGGGTCTGGCGCACGTTGGGATCGTCCTCATACCGTCCTTCCCACCGGAACGTCCGTCCTTCGACTTGCTGCAAGCCCGCCACGTCGATACCGCGCACGCGCAGCAACTCCACGTGCGCGGGAGCAAAGTCGTCGCCCACGACCGCCACCACCTTGACATCGGTGAAGTGGGAGGCGGCCAAGGAGAAGTAGAACGCGGATCCCCCCACCAGATCCCGGTGAGAGCTTTGGGGCGTGTGAATCGTATCCAGGGCGACCGAACCTACGACAACGATGCTCATCCCTCGCCCCCTGCGCCGGTCGGCTGGTCCGACCCCGAACCCCGCGACGTGCCGCCTGCCTGTTCCTCGGCCGCCGGGAAGCGTTCGGTGGGGGCGTCACCCCACAGGCGCTCGAGCATGTAGTTTTCTCGGACCTCATCCAAGAAAACGTGAACCACCACGTCAACGTAGTCGAGCAGGATCCACCGGGCGGCCGACATTCCTTCGCGATGCCAGGGCCGTTCGCCGCAACGTCGCTGCAATTCGTCCTCGACCCACTCCGCAATCGCACGCACGTGCGGATCGGAGGTGCCCGAGGCGATCAGAAAGAAGTCGCAGTCCAGTGAGAACCGTCGCAGGTCGAGAATCACGACATCTTCGGCTTTCTTCTCCAGGGCCAGGTTGGCCGCCTCGCGCGCCAGTTCTTGGGGTGAGACGATTCCCTCGTTGCTCTTCTGATTTGACGCCAACTCCCCTCCACGGTCGCCCGTGAATGCCGATCTTGACCTGCGGAGCTAGAGTACCACCGCCGCCGGACGCGTACAACCCGAGGGTTGTGGAACGAAGAATCCTGATGAAGCTGGCCCCTGCAGGGCGCGGTCTGGAGCCACCTGCTGCCCCGATCCTCGGCGACTCGATGCCGCCTTGTGTGGCCGAGCCGCCCAGAGCCGTGCACCCCGTCCCAACCCGCCTCAGAACGCGTAGCGCGCGCTGTGGATCCTTTGGCGATCCCCCAGAATCACAGTCTTCACACGACCCCAGTAGTAGTCGCGCCACTGCTCCGGCAGATCCGTGTGGCCCGGGAACAAACGGTGGCGCAGCACCTCTCGCCATGTAAGCAAGCGATCCCATCGACCCACCCACATCGCAGCGCTGGCCGCTGGCCCATTCTCCCGACGCCTCTTGATGCAATTGCGCCACACCACGAACACCGCCAGGCGTTCCAACGCCCCTTGGCGGCGTTTGCTGAAGGCGATCGTTTCCCGGCGATGATTGGCTTGCGAATGCCGAATGAGCAGGTCGGCCAGATTGACCGGGAAAAGCGGATTGCTGCGAGTTCTTCGTTCCCGCGAGGAGGTGATGCGATGCTCAATCCACACGCCGTCCCCACCTGCCGTGACGACCTCCCCTTCTCCGCGCAGTCTTTGCAAGCTCCTACGGTACGCGGGATGGTCGTCGGAGTGGAGCACGAGCCGTCCGGGCCGGCGCAGGTGGCGCAAGAGCGGTCGGATCAGGGCGGCGATGCCTTTCTCAACCGCCTTCGGATCGGGACGGCCGTACAGACGCTCCAGGGCGACGCGCCGCTGACGCTGACGGTCGGTCATCCGCCCCCTACGCCGCAGCGGGCTATCGGTGAAGTGGTAGATGAACCAGCTCTCGGCCCCGGCGGCGAGGTTGAGGTGACAGGGATAGTATTGGGAGTACTCGAAGGTCTCAAAGCCGTCGATGACCAGGGCCTCCTCCAGCTCAAACTCGCGCAACAGATTGCGGTGGAAGAGCATGCAATGTCTACCGATCCGTGCCACGTGCCGTCTGACCGTGGTGTGGGTCGTATGGAGCCCCCGGGCGATCTGCCTCAGACCACCGCCCTGAGAGATCCAGTCCGCCACGGGCAGTAACAGGTCCCGGCGCCGGAGCCAGTAGGCGGTGCTGAACGTGGGCACGGAGAAGTACCGCCGGCAGTGGCAGCAGCGGTAGTCCTGAATCCGGCGTTGGTCCGACGTGCGCAGGTGCCAGCCGTTGCGGACAAAACGCCACCCCTCTCTGGGCCTGTGGTAGTCGCACGAGGGATTGGGGCAGAAGGGAGGCTCAAAACCACCCCGACTCCCCGATGCGTCTTCGGCTCGACGGCTCATGCCCTCCTAGAGAAGCCAGACGCATGCCGAAGCAGGCGGACAGAGAACGACGATGAGCGGCACGGATGTTATGAGCGCCGAAAAACTTGTGGACGAATGTCATCAGGATTCTTCGTTCCAGAACCTACGGGCCCGAGCGGGCCATATCGCGGAGGGGGGTGGACATCCCCCCTCCATCCACCGCCCGAACCCACAGCACGGCCTCCCCCACCTGCAACGAGTCGCAGACCTGTGCCAAGCGCGCCGCGGTTGCATCGAAGCGCCCTCTGAGCTCTTCCGGAATGGGGGCGGTCGGGGGATTCTTCATCCGCAAGGGATCGATGTACTCTCCGCCCTTGCGCATGCGGTAAT
Organism: uncultured bacterium; assembly: GCA_964585945.1. GTDB lineage: Bacteria > Eisenbacteria > RBG-16-71-46 > CAIMUX01 > WJJG01 > CAZDKK01. Next base: position 137,105 of record CAZPGB010000006.1, on the reverse strand, counting down.
CGAGGTGCGGGCCGGTGGCCAGACCCGTACTGCCGACGAACCCGATCACCTGGTTCTTCTCCACACGGGCTCCCTTCGTGATGCCCTTGGCGTAGCGACTCAAGTGTCCGTAGCAGCTTTCGTAGATCGAGTCGTGGCGCACGCGTACCTGACGTCCGAAGCCGCCGTTCCAGCCCACGTAGGAGATCACGCCGTTGGCCACGGCGACCACCGGTGTGCCGGTCGGGGCTGCGTAGTCGATCCCCAGATGGGGGCGCCACACACGGAGGACCGGATGAAAGCGCCGATGCGAGAATCGGGATGAGATGCGCTTGAAGTTGAGCGGCGATCGCAGGAATGTCCGCACCAGCGACTCGCCCGCGGGGGTGTAGTAGCCGGCGGCCGCGCTCGATGCCTCCTCGTCCTCCCCGCCGACGCGAATCGCCGTCTGCGTGGCCTTCTTGCCCTCGTACGACGCGAAGCGCACGGAGCCCAGTCCGACCGGCTCACCTCGAAAGCGCTTCTCCTCCACCAGGACGGCGACGCGATCTCCGACGCGCGGCTCGGTGAGGAAATCGATGTCCGATGCGAAGATCTCGGCCAGTTCCATCACGATGCCCGCGCCTGCCCCGCCGACCCGCAGGGCCTCGTCCACCGTCGTGCTGACGGTGCCCCCGAACTTGCGCAGGTAGGTATCGTACGCCAACCCGGTGCGGAAGGACGTGAGCGTGTCGGGATCCCCTTCGACCACGTAGACACGGTCGGGACTCTTCGTGTACTCCAGGTGCCGCAGACGTCCCTCACCATCGAGGGTCACCGCTACCGTCTCGCCGGGATGCAGGCGCCGCAGCGGGAAGAGGTTCGTTTGACGCACCTCGTTGACGACGCGTTCAATATCGCTGAGATAGAGTCGGTTGCGCAGCAGCAGCCTCGAGAACGTGTCGCCACGGCGCACCGTGTCGACGTGGGCGGTCCAATCGTAGCGCTCGGCCACCGTGGCCGCCGAATCCGAACCCGCCGCCAGCGATCCGTCGGGTTCCTCCCGGTGTTCGCCGCCGCACCCCATGCAGGTCGCCAGCAGCGGCACCACGGGCAGGAGCAGCAACCGCAATCGGCTCGCCGCATCGCCCGGCGGACGGCGACGGGACCGGGATCGGCGACGGTCGGCGGGCTCCTTGACGCGCGGATGGAGGACGCCCGCCGCCTCGAGCGGCGACCAGATCAGGAATCCCACGCCGAGACCCAGCACAGCGCCGGCGAGCACATCGAGGGGATAGTGCACCCCGATGTACACCCGCGACAGCGAAACCAGGATCGCGGGCACATAGGCGAGCCGCCACCAGCCGCCCAGGATCAACGCGAAGAGGGTCGCCGCTCCGAAGGTGTTGGCGGCGTGCCCGGATGGGAATGAGCGCGAATTGACCTGATCGACCAACGCGTCCACGCCGGGAACCTCGAAGCAGGGCCGCGTGCGGGCAACCAGGGGCTTGAGCACCTGGCTCGAAAGCTGATCGGTGAGGACCAATCCCAGCACCACCGCGACCGCCAAGACCCGACCCCGGCGCCCCCCCCACACGACCAGACCCAACCAGAGCAGCACGAGCGGGATGATCAGGTGATTCAGCTCCGTGATCCACGGAAAGAACCAATCGCCCACCGGCGTGCGCCAGCCCTGGTGGATCCACAGCAGCACCGTCTCGTCAAGTTGCTGCAACCAACCCGGCATCCGGTCTCCATCTCCACGTTGCGGCTGGCACCCTCGGCGTCAGGGGGCCGCGCTCGTTCGCCCGGGGCTCGGGCGGACACCACGGACCGATTCCCCGGTGGGCGTCACGCATGCCGCAGCCGTGCGCTTGCCGCCGGGCGGCCCGCTTGCTAGCTTGGCTCAGCATACGATGGATTCGAAGGCGCGTCATGCGCTTCGCACAGGGGAATGGCGGATGGACCCGCACGCTTGCGGCCCGGCCGGGGATGCAATCTCGTGGATCACTCCCGACGGCCGCCTGTCCAGGCGAGATCGGACGAGGAGCCTCCGATCCGAGCCCGTCAGCTCGACCGCGGAGCCGCGGACCGGGACCCCGCGGGCGGTTAACTGGCCTGGTGATGCACGCGGCGGAGTCACCACACGCCGCGGCGGGGAGAGTCGCGGGCCATGGTCCTCCCTCAATCTGGGCGGACGGACCGGGGACGACCCCGGCGTCGTGGCACGCAATCTGGATCGCTTGTCGGAGGCCACCGGTTTGCCGCTGGCGCGGGCGGCTCGCATCGGTCTCGTGCACGGTGCGCGGGTCGTCGCGGTCGATCGCGGCGGGCCCGCGGGGCGCGCCGACGGCCTGGTGACCACGCGCCCCGAGGTAGTGCTCGCATTGACCGTGGCCGACTGCTACCCGTTGCTGCTGGCTGCGGAAGGCCGCGCTGTCGGGATCGTCCACTGTGGATGGCGCAGCGCGATCGACGGCATCGCCGGCCGGGCGGTGGCGCGCATCGTCGAAGAGTCGCGCGTGCCGGCCGCGCGACTGCACGCGTGGATCGGGCCCGGCATCGGGGCCTGCTGCTTCGAGGTGGGTGCGGAGGTGGCCGATCGATTCCCGGAAGACGTGCGCCATACCCGGCCAACTCCTCGCGGCGACAGGACCCACATCGACCTGACCGCCTTCCTCCGCCTGGAGCTTCAAGGGGCGGGGCTTCCGGACGAGCGCATCTCGGCCGCGGGACGCTGCACCGCCTGCGAGCCCGAGACCTTCTATTCGCACCGCCGGGATCGGGGGGTCACGGGGCGCATGCTGGCCTGGATCGTACGGAAATCGGCGCCGTGACGCGGTGAGGTGAACGGACGCCGCGTGCGCGCGGCGACGCCATGCGGGATCGGTCGTGCCCGGGAGCTATTCGATCGGGATGGAGGGATTCTCCTTGCTCGAGGGCCGGTTCGAATCGATGTCACGCTCGTCATCGAGCGACGTGGCCCAGATGGCGAACAGCGTGGCCCCGGCGCCCAGCAGCAAGGTATTGCCGTAGTCGAGCTGCTTGATCTGAACGCTCTGGATGCGACTCAGCGGCAGCACGGTGTGCCGGGCAACGTCGACGTAGGCCACGGCCCCGCTCGATGAGATCCGTTCCTCGGTGATGTAGTAGGTTCCGATCAGGCTGTCGCCCCGGGCCTCCACGCGCTCGAAGTTGTAGGTGAAGTTCTCGTCGGTCACAACGGTGGCCCTCCCCGTCGGGGCGGCCACGAGTGTGTCGACGGGCACCTCGCGCGTCGTGGAGCACCCCGCTGCCGCCAGGAGGGCCAGGCCGAACAAGGCCACGCCCCACCGGCTCATTCTCCGGGCCTCCCGAGGTCTGTTGCCGTGCCGAGTCATCGCTTGCATCCTTTCGAGGAGTCGCGCGCCGCCGCAGGCGCGGCGCAAGCCCCGATCGCCGCTGCCGACCGCACTCAGTATAGGTTGTCCGCCCGTCCGCGGGCAACGTCAGCCCGGCTTGCACCCCGGCGAGCCCCTCGCCGGGCATCCCCGATCCAACTGCCGCGAGGCCCGGAGATCCTCGAGCCGCGCGCGCCCTTCCCTCTGTGCCTTGAGCCTTCCCTCTGCGCCTTGGCCCTTCTCTCTGTGCCTTAAGTAGACGACGCCGCGGCGCGGGTTCCCCTACCTCCGCTTCCACCGGTAGATCCAGTCCAGCGCCTCGCGCGGCGAGAGCTGGTTCGGATCCAGAGCCTCCAATTCGGCCACCAGGGCCCGCATCCGCTGGAGCTCCTCGGACTCAATCTCTTCCCCTGCAACCTTTTGCGGATTCACTTGCGCCTCGTCTTCGTCCTCATTCTCAGCGCGGGCGGGCTGGTCGAGCGCATCGGCTACACGCCCGGCCAGCCGCCTGTGCGTCTCCCCCGCGGGACCGCGGCCGAAGAGGGTGATCTGCATCCGCTCGCCCGCGGGCCCTTCGGGCAGGATCAGGTCCCGCGGCCCGTGTTCCTCCAGCAGGGTCAGGATCTCGCGCGCCCGCTCCAGCACCGGCATCGGCAGCCCAGCGAGCTGGGCCACGTGGATGCCGTAGCTCCGATCGGCGGCGCCCGGCACGACCCGGCGCACGAAGATGATCTGATCCTTCCACTCCTTGACCTGCACGTTCAGATTGCAGTAGCCCTGGCGCCGCCGGGCCAGCTCGGTCAATTCGTGGAAGTGGGTGGCGAACAGCGTTCGCGGTCGGCGCATCGGGCGGTCACGCAGGTGCTCGGCGACCGCCCACGCGATGGCCAAGCCGTCGAACGTGCTCGTGCCGCGCCCCACCTCGTCCAGCAACACCAGGCTGCGGCTGGTCGCCTGGTGCAGAATGCGACTGGTCTCGATCATCTCCACCAGAAACGTCGATTGCCCCGCCGCGATCCGGTCGCTCGCCCCCACGCGCGTGAACAGCCGATCGGCCACCCCGATGCGCGCCTCCTCGGCCGGCACGAAGCTGCCGGTCTGCGCCATCAGCACCAGCAGCCCCACCTGGCGCAGAAAGGTCGACTTGCCGGCCATGTTGGGGCCGGTGATGATCGCGATCTGGCGGTCCCGCGCATCGAGCACGGCATCGTTGGGCACGAAGGTCTCGCCCTGCAGGAAGCGCTCGACCACGGGATGGCGCCCGCCGACGATCCGAATCTCATCGCCCCCGTCCACCTCGGGGCACGTGTAGCGCCCCTCGATGGCCCGCTGGGCGAATCCGGCCAGCAGGTCCCACCGGGCGGTCGTCCGGGCGATCTCCTGGAGCACGGCCGTGGCGGAGAGCGCCTCCCGCTTGAGCCCCTCGACCAGCTCGTCTTGCCGCAGGCGCGCCGCTTCCTGGGCGCCGAGGATCTTCTCTTCCCAGGTCTTGAGCTCGGGCGTCACGAACCGCTCGGCGTTGACCAGGGTCTGCTTGCGCTCGTAGCCCTCCGGCACCCGGGCCAGGTGAGCCTTGGTGACCTCGATGTAGTATCCGAAGACCTTGTTGTGGCCCACCTTGAGCGAGGGGATGCCGGTCGACTCGCGCTCGCGCCGCTGCAGCTCGGCCAGGAAGCGCGCGCCCCCGCGCGCCAGCTCCCGTTGCTCATCGAGGTGGGCGTCGTAGCCGTCGCGGATCACCTCGCCCGCCGGCGCCCGCACCGGGTCCTCGACCAGGGCCTGCGTCAGGTGCGCGCGCAGCGCGCCGGCGTCCTCGAGACCCTCGCCGCCCGGAAACGGGGTGCGTCGGTGGACGCCCGCCGCGAGCGTGATCAGCTCGGGCACCGGCGCCAAGGAGTCACGCAAGCGGGTCAGATCGCGGGCCCGCGCCCGGCCCGCGTGCAGACGGCCCACGAGGCGCTCGATGTCGCCCACGTGCCCGAGGTGCTCACGCATCCGCGCCAGCGAGGCTCGATCTTCCACCAGGGCGCCCACGGCACGATGCCGCTGGCGGATCGCCTCGACCTCCAGCAACGGACGCGCCAGCGTGCGGCGCAGCAACCGGGCGCCCATCGGGGTGAGGGTGCGGTCCAGCACCGCCAGCAGACTGTGCTGACCGCCCCCGAGCGGCTCGAGCACCTCGAGGTTGCGCAGCGTCGCGTCATCGAGCAGCAGGGCCTGGCTCTGCTCCAGCGGTCGGGGGGGCCGCAGATGCGCCAGAGGCGACCGCCGTTGATCGCGGGCGTAGGCCACCAGCGCGCCGGCCGCCGCGACGCCGAGGGGCGCGTGCTCGACCCCGTAGGGCTCCAGCGTGAGGACCTGCCACTGGTCGAGCAGCACCTTCCGGGCCCGATTCTCGGCGAACAGCCACTCGTCGAGCGGGGCCAGAAACACCTGGTGCCCGCGACCGTAGGCGACGACCACCGGGTGGTCGGCGGCTGTGCGCGGATAGATCAGCTCGCGGGGAGCCAACCGCTCCAGCTCGGGCAGCAGCTCCTCGTCGGGCAGCTCGGCCAGACTGAACTCGCCGGTCGAGATGTCCGCCGCCGCCAGCCCGCAGCGGTGCGTGCCGGGCCAGAGCGCCACCAGGTAATTGTTGCGGCCGTCCTCGAGCAGGTGTTCGGCAAGGGCGGTGCCCGGCGTGAGGACCTCCACGATCTCGCGCTCCATCAACCCCCGTCCCCCGGGGCGTTCCACCTGCTCACAGATCGCGACCCGGCGGCCGGCCCGCAACAGGCGCTGCACGTGCGCGTCGGCGCTGTGCCACGGCACACCGGCCATCGGAATCGGATCCGGATCGGACTTGTTGCGCGACGTCAGGGTGAGATCGCAGATGCGGGCGGCGACCTGAGCGTCCTCGAAGAACATCTCGTAGAAGTCACCCATGCGGTAGAAAAGGATGGCGTCGCCCGCCTCGCGCTTCAGGGCCTGGTACTGCGACATCATCGGCGTGCGGCCCGGATCACGCCGCGGGGTGCCGCGCCGCCGCCCCGACGAGGCGGCCGGCGGTCTCGAGGAACCGGGGTTCTGCTGCGGATGGCTCATCGCGTTTGGGTCTGATCTTGTTGCCGCGAGCGGTTGTCGGGAAGCGAATCGAGCCCCGCCGGTGGCGGTCCGGTCGGCTCGCCCTGCGTGTTCGGATCCGCGATCTGCACCGGACGATCGAAGCCGCCCCGCGGTCCGTCCTGGGATTCGGCCACGATCTGATACGACAGCATGAGAACTTCTCCCAGCGCGACGCCGAGGCTCTCGGCCTCCGAGAGGCGACAGCCGCGACCGAGCAGGACCTCGTAGAGCTCGGCCGATCCGGGCTCGGCCACCCTCACCACGCGCGCGGGAAACCCGTGGCTCGCCAGCTCGCGGACCAGGCCGCGCGCCGCGGACGGATCCTCGAACGTTCCCACGCGCACCGCAAAGGTCGCGGGCGTCGTCACCGCCTCCTCGCGCGGCGGTTCGGGCTCGGGCACCGGCGGTCCTTCCCCCGTGTACGCTGCCAGGTGCGCGCGGACGGCCGGAAGGTAGGGCGAGGCGCTCAGGTCGATGCCCGGCGACGCGAGGATTCTCCGGGCCGCTTCGACCAGCGTCGGATCCTCGCTGGCGGCCAGCTCTCGGAGCCAGGGCCCCAGCAGTCCCCAGCGCCGGGCGGCGCCCTCCAGCTCCAGGGCCGCGCGCTCGCGGCGCCGGCCACCCTCTTCGCCGCCCAGCCCGGCGATGCGCCCCATCAGGTCCCAGGGCGGCAGCTCGGCCCGCGGCGTTCCCTCGTCCTGCAAGCCGGCGCGCCCCAGGCGGGCGGCCCAGTAGGCCTCCTGAGTGCGGGTGGGGGCTTCGGGGCTCCCACGCACTGCCCGCAGCTCGTGCGCCGCGGCCGCGGTGTCGCCGGCCGCCATGAGGTAGCGAACCTTCCAGAGCCGGGCGTGACGCACCTCATGCGTCTCGAACCTGCGGATGACCTCGTCCATCAGCCGCAGAGCAAGCTGCGCGTCGACGGTTTCCCGGGCGGTGCGGTGAAGCCAGGCGGCCCGCTCGGCCTCCGTCCCCGAGGGCATCGCCGAGAGCACCGCCTCCACATCCTCCTCGATCCCCGCCCCGGCCTGCGCTGTGAGCGCCCAGACCAGCAGGGCCGCCAGCATCCACCGCGTGGGGATGCGCCCTCTACGCTCGCGCGAGGACATCATCCGCGTCACCCGGCCGTTCGGTGTTGGCGAATGGGTCGGGCAGCCACGCACCGCATTCGTGGCAGCGGGCTTGCGTGGCCGCGACCCGGGCTCGGCACCGGGGGCAGCGCGCCGGCCTGCGGCTCTCCATCGCCCCCTCGACGATCTCCTTCAGCACGCCCTCGGCCTCCTGTGCGCGACCGGTGTGGAGAAGCAGGTAGAGCCGCCAGTGCAGCGCGGCCGCGTGGTGCGGCTCCCGTTCGAGGAGTTCCTCGGCCAGGGCCAGCGCCTGCTCCGGCTCCCCCCGCCGGAGTGCCATGCGCACCCGCGCAAGGTGCAGACCCGCCCCATGAGCTGGATCGGCGGCCACCAGCTCCTCGTAGAGCTGCACCAACTCGCTGAAACGCCCCATTTCGAAGTAGGCCTTCTCGATTCGCTCGACGACGATCCCGGCGGCCCGGGGATGCGCCCGCAACAAGCGCGTCCAGGCCGCAGCGGCCTTCTCGTAGTCCTCTTCGCGCGCGTGCAGATCTCCCAGCAGCACCCATGCGGGACTGAAATCGGGCTCCTCGCGCAGCGCGTCCTCCAGGATGCGGCGCGCGGCCGGCACCTGCCCTTCGGCCGCCCGCCGTGCGGCCACCTCCACACGCACCTGGGTCGCACGAGGTCCCAGTCCCCCGCGCCCACGGCGCGCAAGCGTCTCGGCGCCTTTGAGGGCCGTGGACCAGTCCTCCCGCGCCAGGGCCTCGTGGATCTCGACCTGCGCGATCAGCGGATGGCGCCGATCGAGCTGACGGAGCTGCTCCGCGGCCGTCAGCGCCTCGCCGTATTGCTTCAGGATGAACAGCGTCTCCACCAGGGCGACCAAGATCTGCAGCCGCAGGCGCCGATCCCGCAGGTCGCGCGCCAACAGGCTGCGATAGATCTGCACCGCGCGCTCCAGGTCCCCCTCGCGCCGCAGCACGCTGCCCAGGCGCAGGTAGGCGGTGACATCTTCCGTGTCCTGCCGGATCACCTCCTTGAGGGCCTCGCGCGCGCTCTGGAGGTCACCTTCCACGAGGGACTCGGAAAGGGCCCGGTAGCTTTCCAGCTTGCCGCTCAACACCCGCCGCCGCTTGCGGCCCAGAAACGGGGCCAGCACGACCACCGCCACGAGCAGCACCAGCACCGCCAGGATCAGGACCTCAACCATGGCAATCGCTCCTACGATTCAGCGTCATCGGTCGCCCCGCTGCGGCGGTCGGCGGTCTGCTCATCGGCCGCGCGTCCCTCGCGCGGCGGTGCGAGCGGCCCTTCCAGGGGCGCGGTGCGCAACGCGTTCAGCTCCCGACGCAACCGCTCGCCTTCCCTCTCGAGCCGCGAGAGTTGCCGTCGCAGGCGCAGCTCGCGGAACACCGACACGAAGAAGAAGACCAGCGCGCCCAAACCGAACGCTGCGAACAGCGCCACGACCACATCCAGGGACGTGCCCTCGCCGCCGAAGCTCCACCAGCGCAGCGTCACCGTCTGGCCGCGGTTGGCCAACCCGAACAGGATCACCACGATCACGAAAAGGATGATCAGGAAGGTCTTCACGTACCACACGAGGCACACTCCCTTCGCGCCCCATCTGTGCGCGGCCCGTCCTGGCCGCGCAGGCGAGCGGTTGGGCCATTCTAGGCCGCCTCACGGGCAGACGCAACGCGCGCCGGGGGCGGCGGGCCCGCCAGCGGAAGGAGGGCGATGCCATCGACACCGCCCTCCCCACAGGCACCCCATCCTCGCTCGATCGGCGCTCCCGCGGCGTTGCGCGAAGATGGATCTCTCCAGAGCGAATCAATCGCCTTCGCTCTTCTTGTCCTAGTTGTCCTTCTTGTCCTGGTCCTTCTTGTCCTGGTCCTTCTCCCCTTCTCCTTCGCTCTCCTTCGCGTCCTTTACCGGGGGCGCCTCGGACTCGGCCGGCGTCGGCTCGTCCTGCGGGGTCTGGGCGGCCGGCTCTTCGGCGGCCTCGGCCTGGGCGGGAGGCTTCTCGCCGCCCTCCTCGGGCGCCTGCTTGGCCTCCTTGGGCTCCGTGGCCTCCGTAGCCTCCGTGGCCCCCGTGGCCTCCTTGGCCTCGTTGGCCTCCGTGGGCTCCGTGGCCTCCGTGGCCTCCGTGGCCCCCGTGGCCTCCTTGGCGGCGGCCTGCGGCTGCGTTTCGGAGGGCTCCTCGGCCTTCGTCGCCTCGCTCGCCCGCACCTCGGCCTTCGTCGCCTCGCTCGCCTGCGCCTCGGCCCGTTGCTTCAGCTTCTCCACGAAGGCCTTGGTCGCCTCGTCGCCCTGCTCGGCCAGGTAGGCCTTCACGCTGAGCAGAATGCGATGGTTGGCTGGATCGACGCGGTTCACCTTGACGTCCAGCTCATCGCCCTCGTGGAAGTACTGGGTCGGATCCCGCAGTTCCTCGATCCCGAGCTGTCCGGCCGGGATGAACCCCTCGACGTCGTCCTCGAGCAGCACCACGGTGCCGCGGTCGATCACCTTGGCCACCTTGGCCTTGACGTCGCTGTTGATCGGGTACTTCTCGATCAAGGCCGGCCACGGATCGTCCTGCACCTGCTTCAGGCCCAGGCTCACCCTGCGGTTGGTCTTGTCGAGCGAAAGCACCCGCACGGTCACATCGTCGCCCTTCTTGACGATCTCGCTTGGATGGCCGATGCGCCGCGTCCAGGACATGTCAGAGATGTGCACCAGCCCGTCGATCCCGTCCTCCAGCTCGACGAACGCACCGAAGTTGGTCAGGTTGCGCACCTTCCCGGTCACGATCGAGTTGACCGGGTAGCGTTCGTCCAGCGTGAGCCACGGGTCGGGCTCCACCTGCTTCAGACCCAGGGAGATCCGCTCGTTGTCCTTGTCGACCTTCAGCACCATGCACTCGACATCCTGACCCTCGCTGAGGATCTTCGACGGATGGCGGATGTGCTTGGTCCAGGACATCTCGGAGATATGGATCAGTCCCTCGACGCCCTTCTCCAGCTCGACGAAGGCGCCGTACTCGGTCAAGCTGACCACGCGGCCCTTCACCTTCGAGCCGACCGGATACTTCTCGTCCACGCGCTCCCACGGGTACTCGCTGAGCTGCTTCAGGCCCAGGGAGATCCGCTCGCGCTCGGGATCGAAGCTGAGCAGTTTGACCTTGACCTGCTCGCCGACGCTCAGCACCTCCGACGGATGGCGGATGCGTCCCCACGACATGTCGGTGATGTGGAGCAGGCCGTCGATGCCGCCCAGGTCGATGAAGGCGCCGAAGTCGGTGATGTTCTTGACGTAGCCCTCGCGGATCTGTCCGACCTCGAGCTCGGTCAGGATCCGCTCCTTGGCCGCCTCGCGCTCTTCCTCCAGCACCAGGCGACGCGAGACCACGATGTTGCGGCGACGCTTGTTCAGCTTGATGATCTTGAACTTGAGCGTCTGGCTCATCAGGCTCTCGATCGACTGCGGCTGACGCAGGGCGATCTGCGAGCCGGGCAGGAAGGCGTCGACCCCGAACAGGTCGACCACGACGCCGCCCTTGATCTTCTTCACCAGGCGACCTTCGACCACCTCGCCCTTCTCCGCCGCATCCTTGACGCGGTCCCAGACCTTGACGAAGTCGGCGCGCTGCTTCGAGAGCACGACCAGACCGTCCTGGTCTTCCAGCTTCTCGAGAAACACGTCGATCTCCTCGCCGACCTTGACGCTCTCGACATCGCCGAACTCCTCGAGCGGGATGATCCCCTCGCTCTTGAAGCCGACGTCGACCAGCACATCTTTCTCGTCGACGTTGAGAATACGCCCTTTGAGAACCTCGCCCTCTTCCAGGTTCTTCATCGAGTTCACGTAGAACTCGACCAGATCCTTGACCTCGGGGGACTCGGGGTCCTCGATGTCCTCGCGATTGACGATGCGGACCTTGGCGGTCGGGGCGCGCGGGGCACGCTCTTCATCATCGTCGCCGTCGTCGTCATCCCGGTCGGAGCCCGCCGGCCGCTTCGTCTCGCGTGACGGGGCGGCCGTGGCGGTCTGCCCCGCGCGGCTCTCCGCGGGCTTGGCCGTGGAGGCGGGCGTCTCGGTCGAAGGCGCCGCTTCCTGCTCGGGGACGGGCGTGGCCTGGGTTTCGGTCTGCTCTTGCTTCGGTTCGTTTTCCATCATGATGGGTGGGTCCTCCTCACACCTGTACAACATCACCCGCCGGGTATGTCGCGCCCGGCGATCGCGGTCACAAATGAATCATTATATCAATCGGCCGGCAACCTTCAACCCTGATCTGATCGGGGTCTGGCGGGGGGAGACGGCGGATCGGGAGGGGCGAGACGTCCCGCCTAGGTCCCCAGGCGGTCGATGGCGGACATGACGGCGGTCGCGAAGGCCTCGTCCGCCGCGGCCCCCGATCCCTCGGGGGGGAAGGTCAGCGGTGGGCCGAACCGCACGCGCAGACAATCCGACCGCAGGAAGCTGCGCAGCAGACCGCCGCCGGTGACCCGGGTGGGCACGACCGGCACGCCCGACCGGCGGGCGAGCCAGGCCACGCCGCCCCGCGGCGCGCCCAGGCGCTCGCCGCGCACGCGGGTGCCCTCCGGGAAGATCAGCAGCGGTCTGCCCCGCCGAAGATGGTCCAGCGCCATGCGCAGGGCCTTGCGGTCGACGGCGCCGCGGCGGACCGGCACGGCGTTGAGTCTGCGGATCAGCGGTCCCAGCAAGGGGATGCGGAACAGCTCCTCCTTCGCCAGAAAGGCGATCTCACCCGGGGCCAGGCAGCCCACCAGGGGCGGATCGGCATAGGAGCGGTGATTGGACGCGAACAGACACGCGCCCGGCGGGACGTGCTGGGTGCCCTCCGTGCGGGCCCCCAGCAGGCCGCTGAAGAAGAGCCGCGCGGTCGACTTGACCCCGCGATAGAAGACCGAGCCACGCAACCGGCCCCGTCCGCGGAAGAAGGCCGCGATCAGATCGACCTGCTCGTCCAGGGCCAGATCGGTGGTGTCGATGCGCACCGCACCCGCGGGGACGCGCAGCGGGGAATGAGCCCGGGCCCGATCCCGGGCGTCGCGCTCCTCCATGCGGGCACGCACCTGCCGGGGATCGACCGCGATGCCTTCCTGCGCAAGCTGCGCGACGCGCCGCCGGATGCGGACCTCGAGCGACGCCGTCAGGTAGACTTTCAATGCCGCGTCGGGGAAGACCACCGTGCCCATGTCGCGGCCCTCGGCCACGCAGTCGTGTCCGCGGGAAACCTCCCGCAGCAGACCCGCCACACGCGCGCGCACGGGCGGCCGTGTGGCCAGCCGCGAAGCCAGCTCCCCGATCTCCTCTTGGCGGAGCTCCGCGGTGATCTCCTCCTCCCCCAGCAGGACGCGGAAGCTGCCCGCGCGGCTCTCGGCGCGCAGCGGCAGCCCCTCGAGCCACGTCTCGAGCTGCGCGTCGCCTGCGTTCTGTGCGGGCGCCTCGCCGGCGCGCTGGCCCCGGACCAGCGCGTGCGCGCAAGCGCGGTAGAGGGCGCCCGAGTCCAGATAGAGCAGACCGTGACGGGCGGACAACGTGCGCGCGGTCACCGATTTGCCCGCGCCGGCCGGGCCGTCGATGGTCACCACGCGGCCGCTCGGAGGACGGCCCGACGTCGGGAGGGTCGCTGCCATGGAGAGGTCCTACAGTTCCAAATGGGTGCGCCGACCGAGCTCGGCCGTCTCGGCCGGGGTGAGCGCACGGATCTCGCCGGGCGGCAGTTGCTCGAGCTGCACTCCCGCGAAGCTCAACCGCTGCAGCCGCAGCACCCGCAATCCAACAGCGCGGCAGATGCGGCGCACCTCCCGCTTCTTGCCCTCGTGCAGGGTCATGCGCAGCACCGCGGCGCGGCGCGACGTGCGCCGAATGCGCACCACGGCCGGCGCGCTCACCTCCCGGGGGCCGATCTCCACCCCCGACGCCATCCGGGCGAGCTGTCCGGGATGGGGCCGCGGCATGACGCGCACTTGATACACCTTCTCCACCTGGAAGCGGGGATGCAGCAGGCGTTGCGCCAGCTCGCCATGGTTGGTCAGCAGGAGCAGACCCTCGGAGTTGCGATCCAGTCGCCCGACGGGAAAGACCGCCACCGGCAGGCGCTGCAGGTAGGGCGCCAGCCCGGAGCGTCCGAGCTCATCCGCGGCGGTGACCACCACGCCCCGGGGCTTGTGGAAGGCGAAGTAGGCCCAGCGGGTCGGCGGTCGCACCGGCTCACCGTCCAGCCGGACCTCGTCACGCCCGCACGCGACGTGCATGCCGGGGTCGCGGGCCGGCTCGCCGTTGACCTCGACCCGACCCTCGAAGACCAGCGTCATCGCCTTGCGCCGCGAGGCCGCGCCGCACATGGCCAAATAGCGATTGAGCCGCATCCGCTGCCCGTCGGGCGTCTGCCCCGCGGGCCCGCGGCCCTCGCTTTCCCTGCGCCCCGGGCTCACGCCCGAACCTCACCCCCCGGATCTCTCGCGTCCGCCTCCCCGGTCTGCGGTCGCTCCAGATCCGGTTCGCGGTCTTCGCGCTCGTCCTGGTCGCCGTTGTCCCCAGCTTCCTCGGGATCGCCGTCGTCGTCGGGCGTGTCGCGATGGCCGCCGCCGTTGCCGCCCGCGTCGACCTCCTGCGCGTCCGCCGACGCCGATTCGATCACCCCCGAGCGCACCAGCTCGTCGCGCGCCGCGTCCGGGTCGAGCAGCGCTTCGAATTCCTCGATCTTGGGCAGATCCTTCAAGCCGGCGATGCCGAAGTGCTCGAGGAAGTGATCGCTGGTCCCATAGATCAGCGGATTGCCGACCGACTTGGCCCGGCCCTTCACGATCACCAGCCGGCGCTCCAGCAGCGTGCGGAACACGCCGCCGCAGTCGACGCCCCGGATCGCTTCCACCTCGCCGCGGGTGACCGGCTGCTTGTAGGCGACGACCGCCAGAACCTCCAGCGCGGCGCGCGAAAGGCGTTGGCGGCGACGGCCGACCAAGAAGCGTTCCACCTCCACCGCCACATCGGAGCGGGTCAGGAACTGGTAGCCGCCCGCGATGCGGACCACGCCGAAGGCGCGGCCGTGCTCGTCGTAGAAGCGGCCGACCTCCTCGACGGCCGCTTCGACGGCCTCTCGATCCGCGCTCGAGACGACCTCCAGGACCTGCTCGATCTTCAGCGGGCCCTCGGCCGTGAAGAGCAGGGCCTCGACAATGCGCGCCAAATCCTTCAAGACTGAGCGTCCTCTTGTTGCCGATGAAACGGAAAGCACGCGGTGCGCGTCGCCTTGCACCTCGCACGTCCCTAGGATACCACCGCCTCCTCGTACTCGCGGGAGACGATCCAGAGCTGGGTGAACGGGAGATCCTGCATCAGGGTGAGGACCTGTTGGCGCGCCAGCTCCAGCACGGCCAGGAAGGTCACGCCCATCTCCAGCCGCGTCGGCTGCTCGCCGAAGAGCGCGCCGAAGGTGAGACGCCCCTGATGCTCCTCCAGCTCGCGCAAGACCAGCGCGACCTGATCCTCCAGGCGCACGTCCTCGAGTCGGACGCTGTGGATCGGCGGCGCGTCGGGCGCCCGCCGCTCCATCTGGGCCAGCGCCGCCACGAGCGCGAACAGGTCGACCTCCTGCAGCGGGTAGACGTAGTCGTCGGGCAGACCGGGACGATAGCCGCGCGGGAAGCGGGGGCCGGCCTCTTCCTGCCGTTTCTTAAGCGACGCGGCCACTTCCTTGTAGAGCTTGTAGGCCAGCAGGCGCTGGATCAGATCCTCTTCCGTCAGCGGCGCGTCGTCGTCGTCCCGCGCCGGGGGCCGGGGCAGCAGGCCCTGCGACTTGATCCGCATCAGGGTGGCCGCCATCACCAGGAATTCGCCGGCGATCTCGATGTTGAGCGCTTCCATCACCTCCAGGTATTCGAGATACTGCCGGGTGATGCGCGAGATGGAGATCTCCCAGATTTCGAGCTGATCCTGTTTGATCAGGTGCAACAGCAGGTCGAGGGGCCCCTCGAAGTTGTCCAGCCGGACGAAGTAGCCGTCCGGCGGCGACTCCATAACCTGCGATTCGGTTGCGATCTGGATCATGGATCTCCCCCCTTGGGACACCGCAGACTAGGCGAGCTTCGCGAACCTGTCAAGAAATCTGCCCGCGCGGCCCCGGCCCGCCGCGGGCGGGGAGGAAGGTGCCGATGGAGTTCCAGACCCACCGCCTCTCGGTGCAAACGCGCGGCTTCACCGACATCCAGGACCTGACGCCCGAGGTTCAGGACCTGGTGCGCAGCAGCGGGCTGCGCGAAGGATCGGTCCTGCTCTTCGTGCCCGGCGCCACCGCCGGCCTCTCGACGATCGAGTACGAGTCGGGGGCGCTCGAGGACCTGAAGCGCGCGATCGAGCGGCTGGCGCCGCGCGACATCGAGTACGCCCACGACGCGCGCTGGGGCGACGGCAACGGCTTCTCCCACGTGCGCGCGGCGCTGCTCAAGCCCGACCTGGAGGTGCCGGTCTCGGAGCGTGAGCTGCTGCTGGGCACCTGGCAGCAGATCATCCTCCTGGACTTCGACAACCGCTCGCGGCGCCGCACCGTTCTGTGCCAACTCCGTGGGCGCTTCGAAGCGTGACGACCCGGCCGTCGGGGACGCAGACGGAGTCGCCGCGGGAGCCCCGGCGCCCGCCGCGGCAGGGCGGAATGAAAGAGCACCGGCGCCCTCCCGCGGCGCCGGTGCTCCTCAATGCAGGCCGGTAGGAGCCCTATGTGTGCAAACTAGCCAGTGGGTTTCACTGCCTTCGTGGACCCCGGACAATCGACGGGACTCTCCCGCAAGTCGTCCTCCTCCAGCCTTCCGGCCCCTACCGGGGCAGATCGTGTTGGGCGGGGGGGCATCCACGCCAATCCGCAAGATGCCGTTCCTAGGGGGTCAGCCTTGTCGTTGTAAGGACTCATGGCGCTTCCGCCCCCTCGCCTCATCTAACCGGTCACGGCGCGGCGCATGCGATCTACGTGTCGTCCCAGAGCAGGAAGATGTTCTCATCGATACGCGGCAACCGGACCAGATCAAAGGCCCCGCGGTCCGCTCCCTCGCCGGCGGAACATCCGTCGGAAGGCGGCACGCGGCGCACGGGAACCTGCAAGTACCCCTCATAGGCGCGAGTCATGATGGTGGTGATATGCACCTCGCGTGGGTCGTCCGGCCCCAGGAAGACGGCCAGCACCATCTCACGCTCGAAGTCGACGCGCGGCATCACCACGCTCTCGCGATCGAGGCGGCGACGCAGCAGCTCGATCAGCCGGTCCTCGTCGCGGACCACCACGTGGCCGGCCTCGCCCCGCGCATCGCACCCGTGAAGCAACTGCTGGCCGTAGATCAGCTCGCGACGGTGAGGCGGGGGTTCCTTCGTCTCAGCGCGCACTTGATCGCACAGGGCAACGATCGCGCGCTGGGCCGCGGTGAGATCGGTCGCATCGGTCCAGGAGAAGCCGACCAGCCGTCCGTCGCGCGTCACGCGCACCGCGCCGCCCACCGCGGGAACCGGGCCCGGGTCGACGAGCAGGTCGGAGGAAGCGGCCGTCAGGGCCGACTCCAGGCGGCGCCACATGGCCGGGCCGAGAAGCCCGTCGAACGTGTCCGCGGACGTATCCACGACGCGAATGGCGCCCTCCCCGTCGATGCGGATCGAGACCGATGAATCGGCCCCGCTGTAGTGGTAGTCGTAGTCGAGGCGAGTCCACGAAGCGGCCACATCATAGGGCGCCACCGGATCGCCTACGTCGCATCCGGCCAGCCCGAACAGGGCGGCGACGGCCAGGGCCAGCAAGCCCCGCAGCGCCGTCGGGGGGATGCCCAGGGCGGGCGATCGGCGTTGCGTCTGTGGGACCGTGTTGCGCATGGACCGAAACCTCCACATGGATATCTGCAAGTTGAGTGCCAGCACCCGCTCCAGAACCCCACAGCTAATTGATCTTCCCACAAAAGCTTACGGAAACGGCCATTGTTCTCTTCCGGACCCGCGACGCCCCCGTACACGGATTCCCGAGGGGGGGCTCAGAATCCTGAGACCAAGCGGCTGGCGAAGGGCGCGAAGCGGTCAGGGTCGGGTGGGCGGACCGTAGCGCAGAGCCGTCACGATCTGGACCTTCTCGTAGGTCTCCCCGGAGACGCGCGCCTCGTTGTGATGCCAGGCGCCCTGGATCTCGGCCGCGAAGCCGCCGGCCAACGGGCGGCGGAGCTGCAGGGTCAGGCCGCTGCGTGCGCCCAGATCGGGGTCCTCCGGGTCATCGCGCAGACGCCACTTCATGTAGCCTTCCTCCCGGTAGTCGGGCTCCTGCCAGCGTGCGACGAGCTGCAGACTGATGCGCGCCGGCAGCAGCCACGCCAACGTCGCCAGCACCTCGTGGCGCACCTGCGAGTAGCCGAAGCTGTTGCTGTCGATCTCCCGCAGGCCGTAGGCAAGCAGGATCATCGGCTGCGCCCGCCACCGCGCTTCCACGCCCGCGAACAGGATGCGGTCCTGGTGCCGCTCCGGCAGGACGGGATTCTCGCCGTTGCGCCAGCCGCCGATGGCTGCTTCCTCGAAACGGGCCTGGCCGCCCTCGAGGCGGGCGCCGATGAGCCAGCGCGGGGTGAGCGCGCGCTGGAGCTCGCCCCCCAGCCGCCAGGTGCGCCGCTCTACCGGACCTCCGGTGGACGTGCGCACCCAGACCGCATCGGCGCTCCAGGACAGGCGCCACGGGCGACCGAGCGGGACCGCGGCCGCCAGACCGAAGTGGTGCCGGTGGAAGCTCAGAGAATCGGCGTGCTGGCGGTGAACGAGCTGCACCTGGTAGCGCGCCTGTCCCGTCAGTCCGGGGCGCTGCACCCGCCATCCGAGATGCCCGCCCAGAAGGTGGCGGTCCTGCGAACGGTAGCGCAGGTACTGGTCCGCCGCCCAACGCGCCTGCACCAGCAGGCCGCCCCGCGCCGCGGGCGGGGGGGTCCGCTGCAGATCGAGGGCGACGCGGGTGAAGTGGTCCCCGGCGTGGCGATCGCGGGTGACCGCCTCGAATGCGTTCGAGTCGTATCCGCCTGCGAGCTGCGCCTCGGCAGCGAGCGTCGCGCCCGATGCCCGGGCGAGCCCGGCGGTCGACGCCGCGAGCAAGAGCAGTAGCGAGGACACCACCCACCGGTTCGCGCAACGTCCCGGCGCACAGAGCCGGAAGAATCGCAGCGTGCCCCTCATGGTTCCCGCCCCCAGTTGACCGCCAGCGAATCGAGCCGTCCGGCCCGCGCGCGAAGGTTCGCTTCCCTGCTCTCCAGCCACTCCTCCAACATCCGCAGCGCCTCGGGAACCGAGCGCGCCTCCAGGCGCCGGCGGTCGTCACGCAGCAGCGTGCGCAGCAGCCCGCCGATGCCGCTGCTGTCGGGGATCGCCACACCGCCCGCCGGCGGATCCCCTGTAGGAAGATCGACCACGTCGAGCCCGCTCCCCTCATCGAAGAAGCTCAGATCGCCCAACAGATCGCGCTGCTCGCGGGCCAGGCGCTCCTGGTCTTCCAACGTTCGGCGCAGGGCCTCGGCGTCGGCGCGCCAGGCGGCGGCCAGATCGGCCAGGTCGCGCGCACGCAGGGCCTTCAGGCGCAGGACGTCGGGCGTGTCCCCGGGTGCTGCGCGCGGAAGCGTCAGATCAGTCGACCGCCGGGCGCCCCGGGCCGCGATCAGGCGCCGCCGCAAGGCCTGCAGCGAGTCGCTGCGGGCGTCGCCCACGCCCGCGGGCAGCCGGCCGATGGCCTCCTCGACCCCCTCGAGCAGGCGGCCGCCCAGCTCCCCGCACGCGCGATCGCTGCGGCGCAGCTCTTCGGCCGCCTCACGAATCGACGCCGCCAGCGCATCGCCGCGGACCAGCGCCCGCAGCTCCTCCTCGCGCGCGTCACGCGCGATCGCCCCGCGCCGCTGTTCCCAGGCCAGCACCTCCAGTGCGACCAACGAATCGAGCCGCGCCTGGAGCCGCGTGGTGCGCTGCAGGCAGGCGGTCCATTCGATCAGCAGGTCCTCCCCGGGCGCCTCCGGCGGGGCTTGCGCCGCGACCGGGCACGACGGCACCGCCAGCAACACCACCCATAGCACGACCCGGGCCCGCCGTATCACGCAGCGGCCGAGCGCCCCGGCGCACGCCGCCGGTCCGCCGCCCACCCGCCGCGGGCGGGCCGTCTGTCGCTCAGCTCGAATCACCCAGACCGTATTTCTCCAGCTTGTAGTAGAGCGCGCTGGGCTTGATGCCCAGGAGCTTCGCGGCCTCGGTCTTGACGCCCCGGGCCTGGTCCATGGCCCGCTCGATGAGCACCCGCTCCAGGCGCGACAGGGCATCGTTGAGCGGCACCAGCCCCGAGGGCAGGGGCAGCTCCGAGACCGGCCGCGGTTGCAGGAAGGCCAGATCCTGGGGCGTGATCCGATTCCGATCGCACAGCACGATTGCGCGCTCGAGCGCGTTCTCCAGCTCGCGCACGTTGCCCGGCCAGCCGTAGCGCGTCAGCAGATCGAGCGCCTCGGGAGCCACCGCCACCGCCGGCTGCTGCATCTGCCCGCAGATCTTGCGGACGAAGTGCTCGGCCAGCAGCGGCACGTCCTCGCGCCGCTCGCGCAGCGGGGGCAGGCGGATGGGGATCACGAAGAGCCGGTAGAAGAGGTCCTCGCGGAAGCGGCCCGCACGCACGTCCGCTTCCAGGTCGCGGTTGGTCGCGGCGATGACCCGCACGTCGGCAGACAGCGTCTGCTCACCGCCCACCCGCTCGAACTCGCGCTCCTGGAGCACGCGCAACAGCTTCACCTGCACGGCGGCGTTGATCTCGGCCACCTCGTCGAGGAAGAGGGTGCCGCCGTGGGCCAGCTCGAAACGTCCGCGCCGCTGCCGCACCGCACCGGTGAAGGCGCCGCGCTCGTGGCCGAACAGCTCGCTCTCGAGCACGCCCTCGGCCAACGCGCCGCAGCTCACCCGCACGAACGGCTGCTCCCGGCGGGGACTGCGCATGTGGATCGCGCGGGCCACCAGCTCCTTGCCGGTGCCGCTCTCGCCGGTGATCAGCACCGAGCTCTCCGAGGAGGCGACCTTGTCGATGGTGCGGTAGATCGCCTGCATCGCCGGGGCGCGGCCGACGATCTGCCCCTCGTTGAACGCCTCGGCCACCTCGTGCTCCAGGTATCGCCGGCGCTCGCGCTCCTGGGCGAGGGCAAGCTGGCTACGCCGTACGGCGAGCGCTTGCTCCGCTTTGGCAACCAGATGATCCATGCGGATCGGCTTGGTGAGGAAGTCGAAGGCGCCGGCGCGCATCGCCTCCACCGCGACCTCGACCGTGCCGTACGCGGTCAGGATGATCACCTGGACGTAGGGGTCGCGCGCACAGGCGTCCTGGAGCAGCACCAAGCCGCTGTCACCCGGAAGCCGCAGGTCGGTCAACAGCAGCTCGGGCATCTCCTGGTCCCAGGTTGCGCGCGCGTCTTCCGCACTGGCGCAGGACCGCACCTGGTGGGTGTCGGCCAGCACCTCCTGGATCGCCTCGCGCAACGAGGCGTTGTCTTCCACGACCAGCACGCGCCCCACAAACACCTCCCTGCGCCGGTCCGCCTAGAGATCGGGTCCCTGGCCGCGCTCGCCCGGTCCGCGGCCGCCACGCCGGCGCAGCCGGACGCGAAAACGCGCCCCACCCAGCTCGCCTTGATCCACGCTCAGCTCCATCTCCCCCAGGTCGCAGAGCCGGCGCGCGATGGCCAGCCCGAGCCCCGCCCCGTCGGCCTTGCCGCTGTAGAAGGGCTCGAAGATCTGCTCCCGCTGTTCGGCCGAGATGCCCGAGCCCGAGTCCTCCACCAGAACCTCGATCCCATCGCCCACCTCCATCACCCCCACCCGCACCCGCCCGTCGCCGCCGGCGGCCTCCATCGCGTTGCGCAAGAGGTTGATCAGGATCTGCCGCAGGTGATCCGCATCGCAGGCCGCACTCCAAGAACCCTCGGGCAGCTCCAGGGATCCGGTCCACTTCAAGCCGGCGGCGGCGCTCTCGGCCGTCTCCTTCACCACGGGCGCGAGATCGGTCGCGACCCGCCGCGGCCGCTCGGGACGCGCGAACTGGAGGAAGTCGTTCACCACCCGCTCGAGTCGCATGGCCTCGGCCAGGATCCGCTGGGCCCGGTGGCGCTGCCTATCGGTGAGGTGCTCATCGCGTACCAGCATCTCCGCGAACAGCGTGAGTCCGCCCAGCGGGTTGCGGATTTCGTGGGCCACCCCGCCCACCATCGCCCGTAGCTGGCGCTCGCGCACCTGGACGGCGGCGCGCATGTGCTCCAGCGCGTCGGCCAGGATGCCGATCTCGTCGGTGCCCATGGGCGGCACGGTCGTCTCCAGATCCCCCCGCTCCATCGCCTGCGCGGCGGCGGTGAGCTTGCGCGTGCGCTGCGTCAGCCGCCGCGCCAGGCCCAGCGCCACGGCCAGGAACAGCAGCCAGCCCTGCACGCCCACCAGCACGAGCGTGGAGCGCAGCGTCGTGATCGCCCCCAGCGATTCCGACGGAGCGGACACGAAAACGAATCCCTGCATGCGGTCCGGGGAGTCCTCCGCGCGGATGGGCGCCACCCCCACTTTGACCCACCGTCCCGTCTCGGATCGAAAGAGCGGCGTGCTCGCGGGCGACCCGCGTCGACCCATCTCCAGCTCGCGCCCCATCAACGCGGCGCGCGGCGCGGGGGACCCGATCCGCATGCGACCCGAGGCGGCCAGGACCCAGCGTCCCTCCAGCGTCCAGACGCCGATCTCCTCGGCGTTCACCTCGGTGGCGATGCGCTGCAGTCGGTCGCGCAGCCAGGTCGCCGTGCGGCTCTCCTCCTCGCCCGGCCGCAGCGAGAGCACGAGCTGCCACGTTTCGGCCGGCAGCCCCGCGCTGACCGAGGCGGCCAGCGATTCGACCCGACGCCCGAACTCCGCCTCCAGCGCGCGCCGCGACTGCCATTGGACCAACAAGCCGAAGGCCAGTAGGACGGGAAGCGCGGCGGCGGAGAAGGCCAGGAACAGGGTGGGGCCGATGCCTCGTGCGATTCGGGCCACGCTGCTCGCCTCTCTTGCCGTTGCGCGCACCGCCCGCTGGTCTTCACACCCGCAGGACGGTGGGTTCACAGGTTGTGATGATGCCAGATCGTCGTGCGCACCTGATCGATGATGGCGTTGATGGCGGCCTCTTCCGGGCTGTGGGGAGCCATGCGCACCAGCGGCGTCCAGAAGTCGGGGGGCCACGGCGTGCGGCCCGCCATCCCCGGCAGCTCACGGGGCCGCTCGGGCAGCGCCTCGGGTCGCGGCGCACCGATCATCGCCGCCCAGGCGAGCGCCCAGGCGCGCATCGCATTGGCCAACTCGTAGCCCCCGCCGCCGACCGCGATCCAGGGGACATCCACGGTCGCCAGGGAGGCGACCAACGTCCACCACCCCGGCAAGCTGAGCTCGAGCGTGGCCAGGGGATCGCCCAGGATCGGATCGGCCCCCAACTCGGTCACCAGGATGTCGGGCTTATGCGACGCCAGAAGCGGGCGCAGGAGCTCCTCGAAGACGCGCACGTACTCGCCGTCGCCCATGTGCGGCAGCAGGGGAACGTTGACCGAATAGCCGGTGCCCTCGCCGCGCCCGATCTCCGGCACGAAGCCGCTGCCCGGGAAGAGGGTGCGCCCATCCTGGTGCACCGAAAAGGTCATCACGCGACTGGTGTCGTAAAAGGCCTCCTGCACCCCGTCGCCGTGGTGGGCGTCGA
Source organism: uncultured bacterium (assembly GCA_964585945.1). Taxonomy (GTDB): domain Bacteria; phylum Eisenbacteria; class RBG-16-71-46; order CAIMUX01; family WJJG01; genus CAZDKK01. The sequence goes on along the minus strand of CAZPGB010000006.1, from coordinate 113,859 downwards.
GGTCCAGGTAGAAGATGCGCCGCCCGGCGCCCACCAAGCGGCGCAGCATCAAGACGACGTCGTTGACGTAGCAGAATCCGGCCGCACGCGCGTGCATGGCGTGATGCAGGCCGCCGCCCGGATGGAAGACGCGCTCCGCGTCACCCGCGAGCACCAAGTCGGCGGCCGCGAGGCTGCCGCCCGCGGTGTAGAGCGCATACTCCCAGAGACCGGTGAAGACCGGATTGTCGCCGCTGCCCAGACCGTGGCGCGCCAGGCCCGGCACCGGCAGTCCGTCGGAGGCGCCCCGCAGCAGGTCCAGGTAGCTCGAATCGTGCGCCTCGCGCAGGTCCTGCGCGGTGGCCGGCTCGAAGCTGCGCTCCTCGCCCACCTCTCCGTCGAGCCAGCCCATGGCCCGGCACAGAAAGTGGGTCAGCCAGAGGCGCTCCAGTCGAAAAGGGTGCGTCGTTCCATAGTCGAATCGCACGACCTGCGGATTGTAGAGGAAGATCGGTTGCATAGCCCGCCACGATAGCAGAGGCCTCTACCCTCGGCAAGCGATGCGCTTCGAACCGACTTGCGCCGCGCGGTGGTCGCCCGAGCACGCGCCCGCGGGTCACGCGACGGGCCGCGACGCGCAAGCCCCGACGACCCATCGAATCGTCGGGGCTCGCGGGGAGTTCCTGTGCCGGGGACGAGACTCGAACTCGTACGGGTTGCCCCACACGCCCCTCAAACGTGCGTGTCTACCAAATTCCACCACCCCGGCTCAAACCGGTGTCTGCGGCGCCTCCGTTTCTAGTCGAAGGCCGGCGCGCAAGTCAAGCGATCGACGGCGCCATCAACCGCCGCCGCCCGTGGTCGGCTCGGGCTCGGACGGCTCATCGCCGCCGGGACCGGGTGCGGGCGTGGCGCCTTGCTCCGGGACGGGGAGCGTTGTCCCGCCTTCGGCCGCGGGCGGCGCGGCGCCCTCCTCGGCGCCCGGCAGAGTGAAGCCCTCCATGGGCGCCTCCCCGGTGGCCCCGCCCTCGCCCGGCATCTGCTCGGCCGGGGCCGTCGCCGGGGACGAGGAGGGCTGCAACGTCTCGCGGATGATGTTGCGTCCCTCGGTGCCCGGACCGCTGCGATGCGATTGCGCAAAAGCGAGCATGAGGCTGAGGGCCATGAAGGCCGCGCCCAGATAGGTCGTCGCCTTGGTCAGAAAGGTGGCGGCGCCCCGTCCGCCGAAGAGCGACTGGCTGCCGCCGCCCCCGCCGAAAGCTCCCGAAAGGCCACCGGCCTGCCCACTCTGCAGCAGGATGGAGATGACCATCACCACCGCGACCAGGACATGCAGGACAAGTAGTATGGCGATCATCGCGTACTCCCTTTCGTGTCGGACAAAGGACCGACGATAGCACTGCCCGAGGCTATCTGTCAAGCAGTTGGGCGACTAGGCGGTCGCAATCCCCAGGAAGCTCTCGGCCTCGAGGCTGGCGCCTCCTACCAGCGCGCCGTCGATGTCGGGGCGCGACAAGAGCGCCGCCGCGTTGTCGGGCTTGACGCTGCCGCCGTACAGGATGCGGATCGCGTCGGCCCGCGCCCGGCCCCCGATCCGGGCCACCTCGGCCCGCACGTGGGCGTGGGCGGCCTGCGCGATCTCGGGTGTGGCGGTGCGGCCGGTGCCGATGGCCCACACGGGCTCGTAGGCCAGCGTCACCCGCTCGAAGGACTCCTCTGCCAGCCCGTCCAGCACCTCGCGGAGCTGACGGGTCAGCACCGCTTCGGTCTCGCCTCCTTCGCGCTGCTCCAACCTCTCGCCGATGCAGTAGATCGGCTCGAGGCCCGCGGCCAGCGCCGCACGCAGCTTCCGGGCCAGCACCTCGCCGGTATCGCCGAAGTGCTCGCGACGCTCCGAGTGGCCCACCAGGACATAGCGACAACCCACGTCGCGCAGCATCGGTCCGCTGATCGCGCTGGTGAAGGCGCCCGCCTTCTCCCAGTGCAGATCCTGTCCTCCCAGGGCCACCCGCGATCCCTCGAGCTGGTCCGCCAGCGGCGCCAGAAGCGTATACGGTGGGACGATCAAGAGATCCCGATCGGCGGGCACGTCCGACACCCCCGCCAGGATGCCGGCGACGAGCGCGCGGGCCTCCTCGCGCACCAGGTGCATCTTCCAATTCCCGGCGATCAACAGTCTGCGCATGGACACTCCTCGCCCTCGGCGGGCGGTGGCGCCGGCGATCACGACTCGAGCGCGGCGATCCCCGGCAGGGTCTTGCCCTCCAAAAACTCCAGCGAAGCGCCGCCCCCGGTCGAGACGTGCGCGATGCGCTCGTCCAACCCCATCTTCTTCAGGGCCGACACTGAATCCCCGCCGCCGACCACCGACATCGCGCCCTCATCGGTCGCGCGGGCCAGCGCGCGCGCCATCGCCAGGGTCCCCTCGGCGTAGGGCTCCTTCTCGAACACCCCCATGGGACCATTCCAGAAGATCGTCTTGGCTCCGGCGATCTTCTGGGCGAAGAGCTCGCGCGTCGCCGGGCCGATGTCCACACCCATCTCGTCCCTTTCCAGGCGACCCTTCTCGGCCACCCGAGGCTCCGCGGCTCCCTCGAGGTCCGTCGTCGCCAAACAATCGCGCGGCAGCACCAGCTCCTTGTGCATCTCCTCGGCCTTCGCGATCAACGAGCGGGCGACCTCGATGAGGTCTTCCTCGACCAGGGACGCGCCGGTGCTCGCGCCCTGCGCGCGCCAGAAGGTGAACATCATCGCCCCGCCGATCAGCAGCCGATCGACCCGGGGCAGCAGGTTCTCGATCACCTCGATCTTGCCCGACACCTTCGCGCCCCCCAGCAGGGCCACGAACGGCGTGCCCGGCGAGCCCAGCAGCTCGCCCAGAAAACGGATCTCCTTTTCCAACAGGAAGCCGGCCGCCTTCTGCTGGATCAGCTCCGGCACGCCCGCCGTGGACGCATGGGCCCGGTGGGCGGTCCCGAACGCGTCGTTCACGTAAACGTCGGCCAGCGCGGCGAGCTGCCGGGCGAAACCGGCGTCGTTCTCCGTCTCCGCGGCGTGAAAGCGCAGGTTTTCCAGCAAGAGCACGCGGCCCGGGGCCAGGTCCGCGACCCCCGCGGCCGCCTCGTCTCCGACGCAGTCGGGCGCCAGGGGCACGTCGAAGCCCAGCAGCTCGCCCAGCCGGCGGGCCACGGGCGCCAGACTCAGCTCCTCCTTGCGCTGCCCCTTGGGCCGGCCCAGATGCGACATCAGGATGACGCGGGCCTCCCGCTCGATCAGGTGCCGGATGGTCGGCAAGGCGGCCTGGATGCGCGTGTCGTCGGCGACCGTCGAGCCCTCGCCCAGCGGGACGTTGAAGTCGACCCGCACCAACACCCGCTTCCCAGCAACCTCGAGGTCCTTCATCGCGTTGCGCGGCATATGGACACCTCCTTGGTCCCGGTCGACACGGCGGATCGGCCTCAGTCGAAACCGCCGAATAGATTCGTGTAGATGAGCCGGTAGTCGCCCGTGCCCGTCTCGTCGACGAAGATGAAGCGCAACCCCCCGCTGCCGCCTCGCGAGCGCGCCTGCAGCCCTGGGAAGAGCGGATGGCCCCAATGGATGTAGTACCACACCTGGTAGGGCGATGTATCCATCGGATGGCGCCGCGGCCGTCCCCCGGCCTCCCCCGCCTCGGTCTCGTCGATCTCGCGCCGCAGGAAGTAGTAGATCAGGTCCTCTTCCTGCGGGGCCAGCTCCTTGTGGATCTCGTCGGGCTCGCCGAAGTTCACGTAGACACGGCCGCGGTCGGTCAGGCTGCCCCGCTTCAACCCGCGGAAGCGGCTGTCGGCCCGCTGGATGCGGTCGCGGAAGACCGCCTTCAGCTCGCTCGTCGTGCGCTCGCTGCCACCCCCGCGCTGGCTCCAGATGCTGTCGAGCACCACTTCCTGTTGTCCGGCGCCCAACGAGAGAAACTGCTCCCAGCGCGCGGGGTCCATCAGCAGCGAGGCCTCCTCCATCCGCTCCTCGCGCGGCCGGATCCACGATTCGGGGCTCCAGTGTACCTGGAAGCCGCCCGTCAAGGTCATCGGGCCTTCCCCGGTTTCCGGGGCCGCCGCGTCCGCCTGCGCAACCTGGAGCTCGAAGCGGTAAGCGCCCGAGGCGAGCTGCGTGACATCCAGGCGTCGGGCCACGCCGCAGCGGTCCCAGCGGGAGTGGATCCGACCGGATTCCTCCAAGAGCAGGCCGCCGTCCTCTTCACGAAGGACCCGCAACGCGAGATCGACGTCGCGCCCCTGGAATCCGTAGAGCTCGGCGTAGAGCGTCAAATCGGGCTGGAACAAGCCGTAGCTGTGGCCCGGATTGGGATCGATCGCCGGACGCATCGCTTCGACCGGCGCAAAGAGGAACCGATCGGACCGGGTGAGACGGACCACCTCGCCGAGGGACCAGAGCAGGATCGGACCGGCCGCCGACCGGTCGGTGCGGCGGACCGGCAGCGGCACGTGGCCGCGGGCGATCCCGTGCCGGGGCACGTTGCGCAACTCGTTGAGCAGACCGACCCGGTTCGCGTTGCGGTCCTCGAGCTGGACCTCGACCAGGCCCGGGCCGCGAAGCTCGGGCACCTGCAGGCTGATGGTGCGCCGGGAGAAGGCCGACTGCGGATCCAGCTCGACACAGGGCACGTCCAGGTCGGTGGCCATTGAGGCGAGGGGCGAGCCGTCCGCGTTGAGGAATCGTAGCTTGGCCGAGACCTGCATCCAGGCGCCTTCCTGCCCGGGCACCTCGACGCAGGTGACCTCCTCCTGGGGCACGGCGAGATAGATCCACGTCTCCTCTCGGCCCTGCTCGTCCAGCAACACGGCGCCGTCGGCATAGAAGGGGATGTCCCCCTCGGCCAAAGCCGGCCAGTCGCCGGCCGCGCCGGCCGGACACAGGCCGCCCTGGCAGGCGGCCGCGAGCAGCAGCCCAAGGCCGGCCCAATGCAAAAGGGCGGGGTGCCCTGCGGCCCCCGCCCGCATCCCGATCCCCTGCCTCAACCGAGACCTCCTAGAAGCGGAAATCGGCTGAGATGCGATGGATCGCGCCCAGGTAGTCGGCGTCCGAGTACGCATAGTCGACCGTCGCCTCGGCGTTCAAGCTCGTGGGGACCTTGAACCCGAGCCCGAGGGAGAGCCCTTCGGCGTCGAACCCGAAGCCGTACCCACCGCGTAGGTGCAGGAAGTCCTTGTAGCCGACCTCCGTGCCGACGTTGGCGCGCTCGCGGTTGTCCGGCGGATGGGAGAACTCCGCCGAGGAGAGCACCGAGTAGTTGGCGTCCTGATACACGTTCATCGACATGCCCACCCGGAAGACGATCGGCAGCTTCACCGTGTCCTCGATGTACTCGAGGTTGGTGCCGATGTTCTGGATCGCCATGCCGATCCGCAGCGACTGGAACCCCGTGTCGTACAGGGTCCCGAAGTCGAACGCATAGGCCGTCGAGCTGTAGTCGGCCAGCGACGAGTGGACGTAATTGAACGTCAGACCGGCCGAGAACTTGTCGGTAAGCGACCGCGCATAGGTCATCCCTACGGCCACGTCCCCGTTGTCGAACTTGCGGCCGTCGCCCTCGGGCTTGTAGACCGTGCGCACGAGCTGCTCGGGCATGTACAGGCTGCGGGCGTGAATGGCGACCATGCCCGGAACGTAGCCGGGGTCGAAGACGTAGGCCGCGTGCGAGAACGAAATGTCGGCCGCCCAATCGCAGTGGTCGATCGCGATCACATTGCTGGTGATGCGCGCCACCCCGGCCGGGTTCCAGTACACGGCGGAAGCGTCGTCGGCCACCGAGGCGAACGCCGAGCCCATGCCGGCCGCGCGGGCGCCGATGCCGATCTTCAAGAACTGCCCCCCGATCGTTCCGACCTTCTCAAACTCCCGGGCGCCGAACGCCGCCGCCGGGAGACCCAGGATCAGAACCGCGACCAGGATCGCTCGCCTCACCTTGCTACCCTCCATGACCAGAGCACCCCCTCTACAAACTCCGCAGCTTAGCGGATAATGGTGAATCTGCCCACCTTGGTCTCGTCGCCGCAGGTCACCGCGAAGAGATAGACCCCGGAGACGATGTCCTGACCATTGCGGGAGATCATGTTCCAGCGAGCCGTGCCGATACCTCTCGTGCCGTCGTGCTGCAGCGTCTGCACGAGGTCACCGGAGAGCGTGTAGATCCTGACGTCGCACTCCTGGGCCGGCAGCCCGGCGAAGTCGATGTGGGACCCCGTGGGGTCGGAGTTGCTGGGGGTCAGGTCCCACTCCGCCCCGCCCCGCCAGGGGTTGGGAACCACGAAGACGTTTTCCTTCCAGTCGCCGTTCTCCACCGCCGCCCACAACGGACGGACCCCCTCGGCCTCCACCGCCGCCGGTGAGCTGGCCAGCTCCTGATACTGGATGTCCCCGGTCTCGAGCGTGTCGTACCAGCAGCTATACGAGGTCACGTCGTAGAAATAGAGCATGCCGTTCTTGAGACCTTGCTCGTCTTCGTACCGGTAGCGCCCCACCTCGAAGCGCTCGAGCCACTCGCCCTCTCCCACCGGAGACGGAATCGAGTCGACCACCGCCGCAAACGGATTGGTGTAGTCGGCCAGGTCGAGCTGGCTGCCCACCGGATGGGTGTTCAGGTCGGCCACGAGCTGCCACTCCTCCGGCGTGGGGCCGGTGGAGCCGATGGGCCGGTTCCAACCTTCCACGCGCCAGACGCGGTACCCGCAGAACAGGATCTCGCCGGTGCCCGGATCAGCCACCAGCTCCGAGGCGTTGTCCCACTCGATGCTGATCCTGCGGTCCTGCTCGACCCGCACGCGCAGCGCCGGGTTTTCGGTCGAGACCGTCGGCGGGGGCGGTGCGACACGCCAGACCCAGTGGACCAGCGTCTCCCAGCCCTCGCAGTTGTCCTCGGCCTGCTGCAACGGCGTACAGCAGTTACAGTCGGTGTCCTTCCAGTACTCGGCCTTCTCGCAGGTGGTGTTCTTGATGGTGATCGCCGGCGAGAGCGAGTCGCACGGATCGTTCCACTGCAGCGGGTCGCTGCCCGGCTCGATGCGCACGCAGGTCTCGGCCCCCTGACAGCCGGTGGCCTTGTTGCCATCGGTGTCGCGCCAGTTGCCGTTGTAGATGCGCTGCGCCGTGAGGGCGTTGTGGATCAGCCCCTTCCACTCGTGGCCGATCACGAAGGCCACCTGGAAGTTGAGCGCCTCGCCCGGCAGCAGCTCGCTGAAGGGGCCGGCGCTGAACGCGTAGCGGTAATCCGAGGGCTGGCTGGTGGGCCGCCGCGGAATCGTGCCGCGCGACAGCAGGTCGTAGCGCTCGAAGTCGTTGCGCGGGTCGCCGTCGGGATACGTGCCGCTGCCGGAGAAGAAGTGGCAGGTGTGGATCTCCACCCGCTCGGGGGCCCGCTCGCCCAGGGGATCAGTCGTATGGCCAAGGAACATCCCGCCGAAGTACCCGTTGGCTCCCTGGCCCATGTCGTCGGCCGCGTTGCCGCCCGGCTCGCTGCCCGGCGTGTCGTGCATGAAGGCGATGTCGATGAACAGGTCCTGCGTCGAGCAGTCGCGGCGCGTGCCGTCCTGGTCCTCGCAGGTGTAGACGATCGCCTTGTCGACGTAGGTCGTATCGACCGACCGCAGCTCGCCGGCGTCGTCGTTCCAGTACGAGGGGGCCTCCTTGCGGCCGGCGTCGGAGTCGACGAAGTAGCCGATGTAGATGTCGCGCAAGGCTTCGAAGCCCTCGTTGCGCAGGTCGTATTCGAACCCGACGAACTCGTTGGCCCCCTCGGTCGACCAGGCGAAGCTGCGCTGGTTGATTCGGATGTAGAGCGGGCGGTGCTCCGGGTAGCGGGCGATGGCTTCCTCGGTGTAATCCCAGTACTCGCACGAGAACATCTGCTGCGAGATGGCCGCGAAGTCCTCGTCGATCCGGCCGTCGCCATCGTCGTCCCGGCCGTTCAGCGGGTCCTCGTCCACCCGTCCGTCGTAGTCGTCGTCTCCGCCTGAGGCGGAGAAGCCGGGCCGGTCGCCGCCGGTCACCCCTTCGAAGGCCGTATAGATCGTGTCGATCGGATCGAGGCTGGGGCGCAGCTCGAACTCGTAGGCGCCGGTCGAGACGTAGGCCAGGTTGTCGCTGGCGATCGCGCCGAACCAGATCGACGCGGCGTAGAGGTACTCGCCGCCCTTCCAGCCGGCGCCGAAGGAGTCGACGAAGTTGGGATTGCCGATCACACCGACGTTGGTCACCATGATCTCGAGCAATCCGACGTTGTGATAGAAGATGTTCGGCGTGCGGATGGCGTACAGGGGCTGCCCCGACTCGTCCCGCTCATAGGGATTGAAGCCGTCCCAGTACGCGTCGCAAACCCCGCTGGTCCCGAGGAGCAGCCCCCCGATCGCCAGCAGGAGCTTGGTCCAACTCCGCAGGCTCCCATCGGCCTGACTCATGATCATCCTCCAAAACGCCCGGCGGCGTTGCTAAAACTGGTATCCGACACCCACCCGAACCGTGCGCGGTGCGCCGAATACGCGCGGATCATGCAAGGGAATGAACTCCTCGATCCCGTCGTCGTCGCGGTCGGCCAGGAAGGCGCCGCCGGCCCGACCCGTCTCGGTGTAGTAGACCGTATAGGCGCTGCCGACCGGCGGGTTCGGCCAGACACCGGGCGTGAGCGTCGTGATGTTCTTCGTATCGAGCACGTTGCGACCGTGGAGGAAGAGCGAGAGCTGCTTGCCCCACAGCGTGTAATACTTGTCGATGCGCACGTCGAGCGTGGTCGTGCTCGGCAGACGCCGCGAGTTGACCATCTCGGGCTCGAGCTCGCGCGTGTCGCGCTGGAACGGCGTGTAGGGGTAGCCGGTGGTGTAGTCCCACCGGAGGCTGACGCCCCAATTGACCCGGTCGCCCAGGTAGAGGCTCGCGCCGATCGAGTGGCGCGCGTCCCAGTTGAGCGGCACCTCGCTGTTGGGCAGGTAGACGAAGTTGCGCGCGGTGGCCGCGTCGGGGTCGGAGCCCACACCGTAGGCGTTGCCGTAGCTGTAGTTGAAGTTCCAGCGCATGTTGTTGGCGAAGCCGCGCGACAGGCTGACCTCGAATCCCTTCGACGACGCGTAGTCCTTGTTGACGTACTGGTTGACGTTCCCGGTCGTGCTCCAGTCGGGCGTCTCCTCGGAGGAGATGAGCCCGAAGATGTCCTTGTAGTAGACGCTGAACTGACCGGCCAAAAGGTTGCTGAACAGGTGCTGCACGGCGGCCTGGTAGGCGATCGTCGTCTCGTTGGTCAGGTTCGGATTGCCGCGCGTGCCCTCGAAGGTGTCCAGGTCGTCGAACAGGTACTGACGGTCGGGGATCTGGTAGAGTCGGCCGTAGTTGAAGCTGAAGACGTCCCGATCGGAGATCGGGTAGGCGATGCCGATGCGCGGGCTGAGCTGGTGCTTGACGCGCTCCTGCACCTCGGAGAGCGGCACCTGGTCGCCGACGCTGAAAACGTCGTAGCGCACGCCGGCATTGATGATCATGCCCTCGTGCTCCCACTGGTCCTGGATGTAGAGGGCACCCTCGGGGTTGTAGTAGTGATAGCGGGTGCGCGGCGAGCCGATCTCGCCATTGGAGTTGGTGAGCCACGGATAGTTGAGCGAGAAGAGGCGCATGTCGTTGTACTGCGCCGAGAAGCCGGTCTCGAACGTATGGCGGCCCTTGCGCACCGTCAGGTCGTAGATCGCCTGGTGCACGAACGTCTCGCGCGTCGAGAGGGCTGGGTAGTCGCCGTTGGTCACGAAGAAGTCGTAGGACTCACCATCCCAGTAGTTGAACCAGAGATCCGATTGTCGCAGACCGGTGTACTCCCACTCCTTCTTGTCCAGCACGCGGCTGTCGCGGAAGAAGTGCTGCGTGCTCAGCTTGAAGCTGTACTGCGCGTTCTGGGACAGCGAATGGTGGAGCACCAGCTTGTACTGCTTGAAGTCGTTCTGAACGTTGGGCGTGTGCTCGGCCGCGTTGTAGTAGACGTAGGTCGAGTCGAGCTGGACCGGTGACCAGCGACCGTGGCGCAGCACCACCTCCTCGGTGCGGGTCGTGTCGAGGAAGACCTGCACGTAGCCTTCCTGGCTCCACGGATGGTGATAGTTGTCGTAGCGGTCCTCTTGCCGGATGTGCTCGAAGGTCAGCTTGGTGTTGGGCGTGGGCTTGTAGGCGAGCTTGCCCTGGATCTTCAGGGAGTTGTCCTGACGATCGCCCACACTGATGAAGTTGAGCAGCTTGGACCGCGAGCGGCGCTCGACCGTCTTCGGGTAGTCGTCCTGGTAGGTCGCCTCGGCCGAGACGTAGTAGGTCAGCTCGTTGACCGGCGTCGGTCCGCCGAAGCCCAGGAAGATGCGGTCGTAGTTGTCGAACGTATTCTTGGGCGAGCCGTAGTCGTCGGTGATGTAGCGGACCTCGCCGCTGAAGCGGTCGCCCCCCTCCTTGGTGCGGAAGATCACGACGCCCGACTGGGCGTTGCCGTACTTGGCCTGCATGCCCCCCAGGATGGTCTCGGTATTGGTGAGAGCCATCGTCGAGAGCGACACGCTGCCGCCCACGAGCGGGTCGCGCACCGGCACGCCGTCGACCTGATACTGCACCTCACCGGCTCGGCCGCCGCGGAAGTAGAGCTGTCCGCCCTTGGCGATGACGCCGGCATTGAGGCTGATCACCTCCTCGACGTCGTCGACCGGCAGGGCGGCGATATCATCGGAGTCCATGAAGTGCTTCGTCTCCGAGGATGTGCGGTCGATCTTCTTCTTGGTTCCGGTGATCTGGACCGCCTCGAGGACCTGGACGATCTTGGCCTTCAGCTCGAAGGAGACCCGGGTGGTCTGCCCGGCCTCGACCTCGACGTCCTCGACAATGCCATCCTCGAACCCCATCATCTGGACCATCAGACGATAGGTGCCCGCGGGCACGTTCTTGATCACGAAGGACCCGTCCTCCAGGGACATCGTGCCCCAGGACGTGCCCATCACCAGCACGTTGGCCGGGGAAAGGGGCTTGCCGGACCCTTTGTCCCGGACAACGCCGGCGATGTCTCCGACCTGGGCGGCCGGCGCTTGCGCCGACGCGGGTTCGACGCAGGCCAGCCCCAGTGAGACCAGCGTCAGGGCCGCAACGGCCCAAACCGATACACGTTCTCGCCACTGCATGGTGGATCTCCCCCCGTGTGCAGCACCGCCCGGTCCCCCGGCGTCGAGCGGACGCCCCCTCTGTGCTCCGAAGCCTCTCTGTCGGGCGGGACCGGCACCCCGGCGCCCCGGTGGCCCGCAATATCTAAGTCTATACAGAATTGAGGATTACAACAACATCCTCATGCCCAGCAGGAAGCTGGTCCCGTCGATCTCCTCCAGCGACCCGGCGTCCTCGTCCCACGGGTCCTCCTTGATGAGACGGAGGGAGCCGTGGAATTGCATGGTTCCGCCGCTCGGAAGCCAGGAAAACCCGCCGGCCATGCCGCGACGATGCGACAGGCTGAGCGGCTCATCGGTGTCCCGATCCAGGCTGCTGGCCCACACCCCACCGCGCAGGACCAGATCCTCCCGCACGAAGAGCTCCAGCCCGGCGCCGGCTGTGGCGTAGCGCGCCGTGGCTTCCTGGAGCACCAGCCCTTCCCGGCTCTCCCAATCCTCCTGCGTGCCGCGCACCTGCACGGCGGCGACCAGCGTGTTCTCCAGCAGGGGCAGGCTCAGCCCCGCGCCCAGCGAGAGCTCGTCGCTGGCCCAGCGCCCCCCGCGGTTGCTGCCCTTGAAGTTGGTCCCCTCGACGACCTCCCACTCCCAGGTTCGCACCGAGCCCTCCAGGCCCAGGAGTGCGCCCCCGAGCTGCAACCGCAACCGCGCGGTGACATCGGCGTCCGATTCCTCTTCATGGAAGGTGATCAGGTTCTCCCGCAGGTAGATCTCCCGGCTCGGATTGCGGGGTGACGTGCCGCTCCAGCTCACCTCCGCGATCTCTCCGCCGCTGCGATCCAGGAAGCGCGCGCGCACCGCCCCCTCGAAGCCGCCGGTCTTGGGCAACACGACTGCCAGCGAGAAGCGGTCCACGGGGCGCGTCCACGAGAAGGTGTCCTCGTGGAAGCGCGAAGGGTCGACCGACTTGCCCTTCACCTCCCCGCGCTCAAAATCCCAGCCCAGGGCGACCTTCCAGGCTCCGAACGCCCGCAGGGCGCCGAGCTGGCCCACCCACCGAGATTGCCGGTGCCGCACGGCGAAGAAGTCGTTGGAGTGTCGGTCCTCGTTCTCGCGCTCCTGTCCCACGATCGCGCCCACCACGAACCCGGCCACGCGCTGGTTGACGACGCCCGAGAGCAGCGGCCCGCGCACCCGGGCCCAGTCGCCCGGGATCGCGTCCTCCTCGTAGTAGGTCCAGTTGTAGTCCAGTCCCACCGCGCGCTCTTCAGAGCGGTAGATGACCTGGGCCCCGGCCTGGCCGTAGGAGCGCTCGACATCCAGGCGGGACTGCTGGCTCTGCAGTTGTGTGCCGCCGAACCAGGATTCGATGACCCAGCCGTCGCTGTCGTCCAACACGCCCGCGACATTCCCGCCGAAGTCGCGGACGTTGATCTCGTTGGCCTCGTCGCGGATGCACAGGTCGACCTGGCCCATGCCGGCCAGGCGCACCGAAGGCGCGCTGGGCAAGGCCGTCGGGTCGAGGCCCGCGCGGAGCATCAGCCACTCCCTGACCGTCCCTTCGGCCGGCGTCGCCATGATCAGACCCAGCGCCGCGGCCGCGAGGACCGCCGCCGGTCCGCGCGCAGGGAATGATCGCTTCGGCAATCCCCTCACGGTACGCACCCCCTCCTTCCCGACATCCGCTGCCATCATCGGTCGTCCTTGGGACCAAAGACCAGCATCTGAGGCTCGCTGCCCCAGTGCTCTTCGGTCGAGGCATCGAAGACCGCGATCGTGAAGTAGTAGACCTTGCCCGATTCGGGCTCGAAGACCACGTCATCGCGCAACGCCGCGCGACCGGGGTCCAGCAGGCGCGCGATCTCCAGGGTCCACACCCCCTCGTCCTCGTTGTAGTTGCCCTTGCCGCGCACGTCGGCCCGACTGCCCGTGGGATAGGTCAGCACGTAGCCGGGCGCGACATCGCCGTACTGCCACTTGCGAGTATCGGGCTGGATCGTCTCGTTGAGCGTGTCCTTGGGCGCCAGCGGCGGGAAGAAGGCGTCGTAGTTCTCGCGCCACAGGTAGACCAGCGGCACGCTGTTGTTGGTCCGGCACTCGGCGCCCCACTCGTTGCGGCACGTGGTGGGATCGGGCGGCTCGAAGAATTCGTCGTCCTGGCGGCGGTAGACGTGACGCGGGACCCCTTCGCCCTCGTCGAAGTTGGGCCAGTAGCCCGGGGTCCCCTCGTCGGGGGTCACCCCGCCGAGCTCGTCGACGTAGAGATCGTCCAGGTAGCCGGGGATGCCCTGCTCCGGCTCGTCCTTGTCGGGATCATAGGGGTCGAAGATGTAGCGCAGCGGATTGGTGCGGCCGGCGAGCCAGTACCAGAGATCCAGCCGCCCGCGCTCCATCGGCCCGAACTGCGTCGCCCCGTTGGCGTGGCAGAGCGCCAGACAGCCAACGTCCTGGAAGCTGCCCAGGGCGCCGGCGGCGTTCTCCATCTCGAACGCCAAGGCGAACTTGTCGTCATCCCCGATCTGGGCCCACCAGGCCGAGGTCACGAGGCTGTCCTCGGGACCGCGCCGGTAGAGACTGTCGCAGACGAGCTGCCCGCCGACCTGCTCGCACTGAATGATCGGGGCCGTCAGATCGGGCCCCACGAAGACGAACGCGTCTTTCAGCACGTCGGGCTGGGGGTCGTTCCATTGCGCCAGGATGTAGAGATGGGTGTCGGTGTAGACCGCCTTGAGGGAGACGTAGCGCGTGGTGCCGGGCGTGCCCGCGCCGTTCGCGGCCGACATGCGCACCTGCTGAAACCCGCGCTCCGGCGTGAACTCGCTGCCCCACTCCCGGTCGATCCGCTCGCCGTCGATGTCGATGATGCCGTCCTCGAAGCTCTCGGGGGACTGGTAGTGTGCGATCAGAATGCTGGTCTGTTGCGGCTCGGGCTCGGAGGGTGATTCCTCGCTGCATCCGAACCAGAATCCGGCCAGGCCCGCCGCGGTCAAGAGACCGATCAGCACTCTGCGGCCGGCAACGTCGAGGGTCCGCCGGGCGCGGATATTCCAACCCCTTGCGCGCTTCACCCTTGCGCCTCCTCCGCTAGCGGTGGAACCCGCCGAAAGGTCCACCTCCCTTAGAGATACATCAGATGTACGCTAGGCTTCTAACCCCCTAGTGTCAAGCGGAGAATGGGCCTACGGCATCGGACCCACCTCGGGATAGGGGGCCAGCAACTCCCGGAACGTCTCCCGGATGCGGGCCAGCCCTTCCTTGGTGCGCGACTCGAATCGCAGCACCAGAACCGGCTGCGTGTTCGAGGCCCGCAGCAAGCCCCAGCCGTCGTGCAGCGTCGCCCGCACGCCGTCGATCGTGACCACGTCATGGTCGCGCGCCAGCGTGCGCGCCACCTCGGTGACGATGCGGAACTTCGCCTCATCCGCGCAGTCGATGCGAATCTCGGGACTGTTCTCGTAGTGGGGCAGGCTGTCGATGCACGCCGCCAGCGATCGCTCCCCGCGGGCGAGGATCGCGGCCATGCGCGCCGCACCGTAGATGGCGTCGTCGAACCCGAAGTAGCCCTCGCCGAAGAACATGTGGCCCGACATCTCGCCGGCCAGCGGGATGCCGTCGGCCTTCATCTTGGCTTTGAGCAGCGAGTGGCCGGTCTTCCACATCACCGGCTCCCCTCCGTGGGCGCGGATGTCCTCCTCCAGCCCCTGAGAGCATTTGACGTCGAAGAGGATGCGGTTACCCGGCCGGCGCGCCAACAGGTCCCGGGCATAGAGCGCCAGGAGTTGATCGCCGAAGACCATGCGCCCGCGCTCGTCCACCAGCCCGATGCGATCGGCGTCGCCGTCGAAGCCGACACCCAGGTCGGCCCCTTCCTGTTGGACGCGCGCCTGCAGGTCGCGCACGAACTCGGGCACCGTGGGGTCGGGCAGGTGGTTGGGAAAGCGGCCGTCGGGCTCGCAGTAGAGACACGTGACGGCGTGGCCCAGATCGCCGAGGATCTGGGGTGCGATCAACCCGGCCGTGCCGTTGCCCGCATCGATCACGATCTTGAGCGGACGGTCGGCGGGGCAGCGCTCCACCACCATGCGCCGGTAGCGCGGCAGGATCGCGAGCGTCTCGGCGCGGCCGCGGCCGTCCTCGAAGTCGGCGGCCGCGATCTGTTTCTGGATGTGGCGGATTTCCTCGCCCCAGATCGGCGCGGTGCCCCGGCAGAGCTTGAAGCCGTTGTACTCGATCGGATTGTGGCTGCCGGTGATCATCACCCCGCCGCCGCACCCGGTCTCCAGGATCGCATAGTAGAGCACCGGCGACGGCACGACCCCAACGTCCACCAGGTCCACCCCGGTCGCCAGCACACCGCGCGCGACGCCGTCGCGTAGGCGCGGCGAGCTCGCGCGCACATCGCGTCCCACGCACAGGCGCGTGACCCCTTCGCGCCTGAGCCGGGTGGCCACGGCCCGCCCGATGGCCTCGGCCACCGCGTCGGTCAAATCGCGCGCGGCCACGCCCCGCACGTCGTACTCGCGAAAGATGGCCGGGTTGATCGCCTCGCTCATCGCTTGGCCGACTCCTTTCCGCCGAGCCGCAGATAGGCTTCGATGAAGCCGTTCAGATCCCCGTCCAGGACCCCCTGTGCATTGCCCACCTCGAAGTTGGTGCGGTGGTCCTTGACCAGCGTGTAGGGCTGCAGCACGTAGGAACGGATCTGCGATCCCCAGGCGATCTCCTTCTTGGCCGCTTCCAGCTCTTTCGTCTCCTTGAGCTTCTCCTGGAGCTGGATGTGGTAGAGACGCGCGCGCAGCACCTTCAGCGCCATCTCCCGGTTGCGGTGCTGGGAGCGCTCGGCCTGGCACTGGACGACGATCCCGGTCGGCAGGTGCGTGATGCGCACCGCCGAGTCGGTCTTGTTGACGTGCTGGCCGCCCGCCCCGCTGGCCCGGTACGTGTCCACGCGCAGGTCCTCATCGCGGATCTCGACCGCCACCTCCTCGTCCACTTCCGGGTAGACGAAGACCGAGGCGAAGGAGGTATGACGACGCTGGTTGAAGTCGAACGGCGAGATGCGCACCAGGCGGTGCACCCCCACCTCCGCCTTCAGGTAGCCGTAGGCATAGGGGCCGCGCACTTCGATGGTGGAGTCCTTGATGCCGGCCTCCTCGCCCTCCTGAAAGTCGATGACGCGCGCCTGGAAGCCGTTGTTCTCGATCCAGCGCAGGTACATGCGGTGCAGCATGTAGGCCCAGTCCTGCGACTCGACGCCGCCCGCGCCGGGGTGGATCGTCAGGATGGCGTCGCACCGGTCGCGCTCGCCGCTCAGGTAGGTCTGCAGCTCGAAGCGCTCCAGCTCGTCCTGCAGGGCCTGCAGCTCGGCGAGCTGTTCCTGCTCGAAGCTCTCGTCGTCCTCCTCACGGGCCAGCATCACCAGGCCGCACAGATCGTCGAACCGGCGGCGCAGCTCGCTCCAGCCGTCGACGGTGTTCTTCACCTGGCGCAGCCGCTCGACCACGCCGGCGGCCTTGGATTGCTGATCCCAGAAGTCGGGCGCCGAGACCTGCTCTTCGAGGCTCTTCTGCTCGGCCGCGAGGCGATCGATGTCAAAGGAACCCCCGCAGGTGGGTGAGTTTCTCCTCGCCGGCTTCGAGTAGCTGGTCGATCTCGGGGTTCATGATTCCTTCGCCTCGTCGGTGCGGATGGTAAGCAACAGGCGCTCCCAAAGGCGGTGAGCGCCTCGCTCCAGGTTTGCAATGCTGCCGTCGTTGCGCACGACCCAGTCGGCCGCTCGGCGACGGCGCCGGTCATCGGCCTGGCGCCGCATGCGCCGGCGCGCCTGGTCGGCGCCGATCCCCCGCCGCTCGAGTCGCGCCAGGCGCGTCGCCCGGTCCGCCTCGACCGTGACCACCCGATCGACCCAAGCGGGCACGCCCACCTCGACCAGCAGGGGGATCTCGACCACCACGATAGCAATCCCGTCCCCGCGCTTCAAGCGGTCGACCTTGCGCTGCAGGCGCTCCAGAACGACCGGATGCAGGATCGCTTCCAGCCGCCGCAGGGCACGGCGATCCCCGAACACGCGCGCGGCCAGCTTGCCGCGATCGAGCGTGCCGTCGCGCGCCAGGACCCCGCGTCCGAAGCGGGCCACCACTTCAGCGCGAATCCGTGGGCTGTGGGCCAGCAGCCCCCGCACGATCCGATCGGCGTCGATGTGCGCCACGCCGGGTCGCGCGCGCAGCAGACGGCAGAAGGTCGATTTGCCGGCCCCGATGCCGCCGGTGACGGCGAGGACGAGCGCCGGCCGCTTCCGTCTAGGCATGGGCTTCGTACCAGTTGGCGCCGGCGGAGATGTCCACCTGCAGGGGCACGCGCAGCTCCATCACCGCGGTCATCTCCGCGGCCACCAGCGCCTCGAGCGCGCGCTCCTGTGCGGCGGACACCTCGAACACCAGCTCGTCGTGCACCTGCAGCAGCATGCGCGCCGAGGGCGCTGTCGCGGCCAGCTTCGCGTGGATGCGGACCATGGCCAGCTTGATCAGGTCGGCCGCCGAGCCCTGCACCGGCGTGTTGACCGCCATGCGCTCGGCCGCGGCGCGTAGCTGCGGCCGCGGCGAGTTGAGGTCGGGCAGCCGGCGTCGCCGACCGAGAAGCGTCGCGGCGTATCCGCGCTCGCGCGCCTGTGCGACCGAGCGGTCGATGAACGCCTTGACCCCCGGCAGCTTCTCGAAGTACTCGCCGATGAACGCGGAAGCCTCTTTCACCGCAATGCCCTGCTCGCGGGCCAGGCGCTGCGCCCCCATGCCGTAGAGCACGCCGAAGTTGACCACCTTGGCGCGGGCGCGCATCGCCGGATCCACCTGGCCGGGCGCCACGTTGAACACGCGCGCCGCCGTGGCCCGGTGGATGTCGGCCCCGGCGCGAAACGCCTCGACCAGGTAATCGTCCTGCGACAGGTGCGCCAACAGCCGCAGCTCGATCTGCGAGTAGTCGGCCGAGACGATCCGGTGCCCGGGCGGCGCGATGAACGCCTTGCGGATCTCGCGCCCCAGCGGCGTGCGGATCGGAATGTTCTGCAGGTTGGGGTTCGAGGAGCTGAGCCGCCCCGTGGCGGTCACCGTCTGATGGAACTCGGTGTGGATGCGGCCCGTGTCGGGCCGGATCAACTTGGGCAGCGCCTCGACGTAGGTGCCGCGCAGCTTCGCGAGCTGCCGGTACTCGAGCACCGCGGCGGGCAGGGGGTGCGTCGCGGCCAGCTCCTCGAGCACCTCCTGGCCGGTGGAGTAGCCGGTCTTGGTGCGACGGCGCGCGTGGAGCTTCAGGTCCTCGAACAGCACCTTCTGGAGCTGCTTGGTGGAGTTGACGTTGAAGGTCTGCCCCGCCAGGCGGTGAATCCGTGCCTCCAGCCGCTCCATCTGTCCGGCGAGGCTCTCGCCCAGCGCGCCCAGCAGCGCCCCGTCGACCAGCACGCCATGGCGCTCCATCGCCGTCAGAATCGGCAGCAGCGGCATCTCGAGCGCTTCGAACAGCTCGGTGGCGCCGCCGGCGCGCAGCATCTCCTGCAGCGGCGGCAGCAGACGCAGCACCGCATCGACGTCCTCGCACGCATAGGGCGCGGCCACGTCGACCGGGACCGCGGCCATCGAGAT
Organism: uncultured bacterium; assembly: GCA_964585945.1. Classification (GTDB taxonomy): domain Bacteria; phylum Eisenbacteria; class RBG-16-71-46; order CAIMUX01; family WJJG01; genus CAZDKK01. The sequence continues at coordinate 95,084 of CAZPGB010000006.1, read as the reverse complement.
CTGGTCGCGTCCCGCCCCGATCAGCGCCTCGATCGGGACCATGGTGTGCCCCAACAGCTCGCGGGCCAGGGCGTCCAGGCCGTGCCGGGCATCGGGGTCGCGCAGGTAGGAGGCCACCATCGTGTCGCGCAGCGGGCCCTCGAGCGGCAGGCCGTGGCGTGCCAGCACGTGGGCGTCGAACTTCAGGTTCTGCCCGGCCAGCGTCACGGCCGGGTCCTTCAGCAACGGGCCCAGCACCTCGATGAGATCGGGCAGCGGCAGGTTCGGACCTTCCTGGTGCTGCACCGGCACATACCAGCAGTCCCCCGGCGTCCATCCGAAGCTCAGGCCCACCAGGCGCGATGTGTGGACATCCAGCCCGTCGGTTTCGGTGTCGATCGCCAGCACGCCCTGGGCCGCCCCACCGGATCCCGCGGCCACGACGCGCTCCAGGTCGCGCCGGCTGGCGAGCACGCCGTAGCGGGCGTCCCAGCCGTCGGCGACCGCCGCCCCACCGTGTGCGGGCGGCGCCGTGACGTGCGCGCGCGGCGCCGCCAGGGAGAGCTGACCGCCGGCCTCTTCCCTCGCGGAGCCCGGATCGCTGAAGAGCCGCCGCGCGATCTGCTTGAACTCCAGCTCCTCGAGGAGCGCACGCAGCGGCTCGCGCGCGGCGGGATCGGGCGCGGTCAGGTCCGCCGGATCGGGCGTCTCCAGGTCCGTGCGAATCGTCACCAGCTCGCGACTCAAGAAGGCGGCCTCGCGGCCCGCCTCGAGCTTCGCCCGCACGCCGGCCGGGGTCACCGCCTCCAGATGGTCGTAGATCGCCTCCAGATGCGGATGGCTCTCCAGGAGCTTGGCGGCCGTCTTGGCCCCGATGCCCTTCACACCCGGAATGTTGTCGGAGCTGTCGCCGACCAGTGCCAGGTAGTCGACGAACTGCTCGGGCGTCACGCCCCACTTGACGCGGACCGCCTCCCCGTCCAGCCAGCGGGCGGGCTCGCGTCCGCGCGAGGGCACGTACTGCACGATCCGCTCCTCGATGAGCTGCGCGAAATCCTTGTCGGCCGAGACGATCACCGTCTCCCATCCGGCGGCGCGGGCCGCGCGGGCCGCCGAGCCGATCAGATCATCGGCCTCCACGCCGTCGCGCAGCATCGCGCGCAGTCCCAGCGCCTCCACGGTTCGATGGATCCAGGGCACCTGAGCGATGAGCTCCTCGGGCATCGGCGGGCGCGTGGCCTTGTACTGGGGATAACGCTCGTGCCGGAAGGTGGGCGCCGCCGAGTCGAAGGCGACCGCCAGATGGGTGGCGCCCTCGTCGCGCAAGAGCGCGAGCAGCGTGTTGACGAAACCGAAGGTGGCCCCCACGTCCATGCCGGACGAGGTGGTCAGGGGCCGGTTGATGAACGCGAAGTGGGCGCGGAAGAAGAGCCCCGATCCGTCGACCAGATGGACGCGCCGCGGGTTCTCAGCGGTCATCGGCTCCCTCCTGCGATCCGTTCTCCGGGGCCCGCCCGTAGAGCCCCTCGCGCCGGATGATGGTCGCCACCGGCCCTGTCACCCAGCGCTCGATCGGCTGCCCGGCGGCCACCAGCGCGCGCAGGCGGGTCGATGAGATCGCGACCGGCGGACCCGGAACCGGATCGACCGCGCCGCGCAACGCAGCGGGCACCTGCTCGGGCACTCCCGGGCGATGGTAGACCGCGATGCGCGCCAGCGCAGCAATCTCCTCGGGCGCCTTCCAGCTCGTCATCTCCGCCAGGCTGTCCGATCCCAGGCACAGCCACAGGCTCGCGTCGGGCCGTTGCCGGCGGATGTCGCGCAGCGTCTCCACCGTGTAGGAAACGCCCCCGCGCTGCTTCTCGAGCGTGGAGACCTCCAGGCCTTCCCGATCGTCCGCGAGCGCGCGCACCATCGCCAAGCGCACGTCGAAGGGGCTCAGCTCGCGGTCCAGCTTGTGGGGGGGCTGATAGGCGGGCACCAGCAGCACCCGGTCGAGCGCCAGCGCGCGGCGGCACCGCCGCGCCAGGGTCAGGTGGCCCAGGTGCGGAGGGTCGAAGGAGCCCCCGAGGATGCCGAGTCTCACGACCCACCCCCTAGCGTGGGAGGCTCGCCAGTCGCTCGCGGGCCTTGTCCGCCAGCTCTTCGCCGTCCTCGTACCGTCCCGGATCGTCGACCAGATGATCGACCAGCGCTTCCCAGGCTCGGCGGGCCTCCGGCCAGTTCTTCTCTTCCTCGTAGGTGCGAGCGATGCCCGCGAGGGCCTTGGCCGACACCGGCGCCTGGTCCCAGCGCTCCAGCGACTTCCGGAAATAGCGGCGGGCCGGCTCGGGCTTGCCCAGCCGCAGGTAGGTCCGCCCGTTCAAGCAGTCCTTCTCCGCCAGCGTGCTGCGGGCCCTGCGCATGCCTTCTTGGGCTTCTTCGCGGAACTCGCCGTCGGGATAGCGGCGCAGGTAGGCCGCGTAGGCCCGCAACGCCTCCTCGGCCGGCTCGGGATCGAGCGCGGGACCGCGCATGCTCATGAGCCAGCTCTGCGCGAATTGGAAGCGGGCGTCCTCGGCGTAGCTGCTGCGCGGGAACGCGTCGAGCAGGCGCTGGAAGGCTTGCCGCGCCAGGAGCTGCTCGTTGTTCGCCTGATGGGCCAGGCCCAGATAATAGAGCGCATCGTCGATGAACTGGCTGCCCGGATGATTGCGCTCGAAGGCCTCCAGAAGCTCGATGGCCCGCATCTGGTCGCCCCGATCGTAGGCCGCCCGCCCTTCCAGAAACTCCCCCTCGGCGCCCGGTCCCTCGATGCGCGCCTGCTGCGAGCCGCAGGAGAGCGGGCCGAGCAGCGCCGCCAGCGCCGCGAGCGGCAACAGTCGGGCGCCGAGCCGTCTGGACATCGCCATGGGCGCTCCCGTCCGTCAGTTCTGATTCTCGTAGAACAGGTAGACCAGGCCGGAGACGATGGCGCCCACGAAGACCGGCTCGATGAAGCGCTGGATCGACTTGGACTCGGGTTGCCGGATCTCGAACGGATAGCCCTGTCCTTCCAGGTAGGGCCGCGCCCAGCCGGGAAAGGTGTCGATCTGAACCCGGTCGCCCTGCGCCACCGCGATCACGCTGTGGGCGGGCTCGCTCATGCGCGAAGCACGCACGCGGACGCTGGCCATGCGGCCGTAGTTGCGCGGGCCGACCAGCCAGCTTCGCTTCACCCACGGGTAAGACAGGTCCAGCTCCACGATCCGGTAGAGCAAGACCTCCCCCTGCTCGGGCAGGACCAGCTCGAAGGGCTCGGGCGCGGCCTCGCCCTGACCGGCGGCGCCCGTCTCGGTCTCCTGAGCTTCCTCTTCCTGCTGGCGGGCCTGTTGCCGTTCCAGACGCCGCCGCTGGGCCTCGGTCAGCTCCTCCTCGTCCCCCTGCTCCTCGCCTTCGCCTACGCCCTCTTCCTCGCCCTCCAGACCGGAATCGCCGTCGCCGAGCTCGCCGGCCCCTTCGTCCTCTTCCTCGTTTGTGCCCCCGAGCTCCTCATCCCCCGCCCCGCTGTCTTCCTCACGCCCGGTCGTTGCGGGCGCGCCGCCGCCGTCGGTGGGGCGCCCCGCGCCGGCGTCGGCGATCCCTTCGGCGCCCGGCTCCGCAGGTGTGGGCTCGGGCGGAGCCTCCGGCTCGGCCGATGGCACAGGGGCCGAGAAGCGCGAGAGGATCACGCGGCACCCCTGGTCGCGCAAGGAGCGGCTGAGCATCCGCTCGACCAGCCAGTTGGCCGGATGCGGCGTCTCGGGCACGAGGTGCACCTGGGTTTGAGGGGCGAATGCCAGTTGGTCGACGACGTCGTCAGCCGCGCCGGCAGCGAGCGTCTCGACCAGCGTCAGATGGTCGGGGGCCGTCGGCTCATCGGCGCCGACCCCGCCGCCGGAAACCAGCAGCGCGAAGCCCATGAGCCAGCCGCCCCACCGGCCTAGCGGGGCAGCCGCCTGCAGAGACCCCACCCGAATCGTGTTCACGGATCGTCCTCCCACCCTGTCGCCGGCGGCAACCCTCAGGCGTCGTTTCGCGCCCCGGTCCGCTGGGCCGCGGGCACGCCCACCAGATCGTAAGGACCGGCGCCGATGATTCGCACCGACAAGAACACGCCTGGATCGAGGTCCCCGCCGACCGACCGCAGGGCGTCCTTGACGTAGACCCAGCCGTCGATCTCGGGTGCCTCGCCGTAGCTGCGACCGATCGCATACCCCTTATCGGGATCGACGCCTTCGATCAGGACATCCAGGGTCGTTCCCTTGCGGTTCTGCTGACTTGTAACCGCAAGTTCACGCTGGAGTTCCAGAACCTGGCGGCGCCGCTCCTCGGCGACCGGGCGGCTCGCGGCGGACGCGGGCGATGCCGATGGCAAATCAACCTCGGGACTGTAGGCAAACGCCCCCAGACGGTCAAAGGGAAATTCCCGCAGGAACCCGAGCAGCTCCGCGAACTCCCGCTCGCCCTCACCCGGATGACCGGTGATCACCGTGGTGCGCAGCACCACGCCCGGAACGCGTCGTCGCAGGGTCCCGATGAGCTCGCGCACGCGTCGCGCGCCGTGGCCGCGGCGCATGGCGGCCAGGACCGGATCGCTGACGTGCTGAATGGGAACATCCACATAGGGCAAGAGCCGCCCGCCCGCCGCGAGACGTTCGATCAGCGCGTCGTCGAAGTGGCGCGGATGGGTGTAGAGCAGGCGCATCCACTCGGGTCCCGCACAGCGTTCCAGCCGGCCGAGCAGATCGGCCAGCGACGGCCGGCCTGCCAGATCGCGGCCGTAGGCCGTGGTGTCCTGTGCGATCAGCACCACCTCGCGCACACCTTCCGCGGCCAGCTCCTCGACCTCGCGCACGATCGCCCCGGGTGAGCGGCTGCGCATGGGGCCGCGCAGGCGCGGAATCAGACAGAAGGCGCAGCGGTGATCGCACCCTTCGGCGATCTTGACGTACGCACTGTGGGGCGCGCCCACCCGCAGGCGATGCTCGACGCGATCCACCGGCTCGAAGCTGCCAACGTGCACCGGCCGGCGACCGCCCCTCACCAGGTCGCGCAGCGTCTGGGCCGCGCGCGAGACGTTGCCCGGCCCCACGAGGGCGTCCACCTCGGGCAACTCGCGCAGCAGCTCGCGGCCGTAGCGCTCGGCCAGGCAACCGGCCACCACCAGGTGACGCAGGCGGCCGTGCTCCTTCAGACGCGCCAGGTCGAGGATCTCGTCGATCGACTCGCGCAGCGCGTCCTCGATGAAGGCGCAGGTGTTGATCACGACCCCGTCGGCGTCCTCGGGGTCGTCCACCAGCCGGAACCCCTCCGCGGCCAGCAACGCCATGATCCGCTCGCTGTCGACCTGGTTCTTCGGACACCCCAGGGTCACGACGGCCACGCGGTAGGGCGCATCGCCCGGGAGCGCGGGATCAGTCGACTTCGAGAAGCTCATAACCGGGAGGCACCGCGAAGTGGAAGAGCGTGTCCGCCAGGGCGGCGGGAAACTCGGGATCGAAGAAGTGGAACCGGTACCGGTTGCCCTCCTCGTCGGTGTAGCCATAGGAGACGGGGACGGACCGGTCGCGATCGAGCACCGCCTCCATCGCACGAATGCCCCACTCGGGCCGCGGGCCCAGGGCGATGCGGGCCACGTGCGCGCCGTCGGACGTGCGCCAGACGGTCGCCAGGGAGTCGGCCGACTCGTAGAACGTGCGCAGGAAGAAGTCGCCCCAGCCGGTGGCGGCCGAAACGTCGGCCCGCAGCACCTGGCGCTCCTCGGGCACGAAGGTCCACACGTGACGACCGTCGCAGCCCACCAGATGACCGGCCGGCACGTCGTACTGGAGGCGAAAGCGCTGCGGCGGGGCCAGCGTCATGCGGCCGCGCGCCGTGTCGGCCTCATCCAGCACCGCCCAGCGGTTCACCTGCAGGAAGCGCGCGCGCATCCCGGCCGCCAGAGAGACGCGCTCCAGAAACGCCTCCACGATCGGCGCGGCCGGCGTGCGGGACGCATCCGAGGCCTCGGGCCCCCGCGGCGCGACGGTCGTCTGCTCCTGGGCCCGGATCCCGGCCGCAAGCGCGGTCGCGGCCAGGACCGCGGCCCAAATGACCGCCGCGCGGGCGACCCCGAGCAGGGTCCCCGCCAGAGCCTCGATGGTGCGCTGCACGACCACGTCGCTCCCCTCGTGCCCGTCGCCGAACGTCTCGCGGGCCGCGCCGGCTGCATGTGCATCCGGCGCCGGGCGTCAGCGACCCGCCTTGGGTCCTACCCCCGCGGCCTCGCCGTGCTCCTGCTCCAGGTAGTCGGGCGGCACCAGGACCTCCCGCGCGCGGCTGCCGTCGGGCGGGCCCACGATGCCCGCCTGCTCCAGCATGTCCATCAGCCGGCCCGCGCGCGTGTAGCCGATCCGCAGCCGGCGCTGCAGCATGGAGGTCGAGCCCTGCTGTCCTGCGACGACGATGCGCAGCGCCTCACCGAAGAGCGGATCGTCCAGATCCTCCTCGTCGATGCCGTCGGACTCGATCGCCTCGGGACTCATCAGCGGATCGGGCGCCGGGAACTGGCGCAGGTACGCGGCCACCTTCTCGATGTCCGCGTCGCTCAGGAAGGCCCCGTGGATGCGATGGGCCTGGGCCTTGCCGGGCGGGATGAAGAGCATGTCGCCGCGGCCCAGCAGCGACTCGGCGCCGTTCATGTCGAGCACCGTGCGCGAGTCGGTGCGCGAGGCCACCTGGAACGCGATCCGGGCCGGGAAGTTGGCCTTGATCACGCCGGTGATCACATCGACCGACGGCCGCTGGGTGGCCAGCACCAGGTGGATGCCGACCGCGCGCGCCATCTGGGCCAGGCGGGCGATGGGCAGCTCGATCTCGGCCGGGTTCGACAGCATCAGATCGGCCAGCTCGTCGACGAAGACCACGATGTAGGGCATCGCGGGCGGCTGCTCGTCGCCGCGCTGCTCGGCCCGCTTCTTGTCGTAGCCGGCGATGTTGCGCACGCCGAGACTGGCCAGCGCCTTGTAGCGGTGCTCCATCTCCTTGGTCAGCCAGCGCAGCGCCCGCGCGGCCTCGCGGTCGTTGGTGACGACCGGGCGCAGCAGGTGCGGGATCTCGTTGTAGGTGGTGAATTCGAGCATCTTGGGGTCGATCATGAGCAGCCGCAGCCGCTCGGGCGTGCAGCGCAGCAGCAACGAGACGATCAGCGTGTTCATGCACACGCTCTTGCCCGACCCGGTCGTGCCCGCCACCAGCAGATGGGGCATCTTCTCGAGCGAGGCGAAAAACGGCCGCCCGGCCACGTCCTTGCCCAACGCCACCGCCAGGGGGTCTTTCGCGTCCAGGAAGCGGCCCGCGGTGACCACCTCCTTGAACGAGATGAGCGCCGGCTCGCGGTTGGGGATCTCGACCCCCACCGCGGCCTTGCCCGGGATCGGGGCCAGCAGCCGCACACGGGGGGCGCGCATCGCCAGGGCCAGGTCGTCCTGGCGGCTGACGATCTGGCTGATGGTCACCCCTACCCCCGGGGTGAACTCGTAGCGGGTGATGATGGGTCCCGGGTGGACCTCGCTCACCTCGCCCTGGATCCCGAAGCTGGCCAGCGTGCGCGTCAGCAGGACCGCGTTCTCGCGGATCTCGTCCTGGGAGACGCCCGAACCGCCGGTCTCGATCTCCTCCAGGAGACCGAGGGTGGCCAGCGCCTGCGCGCCCCGCCGCGCCGCCGGGGCGCTCACGCCGCCCTTGACCGCGCGCCGCTCGGGCGCCGGCAGGGCGTCACGCGGGTAGACCGGCCCCTGCGCTGGCCCCAGCCGCGGGCCTGGCGCCTCATCCGGCGGCGTGGGAAGGGCGCCCGGCCGGGTCTCCTGGGAACGCTGCTCCGTCGGGGGTCGGTCCCACGCGATCGTCGGAGCGGTCTCGAGCCGCCCATCGCTGGATGCGAACGGCGCGCGCGCATCCGTGTCGTCGTCCACCGCGTGCTCACCGGGACCCCGCTCGGGCTCGGCCTCGGCGAAATGGGACCTCAGGGAGTGCAGGGCGGAGCGCACCCCCGCGCAGGCGGGCACCAGCACCCCACGGTGCGTGCGTCCCGCGCCGCCGGCGGCCACGCGCGCCGTCCAGCTCAGGGCCGCGCCCAGGGCGCGCAAGCCGCGGACCATCGAGGCGCCCAGGACCGCCAGGCCCCGCACCACCCCGCCGCGCAGCGCCGGGGGCAAGCCCCAGCGCAGTAGAAACACGGTGCCGGTGACGGCCAGCGCGCTCAGCGCCAACCCGTGCTGCACGCGCGCGTCGGCGCCGAAGAAGCGCACGACCGCCTCGTGCAGGTGCCACGCCAGACTCCCATGGAGCAGCGGATCGCGTCCCGCCGGCAGCAGCGCCAGCATCCAGGCGTCCCAGGCCACCACCGTGGGCGCGATCAGCCCGCTCAGCGCCCACAGGAATCCGCGTTGCCATCGCAACAGCAGACCCAGGCCCCAGAGCAGGCCCACGCCCAGGATGAGCCAGATGCCGGGCATGCCGAAGGCCTGCACCCAGAGCAGCACCCAGAACTGACCGAACGGTCCGGTCATGCTGCCCCACTGCGGACCGGGCAGACTGAGCGCGGTCAAGAGGCTGACCGAGACGAAGAGGATCCCGAGCACCCAGCGGCGAGGAGGTCTACTGCGGCTGCGAGCCATGCCACCCTCCGGAGACCGAACCCATCACGCGCGCACGGCTACGCCTGGAGACCTCGGCCTGGACCGACGTCCGAACGCCGCGCTGCGCATCGACTGTAGCTCCCGGCCCCTCGGGTGGGCCGTCGGCATGGTAGCAGAGCTCGGCGCGGCTGCAACCTCGGATCCGCCCGCCGGGAGCCCCATGGGACCCGGGCGGGCGGACCTCTCCCACCAGCGGCGCCAGGCCGGCCGGCCTTGCGCTGCGCCGGCGGGCTCGACGGAACGCCTCAGGCTTCCTGCAGCGCCTCCACGCGGTCGGTGCGCTCCCAGGTGAAGTCGTCCAGCTCCCGGCCGAAGTGACCGAAGTAGGCGGTCGGCCGGTAGATCGGCCGGCGCAGGTTGAGGGCGGCGATGATCCCGCGCGGCGTGAGATCGAAAACGCGCGTGATGCGCCGCTCGATCTCTGGATCGGGGATCTTGCCCGTGCCGTAGGTGTCGACCGCGATGCTGACCGGCTTGGCGACCCCGATGGCATAGGCGAGCTCCACCAAGCACCGCCGCGCCAGCCCCGCGGCCACGACGTTCTTGGCCACCCAGCGCGCGGCGTAGGTCGCCGAGCGGTCCACCTTGGTCGGGTCCTTGCCCGAGAAGCAGCCCCCGCCGTGCGGCGCCATCCCGCCGTAGGTGTCGACGATGATCTTGCGGCCCGTCAGCCCGGTGTCGGCCTTGGGGCCTCCGGAGACGAACGCGCCGGTCGGATTGAGGTGAATGTGCCCGCGGATGCGGTCGACGTCGCACAGCTCCCGCGGCAGCGACTTGCGCACCACCTCCTCCAACAGCCCCTCGCGCACCTTCTCGATCCCGATGTCCCGGTGTTGCGCCGACAGCACCACCGCCTCGACCGACACCGGCCGGTCGTCCTCGTAGCGCATCGCGATCGCGCCCTTGCCGTCGGGCCGCAGGAAATCGAGACTGCCGTCGAGGCGGGCCTCCTCGAGGCGGATCATCATGCGATGGGCCAGCATGATCGGCAGCGGCATCAGCTCCGGCGTGGCGTCGGTGGCGTAGCCGAACATGATGCCCTGGTCGCCGGCCCCGATGTCGCCGGCGTCGCCGGCTTCGACACCGCGGCTGATGTCGGGCGACTGCTCGTCGATGGCCGTCAGGACCGCGCAGCTCTGGCTGTCGAACCCGATCGTCGGGTCGTCGTAGCCGATCTCGGCGACCGTCTGGCGAACCACGCTGGGGATGTCGACATAGGCGTCGGCGGCCGTAACCTCGCCCGAGACGAGCACCAGTCCCGTGGTCACCAGGGTTTCACAGGCCACGTGCGACGTGGGCTCCTGGGCCAGGAACGCGTCGAGGATGGCATCCGAGATCTGATCGGCCACCTTGTCGGGGTGGCCACGGGCCACCGACTCAGAGGAAAAAAGGTAGTTTCGACCCATGCCTCATCTCCTTTCGTGCTCGCCTGCAGCTTCGCTGGGAAACCAAGATCGATGATCATAGCCGCTGGGGGGGGGCTTGCACAAGCACTGCGGCGTTAGTGCTGATTGCCCGAGAGATCCACCTCGGAGGAATCGCCCACGTTCAGTCGCTGGAAAGAGCCGCGCACGACGGCGTTCTCACCCACCACCGACCGCTCGAGCAGCATGTCCTCGACCAGGGCGCCCTCGTTGATGATCGCATCGCGAACGATCGCCCGCCGGATCACCGCGCCGTCGGCCACGGAGACGTCGGGACCCAGGATCGACTTCTCGATGCGCGCGGTGGGCGCGACAAAGACCGGCGGCACCAGGGTCACGCCCGGGATCGGGGTCGGCTGGGGCACCTTGCGCAGCATGTGCTGGTTGGTCTGCAGCAGGGTCTCGGACTTCCCGCAATCGAACCAGCCCTCGACCGTCGAGATCCGCATGCGGAAGCCGTCATCCAGCATCTTCTGCAGGGCGTCGGTGAGCTGGAACTCCCCTTTGGTCCGCTCGCCCTCTTCCATCAGCGCGTGCAGCTTCGTGTGCAAGGGGGCCGCGTCCGGGAAGTAGTACAGACCGACGATGGCCAGATTGCTGGGCGGGTCCGCCGGCTTCTCCACGAGCCGCAGCACCGTTTCGCCCCGCACCTCGACCACGCCGAAGCGACGCGGGTCGTCGACTTCCTTGACCCCCAGCACCGCCTCGTCGCCCTTCAGGTAGGCCGACCAGTCCGGCTCCACGATCGTGTCGCCCAGGACGATCAGCACCGGACCCGATGGGACGACCGATTCGGTGACGGCGATGGCGTGGCCCAGTCCCAGCCGTTCGGGCTGGTGCACCACCTCGATCGCGCCGCGGTAGCGTTCGCGCAGGTATTCCTCGATGCGCTGGCCCATGTAGCCCACCACGACCACGATCCGGTCGATGCCCTGGCCCTGCAGGGCGTCGAGGATGTGGCCGAGGATCGGCTTGCCCGCCACGTTGACCAGGGCCTTGGGGACCGTGTGGGTTTGCGGCCGCAGGCGCGTGCCCACGCCCGCGGCGGGCACGATCGCAACCGGCTTGTTCTGTTCGTTGGTGCTCAAACCATGCCTCCGTTGCTCCGCTAGGCCGGCGCATCGCCGGCTAGCTCTGCTCGTGGTTCTCCGGCTCCCAGGTGCAGACCAGTCGACCGGCCCGCTCCTCGAGGTCGAGCTGGGGATAGCCTTCCAGAGCCTCGCAGATGCGACGCCGCACGCCGGCCGCGTCGGCCGCATCGACACACGCTGCGGCCATGGCCTGCACGTCCTCGGCCCTGACCTGCGCCAGGAGCGCCTTGATCCATCCCACCGCCTGGGCCGACACGCTGAGCCGATCGATCCCCAGACCGACCAGCACGAGCGCGCCCAGCGCATCGCTGGCCATCTCGCCGCAGCAGCCCACCTCGACGCCGCCCCGGTGGGCCTGCTCGACGCAGTGGGCGATGGCGCGCAGGACGGCCGGATCGAGCGAATCGTACAGACCCGCGATGCGCTCGTTGCCCCGGTCGACCGCCAGAATGTACTGCGTCAGGTCGTTCGAGCCGATGCTGAAGAAGTCGGCCTCGCGCGCCAGCACATCGCTCATGGTCACCGCCGCGGGCACCTCGATCATGACCCCCACCGGCACACGTCCAGGCTCCCCGTCACCCTCGGAATGCAGCCCCTGGGCGGCCTCGGCGAAGATCCGCTTCGCCCGCCGCACCTCCTCCACGCTGGCAACCATGGGCAGCAGCACCTGCAGGCGCCCGTGCCGGGCGGCGCGGGTCAGCGCCCGCGCCTGCACGCGGAACACCTCGGGCTGCTCGAGACTGAGACGGATGCCGCGCAATCCGAGAAACGGGTTGGCCTCCTGCGGAATGCCGAACAAAGAGGCGGTCTTGTCGCCCCCCAGATCGAGGGTGCGCACCGTGACCGGACGATCGCCGAACGCCTCCAGCACGCGGCGGTACGCCCGCACCTGCGATTCCTCGTCGGGCAGCCCCTCGGCGCCCATGTAGAAGAACTCGGTGCGGAAGAGCCCCACGCCCTCGGCGCCCGTCGCGGCCGCGGCCTGGGCCGCCTCGGGACGGTCGATGTTGACCTCGACCGGCAGCGGCCGGCCATCGCGCGTGCGGCCGGGCCGCTTGGGCGTCGCGTCGATGAGGGCGCCCAGCCGCCGGGCGCGGGCGCGGCGGCGCTCGAGCTCGGCGATGTCCTCGCGCGTCGGCGCCACGATCACCTCGCCCGACCCGCCGTCGACAATGACACGCGTGCCGGCCGGGATCGACTCGGTCACCTGCGGCACGCCGATCACCGCCGGCACCCCGCGCGAGCGGGCCAGGATGGTGACGTGGGAGGCGAGCGTGCCGTGCTCGGTCACGAAGCCCGCGATGCGCTCGGGATCGAGCGCGGCGGTCTCGCTGGGCGTGAGCTCCGAGGCCACCACCACCGACCCGGCCGGAAGCTGGGCCAGGCCCGCGCCTCCGCCGCCCAGAAGCTGGGCGAGCAGCCGACGCTCCACGTCGCGGATGTCGGCCGCGCGCGAGCGGAACAGCTCGCTCGGCAATGCCTCCATGTAGCGGGCCTTGGCCCACAGCACCGTGCGCACGGCGTGGGCGGCGTTCATCCGCTCGGCCTTGATGGCCGAGGTGATCTCCTTGGCGAGCTCGCGATCCTGCAGGATCATCCCGTGCGAGGAGAGAATCTGCAGGGCCGGATCGGACCCTTCGGAATCCAGCCGGTCGCGCAGCTCCTGGATGCCCAGCCGCGCTCGGCGCACCGCCCCCCGAAAGCGGCGGATCTCGGCGGCCACCGACTCGGGCGCCACCGGGTGGGTCGGGACATGGAATTCCTGGGGCACGACGACGTAGGCCGGCCCCAGCGCCAGGCCCCGCGAGGCGCCCAAACCGCGCACCACGGTGCGCCGTGTCTTGCGCGAATGCGGCACGCTGCCCTCCCGCCGCCGATCGGCTCCCCGGCTACGATTCCTCGAACTGCGCGTCGATCATGGCGACCAAGGCATCGACGGCCTCTTGCTCGTCGGGACCCTCGGCGCGGATGGTGAGCACCGTGCCGGTCTCCGCCGCCAGCATCATCACGCCCATGATGCTCTTCGCGTTGACCGTCAGCTCACCCGTCGCGACGAAGACCTCCGACTTGAACAGGCTGGCGCGCTGCACGAGCTGCGCCGCCGGCCGGGCGTGGATGCCCGGCACATTGCGCACCGTGACCTGCGCCTCGACCACCCGGTTCAGCCTCCTCTCTCGCGCAAGGGCCGCGCAGCGCCCCGACTCATCCAATCAGCCAGCGTGCCCCGACCACCGCCAGCACGCCCCAGCCCCAGCAGATCCATCCCCAGATCAGCGCACGCCGACCGGACAGTGCGCCTAAAGGAACACCCAGGATAAACGAAAGCAGGGCCCAGGCCAAAGCGCCCATCGCGGGCGCCGGCGCCGGCCGCACCAATCCTACCCAGAGCGTCACCGCGGCCAAGAGCGCCAGGGGGATCTGCATCCGCTCGCACCAGACCGGCAAGCCGCGCCACAGCCGCCCCGTTCCCCGTCGCACCACCTGCCAGCCCCGTCGCCAGCCCCAGCGGTGCAGCGCGCCGCGGGCCCCCAGCTCGAGCGCCAGACCTCCGGCCGCGTAGAGCGCCACGGCCGGCAGGGGGGCCAGCGGCACCAGCGCCAGGGCGATCAGCGCCCACAGCGGCCGGGCGCCGCCCCAGACGGCGCGGTCACCCCATTGCGCGAGCACCGAGCCGCCCAGCTCCACGAGCCGCAGCACGGGACGCGGCGGCGCCTCGCGGGCGGCGTCGGCCACCACCCGCTCCGTGGCGCCCAGAAGCGCAGCGGCCATGACGGGTTGGGTGTTGATCGTCCCTTCCCGACACATCTGCTCTTCGAGCTGCCGCGCGGCTTCCCGCACCCGGGGATGGCTCGCCTCCCCGAGGCGTACCCTCAGGTAGCGCAGGAAGCCGGCGCGCTGAAGGCTCCGGCTGCTGAACGCGGACTGCAGGGCCAGAAGCGCGAGCCATCCGCGCCACGAGAGCGGCGGCGGCTCGGCCTGCGGTGCGTCGGCGTCGGTCCCGGCCGGGCTGGATGGGTCCTGAGCGCGTCGCTCGACGCGGCCCGAGCCGCGCCGAGGCCAGCGGTCCCGCAGACGGTATCCCAGAACCCCTCCCAGGGCGAAGAGCCCCACGGAGGCGGGCGTCACCCAGCGCTGCGCGTGCGCCTCGCCCACCGCGGCCGGGCCGGTCAGCATCGGGCTCAGCGCGCTCAGCAAGGCCAACGGCAATACGACCAGAATCGAGGCGATGAACAACCCCGCCGCACCGGCCTCGATCAGCCCCAGGCAGCCGTGCGCCTGCAAGAGCGTGGCGCGCTCCTCGTGCCCGGCGGTGAAGATGCGCTCCTCGCGCCGCTCGTTGCAGCGCCGCAGCCGCTCCTCGATCCTGATTCCCACGCCGCTGCAGGCCAGCGCGGCGCCCAGCGCGACCGAAGGCCCCCACGCCCCGGCGGCCGGGGGCATCCAGGCCAACCAGGTTGTGCCCACCAGCGCCCCGGCCCCCGCCAGGGGGGGGAACGACCCGCCCAGCGGCAGCAGCCCCGGCCAGATCGCCTGCATCATGAGCCCGACCCACCAGCCTTCGGTGGGATGGCCCAGGATGAGGCCGCCCACACCCGCCGCCACCAGCGGTTCGTGCAGCACGAGCGGCCCGAGGGCCCGCTGGTCGGCGGTCACCGCCGCGAACCAGAGACACAGGAGCAGCATGTGGGGGAGGTGGTCGACGAGCCGCGCCGGAAGCGGCCCGGAAGCCTCCGGGATCCAGCCCGCGAGGGCCGCGGCCAGGAGCAGTCCGGCGGCCAGCAACATCGCGGCGGCGGCCGACACGGTCGGCCCGCACCGGACGGGCCGGGCGGGGTTCACGGGACGGCCCGCGGCGACGGGGTCGACGGGCGTCCGGTGGGCGCCGCGGCCGCCTCGCTGCCGGCGGGGGGCGCGACGATCTCCGGGAGCCCGTTCTCCACCGAGAGCTGCAATCCCAGCGCCGTCTGCTCCCCGGGCTGCAGCTCGAGCCCGACGTGCAGCAGCAGCGCCAGACCTTGGTCGTTGCTCTCCGCCCCAGCCTCCGAGAGGCTTACGGTGCGCACCGGATAACGGCAGAACCCGACGGTCCGATCGGCCTGCAGGCGGATGTGCCACGCGCGCCACCCCTCCACCAGCGCGACCCATCGGGCGTCCTCGACGGTGCTGACCCCGCTCAGCACGCCCGGCTCCTGGCGGTGTCCGTCGACGACGACGAAGCGATCCGGGGCGTTGGCAGCCAGCAGGTTCAGGTGCGTCTCGGTGGCCGCCCATGCCCGCAGGGGACGATCGGAGGTGTTCTCGTAGACCAGTCGCACCGTGAACCCGCGCCGGCCGGCGGCCAGACGCACCTCCTTCGTCAGTCGCAGCGGCTGACAGTGCCCGTCGCGCCACAGCCCACCCGACCGCACCAGGCGCGCCACGACCTCGTCACTCCCCTGGTCCACGTGCGGCGCGAAGGGCTGATCCACGAAATCGCCGATCTCGTGAATCTCCCCCTTCATCAGACGGTGTGGATCGGGGCGCGCGGCGAAGAACCGGTCGGTGAGCGCCGCGCGGTCGTACCAGTCGTAGGTGAGCAGCTCCTGGAGCCCCGCTTCCTTGCTCTGGACGCCGGCGTGGATCGTCTCGGCCGCGCCGTCCTCGCCGCGAAGCCGTTCGTCGACGCGCCGGTGGTAGGCCTCGGGCCGACGGCTGAGCACGTTGATCAGGTTCATCTCGGCCGAGCGATCATCCCATTCGATCAGCCGGCCGCCGCGGTTGGGGTCGAGGAAGAGGACGGTGCGGTCGTTCTCCAGCACCAGCTCCGGGTGACCGTCGACGTCCAGATCGGCCTCCCGGGCGCTGACCCACGGTCCCCGCCCGTGCACGCCGCGCGCCAGGAGCGCCTCGCCCCGCACCAGCTCCGCGAAGACGCCGTGGCGCAGATGGGGCAGGTAGAGGCCGCCGAAGACGCCGTGCCAGTAGGCGCAGTTGCACTGCGCCCGCCAGATGTGATCGCGCGCCTCCAGCCAGGCCGGCCGCTTGAGCGCGCTGCGGAACGCCCGGCAGCGCCCCGCCGCCTCGAGCGTTCGCATGTGCATCCAGCTACTCTCCGGATACCGGGCGAAGAAGTTGCGCCAGAAGCCACCGCGGACGAAGAGATCGGCCTCGCGCTTCAGGTCTTGCTCCTCCAGCGCCTGCCGCGTGCGCTCGTAGCCCTCCTGCATCTCCGGCGGGAGCGACCACTCCCCCATCTCGGCGTACGACCCGGCCGGCAGGTAGGCCAGACCGACGGGGTCGTGCTCGCGCTCCTCGGTCTCGAAGTGAGTGACGGTGATCCGGTCGCGGGCCTCCTCCAGCGCCTCGAGGAACCGGTGCAGCCAGCGCTCCTTGTAGACCAGGCGATGCGTTCCCGGCCAGATGCCGAACTTCTCGCCGTCGTCGGCGTAGACCGCCAGTCCCTCGCCGCCGCCCGGGAAGGGCTCGCGCAGAAAGGCGGCCGCCCGGCCCGGCTCGTGAAACGGAATCCGGTAGCGCAGCGTCATCAGCGCCGGGAACAGCCGCAGCGGCCGGCCGGCGCTCTCGGTCAGGAAGGCGCCGCGGATGCGCTCGGGCGCCACGCCGACCTGGTGGAGCTGGGTATCGTCGAGCGGCAGGTAGTGGACGCCGGCAGCCGCCAGATCCACCGGCAGGTCCGGCTCCCAGACGCGCTCGGTCAGCCAGAGGCCCCGCGCATCGGCGCCGAACCGCTGCTTGAGGTAGGCGCGCATTCGCTCGATCTGGCCCTGACGGTCCTCGGGGGCCAGCGCCGGCAGGACCGGCTCGTAGAAGCCACCGCCCAGCAGCTCGATGCGGCCGTCGGCCACCCCCCGGCCGATGCGATCGATGTACTCGGGGTGATGGGTCTCCAGCCACTCCCACAGGCATCCCGAGTTGTGCAGCACCCAGGGGATGTCCGGGTGTTGTTCCATGACGTCGGCAAAGGGCAGGTAGGAGCGCTGGTAGGCATCCTCGATCACGTGATCGAAATTGCCCACGGGTTGGTGGTTGTGAACGCAGAAGACGAACCGAATGCGACTCACGTCGACCTCCCTGTCTCGCTGCGCCCGCCGAGCCTCGGCCCCGGGCCCGAAGCGACGATCGCGCTGTCGGCCCCCCGTGACCCCGCGGCGCAGCGTGCGTCTGCACACCGCTCAGGGCGCGGTGGATCCGGCCTCCAGAAGATCACGCAGCTCGCGACCCTCGACGCGGGGGTCCCCGGGCAACGCCTGCGCCCACGCGCGCAGCCCGTCATCCAGCATGCGGACCAGCGCCGCGCACTCCCCGCGCGTCAGGTGCACGTAGGGCAACAGCTCGCGCGTCCCGGCGCGCGCGTGCAGACCGCCCAGATTGACCCCCCCGGCCGGCCGGAAGCCCCGCGACCAGAGCCCCTCGAGTTGCGCCACCCCGCGCAGGAGCACCACGGTCCGCCCCGCCTCGGGATCGGTGCGGTCCGCGACCGCGGCGAAGGCCTCCTCCCCGATCACCGCCACCTCGGTCTCTTCGGGCGCCGCACCGAGGAACGCCTCCCGCTCCCAAGGGTCCTCGTGAGCGCGATCGTCCACGATCAGGTAGCGGCGCGGGGCCAGCACCCGTCCCCAGCCAAAGGCCACCTGACCGTGCAGCAACCGGTCGTCCACGCGCACGAGCTGGTATCCGGCGCCCGCACCGTCCCGACCCGATGGGCCGCGCTCAGGCGCCGACATCCTGCCACCCCTCGACCGTGATGCCCTCCTGACCCTTCCGTTGCAGCCGCGCGCGCAGCTCGGCCAGCTCGACGCGGCCGCGGTGGTGCAGGAACTCGATCAGCAACGGCAGATTGACCCCTGACACCAACAGGATGCCCGGATGGCGCCTCGCCAGCGGCCGGCAGACGCGACCGCAGCTACCGGGCAGCAGGTCGACGAAGACCACGACCGGCGCCCCTCGCGCCAACTCGGGCTCCACCACCGCGAGCACGCGCCGCGTCAGCTCGTCGTGGGAGACCTCGGCATTGGAGACCACCGTCAGGCGTTCCTGCCCGCCCAGGATCGATTCGGCCGTGCGCCGCAGCTCGCGGCCCAGCAGACCGTGCGTGACGACGACGCCGAGAAGGTCTTCACGACCGGATGGGACCGCGCCGCTCACTCCAGGTCCCCCTCGGCCAGCTTCGAGAGCGTCCGCTTGCGCCGGATCGTCTCGATCAGGTTTTCGCTGAAGCGTGCGGCCGGATGGTATCCGTAGGCCTTTACCAGATAGTTGAGCGCGATCGTTTCGGAGATGACGGTGATGTTCTTGCCGGGAAAGATCGGGATCACGACCTTGGGGATCTCCACTTCGAGAAACGCGGCCACCTGCTCGGTCAGACCCAGCCGCTCATACGTTTCGGATTGATCCCACTCCTGCAGGTTGACCTCCACCTCCACGCGCTTGTACCCGCGGATGGCCCGGATGCCGAAGATGGCCTGCACGTCGATGATGCCGATGCCGCGGATCTCCATGCAGTGGCGCAGCAGCTCGTTGCCCGACCCGATCAGAATGTTGGGCGAGCGGCGACGAATCGTCACCACGTCATCGGCCACCAGACGATGGCCCCGCTCCACCAGGTCCAGAGCGGTCTCGCTCTTGCCGATCGAGGAGCGGCCGGTGAAGAGCAATCCCACGCCGTAGACGTCGACCAGCGATCCGTGGACCTTGGTGGTGGGCGCGAACGCGTCCTCGAGAAACGCGGTGACCTCGTGGATGAAATGGGTCGTGTCGATCTTGGTGGCGAAAACGGGGATCTCGTTCTGCGCCGCGATCTCGGCCAGACCCTCGGGGACCGCCAACCCCTTGGTCACGACGATGCACGGGATGGCGAAGCCGAGAATGCCCGCCAGCGTCGCGCCGCGGCGCTCGGTGCTCAGGCTGGCCAGGTAGAGCACCTCCGTCTCGCCGAAGATCTGCAGGCGGTCCCACAGGAAGTTCTCGAGGAACCCGGTCAGCGCCAACTGGGGCCGGTTGATGTCGCTGGTCACCAGGCGGCTGCGGGAATGCAGGTTCTCGCCGATGAGCTGCAGCTTGAGCCGCTCGCGGGTCTTTTCGTAGAACTCCGCCACCGTCATCCCGACCATGGCCACGTGGCTCCATTGCTAAGAGGGGACAGGCCGCAGACGCAACTCCGCGTAACCTGTCCCCGATTTCGACCCTCGACGCAAGCGCCGAATTCCAGATCCCGCCATCAACGCTAGGTCGCCTCGATCAGTCCGTAATTGCCGTCGGGCAGCAGGTGAATCACCGCCGGCTTGCTGGTTTGCGCGTTGGTGAAGAGCAGCAGGTCCTCGTCGCGCTCGCGCAGGATGCGGATCGCGTCCTCCACCGTGATCGGACCATTGTGGAACTGGTCGCCGCGCACGACCACCGGTGAGAACTCCTCGTCGGCATAGAGGCTCAGATCGAACTCGTGCTCGGTCTCCGCCTCGGCTTCTTCCTCGGCGCGCGCCGTCTGGAGGTCGGATTCCTCGGCCAGGGCGACCTTGACGCTGCGGCGCTGATTGCGACTGCGCCGGCGCGCATGGAGGCGCTTGAGCTGACGCTCGATGCGATCAACCACCCGATCGATCGACGTCACCATGTCGTCGGACTCATCGCGCCCGACGATCTCGGTGCCCTTGGCCCGCATGGAGATCTCGGCGATCCGCCGGTGCTTCTCGGTGGTCAGGATCACGTGGATGTCCTCGACGCCTCCGAGAAATCGGTCCAGCTTCTCCAGCCGCTTGCGGGTGTGCTCCTTCAGGCCAGGGGTCAGATCGAAGTGACGGGCGGTTGTGATGATGTCCATGTTTCCCTCCTCAGCTTCCGGGCCGTGCGCCGCGGGCGCACGCCGCGGGTACCGGATCACGCCTCCTTGCGATAGGAGGCCTTGGGAATCCTCATCTGGTCCCGGTACTTCGCCACCGTGCGACGCGAGATCCTCAAGCCTTCCATCCGTAGCATCCGGGTTAGGTGCTCGTCGGTCAAGGGAGACCGCCGATCTTCCGCCGCAACCAATTCGCGCATCCGCTGGCGGACGCTCGCCGGCACCCGCCGGTCGCCGAGCGACGTCGTCAGACCCTGAGAGAAGAAGAACCGCACCGGGAACAGACCGCGCGGCGTCTGCACGAACTTCCCGCGCACGGCGCGCGCCACGGTGGATTCGTGCAGGCCGAGCGGGTCGGCCAATTGCCTGTAGATGAGCGGCTTCAGACAGTGCACCCCGTCCTCGAAGAAAGCCCGCTGGTCCACCAGGACCCGCCTCATGACCGCTGCCAGGGTTCGCCGGCGCTGGGCCAGGCTCTCGATCAGCCAGCGCGCCCGGGTGGACTGGTCGCGGGCGAAGCGGCGCACGTGGAGGTCCGGGGACCTCATAATCGATTCTGGGGGAGGCAGGTAACGTATCTGGGGCAGCCACGCATCCTGAACCGCAACCTCGTACCGGGCGCCCACGCGAACGACCCGCAGGTCCGGAAGCACCGGCACGGGGTGCTCGGCTTCGACCATCCGGCGGGGAGCGGGACAAAGGCTGCGCACGGTCTGCACCGCTCGATTCACCTCATCCGGCGTCGCGCCCAAGCACGACGCGATCTTTCCGTACTGGCGGCGGGCCAGCTCGGGCAGGAGGCCGTCGACGATCGCGGCGGCCGGCCCTCCGAGCGCGCCCTTCACCTCCAATTGTACCATCAAACACTCGCGCAGATCCCGAGCGGCGAGCCCGGGCGGGTCCAGACGCATCAGATGCGCGCGCACCGCTTCCACCGCCGCCTCGTCCAGGCCCGTCGCGGCAGCGACCTCCGCCAGGGGAACCGCCAGATAGCCGCGCGGATCCAGGCTTCCCAGCAAGTATTCGGCCGCCGCCTGCGTCTTCTCGCCCTGCGTGCGCAAGCGCAGGCGGGCGAGCACCCGATCGCGCCAGCCGGGCCGGTCGGCGGGCAGCCGGGTCCCGCCGTTCGACCCGGGGGCCGATCCGCCGGCCGCAGCCAGAACCGCCTCATAGCTCTCCGCCAGCGGCTCCACCGGAGGCTCTTCCTCCAGAAAGGGGTTGGCGCAGAGGGAGGCGGCCAGGATCTGGGCCAGCTCGACGACCGGGGCCTCGAGGATGCGCAGCGACTGGGTCAGGCGTGGGCTGAGCATTTGCTGCTGGCGCGGGCCGATGTGAAGGTCGGCGCGTAGGTCCATCGACGCAGTTCTCCGCGGGCGCGTGACGAAAGGGCAGGCAACGGAGGCGGGTGGGACTCGAGCGCGCGCACCGGTCCCCAGACGCACGGGCTGGCGCGCCGGCGGGCACAGGGCGCGGATCAGAGGCGGAAGTGCTTCCCCAGGTAGAGCTCCCTGGCCAGGGGATTGTCCGCCAGGTCATGGGCCGACCCGTGCAGGCGGATCTTGCCCTCGTACATCAGGTAGACCCGGTCGGTGGCCATCAGCGTCTCACGCACGCTGTGATCGGTGATCAGGATGCCCAGGCCGCGCTCCTTCAGACGCATGATGTTCTCCTGGATCTCGGCCACGGCGATCGGGTCGATGCCCACGAACGGCTCGTCCAGCAGCATGAAGGACGGTTCGGTCACCAGGGCCCGGGCGATTTCCGTGCGGCGGCGCTCCCCGCCCGAGAGGTTGAAGCCGCGCCGGTCGGCGATCGATTCGATGTCCAGCTCGGCGAGCAGCCGCTCGCAGCGCGCCCGGCGCTGCTGCTTCGGCAGCGGCAGGGTCTCCAGCACCGCCATGATGTTCTGCCGAACGGTCATGCGCCGGAAGATGCTGGGCTCCTGGGAGAGATAGCCGATGCCGCGCCGAGCTCGCTCGTGCATGGGCAGACCTGTGATCTCTTTGCCCGCGAGATAGATGCGCCCCTTGGACGGGGTGAGCAGCCCGGTGATCATGTAGAAGCTGGTGGTCTTGCCGGCGCCGTTGGGGCCGAGCAGCCCCACGACCTCGCCACGCCGCACCGACATCGATACGTCGTCGACGACCGCCCACTTGCCGTAGTAGCGCACCAGGTTACGCCCCGCCAGCAGATCCGGCTGGTGCGGATCGGGCTCTTCGGCCACGGTCGTTTCAGCATCCACCTGCGTCATCGTCGATCCATCTTCCGTGTGCGCGTCCTTGGGCCGGTCCCCACCCGGTCAGGGTCCGGGGACGGAGTCATCGCGCGGGGCTCGCTCCTCGGGCGTCTCGGGTGACCCGCCCTCAGGGCTGGGCCCCGGAGCCCGGCTCGGCTCCCGCGCGGGCTCTTCGTGCAGCTCTCCCGATACCTGCGAGAGGATGCGATAGCTGTTCAGCGAGGCGTCGCTTTCGATCCCCACCCCGGTCACCACGCTGCGACCCCGTGTCAGGCGCACGAAGCGATCCGACACGACCAGCTCGCGCTCCTGGTCCCACTTCAGCTCTTCGGTTTCCAGCCGGTTGCCGTCGGAGGTGGTGACGACGACCGAATCGCGCGCGATCAGGTCGTGCGTGGCCGGATCCATCTCGCCGGCGCGCGCCGTCAGCCAGGAACGGACCGAGTCCCCGGTCTCGTTGTAGAAGTTGATCCGCACCCCATCGAGCAGCGTGCGCTCACCCTCCCCGAAAACGTAGGCCGAATCGGCGCGCAGCACCCAGCTCAGCGTTCCCGCCTTGCTCTCGCGCAACACCAGTCCGGCGACCACCTGCTGTGGGATCCGGTCGTGGGCCTGCGGCCGGCTCTGGTCCTCTTCCGGCTCGCATCCCGCCCAGAGCAGCGCGACCAGCACCCAGAGCACCGCCAGGCGCGCCGCGGCCGGCCGCCCGCGCGGCCGCGTCGGCCCGCGGTCGCCGCCGCATCTGTGATGCAAGGGGTGTGCCCCCACCGCCGACATGCCGCTGTCCTCTACACGTCCCGCCAGCGCGGGTGAAACCAGACCCACTGATCCTGCCACGGCCGGAGCGCTTCGCCCAGGGCTTCGTTGCACCGCGCGGTGTTGCGCTCGATGATCTGCGCCGCCCGCTCGCACGAGGCCCCTTCCTCGGGCGGCTCCAAGACGATCCGCGGTCCGATGCGCAGCAGATGCGTCCCGTCGGGCATCATCGCGGCCACCGCCGTGATGACCGGCGCGCCGCTGCGCATCGCCAACCGCACCGGCCCGGTGGGCGTCCAGGCCGGCCGGCCCAGAAACGGTACCCGCACCGAGTCGACCCGGGTCCGCTGGTCGATCAGGACGCCGAGCACGGCCCCGCGCTGCAGCGCGCGCAGGATGCGGCGGCCGTCGGTGTCGCGATCCAGGGTCTCGATGCCGTGGCGCGCGCGGCGCGCGGTCACGTACGCGTGCAGCTCGCGCGAGCGCAGGCGGCGGTAGACCACCGCCACGTCGAAACCCTCGGCCCGCAACCGGGCCGGCATCAGCTCCCAACAGCCCAGGTGCGCACTGAGGCAGATCACGCCGACGCCCGGTTGCTGTGCAGCGCGCAGGTGATCGAGTCCCTCGATGCGCACCAGATGCTTCAGATCCTCCTCACTGTAGCCGCGCAGACGAACGAAGTCGAATCCGTTTCGCCCCAGCCAGCGCAACACCCCGCGTCCGAACCGGTGGCGACGGCCCGCGTCCCAGTCGGGGTGGATCAGCGTGATGTTGCCCAGAATGATGCGCCGTGTCCGCGGCAGCAGATCGTAGCAGAGAGCGCCCAGCGCGCCGAAGATGCGCAGGCCCGCCCCGCGCGGCAGCCAGGCCACGGGCGTGAGCAGCACCCGCAGGGCGTGGAACCGCACCGTGCGCCAGATCGGCTTCATCCGCTTCACGGCCGAAGGGGTCCCATCAGCCGCCCGCGGACCGGCGGGCCGCCGCGAGGGATCCGGCCTCAACCGCGCGGGTCGGGCAGACTGAGGCAGTCATGAATGTGCACCACGCCTGTCGGGCGCCTCTCATCGTCCACGACCACCAGGAACGTGATCGCGCCGGGTCGGTTGGTCTCCATCGTCTTCAGCGCGGTCACGAGCAGCGCGTCGGCGGCGATGGTCTTCGGATCGCGCGTCATCACCTCGCCGGCGCGCAGACCGACCAGGCTGCCGCCGGTGCGATGCAAGATCCGCTTCAAGTCGCCGTCGGCGATCACCCCCGTGAGCCGCCCCTCGCCGTCCACCACGGTGGTCATGCCCAACCGCTTGTCCATGATCTGGGTCAGCGCCTCCACGAGCTGCGTCTCCTCGGTCACGCGCGGCAGCTCCTCGCCACGATGCATCACGTCGCAGACGCGCTGCGTCACGCGGTGGCCCAGGATGCCCCCGGGATGCAGGAACGCGAAATCCTCCGCCGAGAAGCCCTTCAGCCGGCAGAGCAGCACGGTGAGCACGTCGCCGACCACCTGAAACAGCGTGGTGCTGACCGTCGGGACCTCGGTCAGCGGCGGCAGCTCATGGACGGGCCCGATGTCGAGCACCAGGTCGGCCGAGCGCGCCAGATCCGACCCCGGCCGCGCCGTGAGCGCGATGATCGCCACACCCATGCGCCGGAACGTGGGAATGAGGGCCGAGAGCTCCGGATTCTGTCCGCTCTTGCTGATGAGCAGCGCCACGTCCTGCCCGTCGACGATCCCCAGATCGCCGTGCGCCGCCTCAACGGGATGGATGAAGATCGAGGGCGAGCCGGTCGACCGCAGCGAGGCGGCGATGCGCTGGCCCGCGAGCCCCGACTTGCCCAGGCCGCACACCAGGATGCGGCCGCGACAGCCGTGGAGCAGCGCCAGCGCCTCGTGGAAGGCGTCGGAGGCGAACAGCGGGCCCAGTTCCTCGATGCGCCGCGCCTCAGCGCGGGCCACATCGAGCGCCGCCCGCTCCACGCCCGCCCGGTCGAGGCCCGTCCGGTCGAGGCCATCCGGTCCACAAGGGTCCGATCCTGATGCCCCACGCGCCATCACGCCCCCGCCCCCCCATCGTCGCCCGGGCCGCGAGTCTCCAGACCGGGCCACCGGCCCTCTCCCAGGGGCGGGTCCTGTCGCTCCAGCTCGGTGATCAGGGCGCCCAGCCGGGCCCACTGCTCCATCCAGGTCCCAAGCTGCGCCAGCGGAAGCTGCGTGCTGGCGTCGCAGCGGGCGCGCGCGGGATCGGGGTGGATCTCCGCAAAGATACCCTCGGCGCCCGCACCCAGCGCCGCGCGCGCCAGCGACGCCGCGAAGCGTCGGTCGCCTCCGGCGCCGGGGTGCTGCAGGGAGTGGGTGGCGTCGAAGACCACGCGGCCGCCGAGACCCCGCATGAGGGCCACGGCCCGCATGTCCACCACCAGGTCGCGGTAGCCGAACGCAGTGCCCCGCTCGGTCAGCCAGATGTCGGCCCCCGGGTGGACCTCACGGATCTTGGCGACGGCGTGGGCCATGTCGGCCGGCGCCAGAAACTGCCCCTTCTTGACGTTGACCGCCTTGCCCGTCCGCCCGCACGCGCGCAGCAGCCGGCCCTGACGGCACAGGAACGCCGGAACCTGGAGCACGTCGACCACCTCGGCCGCCGCCGCGGCCTCTTCGGCGGTGTGCACGTCGGTGAGCACCGGCACGCCCACCTCCGCGCGCACCCGGCGCAGAATGCGCAAGCCCTCTTCGAGGCCCGGGCCCGTGTAGGCGCCGGCGCTGGTGCGGTTGTCCTTAAGATAGGATGACTTGAACACGTAGGTCAGACCATGGCGCCGCGCTTCGCGGGCGGCGGTCTCGGCCACGCGCAACGCCATCGCCTCCTCTTCGATCACGCAGGGGCCCGCGATGATGAAGGGTCGCCGCGCATCGGGGGCGATCGGGCTCACCCCGGCGGCCGGGCCCGCGTCCGGGTTGGGGCTCATCCCTCGTCTCTCCTGCCCCGGGACGCGGCCGCGGCCAGGCCCGGCAGGGTCGGCTGGCCCGAGGCGCAGGTCTTGGCCGCCTTGACGAACTCACGGAACAGCGGCGCGGGACGCCGGGGCCGGCTCTTCAGCTCCGGGTGAAACTGGCCCGCCAGGAACCACGGATGCCCGGGCAGCTCGATCGTCTCGACCAGGTCCCGGGCCGCATGCACGCCCGTCACGCGCAGGCCGGCCGCTTCCAGCCGCGCCCGGTAGGCGTTGTTGAACTCGTAGCGGTGGCGGTGCCGCTCGGAGATCCGCTCGGCATGGTAGGCCTCGTAGAGCCGGCTGCCTTCGGCCACGTCGCAGTCGTAGGCCCCCAGACGCATCGTGCCGCCCATCGGCACGTCGCCCCGCTGCTCGGGCAGCAGGTCGATCACCGGGTGGGGCGTGGTGGGATCGAATTCGGTGGAGTGGGCGCCATCGAGTCCGCACACGTTGCGGGCGAACTCGATCGCGGCGCAGTGCAGACCCAGGCAGATGCCGAAGAAGGGAATTTCCTTCTCGCGCACGTAGCGGATGGCCCGCACCATCCCCTCGATGCCCCGCACCCCGAATCCCCCCGGCACCAGGAGGCCGTGGACGCCGTCGAGGTACGTCTCGGGCGGCTCGCCCTCGATCAGGCTCGATTCGATCCAGCGGATGTGGACGCGCACGCGGTTGGCCACGCCCGCGTGCACGAACGACTCCACGATGCTCTTGTAGGCATCCCTCAGGTGCGTGTACTTGCCGACGATCGCGATCTCGACCTCGCGCGGCGGCTGCAGAATCGTCTGCACCATCTCGCGCCAGGCGCCCAGCTCGATGTCGCGCGGCCCCTCCAGCCGCAGGAACGAGAGCACCCGGCTGTCGAGGCCCTGTGCGTGAAGCATGAGCGGCACCTCGTAGACCGTCTCCACGTCACGCGACTCGGCCACGCAGTCGCGCGAGACGTTGCAGAACAGGGCGATCTTGTCCTTCAGCTCGTCGCCGAGGGCCACCTCGGTGCGGCAGACCAGCAGGTCGGGCTGGATCCCGATCTCGGTCAGCTTGCGCACGCTGTGCTGCGTCGGCTTGGTCTTCAGCTCGGCCGCGGCGCGCATGTAGGGCACCAGGGTCAGGTGGACGAAGATCACCCGCTCGCGCCCCAGGTCGAGCCGCAGTTGCCGGATCGCTTCCAGGAAGGGCAGCCCCTCGATGTCGCCGACGGTGCCCCCGATCTCCACGATGTTGATGTCGGCGTCCTGGCCGCGGGCGGTGGCGACCATGCGGCGCTTGATCTCCTCGGTGACGTGGGGGATCACCTGCACCGTCTTGCCGAGGAAGTCGCCGCGCCGCTCCTTGGTGATGATGGTGTCGTAGATCTGACCCGCGGTCGTGCAGTTCTCGCCGCTCAGGCTCTGGTCGGTGAAGCGCTCGTAGTGGCCCAGGTCGAGGTCGGTCTCGGCGCCGTCGTCGGTCACATAGACCTCGCCGTGCTGAAACGGGCTCATCGTGCCCGGATCGACGTTGAGATAGGGATCGAACTTCTGCAGCGTGACACGAAAGCCCCGCTCCTTCAGCAGGAAGCCCAGCGAGGCCGAGACGATCCCCTTGCCGAGGGCCGAGCAGACCCCGCCGGTGATGAAGATGTGCCGGCGCTCCCCATTGGGCAACACACCCCCGGACGACGATACGCTCTTCTGGGTCAACCTTGCCTCCCTTGGTTCGATGCTCCGGCCTCGTCCTCGCCGGCCGAGGCCTCTTGCTCCAACAGGGGTCGCACCCGTTCGAGATCCTCCGGAACGTCCACCGCCACGCTGCGCCGCGCCACCGGCACGACCCGGATCCGCACACCGGTCTCGAGCAGACGCAACTGCTCGAGCGACTCGATCCGCTCCAGAGGCGCGCGCTCCTCTCCCACCATCCGCCGCAGCAACGGGGCGGGGAAGCCGTAGATGCCCACGTGCACCCGGGCGACGGCCCGCACGTCGGCGAACGCGTCGGGCGTTGCGCCACGCGGGGTCGAGGGAATGGGTGCCCGCGAGAAGTAGAGCGCCTCTCGGTTTCGGTCGCAGACCACTTTGACGACCGCCGGATCGATCCATTCGCGGTACGCGGTCAACGGCGCGCTGCAGGTGACCACCGCCTCGTCGGAGCGCTGCAGCTCTTCACAGACGGCGCCGATGACGCTCGGATCGATCAGCGGCTCGTCGCCCTGGAGGTTGACGACCCACCGCGGCGCGGGCTGGATGCGGTCGGCCGCTTCGGCCACCCGATCGGTGCCGCTCGGGTGCTCACCGGTGCGGATCACGACCCCGCCGAAGCGCCCGGCCTCCCGCGCGATCGGATCGCTGTCGGTCGCGATCCAGACGCGCTGTGGCCCCGCCGCCGCCCGCGCGCGTCGCCAGGTCCACTCGAGGATGCTGCGCCCGGCGGCGCGCTCCAACAGCTTGCCGGGAAAACGGGTGGCCCCCAGCCGGGCGGGGATGATCAGGGCCACCCCGCCGCCCTCGCAGCCCATGAACCTCCACTCCTCTCGCGGCCCCAGCGGCCCTGGGTGCGCGCCTACGTCGCCATGCCGGTCGCCGCCCAAGATTGGATCGACGGTGCCGCCCGGTCAACCACCAAGCTGCCGCGCGCCTAA
Source organism: uncultured bacterium (assembly GCA_964585945.1). GTDB lineage: Bacteria > Eisenbacteria > RBG-16-71-46 > CAIMUX01 > WJJG01 > CAZDKK01. Next base: position 66,479 of record CAZPGB010000006.1, on the reverse strand, counting down.
ACGACGCGAGGCCGGCCATCCCACCGGTGGGATGCGGCCGGCCCCGGCAATGCACGACGCTGCCCGACGACGCTCCTTGTCAGGCCTCCAGCGGCTCGATGCTGACGCGCTTGCGGTTCTTGCCCCTGCGCTCGAACAGGACGCGCCCGTCGATGAGGGCGAAGAGCGTGTCGTCCTTGCCGCGTCCGATGTTCTCACCGGGCAGGATGCGGGTGCCGCGCTGGCGGATGACGATCGTGCCCGCCGTTACGCGCTCGCCGCCGTAACGCTTGATGCCCAGATACTGCGGATTCGAGTCCCGGCCGTTCTTCGAACTGCCGACGCCCTTCTTGTGTGCCATGACTGCCTCCCGCGCGTCCTAGGGTCGCACGATCTCCTTGACGCGAATCTCGGTGTAGTTGGTCCGATGGCCGCGACGCCGACGATAGTCCTTGCGACGCTTGTATTTCCCCACCAGCACCTTGGGGCCGCGCGCGTGACCGAGGACCTCGGCCTTGACCGCGGCGTCGGCCACGGTGGGCTTGCCCACGAGAACCTCGTCCCCGTCCGCGATCAGATGCACGTCGTTGATGGTGATCTCGTCACCTTCCGCCGCCGCGAACGCGGGCACCCGCAGGATCGCATCCGGATCCACCCGATACTGGAATCCCTGTAGCGAGACAATCGCGTACACCGCCCACCTCCCGGGCACTCCTGTCCATCTCTTTGAAATCGACAAAGAAGCGAGTATAGAGTTCGCTGCCCCGGCGTGTCAAGCTGCGCGTCGCGGCGCCGGGTCCGCGGCCCGGGCGCACTAGACCAAGAAGTCGGCCGTCACGTCCTTCTTCATGCGCGGGAAGTAGATCCGCATGGCGTCGGGGCCCAGGCGGGGGTCTTCGCGGATGTCTATTCTAAACCCATACTGTTTTTCGAGTTGCTCAATCCGGTGTCCCCGCTTGTCGAACAGGTAGGTGGCCAGCTCGGGGTGCAGGGTGAGCCGGATCTCCTTCTCATGGGTGTGCCCCCCCACCCGCTTGAGGCTGCGCTCCACCCGCATGGCGGCGGCGGGCATCGAGGCCACCCGTCCGGTGCCCAGACAATAGGGACAGCCCTGGCTGAAGTAGTTGATCAGCGGCTCGCGCACGCGCTGGCGCGTCATCTCCACCAGCCCCAGCTCGCTGACCGGGAAGACGCGCGTGCGGGCGCTGTCCTGGTCGAGCGCCTTGACGAAGGCGTCGAGCAGGTTGCGCCGATGACCCTCCTCCTCCATGTCGATGAAGTCGATGACGATGATCCCGCCCAGGTCGCGCAGCCGGAGCTGGCGGGCGATCTCCTGGGCGGCGGCCAGATTCGTCTTGAGGATCGTGTCCTCCTGGGATCGCTTGCCGGTGAAGCGCCCGGTGTTGACGTCGATGGTCACCATCGCCTCGGTCGACTCGACGATGATGTAGCCGCCCTTCTTCATCCAGACTTTGCGCTCGAAGCTCTTCTGGATCTCCGCCTCGATGCCGTACTCGTCGAAGACGGGCCCCTCGCCGGTGAACAGCTTGACGCGCGTCTTCAGCTCCGGGGCGACCATCTTCAGGTAGCGCAGGATCTCCTTGTAGACGTCCTTCGAGTCGACCACCACACGATCGACCTGATGGGTGAAGATGTCGCGCATCAGGCTGGTGGTCAGGCCCATGTCGCGATGGATCACCGCCGGCGCCGGGAGCCGGGCCGAGCGCCCCTCGATGTCGCGCCAGAGATCGACCAGATACTTCACGTCCTGGGCGAACTCCTTCTTCGACATCCCCTCGCCCACGGTGCGGCTAATCAGGCCGGCGTTCTTGGGCCGCAGCTCGCGCAGGATCTTCTTCAGGCGGGTGCGCTCCTCGCGGTTGCCGATCTTGCGCGAGACCCCGATCCGGTCGAGACCCGGCATCAGCACCATGAACCGCCCCGGCAGGCTCAAGCGGCCCGACACCTTGGGGCCCTTGGTGCCGATCGGCTCCTTGATGACCTGCACCAAGATCTCCTGGTCCTTCTGCAGCAGCTTGTCGATGGAGACGTCCCGCGGTCGGGTGCGGCGCACGCGGCCCTCGTCGAGGTCGAAGGCATCGAGATCCATGATCGAGGTGAGCATGTCGGAGCTGTGCAGGAAGGCCGCTTTCGGCAGGCCGATGTCGACGAAGGCGGCCTGCATGCCCGGCAGGACCTTGTTGACGCGGCCCTTGTAGATGTCGCCCACGCGCCGGCGCTCTTCCTCACGCTCCACGAAGAACTCGACCAGCGTGGCGTCTTCCAGCACCGCCACGCGGGTCTCCGCCGGGTCAGCATTGATGACGATCTCGCGAAACATCCGCCCATCCCCTCGCCCGCCGTCCACCCGACCGCTTCCCCGGGCCGCGTCGACGGGTGGTCGGCACATTTGGGCCCGCGCGGCCATCGGGACGCTAGCACAGCCTCCGGGCCGCTACAATCCTCCGGCGCGCGCGGGGCCGGTGGGCGGCGACCAGAAGGTCGACCGACTCGGCGCCGGCCGCCAGCAGCAGCCGCCGGCAGGTGCGGAACGTCGTGCCCGTCGTGGCCACGTCGTCCAGCAGCAGGAGGCGGCCCCACGACGGCGCCGCGGCAACAGTCTCTTCGACCAGCCGCCGCCGCTCCAGGGCCCCCCGCCCGGTCAACGGCGCGCAGTAGCGAACCCGGCGCAGCAGCCGCAGCAGTGGCATGCGCAGCGCGAGCGAGAGGTCCCGCCCCAGCGCCTCCACCGCGTCGAAGCCGCGCTCGCGCCGCCGCACCGCATGCGTGGGCACCGGCACCAGGGCGTCCCAGCCGCCTCCCGGCGGGAGGGCCAGGACGGTCTGCGCGGTCAGTAGCGCCCGTGCGCCGGGGTCCTGCGTGTACTTGAAGGCATGCAGCAGACGGCGATAGCGACCCGTCAGCGCCCCGCCGGTCAGGATCAGATAGGGACCGCGCGCGTCCTGCCCCAGTGTCCGCGCCACCCGGGCGGGGTCGGGCATCCGGCAGTCGGGGCAACGGGCCGCCTCCGCCAGCACGCGCCCACACACCGGACAGCGCAAGGGGGCCACCAGGTCGAGGGTGGCCGCCCAGATCGATTGAGGGCTCGGGATCTTCACGACCCGGCGTGTCAGCCAGCGGCGTGCCGCCGCGCCCGCAAGCCCCTAGCGCCTAGCCGGCCGAGGAGGACCCGCCGGTGGCGGAGGACGCCTCACCGGAGGCGTCGTCCTCCCCGTAGGGATGGCGGCGGTGCGTCGGCGCGCTGAACCAGATCCAGACCGCCACGGCGACGAAGAGGACCGAGACCCATTGGCTGTGGGCCAGCGTCAGGCCGGCGATCTCGATCCGGTCGCTCGCCTCGTAGTAGCGGGTGAAGTCGACCGCCAGGCGAATCAGGGAGGAGACCGCCAAGTAGATCGCGAAGAGGCGGCCGGGCCGCACGAGTCGCGGCCGCAGGCGCACCATGAAGAGGAACAGCAGAAGGTTGGAGAGACTGAGGTAGAGCTGCGCGGGGTGCACGAGCACACCGCCCAACACGGCGTGGGCGTGCGAGCCGGCCGGGAACCGCACCGCCCAGGGCAGATCGCAGACGTCGCCGAAACAGCAGCCGTTGAGATAGCAGCCGATGCGGGTGATCCCCTCCCCCAGCGCCAGGGCGGGCGCGACCAGATCGCTGATGTCGCGGAAGCTCCAACCGCGCGAGCGCACGAAGAGCGCCGCGGCGATGATCGCCCCGATCACGCCGCCGTACTGGGTCAGCCCGCCGCGCCAGATCTGCGAGATGCCGAGCCAGTTCTCGCGGAAGTCGTCGGGGTGCTGGATGGCGTAGTAGAGACGCGAGCCGATGAGCGCGCTGATCAGGATCCACCAGAACAGGCGCATCAGCTCGTCTTCCGGGTACCCCCGCTCGCGGCCCCAGCGGGTCACCAGGATGCTGCCGATGAGGAATGAGAGGGCCAGCGCCAGGCCGTAGGCGTGGATCTTCAAGGGGCCCAGTTCCAGCAGGGTCGGTTTCATCGTGCCCGCTCCCTTCGGTCAGAGACGTCTCGGCCTGAGATCCCGCCTGCCGCGGGCCCGCGATCACCAGCCCATCACCGGGGATCACCGTTCGCGACGCCGAGCGGCCACGCCCAGCAGCAGCCCCGTCGCGGCCAGGGCCGTCACCATGAAGGAACCGCCGAAGCTCATGAACGGCAGCGGCAGGCCGGTCACCGGGGCCATGCCCAGCGTCATCGCCACGTTGATCGCGCAGTGATAGAACAGCAGTGAGACCACGCCCACCGCCACCACCGATCCGAAACGCGAACGGATCAGGCGCGCCAACGCCAGCGCGCGCAACAGCAGGACGCCGAAGAGCAGCAGGATCAGGCCGCCCCCCAGGAAGCCCCACTCCTCCCCCACCACCGAGTAGATGAAATCGGTGTGCTGGCGCGGCAGGAAGGCCAGCGCCTTTTGCGATCCGCGCCCGTACCCCTGACCGGTCATGCAGCCCGAGCCGATGGCGATCTTCGACTGAATCACCTGATACCCCGCGCCGGCCGGTTCCCGCTCCGGGTTCAGGAACGTGCTCAAGCGGGCCCGCTGGTAGGGCTCGAGGCTGCGCCACAAGCGGGGGGTCTCGACGGCGATGCCGATGTGCAGCAGCGCGTACAAGCCGATCAACAGCCAGCCCACCCGGTAGTGGCGCAGCAGCGCGACCGCGGCGATCAGGAAGGGAATCCAGAAGAGCACCCAGGGCGAGAGCAGGGCCACGATCAGCGGCGAGACGAAGGCGAACAGCGTGAGCCAGGAGAGACCCGCCCACAGGAGCATGCCCCCTCCGATGGCCACAAACGCCAGCGAGGTGCCCAGGTCCGGTTCCCGCAGCACCAACAGGAAAGGGATCGCCGCGATCGCCAGGGCGCCCGCCAATGACCAGAACCGCGACAGGTCGCACCGCTTGCGGGCCAGGTAGTGGCCCAGGAACAGAATCGTCGCGATCTTGGCCGGCTCCGACGGCTGGAACCGCGCGGGACCCACGGAGAGCCAGCGTCGGGCTCCGCCGTAGGACTCTCCGGCCACCAGGACGAGCAGCAGCAGGATCACCGCCACGGCGTAGAACAGCGGGGCCAGGTCTTCGAGGATGCGCGGGGGCAGCCAGGCCATCACCAGGGCCAGCAAGACCCCCAAGCCGATCGAGACCAGATGGCGCTGGAACAGCCCCACCTCACCGCTGCGCGACAGCACTGTGGCCGAGTAAACGGTGACCGCTCCGATGATTACCAGCAGGATCACGGGCACGATCAACCACGGGTCCCAGAAGATCGGCCTCCTGGAGGCGGGCACGCTCATCCGGGCACCCCCCGCGTCTCGGACGGCCGCCGGCTCACGGGGGCCGTGCCGCCGGTCATGGGCGGCGTGTCCTCCTGCAGGAAGGCCTCCAGGACCTTCTGCGCCACCGGCGCGGCGACTGTTCCGCCGTGACCCGACTCCTCGATCACCACCAGCACGACGATGCCGGGCCGGTCGATGGGCGCCACCCCGACGAACAGGGCGTGGTCCTCACCGTGCGGGTTCTGGGCGGTGCCGGTCTTGCCCCCGACGCGCCAGCCGCTCACGCGCGCCCGCGCCCCGGTGCCCCGCTCCCCTTCCACGGCTTCCTCCATCAGCCCGCGGACGAGATCGCGGCGCTCGGCGGAGAGCTCCAGGTCGTGCACCATCTGGGGCGGACCGTAGTCCCAGACCACCTCGCCCCCGGCTCCCACCGCGCGGCGGGCCACGTGCGGGCGACGCATCTGCCCGTCGGTCACCACCGCGGCCACGAAGCTGGCGAGCTGCAACGGCGTGAGGATGATCTCGCCCTGGCCGATTCCCAGGTTGAGGGCGTTGCCCTCGGGCGGCTCGGTCCCCAGCCGCCGCCGGTACCACTCCATGGTGGGCACCAGACCCTCGCGCTCCTGCGGCAGGTCGACCCCCGTGGTGACATCCAGCTCCAGCGCGTCCAGGTAGGCGAGCAGCCGGCGCATGCCCAGGCCGCGCGCCACCTGGTAGTAGTAGACGTCGCAGGACTGCGCGAAGGCCTGGAGCAGGCGGACCCGACCGTGCCCCTCCGCCTTCCAGCAGCGGAAGGACCGGTTGCCGAACGTGTAGCTGCCGTAGCAAGGACCGAGCGCGGTGTCGGGGGTGATCACCTGCCCGTCGAGGCCGGCCAGCGTGGTGGCGATCTTGAAGATCGACCCCGGCGGATAGCCCGCTTGCGTCACGCGATTGAGCAACGGGTGCGCGGCCACGTTGAGAGCGGCCCACTGCTCGGTGGTCAACCCGTGCGCGAAAGCGTTGGGATCGAACGTCGGCGCGCTGGCGCACACCAGCAGTTCGCCCGTCAGGGGATCCAGGGCCACCACCGCCCCGCGCAGGGCCTCATCGGCGCCGCTCTCGCGCGGGGCCTGCTGGAGGGCCACCTCGGCCACGCGCTGAAGGCGGGCGTCCAAGGTCAGGTGCAGGTCGGCCCCGGGACGCGGCTCCGAGGGGGGCAGATCGGGGAACAGGTCGATCTTGCGTCCCAGCGCATCGACCTTCACGTAGGTCTCCCCGTCCAAGCCCCGCAGCAGCGTCTCGTACTGGCGCTCGAGCCCCGAGCGGCCCACGAGCTGGCCGCGACGGTAGACCCCCTTCTCGGCTTCCTGCAGCTCCTCCTCGCTGATCTCGCCAACGTGGCCCAGGGCGTGCGCCGCCAGAGCGCCGTGGGGGTTCCATCGCAGGGGCACTTGGTCGATCGTGATCCCGGCGATCGGATGCAGGCGCTCGACGAAGGGCGCCAACAGGGCTTGATCGAGATCGCGCGCCAGCAGCAGCGGCTCGAACATCGTGCGGTAGCGCAAGGCGCGCTGCTCCAGCTCGGCGGGGTCGCGGCCGAGGATGCGGGCCGCCTCCGCCACCGCCGAGCGCAGATGGTCGCGGTCCGCGTAGAAGGGGTGGCCCGCCTCGAGGCTGAGATTGAAGCTGGCCCGGTTGCCCGCCAGCAGCCGTCCGTGGCGGTCGTAGATGCAGCCCCGCAGGGCGGGGATCGGCTCGCTGCGCACCATGTTCTCGCGGGCCAGCTCCACATAGCTCTCGCCCCGGACGATCTGCAAGTGGAAGAGCCGGACCGTCAGGAGCAGCAGCACGGCGGCCACCAGGGCGCCGTAGATCCAGGCCCGCCGGCGCCGCTCGCGGAGGTTCTCAGGAAAGGGCACGCCGCGAGTCCCCCATCAGCACGCGCGGCAGCAGCGCCACTGCCAGCGGCACAAGCAGCCCCGTGTAGAGGGCGGCCGCCGGCGACACGCTGAGCCAGAGCAGAAGCGTGCGCGGCAGCGACGCCGACGTGACGATCAACGCCCGGAGCAGATCGTGGCCCATGAGCAGCAGCGCGATGAGGCCCGCCTGCACCAGCGGATGCTCACGGTTCACCATCGGGGAGGTGTAGGCGGCCCCGAACCCCACCAGACTGAACAGCAGCGCGTCGACACCCAGCCACTCCGGCTGCGCGCAGCCGCGCACCAATCCCACCAGAAAGCCGAACAGGGTGCCGCCGCGCCCCCCTCCGGCGAGTCCCGCGTAGACCACCAGGGCCAGACCCAGGTCGGGCCGTACCGACCCGATGGCCAGGCGGTGGACCAGCGTGGCATCGAGCAGCAGCACGACGAAGGTGAGCACCAGATAGCGCAGATAGAACACGTCCTCTTCCTATCCTTCCGTGGCCGTCGCCGACGAATCGGGGGGTGCGGGCACCTGCAGGAAGACCTCCTCGATGCGGTCCAGATCCACATGGGGTCGCACGTAGATCTCCTTCAGCAGTCCGGTGCGGTCGTCGGCGACCGACACCACTGTTCCCACCGGGATCCCCTTGGGAAAGATCCGTCCGTGGCCGGAGGTCTCCACCTCCTCGCCCACCTGCAGGTCGTGGTGCACGGGGATCCCCTCGAAGCGCAGGAGCTGGCGCTCGGGGCTCCAGCGCAGCAGTCCGACGTAGCGCGTCGCGGTGAGCAGACCACTGACCGGCACCGCGCCGTGCCGCAGCGTGCGGGCCCAGCACTCCCCGCCCTCGGTGCCCGTCACGACGCCGACCAGCCCTTCGATTCCGATCACCGTCTGTCCGGCGAAGACGCCGTCCTCGCGTCCGCGCCCCAGGGTCAGCACCTCGCCGAACCGGTCGGCGCTGCGCCCGACCACCAGCGCGGGCAGCAGCCGGTGCTCCCGGCCTTCCACGAAGTCGAGCAGCCGGCGCAGCCGCTCGTTCTCCCGCAGCGCCGCCCGCTGGGCCGCGGCGTCGATCCGGTTGCGGGCGAGCTGCCGCCGCAACCGGGTCAGCTCGCGCTCGGGGTCGACCGGCTGCGCGGCGTAGGAGCTGACCAGACGGAAGGGGTAGAGCACCGAAGAGCGCAGCAGCTCGGCCACGCGGTAGCGCGTCGACGTGCCGCCCAGGAGCAGCGCGATCGAGAGCAGCGCAGCCGCGACCAGCGCCACCCAGTCGCCGATCCCGGGGTAGGCGGCACTCTTGCGCTTCATCGATTCGACTCCGCAGGCGTTGGATCAGGCGTTGCTCTTCATGAGCACCTTTTCGTAGGCCTCGATGTTGTCGAGGATCTTCCCGCACCCCAGCACGACGCAGAGCAGGGAGTCCTCGGCCACGGTGATCGGGAGGTTGGTAGCCTCGCGCAGCAGCATGTCGAGCCCACGCAGAAGCGCGCCGCCCCCGGTCATCACGATGCCGCGATCGACGATGTCCGATGCCAGCTCGGGCGGGGTCTGCTCCAGGGACTGCTTCAGTCCCTCCACGATGGCGCTGATTGGCTCTTGCAGGGCCTCGCGAATCTCGACCGAGGTCACCTTGATCGTCTTGGGGATCCCGCCGATCAGATCGCGCCCCTTGATCTCCAGCTCCAGCTCCTCTTCCAGCGGAAACGCGGAGCCGATCTCCATCTTGATCCGCTCGGCCGTCCGGTCGCCGATCAGCAGGTTGTACGCGCGTTTCACATACTGCTGGATCGCCTCGTCCATCTTGTCACCCGCCACCCGCAGACTGGTGTCGTGCACGATGCCGTTGAGGGTCATCACCGCGATCTCGGTCGTGCCGCCGCCGATGTCGATCACCATGTTGCCCAGGGGCTTTTCCACCGGCAGGCCGACGCCGATGGCCGCCGCGATCGGCTCGGCCACCAGGAAGACCTCCCGGGCGCCGGCCCGCTCGGCCGAGTCGCGCACCGCTCGCTTCTCGACTTCGGTGATCCCGGAGGGAACACTGACGATGATGCGGGGGTGAACAATGAAGCGATGCTTCTGGACCTTGGAGATCAGCTTGCGCAGGAGCTCCTCGGTCATTTCGAAGTCGGCGATGACGCCGTCCTTCATCGGACGCACCGCCTCGATCGCCTGGGGGGTACGGCCAAGCATCTCCTTGGCCTCCATCCCCACGGCGAGGACCTTGCGCGTGGCCTTCTCGACGGCCACCACGGAGGGTTCGTTGAGGACGATCCCCCGCCCTTTGACATACACCAGGGTGTTCGCGGTGCCGAGGTCGATCGCCACGTCGTTCGTCATGTAGCCGATGAGCTTCGAAAGGAACATGGGCTTCTGGCCCTCTCGGGACATCCCTGTCCACAGGCAGGGGAAAGGCATAGACTTGAGCCGATCGGCGAGATAGGCTCCTGTGCTCGGCTGTTGAACGCCGGCAACGTAGCAAACGGCCCGAAATCGCGCAAGCGTTTCGCTCAGAAGTCCAGAGTTTCTTTGGCCTTGACGGTCTTGGGGTCGGTTGCTAGGTTGATCGGCAACTTTTCGCGGGCGCCGTACGCTCTCGCCCGTGCGCGGCCGCAGATTGGAGCGGGGGCTCTCCAAGGAGGTGTACCGAAGTGAGACACTTGCGCTTCGTGATTCCGCCTATACTGGCGATGGCGTTGGTGACGGGCGGCGCCGGGGGTCAGGGTGCGACCCCGGAAGGCCTGACGAGGGCCCGCGGCGTGCTCACGGGAAAGGTCACCGATAGTTCCGGCCAAGGATTGGCCGGGGTGAAGGTCAAGCTGTTCGAGGAGGGCTTCCTTCTGACGGAGACCACATCGCAGGCCGGCGGCTCCTACTCGCTCGACGTCGATTACCTGCCGGACATCGACTGGACCGTGCTGGTCTGGTTCGTGCCCGAGCAGCCCGACCTCATCCCGGAGATCTTGATCCTGCGGGAGAGCCTGAAGTCGAAGGATCTCGAGCTGTGGAGCCCGTGCCTGCCGCGCATGGAACTGCGGCCCCAGATGAGCTTCGACGTCACGTTGATGAAGGAGAACGAAAAGCTGTCCCAGATGTCGGAGTTGGATTGCATCAAGGGGGACGGACAGTAGTGCCGGGGGTCAGTCCTCGCGGACCGGCCGGCGGGGGTCGTTCGGGCATGGCTCGCTCGGGCAGCTACCGCGGGTCGGACTTCGATCATGAGCTTGCGGAGGAAGAGCTATGACGCGCGCAGGATGGCTGGCCGCTCTGCCGGCCGTGGTGCTTCTTGTCGCCGGCTGCAGTGACGACACCCAAGTGGAGGGCGTCACCGTCCCCGGCCCCACCGCCCCGGCCTGGGTCCACGTCTCGATGACCACCCCCGACTCGCTCCGCCTGAGCTGGACTGACCAGGCCACCACGGAGGCCGGCTACGAGGTGCTCCGCTCGTTGCGGATGGACGACGGCTACACGCCGATCGACACGCTCGACATCGACGCCGCCGGCTTCACCGACACCGCCGTCGAAGCCGGCGAGCGGTACTACTACCGCGTCCGGGGCTTCGACCAGATCGGCCGCCCGGGCGACCTCACCGAGCCGGTCTGGGGTGTGGCCGAGCAAAACGAGCCGCCCATCTTCGACCTGGAGCCCGGGGCGATCCAGCCCGAGACCGGCTCGCTCGGCCTGATGTCGGTCACGCGCCTGGCCTGGTCGGCCAGCGACCCCGACGGCGACCCGGTCCACTTCCGCGTGCACTACAGCGATTCCCGGGTCACGCTGGAGGAGAACCTGGTCGCCACCGCCGACAGCTCCACCTACCGGCTGGTCACCACGCCCGAGTTCACCCGCTTCTACTACTGGCGCGTGGCCGCCTACGATGATTACGGCGCCACCACGCTCTCACCCACCTTCAGCTTCGGTATGCGCGTGGAGCACATCGATGTGCCGGCCGGCTATTTCGTGCGGGGCAACTGCGGGCTGCTCTATCCGGAGGATCCCCACACCTACTGTCCCGAAGACCGCGTGGCCTGGGTCGACGACTTCAACATGGACAGATTCGAGGTCTCCAACCAGCTCTTCGCCCAGTTTCTCCAGGAGCGGATCGACGGTCGCTGGGTGATCGTCGAGAACGGACTGGTGGTCACGAACAATCCCGAGGCCATCCTCTACGCCAAGGTCTACCCCGACGGCGATGAGCACGCCGGTCTGACCTACGACCCCAACCAGGGCGAGAACGGGGCCTTCCTGCCCCGGCCCGGCCGCGAGAATCATCCGGTGGTCGAGGTGAGCTGGCACGGGGCCAAGGCCTTCGCCGAATTCTTCGGCCGCCGGCTGCCCTCGGAGCTGGAGTGGGAAAAAGCCGCGCGGGGCACGCTAAGTACGGTTGAGGACACGCTGGTGGTGATCGACGATACAACCAGCGTCCTGGTGGGGTTCGGCACCGCCTACCCGTGGGGCAGCGACTCCGATCCGCGTCGCTACAACTACAGCGGCAGCGGCGATCCCTTCGACGTGCGCGTCGGAGTCAGCACGACCGAGGGCGGATTCTACGACGGCCGCAACCGCGGGGGCTACGCGACCGAGGACGGCAGCTCCATCTATGGAGCCTACGATCTGGCGGGCAATGTGGCCGAGTGGTGCCAGGACACCGCCATACCGTATCACGGCGGCGCGAACATGGGCATGAAGGTCGTCAAGGGCGGCGGCTGGCGCTCGACGCCGATCGCCTGCCAGACGTTCTGGCGCCAGGCGGCCTTCCCGGACAGCAGCGACAACAACATCGGTTTCCGCACGGTGGGGACGGGTCTGGAAAACGAACCCTGATCCGGCACCGGGACAGATGCTCGCAAGCCGCATCGGTCCGAGGGGAGCGTGGGGGGCCGGCCGCAGCCCCGCCCTTCTCACGGACCGATTCACGTAACGCGTGAGGATTCGAATCATGGTCAAGGTGACCCTACCCGACGAGCAGGTGCTCGAGGTCGAGGCGGGCAGCAGCCTCACCCAGATCGCCGAGCGAATCTCGAAGAAGCTGGCCAAGCGGGCCGTGGCGGCCGAGGTGGATGGTCAAATGCGCGACCTGAGCCACCCGGTGGACGCCGACTGCCGGGTGCGGATTCTGACCCCTGACGACCCCGAGGGGCTGGATGTCTTCCGTCACAGCTCGGCCCACCTGATGGCCGAAGCGGTGACCAGTCTCTTTCCCGACGCCAAGCCCACCATCGGCCCGGTCGTCGAGGAGGGGTTCTACTACGACTTCGATCACGAGCCCTTCAGTCCGGAGGACCTCGAGCGCATCGAGCAGCGCATGGCCGAGATCGTCTCCGAGGGACGGCCCTTGAAGCGCGTCGAGCTGTCGCGCGAAGAAGCGCTGGAGGTCTTCAAGGACAACCCGTACAAGGTCGAGATGATCTCCGAGATGCCCGCCGACGAGACGATCAGCGCCTACCGACAGGGCGAGGGTTTCATCGACCTGTGCCGGGGTCCGCACGTCCCCGACATGAACCGCATCAAGGCGTTCAAGCTGCTGAAAGTCGCCGGCGCCTACTGGCGGGCCGACGCCGAGAAGCAGATGCTCCAGCGGATCTACGGGATCAGCTTCGGCGACCCCAAACAGCTTCGCGAGCACCTGCGCATGATCGAGGAGGCCAAGAAGCGCGACCACCGGTTGATCGGCAAGAACCTGGACCTGTTCTCCTTTCACGAGGAAGGCCAGGGATTCCCGTTCTGGCACGACAAGGGCACCATCATCTTCAGTGAGCTTTCACGCTACATCATCGAGGAATGCCGGCGCCGAGGCTATGTCGAGGTGCGCACGCCCATCATCCTGAATCAGGAACTGTGGCTGCGCAGCGGTCACTGGGACCACTACCGGGAGGACATGTACTTCGTCGACATCGACGAGAAGCCGCACGCGGTCAAGCCGATGAACTGCCCCGGCGGGCTGCTGATCTACAAGAGCCGCCTCCACTCCTACCGCGACCTTCCCATTCGGCAGGCCGAGCTGGGACTTGTACACCGCAACGAGCTCTCCGGCGTGTTGCACGGACTCTTCCGCGTGCGCGCCTTCACCCAGGACGACGCCCACGTCTTCTGCACCCGCGAGCAGCTCAACGACGAGGTGGTCAAGCTGATCGAGTTCTGCATCGACGTCTACCGGACCTTCGGCTTCCCCGATCCGGAGATCAAGCTCTCCACGCAGCCCGCGGAGTACCTGGGTGACCAGGAGATCTGGGACCTGGCCACCGAGGCGCTGCGCGTGGGGCTGGACCGGTTGGGACTCACCTACGTGGTGGCCGAGGGCGAGGGGGCCTTCTACGGACCCAAGATCGACTTCGACATCCGCGACTGCTTGAAGCGGCGCTGGCAGTGCGGCACGGTGCAGGTCGACTTCTCGATGCCCGAACGCTTCGATCTGACCTACGAGGGCGCCGACGGCCAGTCGCACCGGCCGGTGATGCTCCACCGGGCCATCCTGGGGAGCCTGGAGCGGTTCATCGGCGTCCTGATCGAGCACACCGCGGGCAAGCTGCCGCTCTGGATCGCGCCGGTGCAGGCCCGCCTGGTGCCGGTCACCGCCGCCCACGCCGAGTATGCGCAGCAGGTGCGCGGGAAGCTGGCGGCGGGCGGCATCCGCGTGGAGGTCGACGCGCGCAACGAATCGCTGGGCAAGCGCGTGCGACAGGCCCAGCTCGATCAGGTCAACTACATCCTCGTGGTCGGCGACAAGGAGATCGAGGCCGGGGCGGTCAACGTGCGCACCCGCGACAACCAGGTGCACGGGCCCTCGCCGGTCGATGCGTTCTTGGCCAAGATGCAGGCAGAGATTCGCGCGCGCAGTCTCTCCTAGCCGGGTCCATCCCGTATGCCTCCTTCCGCGCCAACCGCCTCTCCCGGGCCCGATGCCGCGTGGGCGCGCCGCAGCACGCTGGGCATGGGCGTCGGCGCGCTGGCCAGCAAGGCGCTGGGCCTGGTGCGCGAGGTCCTGCTGGCGCGCTTCTTCGGCACCGGTCCGGTCACCGACGGCTACCGTGCCTCGCTCACCCTGGCCCTCTCCCCGGTGCACCTGCTGACCACCCACGCCATCCAGACCTGCTTCATTCCGCTCTACACCCGGTTGCGCGGCCAGGACCGCCGCCGCGCCGACGGGCTGTTCCAGGGCGTGCTGTTGCTCTTCCTGGGCGCGGGGCTGGCGCTGGCCGCCGTGCTCTTCGGGGGCGCCGGCTGGCTGTCCCGCACGCTCTTGCCCGGCTTCGACGCCGAGCGCCAGCAGCTCACGGCGGCCATGCTGAGGATCATGGCCCTGGGTGTGCCGCCTTACATCTATTGCACGCTGCTGAGCTCCCTCGGCGCCGCGCAGCGCGACTACCGCCTGCCGACGATCCGGCCCGGCGTCCAGAACCTGGGCCTGCTGGTGATGATCCTGGCGGCCGTGGCCGCCGGCCGCCCGGTGCTGGCCGCCTACGGCTTCACCTTGACCTACTGGCTGCTGGCCGCGGTGGCCACCGGGATGCTGGCGGCGCGACGGGAGCTTCCCTCCGGCTGGCACCTGCCGCGTGCGGACCTGGCGCCCCTGTGGCGATCCTTCTGGGTGCCGCTGCGCCCGCTGCTGCTCCTGTCGCTGATGATCCAGGCCAACCTGGTGATCGAGCGGCTGCTCTCCTCGCTGGTGGGCGGCGGCACCGTTGCGGCGATGGACTACGCCCGCTTCATCACGGAGACCACCCACGCCCTCATGCTGATGCCGCTGGGGCTGGTCAGTCTGACCCGCTTCGCCGAGCTGCCCCCCGAGCGGCTGCGCGAGACCACCGACCGCGTCCTGAGCCTCATCTTCCTGCTGTTGGTGCCCATCTCGGTCTTCCTGACCGTCTCCGGGGGACCGCTGATCGGGCTGCTCTACGAGCGCGGAGCCTTCGACAGCCTTTCGCACGAGACCACGCGCCGAGCGCTGCTGGGGCTGGGCGCGGGATTGTGGGCCGTGGGCGGGGCCTATTTCCTACGCAACGTGTTGCACGCCCGCATGGAGAACGGGCGCGTGCTGCGCGCCGAAGCGCTCGCGGTCGCGCTCAACGTGGCCTTCGTGCTGCTCACCTACCGCCGCCTGGGCATTCTGGCCCTGGGCTTGGGCCCCTCGATCGGTGCGCTCGGGGCGCTGGCCGTCTACTATGGCCGCCTCGGCTACGGCGGCGCCCGGGCGCCGCGACGCCTGCTGCTGCTGCTGGCGGGCGCCGTGCCCTGCGCCGCCGTGTCCTGGTGGCTGCGCGGGGTCGCCGCCTCGGCCTGGGCCGCCTTCGCGGTGCAGCTCGGCTGGGCGGGTCTCTTCTGGGCCGGCTGGGTGATCGCCGTGCCTTCCCTGCGCGCGGCCGCGGGGGAGCTGGTCCGCCGTCGCCGGGCGGGCCGGCAACGGCCGGCGGGGCCGGGAAACCGGGGGACGAGGTGATGCACATCGCGATGCTCAGTCGGGGCTACGGCAAGACCGCCGGCATCTGGCGCGTGGCGACGGACCTCTGCGAGGCCTACCTGCAGCGCGGCCACGAGGTGACCTTCTTCTGCGCCGACCCTCCCGGCGAAGCGACTGCGCCCGGCGTGCGCTTCGTGCGCGTGCCGGTGCCCGCGCGACCCTACGCCCTGCGCGTGCCCCTCTTCGCCGTCCGCGCCAGCCGGGCCGCACAGCGCCAGCGCCGGCGCGATCGCTTCGACCTCGTCCACGGCCAGGCCACCGACAGCCGCGGCGCCGATGTGATCACGGCCCACTCCTGCCATCGCTACGGCATGGAGCTCATGCGCCGCATCGGGGGACCGTGGGAGTGGACCAAGAAGACGCTCAACCCCGTGCATCCGGCCATCTACGCCCTCGAGCGGCACAACTTCTCGCCGCACGGCCATCGCCGGATCATCGCCGTTTCGAGCCGCATCAAGGACGAGATCGTCGCCAGCTACGGCACCGACCCCGGCCGCATCCACGTGGTGCCCAACGGGGTCGATCTGGAGGCGTTCCACCCGCGCGAGCGCGCCGTGCGGCGCGCCCGCGTGCGCGCCCGTCTGGGCCTGGGCGAGGCGCCCGTGATCCTGTTCGTGGGCTACGAGTACGTGCGCAAGGGATTGCGCTTCCTGCTCGAGGCGCTGGCCCGCATGCGCACGCGAGAGGCGCGGCTGGTCGTGATCGGCAAGCCGCCGACCCCGCACGCCCGGCGCCAGATGGCGCGCCACCGCGTGATGGAGCGGGTCACCTTCACCGGACCGGTGCCCGACGTCGAGGCCTACTACGCCGCGGCCGATGTGTTCGCCTTTCCCACCCTCTACGAGGCCTTCGGGCTCGTCATCGCCGAAGCGATGGCCAGCGGGCTGCCGGTGCTGACCACCGACGTGGCCGGCGCGGCCGAGTGGCTGACCCACGACCGCGACGCCGTGCTCATCGCCTCGCCCCCCGACCCGGAGCGCATCGCCGAGGAGCTGGACGGTCTGCTGGAAGACACCCAGCGCCGCGAGCGGCTCGGCGCGGCCGCGCGGGCGACGGCCGAGCGCTGCTGGAGCAAGAGCGCCGTGGCCGATCGCGTGCTGCAGATCTACGAGGAGGTGCTGGCCGGCGCCGGCTCGCGCGGCGGCTGACCGCGCGGCTTCGCGCTCACGAGCGATTGAACTGGACCGTGGATCGAGACGGTGGCTAGGGTCTGGGAGATGCGCTACTTCGGAATCCAAGGGCCCGTGCTGGAAGTGGGATCGGGGCACCGCCCCTACCCGCACAGCGACGTCCTGGTGGACAAGCTCATCGCGGATGACGAGCGCGAGGGCAGCCTGCGCCGCGATGGACGGCCGATTGTGGTTTGTGATCTGGAGGCACTGCCCTTCGGCGACCGCGTCTTCGGCTACGCCATCGCCGCCCACGTCGTCGAGCACGTCCACGATCCCACACGCGCGCTGGGCGAGCTGGAGCGGGTGGCCCGCGCCGGCTACATCGAGACGCCGTCGGCCTTGATGGAGCGTATCGAGCCCCATCGCAGCTACCACCGGTGGAGTGTGGCGCTGGAGCGCGGGGAACTGCTCTTCGCGGCCAAGCCGCCCGCGGCGTGCGGATTCCATCAGCATCTGACGAACCGCCTGATCCAGGACAACCTGAGCTGGAAGCTCTTCGCGCACACCAACCCGCGCCTCTTCAAGACCGCGCTCGAGTGGCGCGAGCGCATCACCTATCGGATCGTTCAGGCGCCGCCGCACCCCGACGCCTATCTGCCCTGGGTGGCGCAGAGCCCCGTGGGCTTCGTGCGGGCTCTCGCGCGCAAGGCCGGCGGGCTCGCCCTGCGCCACGTCGTGGTGCGGCGCCGGCGCACGCGCCGGATGGATCTGGCCCCACTGCTGCGCTGCCCCCGCTGCAGCGGCGAGGTGGAGGTGGACGTGCTCCGGGTGCGGTGCCCGAGGTGTCGCGGCGGCTATCCGCGCGCGGGTCAGCTCTACTTCCTCAGCCCCGAGCGGTTCGAGGCCGACCCCTCATGAGACGCCCACAGGACAGCGATGCGCCGGAGGCGGCCGAGATCCTCTGCTTCGGATCGGCGGACTTCGAGGAGCCCAACTGGGTGAATGCCCAGCACCTGATGTGGCGCCTGGCGCGCCGTCACCGCGTGCTGTACGTGAACAGCCTGGGGCTGCGCGCGCCGCGGCCGGGGCGGCGCGATGCACGCAAGATCGGCCGCCGGCTGGCCGCCCTGGGGAGCGCTCTGCGTCGCCCCGCACCCGACCGGCACCTCTTCGTGCTCTCGCCCCTCACGCTGCCGCCCGCGCGCGCAGGTCTGACCGCCTGGCTGGGTCCACGCCTGCTCGCCCGCCAGGTGGGCGGGGCCCTGCGCCGGTTGGGCTTTACGCGGCCGGTCGCCTGGGCCTTCCTGCCGTCGGCCGCGCCGGTGCTCGAGCGACTGGACGTCGGTCCGATCGTCTATCACTGCGTGGACGCCTACGCCGCCAACCCGGGCGTCGATGGGCCGCTCATCGCCTCCCTGGAACGTCGCCTGCTCGCGCGCGCGGCGATCGTCGTGGCCGCTTCGGCCCCGCTGCAGGATCGACTGGCCGCGCACCACCGGCGGGTCGTTCTGATGGGCAACGTGGCCGATCTCGAGGCCTATCCCCCGCCCGCGGCGCCGCCGCCCGAGCCGGCCGACCTGGCGGCGCTGCCCAGACCGCGCATCGGCTATGTCGGCAACCTGGCCGCCTACAAGTGCGATCTGGCGCTGCTGGCCGATGCGGCCCGAAGCCGCCCCCATGCCTCCTGGGTGTTCGTCGGCGCGGTGGGCCGCGGCGAGCCTTCCACGCCGGCCCGGGCGCTGGCGGATTGCCCCAACGTCCACTTCCTGGGCGAGCGCGGCCGCCGTGAGCTGGCCGGCTACATCCACCACCTGGACGTCTGCCTGATCCCGTTCGTCGACAACGAGGTGACGCGCCACAGCTTCCCGATGAAGTTCTTCGAGTACCTGGCGTGCGGGCGACCGGTGGTGACGGCGGACCTGCCCAGCCTGGCCGCGCACGCGCGCGAGCCACTGGCGTACGTCTACCGTGACCGGGAGGGGTTTCTGCCCGCGTGCGACCGCGCGCTCGCATCCGACGGGCCGCAGCTACGCGCCCTGCGCAGGCAGGCGGCCGAGGCACATGGGTGGCAGCAGCGGGTTGCGGAGGTGGAGGCGCTCTTGGCGGGACTTCACTCGGTCCAGCGCAGCTCGTAGTCTCCGAAGCCGGTGCGGTCGACGAAGACGTACTGCCGGCCCAGCCGGTCGTAGTACCAGATCTCGATCGACTGCCCGCCCACGTAGTAGGGATCCCGCCGCACATCGTCCGGGGGACCCAGCGTGATGTAGATGCGCCCGCGGTCGGTCTTCCAGCCGGGGCGGATCACGGTGAATTCCTCGTTGGCGAAGTTGAGCCGCCGGAAGAACTCCTCCTTGTACTCGTTGTAGCCATCCTCGGGGGTCGGGTCGCGCTTGGCCCAGAACGCATCCCACATGTGCTTGCGGTCGCGCGGCGCGGCCATCCGCAGGGGTTGCAGCTCCTCGTCACCGGCGATGTAGGCCAGCACGCCGAACGACTCGCGGAAGAAGGTGGAGAGGGCCGGGTCCGATTCGGCCCGCAGCGAGATCGACGTGGAGGCGTGGGCCTGCTTGCCGGCGGCCGCGACGGCGACCTCGAGCCGGTAGACGTCGAGCCACAGGTCCCCGAGCGGCAGCTCCCAGCTCAGCGCGGTCACGCGATCCCCGGCCGGGTAGACGCGCTCGCCTTGCCGCACGATGTCGCCGTTGGAGGCCTTCAGCCGCCAGTGGAGCTCCACGAAGTCCATCGGCACGTCCGCATGGTACAGCTCCGCGTAGGCGCACACCGAGCGGTCGGCCTCGTCGATCTCGAACGAGATCGCGGGGGAAGCACGGAGCTGGGCGATCGTGCCCGATAAGCCGCACGCGCCCACCAGGATCGAGGAGAGCAGGACCTGACCCGGCAGCCGCATGGGGATCTCGACCCCCAGACAGAGGCGGCCCTCCTGGCCCGCCTTGGGCTCCGAGAGCCGCACGTCCAGGGTGTAGTTCCCCGGGGGCAGCGGGAAGGTCAGGTCCTTGACGAAACGCGCTTGGCGTCCGCGCAGGTCCGCCCGGTCCCCCACCCGGACCTCCTCGGTCCAGACATCGCCGGCGACCTGACGGTCCCCGCGCTGGATGTGCACGATCAGGTCGAACGAGGTCTCCAGCCCATCGCCCTGCTTGCGGAAGGCGAGCTCGCGGTAGGGGACGTCGATGTGCAGCAACGCGTAGGCGCTGTCGGCCTCGATGCAGGCGGTCACCTCCGCCACGAAACGGGGCCGCGCCATGTGGCGCCCCTTGGCGGGCGACTCCTCGTCGCACTCCCCTTGTGCCCCGATCGATCCGCTCGCCGCCCCCAGGAGGGCCAGCCCCGCGACGAGCCCGCGCATGAGCCCGCGCACCCGGCGGGGTCCGGTGCGGCCGCCGTCTCCGGGTCGTCCCGCCGGCGTTGGGCGTCTGTCGCGAGGCTCGTCGTGCATCCTGCACCGTCCTGACGTCGTCGTGATCCTGGCGGCCCGCGGCCGCGGGCAGCGGAGGCTACTCGTCACCGAAGCGCGTGCCCACGCTGCGCGCCACGTGGACCAGCTCCGACTCGGGGTCGACGCGGCGCAACACTTCGACCGCTTCGGCCAGCGGCACTTCCGTGATCTGCGTCCCGCGCAGCGAGACCATCACGTTGCGCAGCCCCTTGGCCGCGCAGTTGGCCGCGTGCACGCCGTAGCGCGTGCCCAGGATCCGATCGAAGGCCGAGGGGGTGCCCCCGCGCTGCAAGTGTCCCAACACGGTGACCCGCACCTCGGTTTCCAGCCGCGCCTCCAGCTCCGAAGCCAACCATGCGCCCACGCCACCCAAGCGCAGGGCATCGGGCGAATCCTTGACCACCTTGGCGACGTGCAGCTCGCCGCCCTGGGCCTTGGCGCCCTCGGCGATCACGATCAGCGTGTAGTAGCGGCCCTGGAAACGCCGGTCCTTGATCGCCCCCACCACGCTGTCGACGGTGAAGGGGATCTCGGGAATCAGGATGATGTCGCCCCCGCCCGAGAGACCCGCTTCGAGCGCGATCCATCCGGCGTACCGGCCCATGACCTCCAGGACCATGATGCGATGGTGCGACTGGGCCGTCGTGTGGAGCTTGTCGAGCGCGGCACAGGCCGTCGCCAGGGCGGTGTCGAAGCCGAAGGTCACGTCCGTAGCCGCCAGGTCGTTGTCGATCGTCTTGGGGATGCCGATCACCGGCATCCCCTTCTCGGCCAACTGGTTGGCGATCGTCAGGCTGCCGTCGCCGCCGACCACCACCAGCAGATCCAGCCCATAGCGATCGAAGTTGTGCATCGCCTCGTCGGAACGATCCTCGAACGTGTTCTCCCCGTTGCCCTTGACCGGAACGCGGAACGGATTGTCCTTGTTGGAGCTGCCCAGGATGGTCCCGCCCCGGGCCAGGATGCCTGACACAGCGTCGGAGTCCAGGCGCACGATGTGGTCCTTGATCAGGCCGGCGAAGCCGTCGGTGAAGCCCACCACATGGATGTCGTGATCGAAGGCGGCCGCCTTGACCAGACCGCGAAGAACCGCGTTCAGACCGGGACAGTCCCCACCGCCGGTGAGCACCCCCAAGCGTTTCACCTTGGCCATCGACGCCTCCCTCCCTGGACTCGCCGCCGCGAGCAACTCGGCCGCGCCGATGGCGCGGGTCAGCCATCGGGGCGCAAAGCCCTCGCGGTCCATCCCGCCCGCAGTTCCGACCCCCCGATCCTAGCGGATCGCGGCGGCGCACACCAAACGGCGGACTCGACAGAATCAACGTCGGCCCCCACAATGCCGAACTGTAGATGGTGGACGCCGCCCGAACGATGCGCCTTCACTTCAGTGGGACGGGGCCGGCGCCGAAGAGGCCTGGGGGCGATGCTTCAATTGGCTTCTGGACAAGGCCTTGGAGCAGTGCATCCGCGAGGACGGAGGAGCAGGAGGCGATGAAGAAGCCGGAGAAGACCCGCACTGGTTCCCGCCCGTCGGCCGCCGCGCCCGGCTCCCGTCGCGGGCGCAAGGTCGCCCCGCGCCGCAAGAAGCCGCGCCCGCGGAAGCCCGCCGGCGGCGCCCCCGGGTCGGGCGCCGTCCGCTCCCAGCGTAAAGACCCTGCGGGCAGGAAGAAGGCCTCCAAGAAGGCGGCCAAGAAGACGCCCACCGCCGCTCAGCGCAAGAAGAAGGCCGCCAAGAAGCCGCCCACGACCGCTCAGCGCAAGAAGAAGACCGCCAAGAAGCCGGCCGCCGGCGCTCAGCGCAAGAAGAATCAGGCTCGCAAGACTGCCAAGAGCGTTCCGTCGCGCGAGACAGCCCGCGAGCGGCGTCCTGCGTCGAAGGGCCCGTCGGCACGCGCGAGCCGTTCCGGATCGTCCAGGAAATCCGCCGCCGACGCCAAGCGCGCCGCTCGGCGCCGCATCGTGCGCGATGAAAACAGCACGCTGCTGCACCTGGAGGAGCAGCTGGGCCAGCGCATCGTCGGGAAGGAAGAGGCCATTCGGCGCGTGGCCAACGTGATCCGCATCCGCCGCACCAACCTCGACTTCAAGCCCAGCCGTCCCGACGGTTCGTTTCTCCTCGTCGGGCCGCCCGGCGTGGGCAAGACCGAGTTCGCCAACGCCGTGGCCGAGGTCCTGCTGGGCAGCGACAGCCGGGTGATCAACCTGGACATGGCCGACTACTCCGAAGAAGAGGACCTCGAGGACCTGCTGGTCACCGCGTACCCGGGCGCCGAGGGGGTGTTGATCGAGGGAACCCTGACCACGCCCGTGCGGCGCAATCCCAACTCGGTGATCCTGTTTCGCGGGATCGAGCGGGCCCACGAGGGGGTCCGCCGCCTGCTGCTCCACATCCTCGAGCGCGGCAACCTGATCGACGCGCAGGGTGAGGTTTCCTTCAGCCGCTCGATCGTCTTCGCTACGACGCGCATGGATGTCGAGGATGTCGAGCTGGTCGAACAGATCGGGTTCACGCGCTCGCGCATCCCGCGCGAGGAGCGGCGACGCAAGATCCTCGAGGAGCAGTTCTCCCAGGAGCTGATCGGAGCCTTCAATGGGGTCCTCTTCTTCAACAGCCTCACGCCCGAGGACGTGCGGCTGATCGCGCGCTACAAGGTCAACACCGTCCTCGAGAGGCTCAAGAAGCAGAACCGGGGCGTCATCATCAGCGACCGCGTCTACGACACGTTCATCAAGGAGCAAGAGGTCCGCAAGGCGGGCGCGCGGTATCTGAACCGGGCGCTCGAGGAGAAGCTGTTCACCCCGCTCTCGAAGTACCTGCTCGAGCACGCCGCCGCGCGCAGCATCATGGTCGACGTGCAGGACGACCACCTCGTCATCCGGCACGCGTCCAAGTCGTCCGGGTAGTCCGCGCCCGCAGGCTCGACGCCCGCTCTCGGCGGGGATGGGGATTCACGCACACCAGTCCGCGACCACGCGGGCCAGCGCCCGCGACAGGTCGGGGCCCATCCGGTCCGCGATCGCGACCACCTCGTCGTGATCGAGCCGCCGCGGCGTGAGGCCGGTGGCCAGGTTGGTGATCAGCGACAGGGCCACTGTGTCCATGCCCAACCGTGCGGCCTCTTCGGCCTCGATCACGGTCGACATGCAGGCGGCGTGCCCGCCCAGGCGGCGGATCATCTCCACCTCGGCGGCGGTCTCGTAGTTGGGCCCCAGCCCGCCGACCAGCACGCCGCGGACCACTCGCAGGCGCGCCAGGCTCAGCTCCCGAAACAGCCGCTCGGTGCGGCGCGCGTCGTAGGGGCTGCCCCGCAACCGGGTCCCGGGGGTGACCGTCGTGCCCAGCGCGCGCCCCCCCAGCAGCAGCCGCACGTGGTCCTCGACCACCATGATGGTGCCGGGCGTCAGGCGGGGGTCGGTGGCGCCGGCGGCGTTGGTCAGCAGGATCCAGCGGCAGCCCAGGGCCGCGGCCAGCCGCACGCCGAAGGTCACCTCCGGACGCCGGCAGCCCTCGTAGACGTGCACGCGACCCTGAAAGACCAGTCCCGCCTGCTCGCCCCAGCGCACGACCGCCGCCCGGCCGGCGTGCCCCTCCACGGTGGAACGGGGATAGCCGGGCAGGTCGTCGGGCGAGAAGAATGCCACCGGCTTCCACCCGTCCAGCAGGCCGCCCAGCCCCGAGCCCAGGACCGCCGCGCCCCCGAAGGGCACATCTCCTGCGGCCGCACGCAACACCGCCAGGGCCGCGGGGTCGATCGACTCGGAGACCCGTTTCATGGTCCTCTCATCCGCCTCTCCTCGGGCCGCGGGCGCGGCTCAGTCGGTCTGCTCGGGATCGTAGGGCCGGCCGACCGCCGCGGGCGCCACCGATCGTCCGATCCAGACGACCAGCACGAGGATCGTCAGCGCAAACGGAAGCATCTGCAAGAGCTGTGTGGGCGCGCCGCTGCCCTGCAGCCGGATCTGGGCCGTCTCCGCCGCGCCGAAGAGGAGGCAGGCGGCGGCCGCCCCCAGCGGGTGCCACTTGCCCACGATCATCGCCGCCAGCGCGATGTAGCCGCGCCCGCCCGACATCTGGTCGGTGAAGGAGTGCTGCTCGAAGGCCAGCCAGGCTCCGCCCAGGCCCCCGAGCAGACCGCTGGCCAGCACACCGAGCCAGCGCAGGCGGGCCACGGAGAACCCGGCCGAGTGCGCCGCCTCGGGATGCTCCCCTGCCGTGCGCAGGGCCAGGCCCAGACCGGACCGGAACAGCAGCCAGAGCGACGCCAGAATCAGCGCCACGGTCAGCAGGAAGAGCGGATTGCCCAGCACCCGGACCAGCGGTCCGACGACGCCGGCCTCCATCTCCGTCCACGGCGTCGCGGGGGCCTCGATCCGCGGGGAGTTGCTCGCGCTGTGGAAGAGAACCCGCAGCCCTCCCCGCGTCAAGCCGAAGCTGAGGATGTTGATCGCCAGTCCGGAGACGATCTGATCGGCCTTGCCCGTCACCGTGACCAGGGCGTGCAGGGCGGCCGTCAGCAGTCCCCCGAACATGGCGCACAGGATGCCCGCGTAGGGCGAGCCGGTGAAGATGGTGCCCACCACGGCGCAGAAGGCGCCGTTGAGCAGGATGCCCTCCAGGGCGATGTTGACCACGCCGCCGCGCTCCGAGAGCACCCCACCGCACGAGGCCAGCGCATAGGGCACGCTGATGCGCAGCGTCTGGGCGATGAGCGACAGCACCAGGGCGATCGGACTCATCGCGACGGCTCCCGCAAGCGGCGCAGGCCCTGGGCCCGCATGCGCTCGGCCACGATGAAGACGAGCAAGATGGCGCCGGTGAGCACGTCCACCATCTCACGCGGCAGCAGGGTGTTGACCACCAATCCCGATTCGGCCAGGAAGCCGAACAGCAGCGCGGCCGGCAGGATCGCCAGCGGCTCGTTGCGCGCGATCAGCGCGACGGCGATACCGAGGAACCCGATGCCGCCGGTGAAGCCGTCCTCGTAGTAGTGCTTGTAGCCCAGCACGAAGTTGGTGCCCACCAGCCCGGCGGCCGCGCCGGCCAGCGCGAAGGCCAGCACCAGGCGCCGCCCGGGATCGATGCCGGCCATGCGCGCCTGGACCGGCCCGCGCCCCACGGCCCGCAGCTTGAAGCCGGCGACGGTGTGGTGCGTGAAGATGTGCGCCACCACGACGGCCGCCACGGCCAGACCCAGGCTGGCGTTGACCGCCGAGCCGCGCAGCGCGGGCACCAGCGCATCCAGGCGCGGCAGCGCGGCGCCCACCTCGGCGGTGCGCACCGTCTCGGGCAGCGCCAGGTAGCGGGTCATCAAGAAGTTCGATCCGGCCAAGGCGATGAAGTTGAGCATGATCGTGTTGATCACCTCGTGCGTCCCGAAGCGCGCCTTGAGCCAGCCCGGGATGAAGCCCCACAGGCCGCCCGCCACCATCGCGCCGGCGATCGCGGCGGGCAGCACGATCCAGGCGGGCCAGCCGGTCAGGGCGATGCCCACCAGCGCGCAGCCCAACGATCCGACGACGGCCTGCCCCTCGGCGCCGATGTTGAACAGACCGGCCTGGAAGGCGAGCGCCACCGAGAGCCCGGTGAAGGTGAGGAAGGTGGCCCGAAAGAGCACCTGGCCCCAGGCGAACGGTCCCAGGCGCTCGATGAGGGTGTGGGCCAGCCGCGCGGGCGAGACACCCAGCAGCACGGCGATCGCGATCGCCAGCAGCACCGCGGCGGTCAGCGCGCTGGCGACGGGGAAGCCGTGCCGAATCAGTCTCTGCAAGCGCACCACGATGTCGGGGCCCCTCCCTGATGGCATTGTACGCTAGACGGCCGGCCGGGAGCCGTCCAACCCGACCATCGCCCGGCCGATCCCCTCCATATCCACATCGGCGCGCGCCTCAGCCCGACCCAGGCGGCCGCGGTAGAGCACCGCCACGCGGTCGGACAGCGCGAGGATCTCGTCCAGGTCGGCCGAGATCAGCAGCACCCCGCCGCCCGCCGCGCGGAACTCGCGCAGCGTGCTGTGAATGAACGCGATGCTGGCGATGTCGACGCCGCGGGTGGGCTGCGCGGCCACCAGCACGCTGCCGCCCCGCGTGAGCTCACGCGCGCAGAGCAGCTTCTGCTGATTGCCGCCGCTCAGGGCGTGGGCGGCGAGCATCTCGTCGGGCGGCGCCACCGCGAAGCGCTCGAGCTGCCGCCGCGCCCAGCGGCGCGCGGGGCCGTGGGCGTAGAGCCCCCGCCGCACGAAGGGCGCCTCCTCCGTGCGCCCCAGCAGCAGGTTCTCCCACAGGCGGAACGCCCCGATCAGCCCTTCCTGGTTGCGGTCCTCCGGGATCAGCGACGGGCGCTCGCGGGCGGCGGGCAGCTTCCCCGGCTCGTAGAAGCAGCCCCCCACGCGCAGCACGCCCTCATCGAAGACTCGGCGCCCGGAGGCCACCTCGGCCAGCTCGCTCTGCCCGTTGCCGGCCACGCCGGCGATGCCCAGGATCTCGCCCGGCGCGACCTCGAGATCGATACGCTCGAGCAGCGACCGGCCCCCCGAGCCGCGCAGCGTGATCTGGCGGAGCTGCAGCGCCGGTCCCGCGCCCCGGCTCGCCGCGCGCGCGCGCTGCAGCGACGGCGCGGCCGCGATCGGCGTGGCCCGCACGGTCGGCTGATCGCCCCGCTCGTCCACCTGCGCCCGCGCCGGCCCCATGATCATCTGCACGAGCGCGTCGCGGCGGATCTGGTCGCGCTCCATCTCGCCCACCACGCGCCCCTTGCGCAACACGGTGACGCGGTCGGCGATCGCCAGGACCTCGGAGAGCTTGTGGGTGATCAGCACCACCGTGCGCCCCTCACTGCGCAGCCGGCGCAGGTTCTCGAAGAAGGAGGCGACCTCCGGCGGGGCCAGAACCGCGGTCGGCTCGTCGCAGATCAGCACCCGGGCGCCCCGGTAGAGCAGCCGCGCGATCTCGACCCTCTGGCGCGCGCCGACGCCCATTGCGGCCACCGGCGCCTCGGGGTCGATCTCGAAGCCGTAGGAGGTGAAGAGGCGGCGCAGCTCGGCCGCCAGACGCGCGCGGGGCAGGGCGTGCAGCCCGCGTAGCCCCTCGCAGCCCAGGGCGATGTTCTCGAGCACACGCATCGGCGGCACCAGCATGAAGTGCTGGTGAATCATCCCGATGCCGCACTCGAGCGCCTGGGCGGGAGACGCGATGGTGCGCGGTGCACCGTCGATCCAGATGCGGCCCGCGTCGGGGCGCAGCAGGCCGTAGAGCACCCGCATGAGCGTCGACTTGCCGGCGCCGTTCTCGCCGACCAGCGCGTGGATCGATCCGGGCGCGAAACGGACGCTGGCCCGATCGTTGGCCACCGTGGAGCCGAAGCGCTTGGTGATCTCCTCGAGCCGCACCTCGGGGGCGCGCAGGGCGGTCCCGGACTCGGCCGTCATCTCTCGATCGTGCCCCTCACTCTTTCGGGACGTCGATGCCCCCGGCGATGATCTCCCCGCGGATGCGGTTCAGCCGCTGGACCACGTCGGGTGTGAACCAGCGCTCGTTGGTCTCGTTGCGCACGTAGCCGATCGCGTTCTCGCGCAAGCCCAGCTCCTCGACGCCGCCCTCGAAGTTCCCCGACACCGCCGCGGCGATCTCCCGGAAGACGACCACATCCACGTTCTTGGTCATGCTGGTGAGCACCAGCCCCGGCGCCTCGGAGGACTGATCGGCATCCACCCCGATCGCGAGGTGCTCCTTCTCGCGGGCCGCCTCGAACACCCCGAGACCCGTGGAGCCCGAGGCGTGGAAGATGATGTCGGCGCCCTGATCGTACTGCGACAGGGCCAGCTCCTTGCCCTTCGACGGGTTCTTGAAGGCATCGCCGGTGACCCCGGCGTAGTTGACGATCACGCGGCAATCGGGATCGATGTGCTTGGCGCCGGCGCGATACCCGGCCTCGAACTTGTGGATCAGCGGAATGTCCATGCCCCCCACGAAGCCGATCGTCCCGGTCTCGGTCACCATCGCGGCCAGGGCGCCCACCAGGAAGGCGCCCTCGTGCTCGCGGAACTTCACGCCCACCAGGTTGGGCGGCACGCTGTCGCCCGGCATCCAGGTGTAGTCGATGCAGACGAACCGCTTGTCGGGAAAGTCCTCGGCCACGGCGCGGATGTCGTCGGTGAAGAGGAACCCCACGCCGATGATCAGATCGGCGTCACCCTGCGCGAAGAGGCGCAGCGCCGACTCCCGCTCCGCCCCCTGCGTGGGCTCGAAGTACTCAAAGCTGACGCCCAGCTCCTCGCGCGCGCGCATCAACCCGGCGTAGGCCAGGTCGTTGAAGGACTTGTCACCCAGGCCACCCACATCGAATACGAGGCCGACGTGGAAGTCGGCCGGGCCGCGCTCGGCGCCCCCATCGCCGCCCGAACAGCCGACCACCAGCAGGAGCAGCGCGCTCGCCAGGAGCGCCCACGGGCGGTTGTCCGCGGCCCGGCCGCGGTCTCCCATGCGCCAGATCATCTAGGCCTCCTCCCCGGACTCCGACGGCCCGAACAGCTCCCCCGACTCGGCCTCCGGCGGACGATAGCAGCGCCGGCAGCGCGCCTCGTAGGCGCTGATCCCCCCCACCAGGATTCGGTCGCCTCCGGCCACCACGCGCTGGGTGCGGCTGGCCGGGTTGCCGCACACCACGCAGATCGCCTGGGTTTTGGTCACGTACTCGGCCACCGCCATCAGCTCGGGTATCGGGTCGAAGGGCTGGGCGCGGTAGTCGGTGTCCAGACCGGCCACGATCACCCGCGTGCCCCGCGCCGCCAGCTCCTGGCAGACGTCCACGACGCTGCGGTCGAAAAACTGCACCTCGTCGATGCCCAGAACATCCGCTGCGGCCCCGCGATCGAGGATCTCGCGTGGATGGCGCACCGGGATCGACTCGATGCTCACCCGGTCATGGGTCACGATCTCGGCGGGCGCGTAGCGGTCGTCCACCACCGGTTTGAAGATGGCCACCTTCTTGCGGGCGATCTGCGCGCGACGCAGACGGCGGATCAACTCCTCGGTCTTGCCGCTGAACATGCAGCCGCAGATGACCTCGATCCAGCCGGTGCCCTGTGGGGTGCCGAAGGTCATGCGCGCTTGGCCCCCGCCCGCGGTTCGAGGATCGAGCGGATCTTGGTGACCAGCAGATCGATGGCCACCTCGTTGTGGCCGCCCTCGGGCACGATCACATCCGCGTAGCGCTTCGAGGGCTCGACGAACTGCAGGTGCATCGGGCGCACGCTGTTCTCGTACTGATCGAGCACCGCCTCCAGCGTGCGGCCGCGCTCGGCGACGTCGCGCCGGATGCGGCGCATCAGGCGGATGTCGGAGTCGGTGTCGATGTAGACCTTGATGTCCATCAGCGTGCGCAGGAGCGGATCGTCGAGCAGGAGGATGCCCTCGAGGATGATGATGCGGCAGCCCGAGATGGTCAGCGTCTCCTTCAGGCGCAGGTGCTTCCTGAAGTCGTAGACGGGGACCTCGAGGTCCGACCCCTCGAGCAGCAGCCGCACGTGGTTGTAGAAGAGCTCCATGTCGAAGGCGTCGGGGTGATCGAAGTTCTGCTTGGTGCGCTCCTCGAACGGCAGGTGGCTCAGATCCTTGTAGTAGAAGTCCTGCTTGACGATGGCCACCTGATCGGTGCCCAGCTCCTCGCAGACGCGGTCGGCCACCATCGTCTTGCCCGAGGCCGAGCCCCCCGCCACACCGATCAACACCCTGCGCAGCTCGGTCTTGCGACCGCGCACCGGCCGCGCGCCGGAGGGCTTGCGCCGTGCGGGCTTCTTTCCGGCGGCCGCCCTGGGGCGACGGGACGTGGTCTCGCCCGCGCGCCCGGCCCGTCCCGATGTCGCCGTCTTCCTCGGTACCACGATCACGCCCCCCCGCCGCCGGGCCGCGACGGCGTCTCGATCCGCGTCGCCGTGGGCGGCAGCGCCACGCCGCGGCCGGCCGCCTCGCGGCGGATGCGGGCCACGATCGGCTCGAGCACCTCCTCCCCCGGCGGATAGACGATCGCTTCGGTGTCGACCTCCAGGACCGGACAGACGCTCGCCATGCCGGGCGCCCACGCGCGGTAGGCCTCCTCGAGCTGGTCCAGGTACCGTGGCTCGATCGACGCCTCGCAGCGGCGTCCCCGGTCGGCGATCCGGCGCAGCAGCGTCGGCCTCGAGGCGCGCAGGTAGATCAGGAGCGAAGGGCGGGCCAGCAGGTCGACCATCTCGCGAAAGAGCGCCAGGTAGCTCTCGTAGTCCTGCCGCTCCATCTCGCCGCGCTCGTGCAGCACGCGCGCGAAGATCTCGCCGTCCTCGTAGATGGTGCGATCCTGGATGAAGGGCCGCCCGCTCTGGTTCATCGCCTTCTGGGCCTTGAACCGCTCGGCCAGGAAGTAGATCTGCAGATGAAAGGCCCAGCGC
The DNA here is from genome assembly GCA_964585945.1 of uncultured bacterium. GTDB lineage: Bacteria > Eisenbacteria > RBG-16-71-46 > CAIMUX01 > WJJG01 > CAZDKK01. The sequence goes on along the minus strand of CAZPGB010000006.1, from coordinate 35,837 downwards.
CGCATGTCCCGGTAGAACGCCTCCAGGTAGGGATTCTGCGAGACCGGCTCGTAGTAGATGTCCAGGCCCATGCGCCGGCCGAGCCGCTCGGCGAAGAGGGATTTGCCGACGCCGATGTTGCCGCACAGGGCCACGAAGAAGGCGTCCTCGGGTCGGCCGGGACTCATGCTTCCCTCCCTTCAAGCCCGTCGTGCAATCGACTCCCCAGGTGGTGACGCGTCCCCTACGCGGGGGCCGAGGGCCCCTCCTGGACCGCCTCGTGGAGCGCATCGACACGGGCGCGGTCTTCGGATTCCATCACGGCGATGTACGGCAGCTCACGATAGTGCTCGGCGTAGTCCAGACCGTAGCCGATCACGAACTCGTCGCCGATGTCGAAGCCGCAGTAGTCGACGTAGATCTGCCGCTCCCGGGGCACCTCCTTGGCCAACAGGGTGACGATCGACAGGCTGCGCGGATTGCGCGACAAAAGGTTCTTGCGAAGATAGGAAAGCGACAAGCCGCTGTCGATGATATCCTCGACGATCAGGACGTCCCGGCCGGTGATGTCCTGGTCCAGATCCTTGAGCATGCGCACGGTGCCCGACGACGTGACGCCGGAGGCGTAGCTGGAGATGGAGATGAAGTCGACCTCGTGGTCGACGTCCAGCTCGCGCATGAGATCGGCCATGAAGTAGATCGACCCTTTCAGAATGCCGATCAGCACCGGGCTCTTGCCGAGGAAGTCCCGGGCGATTTCCCGGGCCAGCTCGCGGATCCGCTGCTGGATCTGCGACTCTGTGAGCAGAACACGCATGAGCCCTCCACGGCGGGGCTCGCTCGGACCGGATCGAGCCCGCCAGCTTGCGCCAAGATGTATCGGGGCGGCCGAGGGGGTGTCAAGCGCCAAAGCCCGACCAGGGCGGAGGAAACGGGCTCGGAGGAGCGAAAGAGGAGCGAAAGGAGATGGCATGACCAGGGTCGCCGACCAGACCCCGCGATGGCGGATTCGGGGTGCGCGACTGATCACGATGGACCCCGACCGGGGCGATCTGACCGGCGACCTCGAGGTGGCGGGCTCCCGGATCCACGCTCTGGGGTCCGACCTGGGCGAGCCCGAGCCGACCACGCGCGTGCTCGACCGACCGGGCTGGTGGGTGCTCCCGGGCTTCGTGCAGGCCCACATCCACCTCTGTCAGAGCCTCCTGCGGGGCACGGCTGAGGACCGGCCCCTCGACCGCTGGCTGGCCGAGCGCATCTGGCCCCTGGAGGCGGCCCACGACCCGGAGTCGATGGCCGCGTCGGCCCGGCTCGGAGTGGCCGAGTCGCTCTTGGCGGGCAGCACCACGCTGCTGGACATGGGCTCGGTCCACCACACCGACGTCATCGGCGAGGTGGCCCGGGAGATGGGCATTCGGATCGTGCTCGGCAAGGCGCTGATGGACACCGGCGAGCGGGTGCCGCCCGCACTGGTCCAGGACACCGCCACCGCCCTGCGCGAGGCGCTGGGGGTGCACGACCGCTGGGACGGGGCGGCCGATGGAAGGGTGCGCGGCGCGCTGGCGCCCCGGTTCACCCTCTCGGTCTCCGAGCCGCTGTGGAAGGAGCTGGCGGCGGCGGCCAGAGCGCGCGGCGCGCCCATCCACACCCACGTGTCGGAAACGCCGTGGGAGAACGAGACCTGCCGCGCCATGCACGGCGACGACCCGATCGGGATCCTCGCTCGCTGGGGGGTTTTCGAGGTCCGGACCATTCTGGTCCACGCGATCTGGATCGATCGGCGCCAGCAGGAAGCCCTCGCGCGCTGTGGCGCGGGTGTGGTTCACTGCCCCGGCAGCAACGCCAAGCTGGGCTCAGGCACCGCCGATGTGGTGGGCCTGCGCGCCGCGGGCGTGCCGGTCGGCCTGGGCTCCGACGCGGCCGCCTGCAACGATGCGCTGTCGGTGGTCCTGGACATGCGCCTGGCCGCCCAGATGCAGAGCCTGCGCGCGGGTCCCGGCGCCCTGCCGATCGAGGAGACGCTGGTCATGGCGACCCGGGAGGGCGCGCGCGTCGTGGGCCTGGAGCGGGAGGTGGGCACCCTGGCGGCCGGCCGCCGGGCCGATCTGATTCTCTTCCGCGACGAGGACCTCGCCTGGGACCCACAGAGCTCGGCGGCCCACCGTCTGGCGCTGGCCACCGGGGTGCCGCGACCGCGGGAAGTGGTCGTCGACGGCCGCTTCCTGGTGCGCGACGGCGCGCTGGTCGACGGCGATCTGGAACGAATTCGCGCGCAGGCCACGACGCAGCGCGAGGCGTTGCTCGCGCGCGCGAATCTGAGCGGTTGAACGCGAACTCGCGCGCCGACGAGCGATCGTCGGCGCCCATGGCGGGGCACACCGCCCCGCGGCGTTGAAGGAGCAAAGGATGGAGATACCCCACGAGCTCGTGCACCGCCTGCCCAAGACCGACCTGCACGTCCACCTGGACGGCTCGTTGCGACCCGAGACGCTACTCGAGCTGGCGCGGCAACAGCAGGTCGAGCTGCCCTTCGAGACGTGCGAGGACGTGGTGCGCTACATGGAGGAGACGGCCACCCAGGACCTGAAGCGCTACCTGAGCGTCTTCGACCTCACGCTCAAGGTGCTGCAAACACCCGATGCCCTGCGCCGGGTGGCCTTCGAGCTGGCCGAGGACGCGGCCAAGGAGAACGTCCGCTACATGGAGGCGCGCTTCGCCCCGCCCCTGCACGAGGCCCAGGGGCAGAGCTGGGAGCAGGCGGTCGACGCGGTGCTGTCGGGCCTGCGCGACGCGGAGGACCGCTATGTGCTTCGCACGGGCGTGATCCTGACGGGCATCCGCACCATGACCCCGGAGATGAGCCTGCGGCTGGCGGAGATGACCGTGGCCTACAAGCACAACGGCGTCGTCGGTTTCGATCTGGCCGGCGAGGAGGCCCACTTCCCGGCCAAGGACCACCGGGAAGCCTTCTACGTCGTGCGGAACAACAACATCTCGGGAACGGTCCACGCCGGCGAGGGCTTCGGACCTCCCTCGATCCATCAAGCCCTCCACTACTGCGGCGCGCACCGCATCGGGCACGGCACGCTGCTCTGGCAGGACCGCGAGCTGATGAACTACGTCAACGACCACCGCATCCCGCTCGAGCTGTGTCTGACGAGCAACGTGCAGACCGGGGCGACCACCAGCATCCACAGCCACCCGTTTCGGATCTACTTCGATGCGGGGCTGCGCGTGACGATCAACACCGACAACCGGCTGGTCTCCAACACCTCGGTCACCAAGGAGCTGGATCTGGCCTGCCGAACGTTCCAGCTCAGCATCTACGACCTGCGCGGCATCTTGATCAGCGGCTTCAAGAGCGCCTTCCAGCCCTATCACGAGAAGGTGGCCCTGCTGCGGGCGGCGATCGACGATATGGATCGCCTCTTCGAGGAGTACTTCCCCGGCACCTATCGCCGCCTGCGGGCCTTCCTCTAGCGACCGGTCCCCCACGCCGGCAACGGCCGGCACGCCCCGGCACTCACCCGCCCGGGCCGGCGGCGGGCGTGACATGGTACACTTGGGGCTGCGGTCGTCTCAGAACCCGCCAGGCGCCCTTCGGCGGGCGACCCGAGGAGCACCACGATGGTCTGGATCCGAAAGACACTCGCCCTATCATGGGCCTTTGCGCTGACCCTGGCCGCCATCGCCGCGAGCGCGGACGGGTCTCGCGCCGAGCCTGAAGATTCAAGCGTAAACGATTTTATTGTAGCATCTTGGGAGGGTGGATCCGCCGGCGACGTGCCCGACTGGCGAGTGCTGCACACCTTTGCCGGCCGCTCGCTGGGCCTGCTGCCGGCCGGCAGCAGGTGGCTGGACGATCCGGCCGTCACGGCGGTGGGCGGACACCGGGAGGGATCGGTCTATCTCCTCGTGCCGCACCGCGAGCTCGAGGCGCTGCGCGCCGGCGTCTGGCCCGCGGGCTGGTCCGCCGGCGGCGCTGCCCACGCCGGTCCTCCCCCCCGCGACCCGCTGGTCCTGGATGCGGACCGCGCGGTGGCCCTGCTGCAGCTAGCCCCGGGCGACTGGCCCTTCAAGGCGGGCCCCGGAGGCCGGGCCCAGCGCGTCGTGCCCCGGCGACCGCCCGAGGCGATCGACCGCGGCGAGCCCATGAGCACGCTCCCCGGAGCCGCACGGGACCTCTGGAGCGCGCTCGCCGGGGCGGTGCGTGCGGACCGGATGTCCGGCGACCTCGACTATCTGTCGACCGAGCTGCAGACGCGCCACTCCTGGACGCCCCAGATGGAGCTGGCCTGCGCCTACGCCAAGGCCGCCTTCGAAGCGGCCGGCCTGACGGCCTGGTTCGATCCGTTCACCTACATGTCGTACGAGCTGAAGAACGTGGTCGCCATCAAGGAGGGCGCGGTCGACCCCGACCGCATCTACATCGTCGGCGGCCACCTCGACTCGACCTCGCCCGACCCGCAGAACCTGGCCCCCGGCGCCGACGACAACGGCTCGGGCGCCGCGGCCGTCCTGGAGATCGCGCGCCTGCTGGCGCCCGTGACGACCGACTACACCCTCATCTTCATCTGCTTCTCCGCCGAGGAGCAGGGCCTGCACGGCAGCGAGCACTTCGCGTCGGAGGCCGAGCTGCAGGGGATGGACATCCGCGGCGTCTTCAACATGGACATGACCGGCTACCACGACCCCCAGGGCGAGGACCTCTGGCTCGAGGGGTTCTACGAGGGCACGAGCTCGGTCTGGATGATGGATCTGCTCGAGCAGGTCGCGGTCGACCACGCCGGGCTCACCATCTACCGCTATCCCGGCGAAGGCTTCGGCTCCGATCACGTGCCGTTTCACAACCACGGCTTTCCCGCCGTGCTGTCGATCGAGAACGAGTGGGACAGCAACCCCTGCTACCACCGGTTCTGCGACCGCGTCGACCGGTTGGACCCTTGGCTGTGGCGCCAGATCACGGTGACCAACGCCATCGCCGCCGCCCAGCTCGCCCAGGTGCAGGACCTCCCCGGCGGCATTCAGGGCACCGTGTCGATCGCGGGGGGCGGCGATCCGTCGAACACGACGCTGCGTCTGGTGGGCACCGGGTATCCGGTGCAGGTGACCGGAGCCGACGGCCAGTATGCCTTCGGCGAGATCTTTCCCGGCGCGTACACCCTGGTCGCCGGGACGTCCGGCTGCTGGCCCGACACGGTGATGGTGAGCGTCACCGGCGGCGCCGTCGTGGCGCTCGACCTGATGCTCGATCCGCTCGTGGCCGGCAGCCTCAGCGGCACGGTGCGCTCGCCCGGCGGCGCACCCCTGCCGGGCGCCAGGGTGGAGATCGAGGGACAGACGGCCAGCGCGCTCACCGGCCCCGACGGCGTCTACGTCCTCGATCCGGTCTGGCCGGGCACCCTCGCGCTCTGCGCCTCGCTGCCCGACCGGATGCCCCGCGGACGCACCTTGTTCTTGGCGCAGGGCGAGGCCGCGCACGGCGTCGACTTCACCCTGGCCGACGTCTGGGACTTCGAGACCTCCGGCGAAGGGCTCGACCCGTTCGGCGAGTGGGCCTGGGGCAGCGACGCCATGGCCGGCGCCCACTCAGGGAGCCGGGTCTGGGGCACGGTGCTGGGCGAGGACTACGACGCCTGCGCCGACGATCGCCTCGACGCGCCGCCGCTCAGTCTGGTCCACTTCGAGGCGGCCACGCTGCGCTGCTGGACCTGGTATGAGAACGAGGCGGCCAGCGACGGCGGACACCTGCGCGCATCGACCGACGGCGGCCAGAGCTGGAGCCTGGTCGCGCCCGCCGAGGGCTACGACGGCATCGTCGACGGCAACTGCAACCCGATCGGCGGCCAGCAGGCCTTCACCGGCACGACCGGCGCCTGGGTGGAGCGCACCTTCGCGCTGGACGCGCTGTGTGGACAGTGGGTGCGCCTGCGATGGCAGTTCGGCTCGGACCGCAACGTCGTGCGCCGCGGCTGGTATCTCGACGATCTGTCCTTCACCGGTGTGCCGTCGACCTCCGGGGTGAGAGGTCCGGCGGTGGACCCCGCCGGGCCCACCGCCCGCGCAGCGGGTCCCCGGCTGGAGATCTCCCCCAACCCGGTGCTGTCGGGCGCCTCGATCCGGCTCCACCTGCCCGCCCAGGCGCGCGGCACCCTCGCCCTTTTTGGTCCCGACGGCCGGCGTATCGTTACGCTTCTCGACGGCGCGCACGCGGCCCCCGGCGCGCACCGCCTCCACTGGGACGGACACGACCGAAGCGGGCATCTCGTGCCGGGCGGCGTCTACTGGCTCCACTGGCAGAGCGCACGCGGCGCGGCCCGGGCACGCGTGTTGGTGCTGCGCTGACGGGGCGGCCGAAGAAGCGGGATCCGGCCCCGCAGCCGACGCGGGTTTGCACCGGAGCGTCGATCCTGTTAGGATCCGCTGCGAATAGGCGACGGGCATTCCCATGAGGTCTTGGTGGAGGACGAGGGGCGCGTGGAACGCACCGGCTTGGGCCTAGCACGGACACAGCGGACATCCGAGATCATCGCCTTGGTGCTGCTCGCGCTCGCACTCCCCCTTGCTGCAGTTGCATCGGCCGTCGCCCCCGTCACCGGTTTCTCCGTGGAAGACAAGCCGCTCGACGCCGGCACCGCGCTGCGCATCCAGTTCGGGCGCGCGCCCGGTGACGCGATGGATGCGCCCACCGTCGACCGTTACGTCATCCTGCGGCAGGATCCCGGGGTGGACAGCTTCGCCGTGGTGAAGTCGTTCCCGGCCCGCCTGCGCACCGAGAGCTTCAGCTACGACGACACCGGACTGCGCCCCGGCCGCAGCTACGTCTACATGATCGAGACGCATGGTCCCGACGGCATGCGGGCGAGCACGGAGCCCTCGGCCCCGGTGGCGCCCGCGCGGCAGTGGTTCTACACGAACAAGCTCAACACGCTCGTGGCGGTCATCATCTTCGTGGCGATGATCCTGGGCTTCATCCACGTCGCCCGCCGGGGTCGCGAGCTCAAGATCCGCCGCATCGCGGGCCTCGACGCCATCGACGAGGCCGTCGGGCGCTGCACCGAGATGGGCCGGCCGACACTCTACATTCCCGGCATCAGCACCATCCAGGACGTAGCCACGATCGCCTCGCTCAACATCCTCTCCGAGGTGGCCAAGAAGATCGCCCGCTACCAGGCGCGCATCCTGATTCCCAACCGCGACCCGATCGTCTATCCGGTTACGCAGGACGTCGTCAAGGAGGCCTTCATCGCCGCCGGCTTCCCCCACAACTACCGGCCCGAGGACATCTACTTCGTCACCAACGACCAGTTCACCTACGCGGCGGCCGTCTGCGGCACGATGGTGCGCGAGCGGCCCGGGGCCAATCTGCTGCTGGGGATGTTCTACGCCGAGTCGCTCGTACTGGCCGAGACCGGCGCCTCGGTGGGGGCGATCCAGATCGCCGGCACCGACGCCATCACGCAGCTACCCTTCTTCGTCACCGCCTGCGACTACACCATCATCGGCGAGGAGCTCTACGCGGCCAGCGCCTACATCGGCCGCGAGCCGACGCTGCTGGGCAGCCTGAAAGGGCAGGACTACTACAAGCTGCTCTGCATTCTGATGATCATCGTCGGCGTGGCCCTGATGACCGCCGGCGCGCTGGTGCGCGGTGAGCCGATCGCTTGGGTCAACGAGATCTTGCGCGTGAGGGGGTCGGGCGGATGATGAGGACGCGCGTACCGCTGACGATCTGCTTCCTGGCCGGCAGCTTCATGGCCATCCAGTACTTCGTGCCCGCGTTCCTGCCCTACTACGACCGCATCAACGACTACATGCAGATCGTCTACGCCTTCTCGATCATCCTGGGACTGGCCAGCGTCATCCAGCGCCACACCCACCGCGTGCAGCGTTCGGGGCCCGAGCGCAAGCGGCACAAGGACTGGGTCTACAGCCTGGCCGCGCTGGTCGGGCTGACGGTGATGCTCCTGGCCGGTTTCATCGGCGGACGGGGCGAAGGCACGCTGTATCAGGACCTCTTCAACGCCATCCTGCTGCCGGTGCAGGCGACGATGTTCTCGCTGCTGGCCTTCTATCTGGCCTCGGCGGCTTTCCGCGCCTTCCGCACGCGCAGCGTCGATGCAACCATTCTGCTCATCGCCGCGGTCATCGTCATGATCGGCCGGCTCGACGAGGGCGCCTCCCTGGGCATCCCCGCGATCGCCCGCTGGATTCTGGACAACCCCAACCTGGTGGCGAAGCGGGCGATCATTCTGGGCGTGGGTCTGGGCATGGCCTCGACCGCGCTCAAGGTGGTGATGGGCATCGAGCGGTCCTATCTGGGGTCCGGGAAGGAGTAGCCGATGGAGACACCGACGCTCCTGGACCGGATGCTCAAGCTGGACCGACGGGTGATCTTCACGCTGGTGTTCATCGGCGTGGTCATTCCGTTCTACGTGGCCTGGCCGCCCGTCCGCGTGGATGTCTCCCGCGAGGTGGAGGACACCTTCCGGATCATCGATCAGATCCAGCCCGACGCGAACCCGCTCCTGCTCTCCTTCGACTACGACCCGGCCGCTTCGGCCGAATTGACGCCGATGGCCGAGGCCGTGCTGCACCACTGCTTCTCGCGCAACATCCGTGTCCTGGTGATCAGCCTGCAGTACACCGGCCTGGGGGCCGGCATCGCGGCTGACGTGGTGCCGCGGATCGCCGCCCAGTACGACCGCAAGCGGGACATCGACTGGGCCTTCCTGGGCTTTCAGCCCAACGCGGCGGTGGCCATGCTCCAGATGGGTGAGGACATCAAGCGCACGTTCCCGAAGGACTACTACGGAACGCCGATCGATGAGATCCCGATGATGGAGAACATCCAGAACTACGACCAGATCCCGGCGGTGCTCAGCCTGGCGTCCACCGCGGTCGGCGAGTTCTGGGCGATCTACCCGGGGTCGCGCTACGGCCTGACCGTCCTGACCGGTCTCACGGCCGTCTACACGGCCGACATCCAGCCCTTCTACCAGAGCGGGCAGATCAAGGGCGTGCTGGGAGGTCTCAAAGGAGCGGCCGAGTACGAGAAGCGCGTGGGCAAGCTGGGCGACGGGACCAACGGCATGCGGTCCCAGAAGGTGATCCACTACCTGATCATCCTGTTCATCGTGCTGGGCAACGTCGCCTACCTGACGGCCCGCAGGAGGGGCGCCTAGATGGACGGCTTGCAGACGCATCGCCGTGCATCGTGCGCGGCCCGGAGGAGAGGCTAGATGGAATCAGGGGGCTTCAACATCGTGTGGACCCTGCTGGCAGGGCTGGTCACCCTGGCCATCTACTCCTTCCTCTACCGGGACAATCCCTTCTACAAGATGGCCGAGCACCTGGCGGTCGGCATCTCGGTCGGCTTCATCATCATCACCTACTACAACAACATCTTCCTGCCCAAGATCTGGGACAACATCCTTTACCAGGGCAAGTACGACTACCTGATCCCCCTGATCTTCGGCATCCTGCTCTTCACCCGCTTCACGCCCAAGCACGGCTGGCTGAGCCGCTGGTCGCTGGCCTTCCTGCTGGGCGCCAGCTCGGGGCTCAGCATCCCGGCCACGCTCGAGGGGCGCATCCTCCAGCAAACCGAGGGCACGGTGCGCAGCCTGGTCGCGCTGGATCCCAACGGCACCTTCACGAGCAACCTGGGCGCCTCGATCGGGGCGATCTTCCTGGTCGTGGGAACGCTGGCCTGCCTGGTCTTCTTCCTCTTCTCGGTGGAGCACAAGGGGGCGGTGGGCCGCTTCGCCTACTTCGGGCGGCTCTGCATCATGGCCGGCTTCGGCGCTTCCTTCGGCTACACGGTCATGGCGCGCGTCTCGCTTCTGATCGGGCGCGTGCAGTTCCTCACCCGCGACTTCAAGGACGCGATCGGGCAGATCTTCTGACACCCGGGCAGCTCTTCTAGCGCCCTGGCCCACCCGCGGCTCGCGGGGCGGATCCCGATGCGCAGCGCGGCGCCGGAAGACCCTACCCTTTCGCTTGGCGCAGTCCGTCCGTCGGGGAGCATCGACGTCGCCGGCACGGATCGGCCGCGATCGGGGGTGACAGATTCGGGCGGACCCGGTGTTGTCGGGGGTAGTCGCAGGAGGGAGGTGCGGTGCCGATCGATGTCGAGGCATGGTACCGGCGCTACGGGCCGATGGTGGTCCGCCGTTGCCGGGAGATGCTGCGCAACGAGGAGAGGGCGATGGAAGCAGCGCAGGACGTGTTCGTCCAGCTCGTGCGCAACCAGGACCGCCTGACCGACAGCGCGCCGGCGGGACTGCTGATGCGGATGGCGACCCATGTGTGCCTGAACATCTTGCGCTCTCAGCGCCGGCATCCTGAAGACGCCGACGACGCGCTGCTCCAGCGCATCGCCTGCGCCTCCGACAGCGAGGCGGGCATCTTCGCCAGCCTGCGCCTGGATCGGATCTTCCGCCGCGAGCGACCCTCGACGCGGCTCATCGCCGTGCTGCACTACCGCGACGGCCTGACGCTCGAGCAGGTGGCGCGGGAAGTGGGTCTCTCGGTGTCGGGCGTGCGCAAGCGCCTCCGCATGCTGCGCGCCCGGGCGCTCGAGATGGAAGGAGCAGGATCATGACCGATGCGCCCAACGCCGTCCCCACCTATCTGCTGGAGCTGTATGCGCTGGGGGAGCTGCCGCCGGACGAGCAGGAGGCGCTGGCTCATCGCTTGCGGACCGACCGGCGGTTGCGCGAGCGCTTCGAGTCGCTGCACCGGTCGAACGAGGAGATCCTGGAGGCCACGCCGCCCGAGGTCTTCGCGGCCGAGGTCACCCGCCGGGTCGATGCCGCCGATGCGGCGCCTGCCGCCGAAGGTCCGGCTCCCGCGCGACAGGCGCCCCGCTGGATGCTGCTGGCGCCGGCCGTGGCCGCGGCGGCCGTCCTGCTGCTGCTGGTGGTGCGACCGGATCGGACGCCGCCGGTCCCGGAGGCGCCTTCCGTCGCCGCAACCGCGACCGAGACGACCCGTGCCAAGGGCGAGACCCATCTGCGGCTCTACCGCCGCGCCGGCGAAGGGTTCGACGCCCTGGCCGATGGGGACGTCGCCCGCGCGGGCGATGTGCTGCAGCTCGGCGTCGTGCCGCTGGCGGCGCGCCACGCGGTGATCCTCTCGATCGACGGCCGGGGCGAGGTGGTGCTTCACTTCCCCGCCACCGCCCGGGGGTCGACCCAGCTCGCCGAGGGCGGCGAGCAGCTTCTGCCCCATGCCTACGAACTGGACGATGCGCCCGACTTCGAGCGCTTCTTTCTGATCACATCCGAGGGTCCGATCGACGCGGCCGCCGTGCTGGCCGCCGCGCGGGAGCTGGCCCGATCACCCGAGCGGGCGGCCCACGATCTGCTCGCGCTGCCCGACGGCCTCGACCAACACGCCCGGATACTCCGCAAGAAGGAGTCGCGCCCATGAAGCGTCTGCTCTGCATCGCGTCGGCCCTGCTGTGGGCGGCCCTCTGGGGGCCGGCCGGCGCCCAGGAACAGGACGAGGTCTTCTCCGTGCGCCGCTTCCTCCTGGCGCTGGGCAACAACGACGGCGGGGCGAATCGGGTCACGCTGCACTACGCCGCCACCGACGCGCAGACGGTCGCGCGGGTATTCGAGAACCTGGGCGGCGTCGACCCCGAAGACCGGCTGCTGCTGCTCGACGCCGGACCGGCGGCGCTGCGACAGTCGCTCGGCGAGCTCGAGGGCCGCATCGCCGCGGCCGCCCGAGAGCACAGCCGCGTGGAGTTGATTCTCTACTACTCCGGACACTCCGACGACCAAGGATTGCGGCTGGGCGAGGAGCTCCTGTCCTATACCGACTTGCGCGCGGCGGTGAACGCCGTGTCGGCCGACGTGCGGATCATCATCCTGGATAGCTGCGCCTCGGGCGCGTTCACGCGGCTGAAAGGGGGCCGCCGGCGACCGCCGTTTCTGATGGACGCGTCGGCCAAGATGAAGGGCCATGCGTTCCTCACCTCCAGCTCCCACGACGAGGCGGCGCAGGAATCGGACCGCATCCGCGGCAGCTTCTTCACCCACGCCCTGGTCACCGGTTTGCGCGGAGCGGCCGACGTCACCCAGGACCGGCGCGTGACGCTGAACGAGGCTTACCAGTTCGCCTTTCACACCACCCTCGCCCGCACCGAGGGCACGCTCAGCGGACCCCAGCATCCCGGGTACGACATCCAGATGGTCGGCGCCGGCGATCTGGTGATGACCGATCTGCGCACGAGCAGCGCCGGATTGGTGCTGACCGAATCGGTGCAGGGTCGCCTCCACGTGCGCGACGCGCAGGACGCTCTGGTGGTGGAGCTGCACAAGCCCCAGGGACGGCACATCGAGCTGGGCTTGGATGCCGGCGACTACCGCGTCTTTCTCGACCACGACGGTCGCTACTACACCGCTGCGATCCACCTGCCCGAGGAAGGGCTCACGCGGCTGGAGATGGCCGATCTGATCCCGATGACCCCCGAGGCGACCGCCGCGCGCGGCGAGTTCCCACCCACCCCCGAGGCAACGATCGAGGAGACCCAGGTCCTTCACCGAGACTTCACCGCCAGCCTGTGGCCGGGCATGAGCACCGCGGGGCCCGAGGCGGAGCGCACCGTGAGCGACATCTCACTCAATCTGACCCTCGGACGCAACGCGGGTGTCAACGGCTTCGAGATCGGCTACGTCGGCAACTGGAACCTGGGCAACGTCGACGGCCTGCAGATCGCCGGCGGCCTCAATCTGGTCGAGGGCGACCTCGAAGGGGCGCAGTTCTCGGGTCTGATCAACCGTGTCCGCGGGGATGTGCGCGCGATCCAATGGGCGGGTTTGGCCAACTCCATCGGCGGCGCATTCCAGGGCATGCAGTGGGGGGCGCTCAACGTCGTGGAAGGTGATGTCGGCTTCTTCCAGGGGGCCGGCTTGGCCAGCATCAGCCTGGGTCGTTGCGAAGGCGTGCAGGCCAGCGGGCTGGGCAACTACGCCCCTTCCTTGCGGGGACTCCAGCTCTCCGTCGTCAACGTGAGTGGCCACGCCGAAGGTGCGCAGATCGGCGTGGTCAATGTGGCGCGCACGGTCTCGGGCGCGCAGATCGGCGTCCTCAACGTCGCCCAAGATGTCGCCGGCGCTCCGGTCGGGGTGCTCAGCCTGGTGCAACGGGGACGGCATCGCCCCGCCGTGTGGCACACCGACGCCGGCGGCCCGATGGTCGGCGTGCAGCTCGGCAACCGCAGCATCTACTCGATCTTCGCCGGGGGCGTCGAGTCACCGGGAGAGAACGAGCGGTGGCTGGCCGGTTTCGGCTGGGGCGCCCACGTGCCGCTGAGCGGGTCGGTCTTCGGCACGGTGGAGGCGCTCTCCTACTACATCTTCGAGGACGAGCGCGAGGGCGACCAGCGATCCGACCGCGACCTGCACTTGCTGAACAAGGGCCGCGTGGGCTTCGGCTGGCGGATCGCGCCGCGCCTGGCCCTCACGGCCGGCGCCACGGTCAACGTCTTCACCTCGCGGCGCAACGACGGCGGCGACCTGGTGGGCGGCGACCTCTGGCACGACGAGAAGAGCGACCGCACCTGGGTGCGCGTGTGGCCGGGCTACTACGTGGGGATCCAGTTCTAGTCTTCCGGCCCCCCTCCGGCGCGCGAGACTGCGGGCGGCGTAGGCCTACGGCCTCGTCCATCAGCGTGGCGATGATCCCCCGTGCACCCAGCCGCGCGCACCCTCGACGTAAACCGTCGGGACCCAGCCCACGCGGCTCTGGCCGTCCGCGGCCTGGGGCGCGAGACGCAGGGCCGCCGAGAGAATCGCGCGGAAGAACGAGCCTGGGGCGTCGTCCAATTGAACGAAAGGCTCCTTTCAGCCGTCACAAGAATAGCTGGACAGTTCCGCGGGCCCCCGCTATACTATTCTACTAGTAGAGTAGCAACATCAGGAACGGAGAGGGCCGCCGACGCGGAGGAGGCGCTTGAGCACCGAGGCGGGCGTGAAAGCCATTGAAAAACTAGGGTTTACGCGAGTCGAGGCCGAGGTTTACGTTCACCTCGTGCAGCACTCACCCGCCACCGGATACGCGATCGCCAAGGCGATCGGCCGTACCCAGGGCGCGACCTACAAGACCCTGGCCTCTCTCCAGGCCCGCGGCGCGGTGGTCGTCGATGACGCCGAAGGGCGTCAATGCCGGGCGATTGCGCCCGAGGAGCTGCTCGACCGGTTGGAGCGCGACTTCGGCCGGCAGCGGCAGGAAGCCAGCGCATCGTTGCGCGACCTGATCCCGTCCGAGAGCGACGAGCGCGTCTACCGTCTGACCACGGCCGCCCAGGTCTTCGAGCGCGCCCGGATCATGTTGGCCGAGTGCCGCTCGATCGCCGTGCTGGACCTGTTTCCCGGACCGCTCGCACAGCTTCGGGAAGACATCCGCAAGGCCGCGGCCCGGGGTGTGCGCGTCTTGCTGATGGCATACGAGCCGACGCAGATTCCGGGGGTGCGCACCACGGTGGCGGTGGGCAGCGAGCAGACCGAGCAGATGCTGCCCATCTCCTGGATGTCGGTCTTCACCGACGGGCGCGAAAGCCTGCTGGCCGCCCTCGACCGCAGCGAGGAGCGATTGCACCAGGGGGTGTGGACGGCCAGCCTGCTGCTCTCCTGGGGCCAGGCCAGCTACGCGAAGTGGACGCTGCTGGCCAATGATCTGGTCAACCTGATGGAGGCCGGCGCCGGCAGCGCCGAGATGCGCGAGGAGTATCGCCATTGGACGGAGGCCTTCCCGGCTTTCATTTCCAACGGCTTTCGAGATATGCAGCAACGTTTCGCAGGCAGTGCAGGGAATTCCACGTGAGCGGAGAGGAAACGATGCAACGCATGGCGGACAGATCGACAAGCGGCCGGGTCGCCGGATGGCTGGCCGCGCGCAGGGCGGTTTGGATCGGTAGCATTCTGACGATCCTGCTGCTGACCTCCCCTATCCTGGCGGCGGACGCTGCGGCGGCGGACTGCCCGGGCTTGAGCGTGACCTTCGAGATCGCCGGCTGCGAGGTGTCCCTCAGCGGGCTGGGAGGCGGTGACGGGGCCACGACACCCACGGTGGGGGTCCGCTTGGGCGGCGTGGAGTGCACCTACAAGCCCTTGGACAACGGTCTGGGCATGGGCGGGATGCTGAAGTGCATTGGCCGTGTGCTGCGTCCGTTCGTCCACGTCGAGGACTCCTAGCGTCCCCCCCCGTGCGCGCGGCGGACGTCGCGTGAGCGCGGGGTCGCGCCCACGCCGGGAATCGCCCGGCCGGCCGATCTCTGGTCGAGACGGCTCCCTCCCCCTCCACTTCCACCCTTCTGGCCAACCGCATCACGGTGTAGAGTCGCCACCATCGTGGCTTCGCGCTGGCAATCCCATCGACCCGTGAGACCATCCGATAGGGGCAGCGCCATGGGATCGAGTGAATGCGTGCGTCTCTTCCGCGACATCGGGCTCACCCAGCTCGAGGCCGAAATCTACGTCTTTCTCATCCAGCACTCCCCTGCCACCGGCTACAAGATCTCCAAGGGGATCGGCCGGTCGAAGACGAACACCTACAAAGCCCTGGCTTCCCTGCAGGCCAAGGGCGCCATCCTCGTGGACGACGGAGACGCCCGCCTGTGCCGAGCGGTTCCCCCGGATGAGTTGCTCGAGCAGATGGCCCATCGGTTTCAGGAGCAACGGGCCCAGGTGGCCGAAGCGGTGCGGGAACTGGGGTGCTCACCCGACGACAGTCGGGTCTACGCGTTGCAGACGGTGGACCAGGTCTACAGCCGGTGCCGGCAGATGCTGAGGGGTAGCCGCGAGGTCGGGTTCCTGGATCTCTTTCCCGAGCCCTTGCGCCAGCTCGAGGATGAGATTCGCGCCGCGGTTCGACGCGGGGTGCGCTTGGCGGTGCAGGTCTACGAGCCCGCGGACGTGAGCGGGGTCGACGTGATCCTCAACCGCAGCAGCGCCGATCTCCTGCGCCGCTGGGCGGTGCAGTGGCTCTCGCTCTTCATCGACGGTGAACAGCACCTGATCGCCATGCTGGCGTCCGACG
Organism: uncultured bacterium; assembly: GCA_964585945.1. GTDB lineage: Bacteria > Eisenbacteria > RBG-16-71-46 > CAIMUX01 > WJJG01 > CAZDKK01. The sequence goes on along the minus strand of CAZPGB010000006.1, from coordinate 19,808 downwards.
GCGACCGCGTCTATCAGGCGCGCTGGAGCGCGAGCCCCATTCTCTCGTGGGCCTACTTCAGCTATGCCGACTCCGACTTCCTCCTATCGACGCTGGCGCCCCTGCTGGAGGAGGATGCTTCTCCGGACCGCTTGCGCGCGATCTACCGGCGCTGGAAGGCGCGCTATCCGGAGGGATCCGAGCCCGGCTACCGGACCATGGTGGAGCGGTTCGGATGGCAACGCTGACCCGCGGATCGGAGGCCGGTCACGCCCCGCCGGGCCAAGGGGCGCCGCCGCCTCTTGTGGCTAGGACTTCGCGGCCATCGATCCGGAGGCATCCACCACCGGGTGGCCCTCCTGGATCCAATCGCGGATGCCATAGCGCAGGTTGTACAGATCCTTGAAGCCGTGGCGCATCAGGATCTCGGCGGCCACCGTGCTCCGGTTGCCCGAGCGGCAGTAGAGCAGCACCGGGCGATCCCGGTGCGCCTCGATCTCCTCCACCCTTGGCTCCAACTGCTGAAGCGGAATCAGGGTCGCCTTCTCCAGGTGTCCGGAATAGAACTCCTGGGGCGTCCGCACGTCGAGAATCAGGGGATCGTCGCGCGCGATCAGGGCCCGGGCTTCTTCGGTCGTCAGCTCCGTGAAGCGCGTCTCCCCAACGGAGGTCAGGGGCACCACCACGATCTGCCCCACGCGGGCGCCGTCCCCCGCGGGACAGCGACCGTTGCAGAAGACCGGAAAGACGCCCACCTCCGCCGTCTTGAAGGACACCTCGAGAGCCCGGTCCTCCGGCGCCCGTTCGAGGATGTCGAAGGCTGGAATGCTGAGCTGGAACGGCCAGCCGGTCGCCTCGACCACCAGCCGCACCGTCTCCCCGCGGAAGACCTGCAGCGGCCCCAGATCGACACCCGAGCCAATGCGGATCACGCGCACGCCGTCGATCAACTCCCCATCGGGCGTCTCGGTCGCCGGAGTCTGCGCCACCGCGCCGAATCGCTCGATTGCGCGCAGGTACGTGGCCTTGGGATGAACGCCCGTGATGGCGTGCACGCGCTCGCCACCCCTGAGGAAGACGACCAGGGGGATTCCGGTCACGCCAAAGGCCCGGGCCAGCTCGCGGTTCTCATCGACGTTGACCTTGAAGACCGACACCTGGTCGGCCCGCTCCCGCGCGATCTCCTCCAACACCGGCGAGAGCAATCGGCAGGGGCCACACCAATCGGCATACAGATCCACCAGGACGAGCTGGTCCCCGGCCTCCGCCAGGCGGCGGCTGAGTTCCTCCTGGTCCGCAATCATCACCACATGGCCCTCCCCGGTCTTCACTTGGCCCGCCTCGTCCCGCCCGCGGTCGCCGCCGCCGCAGGACGACAGTCCCAACATCAACAGTGCGAACGCGGTAAGCCGTACGTGCTTTGTCCGCGCCCGTATCCACATGCGCCGCATGCCTTCCTCCTCCATCGCCGGCAATGGGGGCCGTCCCCCCGGATCCTCCGACCGTGGAACACCGGCCGTAGCGATTCTCTCCCGCCGCAAGTGTGGCTCACGATGAGAGTCAAACCCAACGATTAGATCTACCAGGAGCGTCCGGGCGACACCACCGGCAACGCCTCGAGCCCTCGGGCTCGTGGCCGGATTCGCAAGGAACCATCATCGCGTGAAACCAGGAGCTCGACCAGACCTTCCCGGCGAGACCCGACGCGGCCCGGAAGAGGCGGCACCCGCCGGCGAGCGGTCCGCAGACGCCGGGGCGTGGATCTGGGACCCCGGCAGCGATCGCATGGCCTGGTCCGAGCAGGCCCAACGCAAGCTGGGGGTCTCAGGCGACGCCTTCGACTGCACGCGGGGAGGCTTCCAGGCCTTCGTCCACCCGGAGGACCGGGCCGAGGTCTGCCGCGTCATGGAGCGGGCCGGGGCGGATCGGCGGCCCTTCGGCCTCGAGCACCGCTGGCTGCGGCCCGACGGACGGGTGCGGCGGATTGCCACCCGGGGCGAGCCCCTTTCGTTCGCGCCGACCGGCCGCGTGCTGATGGCCGGCACCTTCACCGACGTAACCGAGGCCTGCCGCGCCGAGCGGCTGCTGCGCGCCGACCGCCTGCGGGCCGAACGGATCGTCCGCGCCGAGCGCTTGGCCCGCGAACAGGCGACGCGTCAGGCGCAGAGGGCTGCCGAGGCCAGTCGCGCCAAGGGCGAGTTTCTCGCCGCCATGAGCCATGAGATCCGCACCCCACTCAACGGCGTCATCGGGATGACCGGCCTGCTGCTGCAGACCGAGCTCTCGCCGGAGCAACGGGAATACGCGGAGATCCTGCAGACCTCGAGCGACGCCCTGCTGGCGCTCGTAAACGACATCCTCGACTTCTCCAAGATCGAAGCCGGCAGATTGGATCTCGAGTCGATCGACTTCGACCTTCGCGCGACCCTGGACGAGGTCCTCGACGTCCTCCTCTACAAGGCCGAGCAGAAGGGGCTGGCGTTCAGCGGCGTGATCCGTCCCGAGGTCTATCCCTTCCTGACCGGCGATCCGGGTCGGCTGCGGCAGATCTTGATCAACCTGGTCGGCAACGCCGTCAAGTTCACCGAACGCGGGCGCGTGACGGTCGAGGGACGTCTGGACGATCAGCGCGACGATCGACAGGTCGTGCGCTTCATCGTGCGTGACACCGGGATCGGCATCCCCGCCGAGCGACGCGGCCGGATTTTTCAGTCCTTCTCCCAGGCCGACGCATCCACCGGGCGCAGGTTCGGCGGCACCGGCTTGGGCCTGGCCATCAGCCAGCGGCTGGTCCAGATGATGGGCGGAGCGATGGGGTTCACGAGCGCGGAAGGACAGGGCAGCGAGTTCTGGTTCACGGTGAGCCTGGCAAAGCAGCCCGCGGATGTGCAGCGGCGGGAGGTGGCGCGCGGTGACACGCGCGGCAAGCGCGTGCTGGTCGTGGACGACGATGCCGGCACGCGCGAGATCCTGCATCTGCAGCTTCAGTCGTGGGGCTGCGAGAGCGTGCCCGTGGAGGGGGCCGAGGCGGCCCTGCAGGCCCTGGAGGGGTCCCGCACCGAGGAGAGGGCCTTCGACCTGGCGCTGGTCGAGCTTCACTTGAGCGGCATGAACGGCGCCGATCTCTGTCGCGCCATCAAGGCCGACCCCGCACTCTGCCGCACCTCGGTCGTGCTGCTGACCGCCAACGGCCAGCGCGGGGACGCCGCCCTGGCGCGGCGCATCGGAGCCAGCGCCTACCTGACCAAGCCGATCCGCCACGGCCACCTGCGCACCTGCCTGGAGGAGTGCTTCGGCCGCCAGCAGCGCGGACCCGATCGGGCGCACCGTCGCGACCTGATCACCCGCCACAGCCTGTTCGAGACTCGCCGCCGAGCCGTGCGCGTCCTGTTGGTGGAGGACGATCCGATCAACCGCAAAGTGGCCCTGCGCATCCTGAAGCGTCTGGGCTACCGCCCCGACACCGTCGCCGACGGGCGCGAGGCCGTGGAGGCCTTTCGGTCACACCGGCACGACATCATCCTGATGGATTGTCAGCTCCCCGAGATGGACGGGTTCGAGGCGGCGCGCGCCATCCGCCGCCTGGAGGGCGAGACGCCTCGCGCCGTCATCATCGCGATGACCGCCCTGGCCATGCAGGGCGATCGGGAGCGGTGCCTGGCGGCGGGCATGGACGCCTACGTTCCCAAGCCGGTCGATCACCGTGAGCTGGGCGAGGTGATGGAAACGCACCTGGCCCGCGTGACCCGCTCGAAGACCGGCGCACGGTCGCAACCCGACCGGGCGGCCTAGCTCTTGATCCGGTAGCAGACGACCTCCATCGGCGCCGGCTCCTCATCGCCGGTCGCCGCCGCACCCCCGCCCTGCATCGACATGATGGCCGGCAGCAGCCCGGTGATCAGAACCATGCGATCGGAGCCGACCCGCAGCAGTGCGTCGTCCTTTCCGTCGGCGTCGCAGGCGACCGCGACCTGCTTCACGAAGTGGCCCTTGGGGTCGAACACGTCGTAGGTCGCCATGATCCCCTCGGGCTGATCGTGGTTGCCGCGGGCATTGGTGACCCAGATCGAGCCGTTGTTCCAGAGCTCGACCGACTGGATCGCCTCGGGCGTGTCGGCGATCTCGACCTTGGGCTCTCCCGGAAGATTGGCCACCTGCGCCTGTGCGATCCGCCGGTAGGTACCCATCTCCTCCTCGGTGCGTTTCCGGTTCTCGAATTCCCGCTCGATCACGCGCTCGAGGGTGCCGTCCTGGGCGAAGATGCTGATCTTGTAAGCGTCGCGCTCGGTGGCGGCGTAGACCCGGCCCTCGGCGCCCAACGTCCAGCGCCGGGGGAAGACGTTGTACTGATCGCGCTCGTCGGTCCGCAGATCGGCGAAGTCGAAGAACTGGCTGTGCTCCCAGTAGCGCGTCAGCTCGGCGCCTTCTTGAGTGAAGCTGGCCAGGAAGCTCTTGCGTGTCTGCTGAAGCTGCGTCTCGCCGGGCACGATGTTGACGCCGGCGAAGACCATGTGCCCATCGCGGCACTGCCCATCGATCACCGCGACGAAGCCGCCCTGGGTGGGATCGTTGCCCCCCATCGTGATGGTGCCGGCGGGTGTGCCATCGAGGTTCACCTTGATCACCTTGCCCGGAAACGTCTGGACCAGACCGAGGCTGCCGTCGGGCATGAAGAACATGTCGGAAGGATTGCGCACCTCGCCGGGCCCCTCGCCCTGACGGCTGAGCGTGCCCTTCTTCGCCCCGTCGGGACCGAAGACGTGAACCTCGGAGAGCTGCATGTCGAGCAGATAGAGATTGCCCTCCTCGTCCGAGACCGCCTGAACAATGACCCCGAAGAGCGTCTCCTCGTCGGACTCACCCCCGGCTCGCCAGAGTTCCTCGAGCTCCATGGTCTCGACGCCCTCGGGCGGCTCGGCCGGATTGCGGACGTGGGGGACGCCATCGACCATGACGATTTCCCCGGCCAGGACGGGTGAAGCGCTCCACAGGAGCCCTAGTAGACCCAGGACAGCCGCCAGCGGCCTCGCTCGGTGAGTCGCCTTCCTCAGCACGCCCTCCATCTGGTCCCCCTTTCGGTTCCACGCCGTTCAGCAGTGTCCGCGTCACGCCCGCGTCGATGCATGGCTCACGACGCGACCGTCCATTCTGTCACACGTACCGTTCGGCGCACACCCTATTCGGGTCGGGTCTCGCGGGAGCGCGGGCAACCTTCCCCGGACCCCATTCGTCTACGTCGACAGGGAGCGTTACACCCGTTGGACGGTCGTACGGACTCAACACCTTTCCGGGGGGACATCCATGCGTGGCGGAATCGGAGGGACGGCCGGGCGCCTGTTCGGGTGCTTGGCAGCGCTGGTGGCGGTTCACGCCAGCGCCCAGACGCTGGAGCTGCCCAGCGAGAGCTACGGCATCTCTTTCGGCAACAGCAGGGAATTCACCGGGTTGCGCTTCAACTGGAGCGATCGTCGCGTGGCGCGGATCTCGGGGCTGAACCTCACGCTCTGGAAGCCGGGCCGCAATCCGGGCGCGGTCTACGAGGGCCTGGTGCTCGGCCTGGGCGGCAACACCGGCGATCGGATCTCGGGCGCGTACCTCTCGGTGGTCGGGACAGGCGAGCCGGACATCGAGGGCGTCGCGGTGGGCCTCTTTGGCTTCAGCTCCGGGCATTTCACCGGGCTCGGCGCCGCTGGACTGGGCATGGGCGCGAACCGGATGGACGGAGCTTTCGTGGCCGGTCTCGGCGTGGGCGGCAGCGACATCACGGGTCTCTGCGCGGCGGGCTTGGGCATGGGCGGCCACGACATGACCGGCATCTTCACCGCGGGCCTCGGCATGGGCGGCCACGACATGACCGGCATCTTCACCGCGGGCCTCGGTATGGGCGGCCACGACATGACCGGCATCTTCACCGCCGGCCTCGGTATGGGCGGCCACGACATGACCGGCATCTTCACCGCGGGCCTCGGCATGGGCGGCCACGACATGACCGGCATCTTCGTGGCCGGCCTGGGGGCGGGCGGCCACCGCTTGCAGGGCCTGTTCCTGAGCGGGCTGGGGCTGGGCGGCGACGAGACTCAGGGTCTCCTGGCCACGGCAGGCGGCATCCGAGCCGAGACGATGACCGGCGCCCACCTCGCGGGTGGATACCTGTGGGGCGAGCGGCTGGAGGGCTTCGGCGCGGCCGCCGTGACCCGTTTCCGCGACGAGGTTCACGGTCTGACCATCGGACTGGTCAACTACGCCGACGAGCTGCACGGCATGCAGCTCGGTCTGCTCAACTACGCCGGCAACAATCCCCGCGGGCTGCGCTGGACGCCGCTGATCAACGCCCACTTCGACTAGCTGCAACCGGCGCGCCGACGCGCAAGCGAGGCCGGCGCGCCGCTCGTGCAGCCCAGGTCGACGGGTCCCGTACCCCCGCTGGGCTCGGCGTCTACTCCATCGGCTCCAATGGCATGTGAATCCGGGTCAGCAGTTGGTCCGGAGGGGTCTGCTGAGGATCGTTCAGGTAGACCTCGATGCTCGGGGCCGCGCGCACCGCGCGTCCGCTGCGCGGAATCCACTCACCGCATAGCCGCGCATAGGTTTGCCCCAGGTTCTCGTGGGCACCCCGGTGCATGGTGACGGCGTACTCACCGCCTTCGACGACCTGCACGCCCACCTCTCCGTCGGCCTGGAAGCCCTCGTCGACCGGCACACAGGCGTCGTAGCGGAGGTGCTCGGGGGACGTCACTTCGGGGTCATCGTGGCACAGGCCCCAGAACTCGGTCTGCGGACCCAGCCGGCCCAGCGGACCCAGCCGGCCGCACAGGGTCCGCCAGGCGGGTCCGCACTGCGCATAGGGTCCGATGTGGCGCACGAAGGCCACGCGGCGCGGCGGCATGGTCTCGATGTTCACGTCCATGGGTTCTCCTCCGGTGGTTAGGGGCTGAAACGCGAGCACCCGGCAGTCCGGTGCGTAGTGGACGCCGCTCGGGGCGGCCGCTTGCAGCTCGGCGCGTTGCCGGGCGCGGTACTCGGAGGGCGATTGGCCCATCAAGGCGCGAAAGGCCCGGGTGAAGGCCTCGTGCGTCTCGTAACCGGCCTCCAGCGCGACATCGGTGATCGACCCCGCGCCGTGCTTCAGACGCAGGGCCGCGCGTTCCAGGCGAATGCGGCGCAGGTGCGCCTTGACCGACTCCCCCACCATCCCGCGGAACACGCGGTGGAAGTGGTAGGGCGAGAAGTGGGCCACCCGCGCGAGCTCCTCCAGACCGGGGTCCCGGTCCAGGTTCTCTTGAATGTGGACCAGCACCCGCAGCATGCGCGCCTGGTAGTCCTGGAACGTGATCGCCTTCATGGTCCACCCTCCTGATGCCACTCTATACCGGCGGCTCGTGAGGGTGCTTGACCGTTCTTGCCACGTTGCGGGTGCAGCCCGCCGAGCTAGCCCCTCACCGCCCAGCGCACGAGGTTGCCCAGCTTGGGCGGCGTCCCCTGCATGAGGATCCCGACGCGGAAGATGCGACCGCCGGCCCATACGGTCAACAGGGTCAGCAGCAGCACGCCCACGACGCCCACCCAGGGCTGCCAGCCGGGCACGCCTCCCGGCGCGCTCTGCCGCAGCAGCATCAGCATGGGCGTGAACGGCGGCACCAGCGACATGACGGTGGCGAACGCGCTGTGCGGCTCGCGCAGCACCGGCATGGCGACGAACATCGGGATCATGACCGGCATCATGGCCGGCAGCGTCACGCCCTGGGCCTCCTTGGCGTCGTTGCAGGCCGCGCCCAGGCCCGCGAGGAATGCGCCCAGCATCATGATCGCCAGCAGCATGTAGGCGAAGAACCAGGGCAGGATGTGATAGGGCACGTACTCGCTCACCCCGTAGTGGCGTGCGGCAAGGACGCCGCCCACCACGTAGACCGAAGAAGCGGTGATCGTGACACCCAGACCGCCGAGAATCTTGCCCATCATGAACTCGAAGGGCTTGATCGACCCGAGCAGGACCTCGGCGATACGCTGCGACTTCTCCTCCATGACCGACTGGAGCTGAGGCATCGCTCCCATCATCACCATCATGAACATGAGCATCGCCAAACCGAACGGCACCAGGATCGCCTCGGCCTCGCTGCTGCGCCGGGCCTCCTTGACCTGACCCGAGGCGTCCAGCGAGACCAGCCCCAGCCCCTCGACGGGGATCCACCGGAAAAGCGCTTCCATGGCGGCCTCATCGACCCCGGCCTCCGCCAGACGGGACCGGCGCAGATGCTGGTTGATCGGATAACCCATCCAGGTGCGCAGATCATCCATGGCGGCGTTCTTGCCGTAGTAGGCGATCCGGGCGCGCTCCGGGTCCCCGCCCGGCTCCAGGACGTCGGGACCGATGTCGAGAAACGCGTGCAGCTCGCCGCGACGCACCCGATCGGACAATGCCAGGCGCTGGGCCCCGGCGTCGTCCTCGGGGGCCACCAGATCGATCACGTAGGCCGGCTTAACCTTCTCGCCCGATTCGTCGTCGAAGACCTCCGACTCGTTGCGCGCCTCGGCCGCAACGCGGAGAACCTCGCCCACGGCTCCCGAGCGGTCGATGACCGCCACGCGCTTGTCGGTTGTGTCGACCTGGTCCTTCAGCAGCAGCATTCCCAGGGCGCTGCCCCCCATCAAGAGCGGCATCACCAGGATCGCGATCAGGAAGCCCTTCGTTCGCACGGCCGCCAGGTACTCGCGGCGGGCCAGTCGCAGCGTCTTACGCATGGGTCGCCTCCTTCGCCTCCGGGCCTGCGATGCGCACAAAGATGTCATGCAGCGAGGGCTTGGCCACTTCGAAGCTGTGCACGCGGGTGCGCGCCATTACCGTCTGCACCAGCGCCTGGGGATCGGTCCCGCGCGCCATGCGCAGCTCCTGCACCCGGCCGAAGTCGTTGATCGCTTCGACGCCGGCCAGCTCGCTCAGGGCCGCGCGCCCGTTGTCACAGCGAATGCGCAGCGTGTCGTTGCCGCAACGGTCCTGGATGGCGGCCAGGGGCCCGTCGAGAACCTTGCGCCCGCGGAAGATCATGAAGATCGAATCGCACATCTTCTCGGCCACGCCCATGTCGTGCGTGCTGAAGATGACGGTCGTGCCCTGGGAGCGCACCTCGAGCACCGCCGCCCGCAGCACATCGGCGTTGACGGGATCGAGGCCGCTGAAGGGCTCATCCAGAATCAGCAGCCGCGGCCGGGTGCAGATAGTCGCGATGAACTGGACCTTTTGGCTCATGCCCTTGCTCAGGGCCTCCACCTTCCGCTGCGCCCAGTCGCTCAGATCGAGCCTCTCCAGCCAGTGATCCACCTCCTCGTCGACGCGGTGTCCGCTCTTGAGCTCGCCGTAGAAGCGCAGCACGTCGCGCACCTTCATCTTCCGATAGAGCCCCCGCTCTTCGGGCAGGTAGCCGATTTGGTCGTTGCAGGCCTGCAGATCGGTCTCCCCGAAGACCCGAATCCGCCCGCGGTCGGGGTAGATGATGCTCATGATCATCCGCAGCGTCGTGGTCTTGCCCGAGCCGTTGGGCCCGATGAACCCGTAGACGCTGCCTGCGGGCACGTCGAGCGATAGATCATCGACAGCGACGTGTCGCCCGAAGGTCTTGGTGATGTGTTCCAGTTCCACGGTGTGCATGGCGCTCCTTCCCACCTGACATGGTCCTCCGGCCCGATTCCCCCGCGCCGGCGGACCGTTTCGCAGCGGCGCGATAGGTGTATAGGACGAATAATACACCCGGCAGGTTTCAACCAGCCTGAATTCGGCGGCAGCGGACGCATGCGGGCCGGCCCCGTCCGGCCACCCGGATGGGGCCAAACCTGGAAACTGAACGAAGGATAGGCGCTAATAGGTTGATCTGTATTGTGATAGGAAGGTTAGCTCTCGGTTCCTGTCCGTGCCTGCGGTGCCGGGGGATCGGTGCTCGGCGGGGCCGCGGCCAGGCGCAGTGCCACCCAGGCATCCAGCCGTTCGGGCACACCCGGCCCACCCCCACTCGGCCCGGACCCACCCCGGTCGCCGCCTCGCATCGCCCCTCCCGCCGGCGGACGGCCACGGCTGCCGGCGGGCGGCCGGGCGCCCTCGCGCATCGCCTCCATGAGCGCCCGGCGATCGAGCGCCGGCGTCTCGAAGCCCACACCCACCAGCGCCCCGGGTGCCAGCCCAAGATCCAGCGGCGCCCCCGGAGCGTGGAGCGCAACGCAGAGCTCGTAGACCAGCACATCGCCTACCAGGTCGACGTGCACCCGCAGTCCTTCGGCATCGGTCCGTCTCAGACGACGGGCCTCGGCCCCGCCGTCCTTCAGCAGCTCGATCTCATGCAGCGTCCCACGGAACCGCTCCTTCGCGATCGACGTGTCCCAATCGTCGGCCGCGCTCAGGGGCGGTGGATCGAAGCCCATCATTCCCAGGGGACAGCGCACCCCAAGCGTCTTCTCCTTGCCGCCCGCGGGATCGAACCAGATCGTGAATCCCAGGAACATCATCTGCCGCTGCAGCGAGCGCGTCCGGGGGGTGAGCGTCAAATAGAGATGGTCGGCGTCGTTGCGCACACCCCAGATCAGGTCCTCGCGCTCCATGGGCGCTCGGGCGTCGCCCCAGTCCTGCACGCGGCCGTCGATGGCGATTTCACGGTCCAGCCAGGAGCTCGACAGCGTCTGCCGGGAACACCCCTGCAATCCCAGGGCGGCGGCCGCCGCCACCGCCCACACCCACGGCCGTCGCAACCGGCCCAACACATCATGGGTCATGGTTGGATCTCCTTCCCGTTTCAGGGTCCATCGCTCGTCTCGCGAGGCGGTGTGGGTGGTGGTTCTAGGCGGCCGCGTGGGGGGGCGCTGCCGGCTGGTACGATGAGACCGGGTTGGCGGGGGCCCGGCACGGCACACGTGGGGATTCATGCGCCGGACCCCCGTGAAGGGCGCGTTCGAGCCCTAGCGCCAACCATGGAGGCCGGGGGGATGACGCCGGCCGCGCAGCTCCTCGAGGGCTGCGAAGATCTCCTGTTGCTCCGGATCCAGCAGGTTCCGGATCGCCTCGCGCGCTGACGCGTGAACCTCCTCGATGCGCTCGCGGGCGTCCCTACGGCCGAGGCTCCCGTCACGGAGCATCGCCTGGACGTGCTCCACCTGCGCCCGGGCCTCGCTGACGATCTCGCGAACGCCGGCGGTCTGTTGCGCGCTCAGCTCGAGCAGCGCGGTCAGGAACTCGAGGTGACGGTCAAGCCGCGCTTCCTGCTGGGCCGCGCGTTCTTCCTGCCCCTGTGCGTGGCGCGCCGCGCGGGCCTCCTCGAGGGTCTGAAGCTGCTCAGGGGTGAGGACGCCTGCGATCTCATCATGGATCCGCTCGCGCAGGGCCCTCATCCGCTCGCGCAGATCGCCATCGCCGCCCCCTTCCCGCCGGGCGGTCCTCGCGTCCTGCAGGGCTTCGCGGTGCGCCGCGAAGATCGCGCGGAGCTGCTCGAGCTGCTCCGGGGTCAGGTTCAGATCCTGGCTCCACGCCTCCAGGCGGGCCGCGATCGGATCGCCCTCGGCATCCGGCCCCCGGCGCCGCCGCTCGCGGTGATCGGCGCGCAAGGGCCGCTCGGCCCGTTCGGCCAGGACGCCAAGCAAGGCGATGAGCTGATCGTGGTCCAACGACTCGGCGCACTCCAGAATGAAGTCCATTTGCGGACTCAGTTCCTCGCCCGCGTCGGAGCCGGCTCGCGGTCCGTATCCGGATCCTTCCGGCTCGGACCGCTGGCGCAGCCGGTCGGCCAGCGCCAGGCGGAGCTTGGCCAGCGCGGTGCGCACCGCCTCGAGCTGGGCTTCGTCGAGCGAGAGAGTCTGCTCCAGGTCCTCCAACGAGGGGACCAGATCCTGCGCGTCCAGCGCAGGCTGCGCCAGCTCGGGGGCGCTGACGCTTTCGACGTCGGATGGCTCCGATTCGCTACAGCTCGGGGCCAAGAAACAGAGCGTGGCCGCCAGCAGCATGCCGAGGCCGGCGCTGCCGCGCGGCGCGGCGAGTGTTGCGTGCGCGTTCTTCATGCTTCCCTCCCTGACGTGGCAACGTGGGGTGCCGCGGGTGGTCGTTGGAGCGCCGGATGCGCCCTGCCAAGCGTCGCGTGCCCGGCGTTCATCTCCGACAGTGGCGGTCGAAGGCCCCGAGGTTACATCGCCTCGAGCGTCACGAGCCCGATGGTGGCGGACCGTCCCCTCGGGGGTGACCCGGGGGCGGCGGTCCCGGGGGCCTTGGGCCGGGCCCTTCCTCGCCCGGTCGCCAGCGCTGCCAGCGTTCACGCATACGCCGGATCTGCTCGCGCCAGCGCTCGGCCTGCTCCGGCGTCAGGACCGCGGCGACCTCGGCCTGCAGCCGCTCGATCTCCTGATCCATGCGCGGATGGGTGTCCTCGATGATCTCGCTCAGCCGCCGGCGGTGCCCGGCCAGGATGCGGCGCACCTGCGCCTCCTGCTCCTCGCTCAGATCAAGCCGGTCGGTCAGGCGCTCGGTGATTCTTCTGGACAGGCGCTCGGGGGTCGGTCCCCCATGCAGCAGTCGATACCAAAGCAGATGACCGCTCACCCCCACCCCGATCAGGAATCCGCAGACGAGGATGACCGTGCCCAGCAGGACGTGGCGCAGGCGATGTCTCTCCGGACGCGGGGGCGCGGGTGGATTACCAGGGATCGTCATCGCGAACCTCACGGCATCAGGGTCACGACCGACCGAAACAGGGACCAGAGCGGATCGGTCACCGTACGGTAGAGTCCCACGGTGAGCACTACGGAAACCGCCGCGGCGGCCAGCGACGCGGCCGTGAACCAGACGAGCGTCCGCTCGGGCGGCGCCCCCTGGTCCCGGCGGATGCGCCGCAGCACATCCGCAGCGACATCGATGTCGGGCTCGGGCTCCTGGCGGGCCAGGGCCGCCAAACGTTCGCAGCGCTCGTGGAGGTTCTTCATCGTCTACCTCCGGAAGCCGATCTGAGCGAACAGGCCGCGCAGCTTGCGCCGCGCGCGAAACGCGCGCACCTTGACGAGCGGGCGGTTCCACCCGGTGCGCTCGGCGATCTCGCGCACCGAGCACTGCTCGAAGTAGAGCAGCGTGAGCACCAGGCGATCGGCGGGCGGCAGGCGCCCCAACAGCCGGTGAAGCAGCTCGGCGGCCTCGCTGGGCTCTTGGGCATCGGCGGCGGCGGTCTGACCCAGGATCCACTCGGGTCGTGGATCGCGCTGCCGGCGCTCCTTGGCCTGTCGCTTCCAGAACCGATAGCCGACCCGCGTGGCGATCCGCCGCAGCCAGTGCAGCAGCGGTGCCCTCTGCCGGTAGCTCGGCAGGCTCCGGAAGGCCTCGACGAACACGTCCTGCACGAGTTCCTCCAGCTCTTCCGGATCCCGCGAGAAGCGGCGCATCTGGGCGGCGATGCGACCCTGGTAGCGCCGCACGATGCGTCCGAAGGCCTCGCCGTCGCCCGCCAAGCTCGCGGCAAGATCACCGCGATCCTCGGGAGCAACCGGGCTCTCCGGAGATCGAACACCGGCCGCGTTGTCAGGCTTGCCTCGGGCCAGCATCCAACCCGGCGCGATGCACGCCGCCTCTCGGCCCCAACCCGGCGCGATGCACGCCGCCTCTCGGCCCAGGACGATCGTCACAGCGTACCTACGGATCCTCGTGCCCTCCGGGCCCAGGGTATCGGGCGCGGATTCCGTGTGCGACCCCGATCTTCGATCCAGCCGCCCCCGGGTCCACGGGGTCCGGGGCCGAGAGCGTCGGACCCTCCCTAGACTGGTGTCGCACCGGACCGTGTCGGTTACAGGCAGCGACACGATCGATGAGCCTCGAGGCCGCTTCCAAGCTTAGGAAAGCCGCGTTCCTGCATTGCGGGGAGCGCCGATGGGACCGCGCGGGAAGGAGAGCGCGGGTACGGGAAGGGTACCGGTTGCGGCTCCAGCCATCGTGTGCACCGACGTTTCCAAACTGGAGCCGCTCCCGGACATCCACCTTCTAGACGCCGAGAGGGAGCCCGGAAATACACCCCGATTGCATCTGCGGAAGAGAGGCCGTCTGCGCCCACCTGCAACGCGGCCTCGGCCAGGGCAACGCCGGACCGTTCAGTTGCGATTCCAGGCGGGGAGCGCGCTCATGTAGCGCCGGGCCCTGCGCAGAGCTTCCTGTGGGTCGAGATCGCCCTGCCACCGGCGGAACCAATCGGCCAGGATGCCCTCCACCTCGCGGCGCGGTCGCAGGCGCCCCTGCGGGTCGGAGCAGTAGCGGCAGTACCGGGACGAAGGTCCTCGATTGTGAGGGTCCTCCAGGGGCACGGCGCAGGACAGGCAGTAGGGATGGTGCTCCTGACCGGGAGGTCGTCGCCCCGCGGTGACGATGGGGGCCGTCTCCGCCCCCCCGTGGCGCGCGACCCACCGTCCCAGGGCCCGGTCCCAGTCCCGAGACAACATCGCTCGGACGGTCTCGAGCCGGACACCTTGACCCGGAACATCGCCGGAAGCATCCACCCCGGACGCGGCGACGTCGGCGGGCGCAGCCGGATCGGCCAGGAGATGATCGCAGAAGGCGTCCTGGAACCGTCGGCTCATCCAAGGATGGCGACGGGGCAGCCGGTCCCGGGCGTGCAGACCCGCAGGATCGGTCGCACCCGAGGGCGCGGCGCGCAGTTGGGTCGCCACGAGCTCGGCGTAGAGGCGCGCCGTGTGGGGCGCGGACCTCCCGAAGAGCTCCTCACGTGTGCAGGCGCGCACCGCTTGCAGGAGCTCGCGCCGGCGCCGATGGAGCACGATCCCGACCGGCCATGCGGGAAAGGGCTCCCCGCCGGGCTCGAGCAGCTCGGCGACCATTCGGCGGCTGAATCCCGGACGGCGGCCCAGTTGGTCTCCTGCTGCTCGGCACCGCTCCGCGTCGGCAACCAGGATCACCGGACGGGCGGCCGACGCGCCGGCCTCGACCAGGAGCCGCTCGGCCAGGTCGGCCGGACTGGCCGACGGGGCTTCGATCAAGCTGTCTCTCGGCAGACCGCAGGCCCCGAGCAGGAAGTCACGCGCCGCATGTCCGAGCGGGACGATCCAGCGCGGCGCCTCGGCCGGCGATCGGCGCAGCAGGTCGCTCCAGAAGCCCGCGATCGGTCGTTCGGCCGGTCTCGCCGCGAGCGCACAGAGGGTGATGCGCAGCCCCGGAATCCGAACCTGCCCCAGGCCGCGGACAAGGTCCGACGGGCGCAAAGCCCAACCGACGGCCGCGTCGAGGTCCGCGGACAGTCCCATCAGACGCCGGGAGAGGCCGGGCTCGTCCAGCGCCACCCACCGCACACCGTTTCGGAGCGCGAGCGCGTCGAACAGGCGTCGGGCATAGCGGTGGAGGAACCCGATCGCCGTCTCGGGCCCCGATGGCTGCCAGGGCGAGGGCGAGAGGATCCCCACGAGAAGCGGTGCGGAAGACGCAGCCGGAGCCGGCGCCAGAGAACGGCGGCGCCTTCGCTCGGGGCGATCAGGAACACGCCCCTGTCGATGGCGTACCTGCCGGCGGAGCTGGCGGCGCACCTGCTCGACCACGGCCTCGATCTCCGGCTCCCAGGCGATCCCCACCGAGCAGATCCAGTCGCGCGGGTTGCGGCCGAGTTGGATGGCCAGGCGCGTGAGGGTGCGGGCCCAGGAACGGGTCAGGCGCGCCCCCGATCCCTGGTGGAACTCAGGGACGTCGCCGCTCACGAGGAGCCGCTGCAGCGTGTGGGTCGAGACCCCCAGATGCTGGGCCAGGTGCTGGCGCGATCGGGCGCCGCGTTCGATGTCCGCGAGCGCATGCCAGATCTCCAGGTACCCTTCCGGCAGCCTTTCGGGCGGGCGGTCGTAGGATCGCTTCCTCGGCATGGTCCCATCCTTCCCGGAACGTCCCGTCCCCAGGGAGCCAGCCGCCCCATCTCTCCGCCACCCGGCTCCGTTCACCCGCTTCGGCAGGACGTCACAGCATCTGTTGTTAACAATCATAATCCAGTCGGCGCGGTGAGTCTGCAAGAAAACGTAACATACTCTCAGATAAGAGCTAATCCCGTCAGTGCTTCACAGACGAAAAGACTGGATCCATTGCGAGAAACGAACTATATTTCTAGAAACTTCATGGCCCCCTTCGAACCCACGTGAGGTCCAGCAAAAGGAGAGCCCCAATGCTCACACTCCATGGCGCGCTACTCTCGTCTGTGATGATCCTCGCCCTCGTCGGTCCACCGGCACGAGCCGACTTCGTGCAGCAAGAGCAGTTCGGCCAGGGCTATACCATCCCCATGGCCTGGGGCGACGCCGACGGCGACGGCGACCTCGACCTGGCCGTGGGCAATTTCCAGCAGGAAAACGCCCTCTTTCGCGGCGACGGGACCGGGCAGTTCGTGGGAGAACCGCAGTTCGGCGCTGGGGCCACCTTTGCCGTCGTCTGGGGCGACCTCGACAACGACGGGGACGCCGACGCGGCTGTCGGGCAGGGCTACGGGCAGGCCAACCTGCTCTTCGTCAACCAGAGTGACGGGACGTTTGTCGAGCAGACCGCATTCGGGCTGGGGCGCACGATCGCCCTGGCCTGGGGTGACTACGACCGCGACGGCGACCTCGACTTGGCCGTGGGCAACGGCATCCTGGGTACCGCCGAGGCCAACCTCCTGTTCGTGAACCAAGGCGACGGCACGTTCGCGGGCGAGGAGCAGTTCGGCGGCGGCCAAACGGGCACCTTGGTATGGGGCGACTGCGATGCGGACGGGGACCTCGACCTGGCCGTCGGCAACGGCGGCTTCGGCGCCCCGGCGCAGAACTACCTCTACGAGAACAACGGCGACGGCACCTTCACCGAGCGACCCGAGTTCGGCGAGGGGGACACCGCCTGCATGGCGTGGGGGGACGCCGACGGCGACGGGGACCTGGACCTGGCCGTCGGCAACTGGGGCACGAGCCCGCAGAATCTGCTCTTCGTCAACACGGGCAGCGGCCAGTTCGAGGCCCGTGTCGCCTTCGGCGATCGCGACACCAACACCCTCGCCTGGGGCGATGCCGACAACGACGGGGATCTCGACCTGGCCGTCGGCAACGGCGACTTCACCTCCGCCGACCAGAATCACCTCTACCGCAACCAGGGCGACGGCACGTTCACGGAAGAGGCCCAGTTCGGCCAGGGCAGCACCGACGCCGTGGCCTGGGGCGACGTCGACGACGATGGGGACCTGGATCTGGCGGTTGGCAACGAACACTCTCCCCTGCAGAACTATCTTTACCGCAACGACGGATCCGGCGGGTTTCTGCACGTTCACCTTGTGGGCGCATTCCACGCGAGCGGGACGGGCTTCTCCAACCGCGACGGCATCGGGGCGCACGTGCTCATCTACGAGGCCGGCCACCTGGGCGATCGGCTCCATCTGCTCGGGATGCGCGCGTGCGAGGCGCACGGCGGCTTCTCGGCGCAGAACAGCCCCGGCGCGCACTTCGGATTGGGAACCCACACCCTCGTCGACCTGCGCATCCTCTGGCCCGGGTCCGACGGCTTGCGCATCGTGCAGGACCTGACCGGCGTGGCGGCGAATCAGGTCCTCACCGTCACCGAGTCGGGCGTGCCGGCCGGCGTGACGAACCGCGACGCCGGGCTCCAGGGCCGGTTACGACTCCACGTGGCGCCGCAGCCCATGGTGGATCGGGCGCGGCTGGTTCTTCAGGGCGCGCAGGCTGCGCCCCAGGGAATCGCGGTCTGCGATGTACGCGGTCACCTCGTTCGAACGTTCGCGGTTAGGGGGCCCTGCTCGGCGGATGCGTTCTGCGTCGAGTGGGACGGGCGAACGAACGGCGGACGACCGGCGGCATCGGGCATCTACTACGTCTATGTGACGGGGGATGCCCCCGCGCCCCTGGGGCGCATCATGCGCGTTCGTTGAGGACCGGCGGCGCATCGCCGGCCGACGCCGCGGGCGGCAGTACGCAGTGGCCGCGGATGGCCTCCACCGCCACATCGGCGGCCGCCAGCTCGTCGGCCACGATCCGGTCGGCGCCCGCGGCTCGGGCGGCTTCGCGTCCCAGCGCCGCGCGCACGCGGGCCACGATGTAGATGTCGCGGCGCACCCTGCGAGCCGCGCCGCAGGCGCGCAGCGTGGCCTGCTCGTCGGGAATCGTCAGCGCCAGCACGTTGGCATCCTGGAGACCCGCGGCGCTCAGCACCTCGGCGCGTGCCGCATCGCCGAAGACGTAGCGGCGCAGCTTCGAGGCGGGCTCACGCACCGTCTGCGGGTTCAGCTCGATCACGACATGCCCGATCCCCGCGTCCTCCAGCAGCTCCGCCACCCGGCGCCCCACCGGTCCGAAACCGGCGATCACCACCTGAGGCGCCTCCCCGGCCCCCTCCTCTTCGCCGGCCGGGCCGCCCAGTCCCCGGCGTACCCACGGCGCGGCCCACTGGCCGCGCGCCGACCGCATCAGCCGCGAGCCCAACACGTGCAGGCCCGGCGTGACGCACAACGAGACCAGGATGACGGCAATGCAGAGACTCACCTCCACGGGACCGAGCAACCCCTGCCGTTGCGCGGCGTCCAGCAGCACCAGGCTGAACTCGCCGGTTTGCGCCAGAATCAACCCCACGCCCAGGGCGGTCGAAGCGGTGACCCCGGCCAACCAGTTGGCCAGTGCGATGCCCAACGTCTTGAGCAGCAGAGTGCCCGTCAAAGCCGCCAAGAGGAAGGGTCCGTAGTCCCAGAACACGCGCGGATCGAGCTCCATCCCCAGGGTGGTGAAGAAGACGGCCAAGAGCAGGTCGCGCAGCGGAGCGATCTGACCGCTGAGCTGATGTCGAAAGGCAGTCCCACTCAGGAAGAACCCGGCCAGGAAGGCCCCGATCTCCAAGCTGAAACCCAGCCGCTTGGTGGCGTAGGCAGTCGCCAGCGCGACGGCCACCCCCACGAGCAGCAGCACCTCGAGCGAGCGCGACCGGAGGGACTCCGACAGGAGCCGCGGCAAGAGGAGCCGCGCGACCAGTGCCAGACCGACCACGCCGCCCCCCCGAGTAACGACGATCGTCAGGATAGAGCGCCAGTTGCCGACCAGCAGCTCGGGGAGACGGTCCAGGCCCACCAACTCTCCGCGTACGTCGGCCCAGCGCACGAGCAACGGGATCGCGGCCAGCATGCCCAGGACCAGGATGTCCTGCATCACCAGGATCCCCAGCGCCATGCGCCCCCCCACCGACTCCAGCTCTCTTCGCTGGGCAAGGATGCGCAAGACCAACGCGGTGGAGGAGAGCGACAGGGCCAGGGCGATCGCCAGCGCGGCCGGCGGACTCAGGCCCACCTGCATGATCAACGGCCAGGCCAGCGCGGCGCAGAACAACACGGCGCCCATGCCGGCGGCGACCATGCGGGCCAGGCCGTGGCGCAGGGCGGCCAGCTCCAATTCGAGCCCCACCCCGAAGAGCAGCAGGATCATCGCCAGATGGGAGACTTCCTGAAGCTCCTCGGCTGAGCGGACCAGCCCGAGCGCGTGCGGGCCGATCAGCGTGCCGGTGAGCAGGTAGATCGGGATGAGCGCCAGACGCAACCGTTGGAGCAGGAGCGTCACGAGGGCCGTACAACCCAGCACGACCATCAGCGTTCCTACGAACGAGACGTCATGCGCCAGCGCGGCGTGCGTAGGTTCGGGCACCGAGGTTCCCTCCTGAGTTATCCCGGGTGACCTTAGCACCCGCCAGCAACCTTCTCAATCGGCTCGAACCGGGGCGGCCAGGAGACCGAATTCGACTTGTGGAAGGCGTCGTCGCATCCTAGCGTGTTCCCGTCTCAAAACCCCTGATTTCGACGCGTCGTCGTGCCTGGGCACGCGGG
>CAZPGB010000005.1:0-152025 GCA_964585945.1 uncultured bacterium | reverse complement strand
GCCGGGATCTGTGCGGGGGGGCCGGGTAACCGGTGCTCCTACCGTGACGGCAACAGCGCTGGATCCTCCTGGCCCCTGGAGGACCAGGCACACGCACCCTCCGTCCGGCCCGGTTGGCCGGTCGTGACGGCTGGATCGGGACACAGGCCTCATCCTACAGCGCGGAAGCGTGGCCCTACTCCGCCGGGTTCAGCACCCTGCCCATAAACAGCCATGCGCCGGAGGCCCGGTCGCGGATGGCGAACAGGAACGGGTGATCGGCGCGGAAGACCGGGATCTCTCCGCCCGGGGCCGCCATGCGGGCCATGACGACGCCGGTGGCCGCCGCCGCTTCGGTGCCCTCCTCGGTCACCTCGACGAAGGCCTCGTGAACGACCTCCGAGATGAAGAGCCGCTCCTGCTCGGTCATGCCCGAGAAATCGGCATCGCGACCGAATGCCGAAGCCATGCCCATGGCGGCGAGTGTTTGAGCCAGCGTGAACGAGGACGAGAAGGTGAAGCGAGGGATCGCAACGCGGACCTGTCGAGTATGCACCTGCTGCAGGTGACCGGCCAGGTCCTCGTAGGTCAGGTCCCTCTCGAGCCGAGCTAGGCCCGACGGGAGATCGGGCAGGACGATGACCATGCTCAGACTGGATTCCGCGTAGGGGAGCTCCAGGATGGCGAAGTCGGGTCCCTCGTAGTAGCCGTGGCTCTCG
Organism: uncultured bacterium; assembly: GCA_964585945.1. GTDB lineage: Bacteria > Eisenbacteria > RBG-16-71-46 > CAIMUX01 > WJJG01 > CAZDKK01. The sequence goes on along the minus strand of CAZPGB010000005.1, from coordinate 151,327 downwards.
GTCTGCTGCATCATCGGCACCTGGACGGTGTCGCCGGTGGCCAGCAGGAAGTCCTCGGTGTTTGTCGCGCGCGTCTTGAAGGGCGACTCCCAGGCGCCCTTGAAGTAGATCGCGTTGGTGAGGACCAGGGCCGTGTAGGCATCGAGGACGCCGGGCTTGATGAGCTCGGGGATCTTCTGGTGCGTCTGCTCGGCAACCCACGCGTTGATCGTCTCACGGGCCTGCTCGGTCGCGTGGGCGAAATCGACCTGCCGCAGTCCGGCGCGGTACGCATCGCGCATGAGGGCGAGGAACGCATCCCGAAACTCGACATCTTCCTGACCCCACAGCGCGTTGGCGACGCTCAGCTCGTAGCCGCCGCGATCGGCGCCCTCGTTGAGTCTGCGCACCAGCTCTCCGATGGCCGCGTGCACCTCGCCGGGGATCGCATCGAGATGGAGCACGTCGGCCATCTCCGTCTCGGTCCGTCCCCGAGCCCCCCCGTAGGTCATGGCCAGGGCGGTCGAGATGCTGTAGGGCGAGAAGAAGAGATTCCCGGATCGGTCCCGGAGCTGCGCGTAGAGATCGATGGCGAACAGGTTGTTTGCATGGGACACGGGATTGCCTTTCAGGACCGTGTGCGGCCGTTCGGTCTGTTGGGTCTGCGCGTCCGGCCGTTCGGTCTGGGCACGCGCTCGTTCAGCCTGCAGGGCCTGGGCGTGCGCCCCGAGCAGGGCAAGTGACATCATCATTGCGATTACCAGCCAAGTGCGCTTCACGTTCGTCCCCCTCTTGTCTCTTGGATCCTCCAGCTTCGAGAACCCGCCGGCCGTTGTCCAGCCTTGATACACGGACGGCGGAGATCCTATTCCCGCTCGCGCCGGCGGACGTGCCGCGGTGCCGAAGCAGACGGCCCGGCATGCACTTCAGTAAGGCTATGTTCGGGAAGTAATTACACGCCGGGTTCCACATGCGAGTGGGGGTGCCACAGTGGAGCCTCCGGCGCGGATGGAGCCTTCGGGGCGGATGGGGCCCTCGGGGCGGCCGCCCCGGCTGCTCGGGTCGGGTGGCGTGGATCCTAGCGCACCACCACCACGCTCGCGCTCTGCTGATGACCGGCCCACCGCAACCGCAGGAAGTGGATCCCGGATTCGAGGCGATTCGCCTCCCAGCTCACGCAGTGATCTCCTCGATCGAGCGCCCCCTCGAACAACAACGCCACCCTGCGGCCATCCGGCGCGAAGAGCGCCAGCGTCGTGGGTCCGCGGTCCGGGAGCGTGAAGCGAATCGTGCCGCGGGCCCCGCTCACGGAGGGCGGATCAAGGCGCAGCGCCTCATCCGGGTTGCCGAACCCCGGCTCCGCGCCGGCGGGCTCGGCCATCAGCGTGACGATCCAGCCCGGATGGTCGATCACCGTGTGACGCACCGACTCGCCGCCGGGGAAGAACGCGGTGAACTCGTACGGATTGCACTCGGTGACCTGCGTGGTGTCCGGATTGTGTCCGTGGGTGCTGATCTGCACGTCGGCCAGCGTGAGCGCTGCGCGACCTTCCTGATCGATCGTGGGCGCCGCGATCAGGGTCCCGCTGCAATCGCGCACCTCCACGAGGATGCCGGGAACGGGGGCCTCGCCGCTGGTCACGGTGCGGATCGTTCCGGCGTAGGCGGCGCTCCATGCGCAGGAAAGCCAGGGCCAGCCGGTGCCGAAGTCGCGGAAATCGCCGCCGTTGCTGTCGACGAAGCGCAGTCCGTAGAGGGCGGACGACATGAAGAACAGATCGTACTTGCGGGTGGGAGCAGGTGACGGCTCGCGGCTCCAGGTATTGTCCCGGATGACGACATCGCCCGCATAGACCGGCGTCGGATAGAAAGGCCCCTTCCAGGTATTGGAGCTGAAGAAACGGTCGTGGGTGATGAACTGGTTGTTCTCGACCCGCAAGCCGCTGTTCTGCCCCATGCCGACGATTTCCATCGCGGTTGCAAAGTGGTTGTAGTCGGAGGGGTTGAAAGCCACCCCACCCAGGTGGCGCGCGATGAAGGTGTTGTCGTGCACGTCGCCGCGCGTGCACTGCTCGAGCTTGATGCCGTGCGCCGCGGCCGGTATGCCGATTGGTGATGACGGTGGTGTGGTCGGTAATCGTGTTGCCCAGGATGTGCAGATCGGCGCACTCGTTGAACTGCATGGCAAAGGTGTCGTCGCCGCTGTCGATGTAGATGGTCGCCCCCGCGCCCGCAACGCAGGCCAGCAGCCATCCCATCGCGCAAGCCGCGGCGCGGCGGGCACGACCGGTGTTTGATGCCCACGCGGTGCGTTGTGGCCCCGAGCCCCGCCCCGTCTGCACCGCACGGCCCAAGGGCCGCCGGAGCACCATAACCGCCCAGGATCTCCCAGCCCTTCTCGAACTCCCCATGCTTCCTCCTGATGCGATACCCCTGCGCTCCAGGGCGCACGGATCGCGCGCCGCGATCCGTGCGCGGATACGTTGCCGCTCCAGCGATCGCCGCCACCTGAGCCGCAGGCTTTCCCTGGGCTTCGGCCGCGGACCGTGTCGCCTATCGAACGATGGAGGTGCAGTAGCTCGCGAGACTACGGTAGGAAGGAGAGAAACGGACTCGATGAGCTGTCGTGACGGGAAGCTGTGCTCCCCGTGCTCTTGCTGCGAGTGTCGTTTGCATCCCGGACCCCCTCCATGGCCCCAAGGACATCGAGTCATCACGGGCAGGTCAAACGGTGCGAGACTAGAGCGGAAGCGGATCGATTGCAAGGCACGAGCAGCGTTGACCGGGAATGCCAGATCGTTGCCCCGCTGCATGGGCGCGTCACATCGTCGGGCTCGGCCTCTCGGGGTCGCCCGCGGGCGAGCGATATTCTCCCGCACCTACGCTGTGCCGATCCCCCCGCACGGGTGTTTCAGAAGCACGGTTATGGGAGCCAATCGCGGGCCATGTTCCAGGCTCCGCGCACCGGACCCCACACGCCGTCCTCGGCCAGGGCCGTCAGGTGACACAACAAGATTACCGCGCTCTCAAGGCTTTCACGGGAAGGTAATTGCAGCGTTTCGTGCCCCGGGGCACAACCTCGGGGCACAACCTCGGGCGCAGCGAGGCGCGCTCGTCCCCGCACCATGGTCCGGCGGCCGTGCCCACACGACAGAACCCCCGGCGCCCAAGAGGGCTGCCGGGGGTCCATGTCGATCTACCCACCCGCGCACGCGCGGTTCAGGTGCGGTCAGGCGACCGCCGCCTTGCCTATGGCCAGATGAAGACCTGCTGCAGCACGAAGTGCGTGTACTCGTTGTCGTCGACCCAGTCACCATCCACGACAGTGTGTACTTTCTCCGTGACGAGCTGAACCTCGACCATCGTGCGCAGGTTCTTGGTCCAGTAGTAGATCACGCCAGGAACAATCGTCGTGGTTTCGTCGTTCTCACCGTTCTCGAATTCGGCACCGTACTCCGGATCTTCATCCGTGCCCGTGTTCGGATCCCAGATGCTGAAGCCCAAGTAGATGCCGAGCTCGGGGTTGATGTTGAAGCGGGCCTTTGCGTAGAGGTACTGCCACTTATAGAAGGAGGCATCCTCCCACGTGTCGCCCTCGTCTCCGGGCTCCAGGGCGGTCCAGTTGTCGCCCATGTCGAACTCGGCCTGGGCGACCAGGCTCATCTTCTCGTCGAACTTCTTCTCGAAGTTGATGTCGGCGCCGAAGGCCATGCCCGTGTTGCTGAGGTACTCGTTGTCATCCGTGTCGGCATACGTGCCCTGGTCCTTGTTGCCGCCCTCGGGAATCGTCGTCATCATCAGGTTCGCACCGATCTGGAGACCCTCGACCGACGGGGGATGAACCACCACGCGCGCGCCGTAGTCCAGAGCCGGATCCTGGTCCTTGACGTGGGACTCGGCGCCCTGGCCGTCATACGCACCCACGTGGAGATCGAAGACCTCATGGCTGATCATCGCGGCCAGGCCGTAGCCGTAGGAAGCGTACCCCATGCTCGCCATCTGGCCGGAGCCCGTGTGGCGGTCGGCCGTGATCTGATTGGCCGGCGAGTAGAGCACTTCGAGACTGAAGGGCTTCTTGTCACGACCCACGCGGAGCGCGAAGTTGTCGTTGAACATCGGCTGAACCCAGGCGTACTGGAGCCCATGCGTGACGTTCTGCTTCAGATCGGTCTCGACCTTCCAGGCGACCTTCTTCACGATCTTGCCGGCGTCGATCTTGCCGGCCCAGACCACGCGGTTGTAACCCATGCCGAAGCCCATGTTGGCCGCGTTGTCCTCGCCCTTATCGATCATCCGGAAGTTGGGCGACATGTAACCGTAGATCTTCGTCGGACTGCATCCTTCGCAACCTTGGGCCCATGCCGTTCCCGACACCGCAAATACCATCGCCAAAGCCACCAAGAGCAACTTTCTCATCGCCACCTCTCCTCAGGTTCAGGTCCCGCGGTCCCCGGGTCCCACTCCTCTGGCTCTGTCGAGCCCTTGTCCCGGCGACCACCCGATCCGTTTTGGAAGGAGCCAAACGCGGGGCGCCTTCCCTGACACCTCATCTAGGAACCATTATCGAGTGGGTCTTGCCTCCCGGCGCCGGTGTGCCCAATCGCCCACCGATGCGCGGCCCGATCCGACTCGGCGCCTGGCGCCGAGCCTTCACCGCGGCCTCTGGGTCGCGCGACCCACGTCGTTTCCTTCAGTGTCACCCAATTGACGAGGGATTCTTAGACTTGAGCCCAACCCCGTCAAGTGCAAATGCGCTGTCTTCCGGGGACTGGCGATACCGGGCGCGCGGCAATCCGTGAGCACCCGTGGAGGTTGGCGCGCCGGAGCGAGTGGCGCTACTGATGTTTACATTAGTACTTCCAGCGATGGCGGCGATCGTGGGCCGAGGCGTAGGACCTTCGCAACAGCCCCATGCCCCGTCCGCGTTCCTGCCCAGCGGCGGTTCCTCGACCGGGGTTAGGGCCGGGTGCGTGCGCAGCGGAATCCCAGTCCGTCGTAGCTCCGTTCCGGGGGAAGGCCGAAACGCTTCGTGCACCGCAGCTCCTCGGTGGAGCTTCCCCACGAGCCGCCCCGCACGATGCGCGAACTGCGCGCGCGCGCCTGCACGGGATCGATTCTGGCGGAGGGGTCGTAGGGCGCCTTCCAGTCGTGACACCACTCCCAGACATTGCCCACCAGGTCGCGGATACCCAGGGCGTTGGTGCCCTCCGGGAACTGCCCCACGGGAGTTACGGCCCCCACCACATCGGCGAAGTTGCCTTCGATGCCGGGACGCGGGACCAGGTTGCCGGTAGGGAAGACACGCCCGTCGTTGTACTGGGCCACGTACTCCCATTCCGCTTCGGTGGGAAGGCGCCATCCCTCCGAGCTGTAGGGATCCCGCCGAGGGATGCTCTCCCAGGTGGCGATGTCGTAGGCCGGAGCCAGGCCCTGGAGCCAGCTCCGCACATTGCAGAAGAGAGCCGCGCCGTACCAGGTCACATAGGTGGCCGGCAGATCCTCACGGTAGGGTGTAGGCGTGAAGCCGGTGGCCTGCGCGTATTGGATGCCTCGCTTGTGCTCCCCTCTCCTGGGCGCCAGGCGCAGCAGAATGTGCTCCGAGGCGACGTTGAGCACGAGGGTGTCTTCCTCCACCGCGATCAGGCCCTCGGACAGCGCCCAGTTGAAGGCCTCGGCGACCTGGGCATTGGTGATCTCGAAGCGGTCGATGTAGAAGCCGCGCGTGAGCACCACTTCGCGCGCGGGCCGCTCGAGCGTGTCAGCGGCGGCGCTGTTGCCCATGACGAAGGTGTCGGGGTCCACCGCGACGAAGTCGATGCCGAAGTTGCGCTGACGGGCGATCGTCGGTCCGGAGAACACGTCGGGACTGGGGAGCCGCGAGGTCAGACCCGCCCGATTGGTCATCGTGAAGTAGTAATCGTACTCCCCCGGGGGCAGCATCACGTCGAACTCGTAGGTGGGATCGCCGGACCCCGACTGGGAAAGCAGATGCATGCGATGAGCGACGCCGTCGATCACGACCGATGGCACACGGCCCGGCGACGCGCTGGTCCCGGCGGCCAGCTTCTCGCGCACCTGGTAGATGAACGCGTTCTCTTCGGTGCCCGCGTCGCTGGAGATGCGACCGCCCCAGAGCACGGGGGCTCCTTCCTGGGGAGGCATCGTGACATTGACCAGGGGGGAGGGCTCCGACCAGTTGGGGACCTCATCCCGCGTGCGCAACGCGAAGAAGTAGGTCTGGCCCGGGGTCAGGTCCTCGATGATGATGCTCTGGCGGGATCGGGCGAAGCCCGGCTCCTCCAGCCCCTCGGCCGGCGTGGCCTGATTCCAGGCTTCCAGAGCGAATTCGGACGTGTGGTAACGCAGGTCATAGAGCGCCGCCCGACCGCTCAGGCCATCGTCGCCCGGCGCGCTCCAGGAGAACTTGATCTGCGTGGGCGTCACCAGATCGATCTGCAGGGATGTCATCGCCGGCGGCGTCGTGTCCGGGGGGCGGGTCGGTCCGGAAGAGTCCTCCGAGCAGCTCGAAAGCAGAACAGCGGACCCCAGCAGGCCCACTGCCGCGGCCATCACCAGCCCCTTGGGGCCGAGACCAATACGCATGTCTGAGGTTCCTCCCTTGAGGAGAGTGCACACCGACCGCACGATAGCAGTTCAATCCGCCCATGAAAACCCATGGGGGCCCCAGGCGTCAAGCGGCGAGGCGCTCGGGGGCCCGCGAAAGCCCGGTTCCGGCAACGCGTTGCCCGCCCCAGAGCCACGTCCCGGCGCTCGGGCCGCGCCTTGCCCGGCTCAGTTCCAGCCTCCCGGCGCTCCGGGCATGGCACATCCGCGGCCGCCGATCGCCTCTACCCTGGCGGCGCGTCCCGAGGCTAGTATAGGTTTCCCTGACAAATGTGCCTCCCGGGCGCGAAGTGGGGACCAGAGGAGGCCGAAGGTCCCGATCTGACGGGACGATGCCTTGGGGTGACGGGGGGACGCCGCCCGTGGCAGGCGCGGGTGGGCGCGGATGATCGCGCGCCCTGGCAGGCGCGGATCGGGCGGTGGCGCGGCCCCTCCTGGGACACAAGGCCCGCGCGGGACGGCGGCCAGCAATGACGGGACGGAAGGAGGCGGAAGCACGTGGCGATGCGGTTCACCAACACCATGTCGGGCAAGATCGAGGAGTTCACGCCGCTCGAGGCGGGCAAGGTCCGCATGTACCATTGCGGCCCGACGGTCTACGGGTATGCCCACATCGGCAACTACCGCGCCTTCCTGATGGGCGACCTGCTGCGGCGGCTGTTCGATTTCAGGGGGTTGCAGGTCACGCAGGTGATGAACATCACCGACGTGGGCCACATGACGATCGACACCGACGACGCCGGCGAAGACAAGATGGAGGCGGCGGCCAAGAAGGAGGGCAAGGACCCCTTTGAGATCGCCCGCTACTACGAGAAGGCCTTCTTCGAGGACCTCGACGCGCTGTGCATCCGCCGGGCACACCACTACCCGCGGGCCAGCGAGCACATCGGCGAGATGATCGAGTTGATCGAGGCGCTGCTGGGCAAAGGCATCGCGTACCAGTCGGGCGATACGATCCTCTATGACATCAGCAAGTTCGAACCCTACGGCCGCCTGTCCCACAAGCGGATCGAGGATCTGGAGACCGGCGCCGGCGGCCGCGTCGACGAGGAGTTGCTGGCCGGCAAGCGCAACCCGGGCGACTTCCGGCTCTGGAAGGTCGATCCGACGCACCTGCTGCAGTGGGATTCACCCTGGGGCCGCGGCTATCCGGGGTGGCATCTGGAGTGCTCGGTGATGGCCCGCAAGTATCTGGGAGACACGCTGGACATCCACACCGGCGGCGAGGACAACATCTTCCCTCACCATGAAAGCGAGATCGCGCAGATCGAGCCCATCACCGGCAAGCCTTTCGTGCGCTACTGGATCCACAACCGGCATTTGATGGCCGAGGGCGGCAAGATGTCGAAGTCGTTGGGCAACTTCTACACGGTGCGTGGACTGATGGAGGAGGGTTTCCAGCCCGAGGCCATCCGCTATCTCCTGCTCTCGGGCCACTACACCTCCTCGCTCAACTTCACCAAGGAGGGGTTGAAGGGCGCCTGGGAAAGCGTGACGCGGATTCGCAACTTCGTGCGCCGGATGGAGGAGCGCACCGCGGCACCTGGGGCCCCCGAGGCCGCGGGCGGATTGGCGGCGGCGGCAGCGCCCGAGGCCGCGGCGGGATCGGCAGCGGCAGGAGCCCCCGAGGCCGCGGCGGGATCGGCAGCGGCAGGAGCCCCCGAGGCCGCGCTGCCCGCGGCGGAGGCCTTCCTGACCGCCTTCACCGAGGCGGTGGAAGACGACCTGAACATGTCGAAGGCGTTGGGTCACGTCTTCGACTTCATGCGCGAGGTCAACAAGGCCGAGCCGGCGGGAGCCGCCGCCCGGGCGGCCGCCCAGGCCATGCGCCGGGCCGACGAGATCCTGGGTATCCTTGAGGCCGAAGAGGCGGGTGGTCAGGACGATGCCCGCATCGACGCTCTTGTGGAGGAGCGCTTGCAGGCGCGCCAGGCCCGCGACTTCGCCCGCGCCGATGCGATCCGCGACCAGCTCGCACAGGAGGGGATCGTTCTGGAGGACAAGAAGGACGGCACGCGCTGGTACCGCAAGTGAACCGATCTGAAGTGATCAAAGGGTCCGCGCGGCGGCTCCTCGGGAATCGCCCGCGGTCGCACAGGCCGGGAGGTCTTTGATAGACGGTCGGAGTGATCCGGACCATGCACAACACAGTGGAAGGGAGGGACATGGAACAGAATCGCGCCACCGAGTACATGGGCCGAGGTTTTGTCTGATCGGAATCGGTCCTTCTGGCCGTGTGCCAGGAATTCGGACTTGAGTCAGAGAATGGAGCCATCCCCAAGATAGCGTCCGGCTTTGCCGGCGGAATCGGCAACACGGGAAGCGTATGCGGCGCCGTGACCGGTGCGGTGATGGCCATCGGCCTGAAGCTGGCGCGACCCGATACGATGGAGGGCATGCTGCAGAATCTGGGAGTGGCGCGGGAATTCCGTCGCCGCTTCGAGACGGAGATGGGAGATATCGGCTGCCGTGAGCTTACCGGGCTGGATTTGAGCACGGTAGAGAACGTGGAGCAGCTAATGAACTCCGACGTTCCCCAGAAGGTATGCTTCCCCGCCGTCGGCACTGCCTACCGGTTGGCCGTAGAGCTTCTCAGAGAGACCGAATAGGGCAGCAGCTTGCCCGCTGGACAAGAGACCCGGCGCCCGCGCCGATCATGCCCCTAGCGGTTCCTCGGCGCGAAGGCCACATGCAGGTTGAAGTCCTGGTTCTCGAGCTCGAATGTCGCCGTCCAACACTCGGCGTTGCGGGGATAGCCGACCTCGTGGCCACTGCCGGTGATGACGTTGGGCAGGGCGGCCTTGAACTGGTACGACGTGCCCAAGAGGGCGTTCTTGGCCGTGCCGGCGATCATGTTGATCAGCTCGCCCACGCCGTCATTGATGTCGCCGGGCTCCAGGTCGTTCGGGTTGATGCCGAGGATCTTGCCGACCACCGTGGAGGCCAGCGGCACCACGAAGCTGATGCCGACGAACCCCTCGCCTTCCTCCGAGGTCACACCCATGACGGCGGAAACATCGCCGCTGAATTTGTCGCTCTGGACGATGTGGATGACCTTGATCGCCGGGGTCATGCCAGCCATCGTCTTCAGCGTGGTGATGGTGCCCTCCACGAAAGGTCGCAGGTAGTCCTTCTTCAGCTTCTCCGCCATCGCTTGATCGATTGCCATCAGAGTCCCCTTCTTGTCCTAGGTCATACCACCCCAAATCTCGGACCGCTCGGTTTCCTCCTTTAAGTCTTCCAGAATCTGCGCAGCCTGATTGGCGGAAAGGCCGAGATCGTGCCAGGCGCCTGGGCTGCAGTCGTCATAGAACCCCTCGAGGGTGTCCCCGATCGACTGGTTCACACAGATGAAGTCTGCCAGGTGTACCATTTGGGCCACCGTGCGATGATCCATCTCTGCACGGTCGGGGTCATGGTGACACGAGATGGCGTCGACCACCCGATCGGGTAGCTGCCAGTTTCTGAGCAGCGTGCCGCCGATTTCCCCGTGGTGGATTCCGAGCACCGTGCTTTCGGCCACCACCAACGGCGCCCCAGCGGCCTCGGCGTGGCGGCGGACCTTGCCGAACTGTTCGGGGAAGAACTGGTCCATGACCAGCATCCCCACATCGTGGAGAAGGCCGGCCACGAAGGCGTCGTCCAGCTCATCCGTGCGGAAGAGGGCCGGTTCGCTGCTGCGCTCGCGGAAGATGCGCGTCGCCAGGGCCACGGTGAGGCTGTGGCGCCAGAACTGTCCGTGGTGGATGCCCGTGCCGAACCCCTCGAACGCGCGGATGAGGGCCGAGGCCAGGCAGATCCGTTTGACCTCCGTGAAGCCGAGCCGCGCGATCGCCTGGGGCACGGAAGCGATGCGCCCACTGAATCGTCCCCGGTAGACCACCGAGTTGGCCACACGCAGCACCGCCGCGGTGAGCGCGGGGTCCTCGCGCACAATCGCCCCCACGCGCTCGGCGGCCGCCTGCTCGTCGCGCAGGGCCTCCTCGACCTTCAGGAGGACCTGCGGCATGGTGGGCAAGTAGGCGATCTTCTTCAATCTCGCTTCGAGCAATTCACGTACGGCGGTCATCGCTCGGCACCTCCGCGTGACGTCAGGCCGCTCGGCCCAAGCACTCCATCATCCGGGTGAGCAGGTCTTGCTGATTCACCGCGCGGCTCACGCACTCGGCGGCGCCGGCCTGGAAAGCGTCGATCGCCTGCGCGACGCATGTGGGATCGAGGATCACCATGACCGGAATGCTCCGGAATCGTTCATCGGCCAGCACCCGTCGCAGCAGCCCGAGGCCGTCGGATCCCGGCAGTTCCCACTGCAGGACGACGAGGGCCAGCTCCGGATGGTGGGCTGTGAGCGCCGTCAGGACCTCCTTGGCGTTGGAGGCCTCTACGGCCTGGTGCCCCAGAACCTCGATGACTTCGCGCAGCGTCTGACGCATCGCATCCGATGTCTCGGCCGCCAGGATTTTCATCATCGCCTCCGATAGCAGGTGCAGTCGCCCATGGGCGCGGGCTCGAAGAGGGAGAGGTCGGGAGACGCGTCTCCCGACCCAGACCGCCCGCCCAGGGACTCGCCGTCTCCCAGGGACTCGCCGTCTCCCAGGAACAGCGTGGCTCCCGGGGCCATCACCGCATGGATCCGCCTCAGGATCTCTTGTTGACGCGCCGGCGTGTAGAACTCGAGCACGTGGCGCAGCAGCACGACGTCCAGCGGACCGCTGATCAGACCCTCGGTTGCGTCCAGAAGATTGTGTTGGCGAAACTGAATGCTGCGGCGCACGGCATCCCGAACACAGTAGACGCGTCCGTCGGCTTCGAAATAGCGCTGAAGGTAGCCCCTGGGCAGGCCGGCCTCCAGAGCACGGGCCTCGTAGCGTCCCGCCACGGCCAGGAAGATCGCCGCGGGCGACACGTCGGTGGCGAAGATCTCGTAGTGGCCCGGCACCCGTCCGCCCACGCCGCGCTCGCCGAGGCTTCCGCCCACGCCGCGCTCGCCGAGGCTCTTGAGCAGTGCCATCACGAGCGAGTAGGGCTCCTGGCCGGTGGAGCACCCGGCCGACCAGATGCGGATACGGCCGTTGCGACCGCAGGCGAGCCGCTCTTCGAGCTGAGGCAGGAGCTGCTGCGTCAGGAGTCCCAGACAGGCCGGATCCCGGAACCAGCCGGTCTCCCGCGAGATCATGGCGTTGACGAGCTGATCGCGCAGCCCGTTCTGAGGATTGGATGCAAGAGCGTAGAAGTCGTCGAAGGACGTCGCGCCGGTCTTGGCCATCAACCGCGCCAGCCCTTCCTGGACGAAGGGGTGGTCGGCGAGTCCGACACGCAGGCCGCAGTGTGCGTCGAGCAGCTCGCTGAGCTTCGTCAGGTGTTCCTGCGTCAGTGGCGTTTCGGTGTTCATGCCGCCCCTCTACACGCGCTGGAGAGCCGCAAGGCTTCCTGGGCGATGGCGTCCAGGGGAAGGACCTGCTGCGCAGCGCCGATCCGGATGGCTTCCTTCGGCATTCCGAAGACGACCGATGTGTTCTGATCTTGCACGAGGGTCTGTCCGCCCGCCCGGTGTACGTCCATCATGCCCAGGGCGCCGTCGGCGCCCATGCCGGTGAGCAGAACGGCGACCGCCTCCTTTCCGGCCACGCGCGACACGGAGCGGAAGGTGACGTCGACCGCCGGGCGCTGGAAGTGCTCGCGGGGGCCGCGGGTGAGATCCACGCGATATCCACGCGCCGCTCTGACCAGGACCATGTGGCGATCCCCGGGCGCCACCAGGGCGTATCCCGGCCGCACGTCGTCTCCTGCCGCGGCCTCCTTGACGTGCATGGCGCACCTGCGATCAAGCCCTTCGGCGAACGTGCGGGTGAAGTGCGCGGGCATGTGCTGCACGATGAGGGTGCCCGGGGCATTGGGCGGGAACGCGGCCAGGATCCGCTCGATGGCGCGCGTGCCGCCGGTGGACGCGCCGATGGCGATGATGCGTCCGGCGGCGAAGCGCAGCGCCTGGCCGCGCCGGCCCTCCTCGATCGCGGCCCCGGGGCCGGCCAGATCGGTCCGCGCCGCCGCGGCCGCTTTGATCTGACGCGCGAGCATGGCCAGCGGCTCCGGCGCATGCCCGAACGAGGCGGGCTTGCCGCAGACGTCCACTGCTCCGGCCCGCAGCGCTTCCAGAGCGCGTGCGCTGCTCAGGTCGGCACCGTCACTCAGCACGATCACCGGCAGCGGTTCGTGCTGCATCAGCTTCTTGAGAAACGTGAGCCCGTCCATGCCGTGCAGGTTCAGGTCCATGGTCAGCACGTCGGGCTTGAGCTTGCGGATCATGTTGCGGGCGGCGTAGGCGTCGCGCGCGACACCGACCACATCGATCTGCGGATCGGCCGAGAGCCTGCGTTGCAGGGTCACCCGCATCATGGGCGATTCGTCGATGATGAGCACGCGCACCACGCCCGCGGTCTCCACCGGTTCCCTCCGACCACACGACACTTCCGTCTTTGGCACCTTAGGCCGCCTTCGAAAGGGGATCGGTCACCCGGGCGCGCAGACAGACCGGGCAGCCTTCGACGTCGATCCAGACCTCGACCGGCGGCGGCTCGGGTTCCGCGGCGAAGGGCCCGCACGCGGTGGGTGCCCCCAGTCGAAAGACCGGCTCGACGCCCGCCAGTTCGGTGAGCAGGCTTCCGCAGAGGATGTTGATCGCCTCGCCCAGCGCCTCCATGCCCAACGTCTCCGCGGCAGGATCGCTCTCCGTCACGCCGAGCATGTTGGCCGCCAACAGCCGAATCAGTTCGGGGGTGCTCCATAGCTCGCAGTAGCCCGACAAGGGACCTTCGAAGGTGAGTCGCACTCCCTGGGCATCCCACGCCGGCGGATCGGAGCGCGGGCCTTTCGCGCGTGTGGCGAGGACATATGCGGCGTCTTCGAGCACGCGGGCACCGACGCTTTCGAGCAGCTCTGCGCTCAGCTTCATGACGTGGACCTCTGTGGACCTCTGTGCCGAGTTCCCGCACCGGCAGCCCGTCGTCCGTTGGCGACACCTCGCCACGGGCATATCCCCAAGTGCGGATATCAGCCGCCGAAGCCGCTGCATACGGTGCGCCCTGAGGGCCGACCGTGCGGCTTGAGGGCCGGCCGTGCGGCTTGAGGGCCGACCGTGCGGCTGCAGGAGCCCGGCACGTGGACCGCTTCCAATCCTCCAGTCTCACTATTTCGGCCGCGGGTATCGGAACCTTGCCCGTTATCTTCCTCTATCACCCACGATTGGGCCGTCGCGCCCGTACACTCTACTGCCCGCGCCCCCCCTGCCTTCCGCAGAGCACCCCCCGGAAGCCCGGCCGTAGCAGCCTGCCGCGGTTTGCCGCGGGGCCGCTCGATTGCCTTTCCATCGCCAAGGTGAGCCGTCACCGAGGAGACTGCTTCAGAACGGCCTGAAACGTGGCGAAAAGTGAGTTGGAACGGTCGCTCCGGGACCCAGTCTCGCCGGGCTGGGACGCATTCGGTTGGGCTGACCCAGAGGAGAAACAGCGATGGCATTGAAGCTCATGACGGTGGACGACAGCCGCACGATTCGGCGCATCGTCTCGACCTACTCGAAAGAGCTGGCTCCGGACGTCGAGATTCTCGAGGCGGCGAACGGGCAGGAGTGCATCGATAAATGCAAGGAAGACGTGCCCGACATCATCGTCCTCGACGTCAACATGCCCGTCATGACCGGTGAGGAGTGCTTGCACGCCCTGCGTGCGGACGACCGCACCAAGAACATCCCCGTGGTGATGCTGACGACCGAGTCGGAGAAGAGCATGGTTGTGCGTCTTCTCCAGCTCGGCGTGCAGCAGTTCATCATCAAGCCCTTCGAGAAGCAGGAGTTCCTCACCAAGATCGGCGGCGTGCTGGCCAAGCTCCCCAAGGAAAAGGCGGGGCCACAGGCGGTCAAGACCCCCGACGGGGACTACATCCTGATTCTCGAGGACAAAGAGAACATCGCCAAGACCATCGTCGAAGCGGCGAAGGAGCAGTATGCCACGGTCGTGACAGCCGACTCGGGCGAGGCGCTCGGCCACATGAAGAAGAAGGCCCCCAAACTGGTGATGGCCAATCTGGCGATGGAGAAAGCCGACGCTTACGAGATGTTCGTGCAAATGCGCAAGGTCCCCGATCGTCAAGACGTCCGCTACGTGGGCATGTGCCTCAAGACGGCCACCGAGCTGATCCAACGTTCGCGCGGCACCGGCTACATCGAGGTGCTCACCAAGCCGTTCACGGTCGATGTGGTCAAGGCCGTCCTGACCTCGTCCTCCAAGGGCACGGTGAAGACCGAGACCCGGGGGGATGTCTACATCCTCCACGGGATCGGCGGCACGTTCCAGAGCCTCATCCCGCTGCTGCTCAAGGCCATCGATCAAGCGGCCGACGACGGCTTCATGAAGGTGCTGATCGACCTCACCGGCCTGCCGGAGTCCGAGCTGAGCGACGTGACCCTGTGGGGCACGATCGCTGAGAAGACCACCAATCTGGGCATCAAGGCCTCCTACCTGTCACCCTCGATGGCGGTGGTCCAGAAGCTCAAGGGCCTGGTGGACACGGCCGAGCTGGCCGTCTCGACTGACGAAGGCGAGGCCATCCAGGCGCTGGCCGCCTGACCGGCACTGGTCGCCTGATCGGCGCCGAACCGGGCATCGAGCACGCTTTCCGCGCCCCGACAGCGGGGCGCGGGGTTTCGCCTCCCCGAACCCGACGCGCAACGCGCGGGCTCGCTCCGAGCCTCCTCACGCCCGATTTGAGATGCGGGCCCGTCCTTTGCAGGACGGCCCCGTGGTGTAGGGGCCCGCCACGAGCCTCTCCGGGCTTGACACGTAGGGGGTGGTGGCCCGAGAATCTCCTGCGTTTGCAATCCGGGTGGTTCCAGTACCGAGGCACATCACCGATTCCGGATCTGCGCTGGGAGGAAGGGTGGATGAGGTCCTGGGGGCCACCGGACGCTTCGCGGCGGCGGTGGCCCCCATCGTAGTCCCCTGATCGTCGCCATGAACCCATCCGTATCTCCACAAGGCCGCGACCGCCGGGATGCTCCGCGCGTGCACCACACACGTGTCCGCGTGCGGTACGCCGAGACCGACCGGATGGGCTTCGCCTACAACGCCCACTATCTCACCTGGTTCGAGGTCGGCCGCACCGAGTACATGCGCGCCCTGGGCCTTCCTTACCGCGAGGTCGAGGAGCGCGGATACAACCTCCCGCTGGTGGAGGCGGGGCTGAAGCTGCGCGCGCCGGTACGGTACGACGACCGCATCGAGATCGAGACGCGTATCAGCGAAACCCGCTCCAGAACCGTGACTTTCGCCTACCGCATCCTGCGGACGGCGAGCCAGGCGAAGGCCGCAGCCGGCGAGGGTGCAATCGGAGACACTGCGGGCCAGGTGAAGCGGAGCGCCGGCGAAGATGCGGCCGGCGAAGAGATCCTGGCCGAAGGGTTCACCAAGCACGCCTGTGTTCAAGCCGACACCGGCCGCACGGCCACATTGCCGGAGTGGCTCTCCGCGCGCTTGTAGCTCCTGTACCCGCAGTCGCGGAGTGCCGGGGAACGCGGCCGATGCCGCGGCGCCTCCCGTTCCTGAAATCGGGGTCGCTACGGATCGCTCGCTCGGTCGCCGTCGGTCCGGTCGCCGTCGGCCCGGTCGATCGATCCCCTCCGAACCACCCCCAAAGTTCGCGAGATCGGATGGCCTCCGGGGTGCGGAGAGGAGAAAAAATCGCATTCGTTCGGTGACTATCCACATTGGCCCGGGTGGAGATTTCAGGCCCGGGCAACCCCTCATAGCCTATGGAGATATGGCTTCCCCATAGCCGCGGAAAATGTGGAAAACCTGTTGTAAAACCGTCAGTTCCGAACCGGACGACACCAGCGGACACTTGACATTTGGGCCCGAATTTGGCAATGATAGGGGGCCGACAGGGGGCGTCGGGAGCGGTTCGCGGATCCCACCTACATCCGGATGCTCCCCTGGGCGTGGGGCACGGGCACCTCGGAATCGCAACTCTCAACAGTGCAGCAGATTATGGCGTCGTAGTCCGGTACTGGGAGCGACGGCGGGAAGGAACCCCGCGGAGCTGCGTCCGCGCAGGATGAAGACCGCGCGAGCTGTCGCCTGACCGGGGGATCCGCAGGTGTAACGTCGAACAATGTGGATAACCATCCCGGGTTATCCACACAGGATGCGGCGCGTGTGGATATCGCGTCGAACGAAGGGACTCGAGGCAGGGACGACATGGCGAATCCGGTAGTGTCGAGCGCTAAGCGCACGAGAAGAGATGCCGGCGCCCACGGGGGTGTCGGTGAGGGGTTAGGGGCAGCACGGGTGGCAGCTCGGACCTTGGGGCCGCCTGTTGCTCGGGTGAGGGAATTCGTGCAACTACAGCTCGATCGGGCCCTCGAGACCGGTGAGATCGAGATCCTGATCGCCGCACTCTTGGCCGCCACGAGAAGGCGCAGCGCCGATGAGGCCGAGCCGCTCAAGGCCTACATCTTCCAGCAGATTCTCGGATGTCTGGACGAGTCGCAGCACCGGCGAATGCTGTGGGGCTGGACGCGTCTCTGCGCCGCGCGCCCGGAGACCGAGGTGCGGGAGATGGCCTGCGCGCTGCTCGATTCCTTCTGGCGTGACCACCGCAAGGAAGTGGAGCGCCTGACCCTCAACCTGGCCCGGGACGAGGACGAAGGCGTGCGCCAGTACGCCGCGAGCACGATGTCGCGGATCGTGCGGGCCAACTTCCGCATGCGCATGCGGTATCTCCAAGCCTGGAGCCGCAATCCCGATCCTTCCGTGCGCCGCCAGGTCATCATTGCGACCGTCGGCGTGGCCGATCCCCAGCACCATGAGCGATCCAAACACTTGCTCGACCTCCTCGAGCCGCATCTGAGCGATCGCGATCCCTACGTGCGTCGCAATCTTGGGCCCTTCGCCCTCGGGCAGGGCATGCTCCACGCCTATCCCGAGGCCACGTTGGTGCGGTTCAAGCAGTGGATGCACTCGGACGACGAGGTCGTCCGCTGGAATATCGGCATCGCCCTGGCTGCGGCCAGGGACCTGGAGCAGTGGGAAGCGGGCCTTGAGGTGCTCCGGGTGCTGGCCTCCGACCCGCGGCGGTTCGTGTGGGGCGCCGCCTCGGCCGCTCTGGCGAATCTGGCCATCCGCAGGCCGGAGCAGGTGAAGCCGGTGCTGCGCCGTTGGATGCGTGATCCGAAGCTGCGGGTGTCGGTGTCCTCGGCGCTGCGCGGCGTTCCCAGCTCCTAGTGAGCCAGGCCGATCGGAACCTCACTCGAACGGGCAACGCCGCTCGGACGGGCCACGCCGCTCGAACGGGCAACGCCGCTCGAACGGGCAACGCCGCTCGAGCGAGCCATGTCGCTCGGACGGGGCAGGCCGAGCGGCCTACTCCGTGGGCGTTCCTTGACATCCTCCTGGCCAGAGCACACACTCGATTCCAAGGCCCCGCCGCGTCGCGGCCACCGGCCCCGGATCGGTAGGGATGGGTTCCTGAGCCAAATCGGAGAGTCGCGATGGCGGTTGTTCCGACCGACGTGAGCTATCTACGCTTTGTTCTCCACAAGGACACCGATGGGATTCTGATGGCGCGCAAGCGCACCGGTCCGCGCACCGGGCTCATTCCCGAAGTGCGTGAGCTGCGCGCGCTGCTGCGCGTCTTGGTCGAGCACGGCATCGAGCGCATACGCTTGACCGGCGAGGACCCGGGCGAGCGCAGCGATCTGGCCGAGCTGGTGCAACTGGTCGCCGGGTTGGAAGGCGTGCGCGAGGTCGCCATGAGCACCCGGGGCATCGGCCTGGCGGATCGCATCGAAGACCTGGCCGAGCGGGGTCTGGGCACGATCAGCTTCC
The DNA here is from genome assembly GCA_964585945.1 of uncultured bacterium. Taxonomy (GTDB): domain Bacteria; phylum Eisenbacteria; class RBG-16-71-46; order CAIMUX01; family WJJG01; genus CAZDKK01. The sequence continues at coordinate 132,848 of CAZPGB010000005.1, read as the reverse complement.
ACCTCGACACCCTCAAGCCGGAACGCTACCAGGAGATCACCGGCAAGGACGCCTTCGATAGCGTGTGGGCGAGCGTCGACCAGGCGCTCTCGCGCGACCTGATCGTCAAGCTCAATGTGGTGCTGCAACGGGGCGTGAACGACGACGAGATCGACGACCTGGTCGCCTTGACGCGCAAGGAGCCGATCCAGGTGCGCTTCGTGGAGTGGAACGCGGGAGCCGAGCAGGTAGCTCCGCCCGAGGATTTCATCTCCGTCCACGAGGTGATGATGGCCGTCAAGCCGCCGCTGATCCCGCGGCGGCCGCGACACTTCGACGGGCCCGCCATGATCTACGACATTCCCACGCACGCCGGAACGGTAGGATTCATCCCCAACATCACCGAGCATTTCTGCAGCGCCTGCAACCGTATCGGGCTCACCGATCACGGAGAGATCATGAGCTGCATCTTCGGGCGCGGGCTGAACCTCGTCCGTCACCTGCGCTCTCCGGCCGGGATGACGTCGGTGGCCAACTTCGTGGATCGAGTGCTGCGGCGGAAGCTGCTGCTGTCGGCCCGGCTCGAGGGGTACTCGGCCGCCGCCACCGGCCTTACGTCGGTCCCCAGCGCACCCGGCGCGCCCTAGTCTCGGCTCCACGTCATCGGGGGCCTTGGCCGTGAAGACGCTGCAGATCGTCGGTCACAAGAAGGTGGGCAAGACCTCGCTGCTGATCCGCCTTCTCCCGCTGCTCAGATCACAGGGACTGCGCGTGGCCAGCGTCAAGCACAGCCGCAATCCCCACGCTCTCGATCTACCCGATACCGATTCGCACCGCCATCGCGTGGCGGGCGCCGAGCGCACCCTGGTGTTGACGGCGCACGAAGCCGCGCTGCACTTCCCGGCGCCGAGAGATCCCGACGTGGTGGAGGAGGTCCTAGTGCGCCTGCTGGGCGGGGCGGACCTGGTGTTGATCGAAGGCTGGCGGGATCGCGCGGGGCCGCGCATCGAGGTCGTGGGCTTGAATGAGGTTGGTCGGCCCGATCTGCTCGTGCATCCCGATCCGCACGATCTCTGGGCGCGCGTGCTGGGGCCGGGCATCGATGAACGCATCGCCCTGGATGCGGCGGAGATATCCGGCATCCGCGCCGAGCGACCGTTCTTCCGTTGGGCAGAGGTCGAGTCCCTGGCAGCGCTCGTGATGGAGCGATTACGCAAGTGACCCCTATCAGCGCACGATCCGACCCACGGCACCGCCGGGAGGGTGATCGCTCCCAGCGCACGATCCGACCCACGGCACCGCCGGAAGGGTGATCGCTCCCAGCTCACGATCCGACCAGCAGACCCCCATCGACGACCAGAGTCTGGCCCGTGAGGTAGCTGTTCTCCGGCGAGATCAGGAACGCGATGGCGCGGGCCAGCTCGGCCGGATCACCCTGGCGGCCGAGCGGGATGCGGCCGGCCGTCTCGGCCTGGACTTCTTCGAGGGCGATCCCGCGCTGGGCGGCCATCGCCGCCTGCACCTCTCTCGAGCGCTCCGTGTCGAAGAACCCCGGCGCCACAGCATTGATCAGGATGCCGTCGGGGGCCAGTTCCACCGCCAGGTGGCGGGCCAGACCCATCACGGCCGGACGCAGGGTGTTGGACAAGAGCAGTCGCCGCACCGGCTTGATGCCCGAGATCGAAGCGATCATGACGATCCGGCCGGCAGAGCTGGCGCGCAGCAACGGCAACGCCGCGCGGATGGAGCGCACCGCGCTCAGCAGGATCAGCTCGAAGCCCGCCGTCCAGGCATCGTCGCCCAGCTCGTCGAAGTCGCCGGGCGGGGGGCCGCCGGCGTTGCAGACGAGAATGTCGAGCCCGCCGAAGGCCTGCCGGGCGCGGGCCACGAGCACGGGAGCCGACTGCGGGTCGGTGACATCGCCCGTCGCGGGCAGCGGCGGGTGCCAGGCGGGTGGGCCGACGCCCCCCGCACCGCCCCCGGCCGGGCCGCCGCGGGCGGTGCCGCCGGCTCGCGCCTGCATTCTGCGGACGATGTCGTCGGCCGCCGCCTGGATCCGCTTCGGTGCGCGGCTGGAGATCAGCACCCGGGCACCGCGAGCGACCAGCTCACCGGCGATGGCGGCCCCCAGGCCTGCGCTGGCGCCGGTGACCCAGGCGGCTCTGCCCTCAAGTGAGCTCGGAGTGGACATGGCGACCTCCTCCGTCCGGACCTTCTCTGCCGACTCGAGATTGTATAGGAATGAAACAATGCAGTAAGATTTGAGTGCCGTGAAATAGTGCACGGTGCAGTTGACCGTCGGGGGAAACGCCCACGCCACCCCAGAGATCGTCCACAGGTCGCGCGCCCATGGCGTGGCCCACGTCCCGAGCCCTTCGCATCGGACGGTACGGAAAGGAGACGCCGATGGCCTTTCGTGTGCAGATCCCAAACGTCAACCGACCCACGACCACCTCTTCCATCTCCTTCGCGCTTTCCTTGCTCCTCGTGCTCCTCTTGCCGACGAGTGTCTGGGCGACGGTCTACGTGGTCAACCCCGAGGGCACCGGAGACTTCCCCACCATCCAGGCGGCCCTCGATGCGGTGGTCGACGGCGACATCGTCGAGTTGACGGACGGCGTCTTCGAAGGGCCGGGCAACGTGGAGATCGACTTCGGCGGCAAAGCGGTGACGGTCACCTCCCAGAACGGCGCCGCCCACACCCGCATCCGGTGCGGGGGAAGCCGCGGCTTCGTCTTCGACAGCCAGGAGGGGCCCGGTGCGGTGCTCGCGGCCGTCACGATCAACCTGGCCTACGCCTACGAGGGCGGCGCGATCCTGATCCAGTCGGCGGGACCCACGATCGCCGACTGCGTCTTCCAAACCTGCTGGGCCGAATTCAACGGCGGGGCGATTCGCTGCCAGTACGCCACCCCGCTGATCAGCGGGTGCGCGTTCCATGATTGCACCGCCGGGGAACGCGGGGGCGCGATCTACTCCGATCAGGCTTCGGATCTCACCTTGACCGAGTGTCTTTTCGATCACTGCAGCGCCCCACTGCGGGCGGGCGCCGTCTACGTGGCCCATTCGCCGGCGACGATGACCGATTGCATCTTCCAATACAACTCCGCTTTCCTGGGCGGCGCCGTGGGGCTGAACAACCACACCGCCGAGTTCACGCGCTGCACGTTCTACACCAACGAGACCGGATCTCGCGGCGGCGGCGGTGCGATTTGGGCCTGCGACAAGCTGGGCACGCCGATCCTGACCCAGTGCACGCTCTACGACAACGAAGCCAGCGGCGACAACGGCGCGATCTACCTCAACGGCGGATCCCAAGCCTACCTGCACAACACGATCATCGCGTTCAACCGCGGATTGGCGATCCTGTGTGTCGACACGGCAACCGCGGATCTCTACTGCTGCGATGTCTACGGCAACACGTCGGGCGACTGGGTCGGGTACATCGCCGACCAGCTAGGCGTCGAGGGCAACATCTGCGCCAACCCCCTCTTCTGCGATACCTCCACAGCGACGCTGGAGATCCAGAGCAACTCGCCCTGCGCCCCCTTCACCCCGCCGAATCCCGAGTGCGACCTGATCGGCGCATGGCCGGTGGGGTGTGAGCCGCCGCCGCCCTTCGCCATTCTGTCGATCACCGACGTGGGCAACGACCAGGGTCGCCGAGTGCGTCTGCGCTGGGCGCGTCAGCCCAACGACCGGCCCGGTACGGACACGACGATCGCCGCCTACACCCTCTGGCGGCGGATCGATCCCCTCGATGGCGGTGGCGAAAGGCAGCTTTCCGGCTCGGCCGCAAGGCCATCCATGACCCAGGGGCGGGACCGAAGCGCCCCGTCGTGCCCGCAATCGCAGTGGGCTGAAGCGTCGCAGCCGGAACACGTCCGCGGACCGGGGGCCATGTATCCGCCCGGGGAGTGGGACTTTGTCAAGGAGGTGCCGGCCTGCTACGAGGAGACCTACAGCACGCTTTGTGAGACCCTCTGCGACTCGACGGTGTGGGGCGGCATTTGTTGGTCGGTCTTCTTCGTGCGCGCCGAAGGGTCATGCGGCGGAAGCACGTTCTTCATCGACACGGCGCCCGACAGCGGCTACTCGGTCGACAATCTCGCGCCCGGACCCCCCACCGGCCTGCACTATGCGGGACCCGCGCTGCTGGTCTGGGATCCTTCGTCGGTCGAGGACTTCGACTACTTCAGCGTGTACGGCTCGGATGAGGCGCACCTGACACCCGAGGCGGTCTTGTTGGGCTACGCGGTGGATCCGGTCATGGACGTGGGGGGCCAGGATTACGCCTACTTCCACGTGACCGCGACCGATTTCGCCGGCAACGAGGGCGAAGAGGCGACCGTCGGCGCCTACGCGTCGGTCAGCGAGAATCCGCGTCCCGGAAGCGTGCGCCTGCACGGTGCCCAACCCAGTCCCGGTCCCGGCTGGACCGCGATCCGCTTCGAGCTTCCGCGGCAAGCCCACGTCGAGCTGCGCATCTACGATGCGAGCGGGAGGCAGGTCGCGGATCTGGTGGACCGTCCGATGGCGCCGGGGGCCCACAGCATCCTCTGGGACGGACGCGTCCGTGGAGGTGAAGCGGCGTCGCCCGGCATCTTCTTCTGCCGCCTGCGGGCCGAGGGGGAGACGCTCACGCGGCGGGTTGCGCTCACGGCTCACGAATGAAGGCCAGCGGCTCGCGAACCAGCTCGTCACGGATGCGCGCCAGCGCGGCCGGGTCCGCGACCGCATCGCGGCGAACGTAGGCTCCTGACGGCATCTCCAGATCGTGGTGCTCCAGGACCCAGGGGTCGGCATACTCCAGAAGGGGCACGTAGTCGCGTCCGAAGCGCGGATCCTCGTGCAGCCGTGTCATGTAGGTGAAGTACATCCGCGTCACGACAAAGGTAGGACGAATCTCTTCAAACACGTACTCGTGGAACTTCGGCAGATCGCGGGTCGGACGGTAGTAGACCGTACGGGCGATGGTCCGATCGCAGAGGCCGGCCAGGTCGTGGATCCGCAAGTCACTGTAGAAGAGAGTTCCCCCCAGGGGAGGCAGCAGCAGGGAGCCGCCAACCACCTCCAGCCGGTCGGCGTAGCTCTCGAAGCGATCCGAGTAGTTGCGCTTGATCCAGCGCAGCGGCACGTCGGGGTGGGCGGCGTAGGCGAGGGTCCGCGGAACGTAGATGGTCGCGCTGTAGGCGATCGCCGCCAACATCAGTCCGGCCTTGATCAGCCGCTGAACGCGCCGGCCTGAGATCAGAAGCTCGACCACATCATGGCCCGCCGCAACCGTGAGGGCGAAGAACAGCGGAAAGAACGGCGTGGCGAAACGAAACTCCTTCATCCAGTCGGGGGGAAGTGTCAAGTAGATCCCGCCGCTGATCAACGTGCCGGCCAGGAGATCGACGTGCGGTTTCCGGATGCGGCGCGTCAACGCCAGCGCCGCGAGTCCCAGGACCAATGCCAGTGCCAGCACGATTCCCAGCGGACCCGCGACACTGTTCAACAGGGCGTGCAGCTTTTGTAGAAACACCGGGCGCAGGAACAGCATGTTGCCTGCGTTGGACAACATCGATCCACCCTTGGCATAGAAGGTGTTGGGCAAAGGGTCGCCGAAGTAGAGAAGACGACATGCCACGAAGATCGAAATCATGACCAGGACGGTCAGCCCGTAGACGAGAAGCGGAAGCAAGATCCTGCGGTCGTCCCGTCTATGCGTCACGCCAGCGCTAACGATGTGGATCAGCACCAGGAGCGGGGGAATCACTCCGTAGATGATTCCCTCGGGACGCGTTATGGCCGCCAGGAACGCAAGGGCGCCCAGCCCGGCGGCGCGGCGCGCGGAGAACCGAGCGGTCCGCAGGACAGACCATGTGCCCGTGATGAGACCGACGACGAGCAGAGCGTAGAGCGCGTTCTCCAGGCCGGACATCGTCCAGATGGTGTACGATGGGTTCATCACCGTGAGAAGCAACACCACGCCCGCTCCGATCCGCGGCATCGAAAGCGCGCTCCGGAGTCCGCGGTAGAAGATCGTCAGGGTGACGAGCACGAGAATCGCGGCGACGGCCTTGGATGTCAGATAGGGATGAAAGAGACCCAGCCCGAAGAAGGCCGCCATCAGAAGGACCCACGAAGGATTGGAGAAGCCCTCGACCGGCTCCATTCCCGGTTGGGAGACCAGTCCGTGCCCATGGGCCAGGTTGCGGGAGTAGGCGTAGGAGATTCCCGCGTCGTCGATGACCCAGTCGAAGAGCGGAACGGAGTGGATCGCGTAGACGGCGAAGAGCACGGCGACAATCAGGGTATCCGCCTTGCCCCACCGGTCCGCATCTGCGAGGGCTGTCCGCATCCGATCCACCCGTGTTTGTCTGGACGTGGAGACGTATACTCAGCAAAGCTACTTCAACGGAACAAGTTGGACCATTCTCGGCCTGCATGTCGGTCGCGGTCAAGCCGGGACTGCGGGCAGCGGATGCGGCTCGAGCGGTCTTGCTCGGGACGTGGACATGGCCACGAGAGGAGATGAGCCATCGCCGTCGCGCCCACAATGCACCGTCTTCCGTGGACGAGAAAGCTCGGCTACAGCACCGCCGAGCTGGGTATCGTCTCGGTCGAGGTCTTGATCGAGATCTACCTGCTGAAGTTCTATCACGTGGTGGTGGGACTTCCCGCGGGGCTGACCGGGCTGGCGATGGCGCTGGCGATCGTCTGGGACGCCGTGAGCGATCCCATCATGGGGGAGGTCTCCGACCAGACGCGCCACCGGGCTGGCCGGCGGCGCCCGTACATCCTGCCCGGGGCGGTGGCGTTGGCTGCGGCGTTCATCCTCATCTACCATCCGCCCGGCGGACTGGGGCTCGCGGCCAAGTTCCTGTATCTCCTCGGCAGCTATCTGTGTCTGACGACGGCCATGACCGTCATCGGCGTGCCGCACATCGCGCTGGGGGGTGAGCTGAGCTTCGATCGCAACGAGCGCACCGAGGTCTTCGGGTACCGGCGTCTGTTCACCACGATCGGCCTCGTGCTGGGCACGACGCTGCCGGCGCTCTTGCTGAGCGCCCTGGGCGGCGAGGAAAGCCCCGAGGCCCTGGCCCGCTCGCGCAGTCTGAGCAGCCTGGCTCTGGCCTTGCCCATCCTGCTGACCGCCTGGATCACCGTGCGTTCGACGCGCGGGCTGGATGCGCCCGCCCCCGGTCGCCGCACCCGCAGCCTGCGTCCGCTCGCGTTGCTGCGCGCCCAGCTCATGGGCCTGCGAAATCCCGTCTACCTGCCGCTGCTGCTGGCCTTCGCGATCGCGGGCATCGGCCGGGCCATCAATGCCTCGACAGCACTCTACTACTACGAGTACCGATTGGGGCTGTCGGAGTCGCAGACGGTGCTGGTGGTGTTGATGACCTTCTTCCTGTGCCTGCTGGCTTCGATACCGCTGTGGGTCGCCCTGTCGAAACGCCTGGGCAAGAAGTGGCCGGCGTTCGCCGGCGTGCTCGGTCTGGGCGTACAGGTCAGCGTGGCCTATCCGCTCCTCGCCGGCGGCTCGTTGCTGGGGCCGTTGCTCGTCGCGGTCTTCGGGGGCGCATTGGCCGGCTCGATCATCCTCTTCGAATCGCTCGTGGCCGATGTGGTCGACTACGACGAGCTCAAGACCGGCATGAACCGCGAGGGTCTCTACTTCGGGCTGTGGAAGATGACGGTGAAGCTGTCGCGCGCGTTGGGGCTGGCGCTCTCGGGGTTCGTGCTGCACGCGATCGGCTTCGAGACGACGACGCCGGGGGTCTCCGAACAGGTCGCCCAGCGCTTGGGGTGGGTATTCGGGCCGGGCGTGGGAGGTTTCTTCATTGCGGCTGCCATCGTGTTTGCCGCGTTCCCGCTGACCGATGCCCGCCACCGCCGGGTGCAGGCGCTGCTCCTGCAGCGGCGAGCTGGTTCGCGGCCGCCCGAAGCACCTTGTTAGGTCCTCCGCGGTTCGATAGCATGGGATCCTCATGAACGGCACGCACGATGCACCTCCCGAAGGCCCTGCTGTCCTGGCGCGCGAACGGCTGGACCTCCGGCGCCTCCTGACCAGCTCGGCCTTCTTGGGCTACCTCGCCCTGCACCTGGGGTGCCTGGGTGTGATCTGGGTCGGCTGGAGCCCGTTCGCCGTGGCGTTTGCGGTCGGGCTCTACCTGGTCCGCATGTTTGCGATCACGGGCTTCTTCCACCGCTACTTCTCCCACCGCAGCTTCGAGACCTCGCGCGTGATGCAGGGACTGATGGCGGTCATCGGCACCTCCTCGGGCCAGCGCGGTCCGGTCTGGTGGGCCGCGCATCACCGCCACCATCATCGTTATGCGGATCAGCCCGAGGACATTCACTCGCCCCGTCAACACGGCCTCCTGTGGAGCCATGTCGGCTGGATCTGGTCGCCGCACAGCCGCGTGCCGGATCTGGAGCGGGTCCGCGACTTGACCCGCTTTCCGGAGCTGCGCTGGATCGACCGGCACCACGTCCTCTTTCCCGTGTTGTTGGGTCTACTCGTGTACGCGCTGGGTGAGATCCTGGCACGCTACGCTCCCGGACTTGGAACCAACGGGCCTCAGCTTCTGGTGTGGGGATTCTGCGTCTCTACGGTGGTGCTCTATCAGGCGACGTATACGATCAACTCCCTGGCGCATCGCCTCGGTAGCCGGCGCTACGCCACGGACGATGACAGCCGGAACAACCTCTGGCTGGCGCTGCTCACCCTGGGTGAAGGCTGGCACAACAACCACCACCGCTATCCGGCCGCGGTGCGGCAGGGGTTCTTCTTCTGGGAGATCGATCTCACCTGGTACGTACTCTGGTTGTTCGAGAAGGTGGGATTGGTTCGCAACGCGCGACGGGTTCCGGCGCGGGTGAAGACGGCGGCGCAGGCTGGGTGAGAGCGATGAAGATCGCGGTGATCGGAACAGGTATCTCCGGCCTGGTGTGCGCCTACCTGCTGCACGGCGAGCACGAGCTCACCGTCTACGAGGCCAACGACTACGTTGGGGGCCACACGAACACGGTCACCGTGCCGCAGCCCGACGGTCCCGTGGCGGTCGACACCGGCTTCATCGTGTTCAACCGCGTCAACTACCCCGCTTTCTGCAAGCTGCTGGATCGTCTCGGCGTGGACGCTCACGCGAGCGACATGAGCTTCAGCGTGCGATGCGACCACAGCGGCCTCGAGTACCGCGGATCTTCATTGAACACGCTCTTCGCGCAGCGGCGCAATCTGCTGCGCCCGTCGTTCTACCGACTGGTGCTGGATGTGCTGCGCTTCTTCCGCGAGGCGCACGAGGTGCTCGATGATCCCGACGAGGACCTCACCCTGAGAGACTACCTGGTGCGCAAGCGCTACTCGCAGGCGTTCATCGAGCAGCACATCCTGCCGATGGGGGCGGCGCTCTGGTCGGCGACACCCGCGAAGGTGGGAGACTTCCCGGCGCGCTTCTTCGTGGGCTTCCTCCACCACCATCGGATGCTGCAGGTGCGGGGGCGGCCGACCTGGCAGGTGGTGACGGGCGGATCCAGGCGGTACGTGGAGGCGATGACCCGCGGCTTCGCCGACCGCATCCGATTGCGGACGCCCGTGCGCGCGTTGCGCCGCGAATCGGGGGGGATCCGGATCCGGACCGACAACGGCACGCACGAGATGTTCGACGAGGTCATCGTCGCGGCTCACAGCGATCAGGCGCTGGGCTTGCTGGAACAGCCCACCGCGCGGGAGCGGGAGATCCTGGCCGGCTTGCCCTACCAGGAGAACGAGGCCGTGTTGCACACCGACCCGCAGGTGATGCCGCGCACCCGGCGGGCCTGGGCGAGCTGGAACTACCACATACCGGCCGCGGCGCGCGAGCGGGTGGCGGTCACCTATCAGATGAACCTGCTGCAGGGACTGAGTGCGGAGCAGCTCTTCTTCGTGTCGCTCAATCCCGGGCAGCGCATCCGCGCGGACCGGGTGATTCAGCGGATCACGTATCACCACCCGGTGTACACGGTAGCCGGTTTCCGGGCGCAGCAGCGCCGGGCCGAGCTCATCCGCCACGAGCGGATCTCCTACTGCGGGGCCTACTGGGGCTTCGGATTCCACGAGGACGGTGTGCGCAGCGCCCTCGAGGTGTGCCGGGCGTTCGGGAAGGAGCTATGAGCTTCCACAGCGCCATCTATCGCGGCGAGGTCCGGCACCGGCGCCATGCGCCGGTGCGGCATGAGTTCGCCTACCGCCTCTTCATGATGTATCTCGATCTCGACGAGCTGCCCCGGGTGCTGGCCGCGTCGCCGCTCTGGTCGCGGTCGCCCTGGGCGCCGGCGCGCTTTCGACGCGCCGACTACCTGAGCGATCCGCGTCAGCCCCTGCAGGCGTCGGTACGCGCGGAGGTGGCGCGTGCACTGGGGCGAAATCCCACCGGGCCGATCCGCATGCTGACACACCTGCGCTACTGGGGGTATTGCTTCAACCCGGTCACCTTCTACTACTGCTTGAGCCCCGCGGACGATCAGGTCGATGCCATCGTGGCCGAGATCACCAACACGCCCTGGAACGAACGCCATCGGTACGTGCTGGATGCCGCCCGGGGAACCGCTGGCGACGGTACCGGGACCCAGAGCCGTGAAGCCCAAGTCGCCCAGACGCTGCACTGGACCTTCCCCAAGTCCTTTCACGTCTCGCCGTTCATGGAGATGGGGCTCGACTACGCGTGGAGCTTCACAACCCCTGGCCCTCGGCTCGGCGTGCACATGGAGAACCTGCGCGCCGGAACGCCGGTCTTCGACGCCACGCTGACCCTGACACGCCACGAGATCACCCCCCGCGCGCTCAGTCTCGTGCTTCTGCAGTACCCCTTCATGACGCTCAAGGTGATCGCCGCCATCCACGGCCAGGCCGCCCGTCTGTATCTGAAGCGGGCCCCTTTTCATCCGCATCCGCGCAAGCGTCAGGCGCCAAACGACCATCCCGGAGGTTCGTCATGAGTGCGTCCGCGGCCCCTCCCCGACCGACCCCCTGGCAGGCGTTCGCGCGCCGGGCCGTCCGCGGCGTGTTGCAGCGCCTGCGCGATGGGGAGCTGACCCTCATCGAGGGGGAGCACGCCGAGCGCTTCGGCGAGGTGCGGCCCGAGTCGCCGCTGCGCGCCACGCTCACGGTGCACGATCCGGCCTTCTACCCGGCCGTGGCCTTCTACGGCAGCATCGGGGCGGGCGAGTCCTACGCCCGGGGAGACTGGTCGGCGGACGACTTGACCGCCGTAATTCGCATCTTCAGCCGCAATCAGGGCGCGGCCGAGGACCTGCGCGGACGACTCCTGACCTTCTGGCAGCGGGGCCTGCATCTGCTGCGCCGCAACACGCGCGCGGGCAGCCGGCGCAACATCCAGGCGCACTACGATTTGAGCGACGACTTCTTCCGCCTCTTCCTGGACGACACCCTGACCTACTCCTGCGGAATCTTCGAGCATCCGGAGGCTTCGCTGCGCGATGCGTCGGTGGCGAAGCTGGATCGCATCTGCCGCCGGCTGGCGCTGCGGCCGGAGCACCACGTGCTGGAGATCGGCACCGGCTGGGGCAGCTTCGCGCTGCACGCGGCCGGTCGTTACGGATGCCGCGTGACGACGACGACGATCTCCGCGAACCAGTTCGCGCTCGCCCGCGCCCGGGTGGCCGAGGCGGGTCTGGCGGACCGGGTGGAGGTGCTGCGCCGCGATTACCGTGACCTGGACGGAATCTACGACCGGCTGGTCTCGATCGAGATGATCGAGGCGGTGGGCGCCGAGTACTACGACACCTTCTTTGGCATCTGCTCGCGCTGCCTGCGGCCCGACGGGGCGATGCTGCTGCAGGCGATCACGATTCGCGGCGAGCTGTTCGAACGGGCGCGCAAGACGGTGGACTTCATCAAGCACTTCATCTTCCCGGGGTCGTGCATCCCCTCGGTGGCCGCCATGCGCGCGTCGCTGGAGCGGGCGACCGACTTGCGGGTGGAGGAAGTACACGACATCACGCCCCACTACGCCGAGACGCTCGAGCGCTGGCGCCGCAATCTGCTCGCCCGGGCGCGGGATGCGCGGGCGCTGGGCTTCGACGACCTGTTCTTGCGTCTCTACGAGTTCTACTTCTGTTACTGCGCAGGAGGGTTTCACGAGCGGCGCATCGGGGACGTGCAGATGCTGCTGTGCAAGCCCGAGGCGCGTCTCGAGGAAGGCAGCGCGTGAGGGCCGGGCGAAAGGGGATGCGATGACCGAAGAGATGCTTGGGCTGCTCCTGCGCGGATGGGCGGGCGCGGCGGCGCTGATGTTTGTGCTCTGGCTGGTGCAATTGCGCACGCGCAACGCCGGCATCGTGGACGTCGGCTGGGCGGCGGCGCTGGGCGCCCTGGGGCTCTACTACGCGATTGCCGGCGAGGCCGACGGGGCGCGCCGGCTGCTGGTGGGGGCCATCAGCGGCATCTGGGGATTCCGCCTCGCCGGGCACCTCCTTTTCGACCGCGTGCTGGGAGAACCGGAGGAAGGCCGCTACGTCGCGCTGCGCAAGCGCTGGGGCGCGCACTCCGATCGCAACCTCTGGTTCTTCTTCCAGGCCCAGGCCCTGCTGGCGGTCATCCTCTCGCTGCCCTTCCTGTTGGGCGCGGCCCCGGAGGGGCGGGGACTCTCCGCGCTCGTGTGGCTCGGCGCACTGGTGTGGATCGTGGGCGTGGTGGGGGAGAGCGTGGCCGACCGCCAGCTCAAGCGGTTCAAGGCCAGGCCCGGGTCGCGCGGACAGGTGTGCCGCGAGGGCCTGTGGCGCTATTCGCGCCATCCCAACTACTTCTTCGAGTGGGTGATCTGGTGCGGGTTCGCGTTGGCGGGACTCGACGCTCCGCAGGGGTGGCTGGCGCTCCTGGGCCCGGCGCTGATCCTCTTCTTCCTGCTGCGCGTCACGGGCATACCGCCCACCGAAGCCCAGGCCCTGCGCAGCCGGGGAGAGGCCTATCGCGAGTACCAGCGGACGACCAGCGCTTTCGTGCCCTGGTTTCCCAAGCGGGAGGTACGCGAATGAGCTACTGGACCCTGGTGGAGCGCGGATGGGTGCCCGATGCGCTCCTGCGCTACGCCATTCGCCGCCGGCTGGCGCATCGGCTGCGCCAACTGCCCTTGAGCGACCCGGAGGCCGCCCAGGAGCGCGAGCGCCGGCTGGTCACGATGCTGCGCGCCGGCCCCACCGCGATCCACACCGACGATGCGAACGTGCAGCACTACGAGCTGCCGCCCGAGTTCTTCGCCCTGGTGCTCGGCCGCCACCGCAAGTACAGCTCGGGCTACTGGGACCCCGGCGTCAGCGACCTGAGTATGGCCGAGGAGCGCATGCTCTCGCTCTACTGCGAGCGCGCGCAGCTCGAGGACGGCCAGACGATCCTCGACCTGGGCTGCGGCTGGGGATCGCTGTCGCTCTACCTGGCGGCCCGCTACCCGCACTCGCGCATCACGGGCTTGAGCAACTCCGAGCACCAGAAGCAGTACATCGAGGCGCGCGCACAGGAAAGCGGGCTCACCAACGTGTCGGTCATCAAGCAGGATGTGAACGATCTGGATCTGGAGGAACGCTTCGACCGCGTTCTGTCGATCGAGATGTTCGAGCACGTCCGCAACCACGACCGCCTGCTGGCCCGCATCGCGCAGGCGCTCAAGCCCGAAGGTCGGCTCTTCATCCACATTTTCACCCACCGCGAGTGCACCTACACGTTCGACGTCGAAGGCCCGGACGATTGGATGGCGCGCCATTTCTTCACCGGCGGATTGATGCCGTCGGATCGCCTGCTGCTGTATTACCAGGAGCATGTGAACCTACTCGATCACTGGCGGGTTCGCGGCACGCACTACGGCCGCACCGCCAATGCCTGGCTCGCGAACCTGGACCGCCGCCGCGATGATGCGCTTGAGATCATGGCCGCGGTCTACGGGCCGAGCGAGGCGCAGCGGTGGTTCGTCCGCTGGCGGCTCTTCTTCATGGCCTGCGCGGAGCTGTGGCATTACCACGACGGCCGGGAGTGGCTGGTGTCGCACTACCTCTTCGCGCCGCGCGGGTGAGTGCGCGATCCGACCGGCGGGTGAGCCCGCGGACCGGACAGCGTGGGCGCCTTAGGTCGGCGACGCGCTACTCGGCCCGCAGCGCGTCGATCGGGAACAGCAGCGAGGCCCGGCGGGCCGGGTAGACGCCGAAGAAGAGTCCCAGCGACAGCGATACGACGAGCGCCAGGCCCAGGAAGTCGATCGGAATGACCGTGTGCCACCGCGTCGTCCAGCCGACGACGAGCGCGCCGGCCACACCGAGCAGCACGCCGATCGCGCCACCGGCGAGACCCTGGATGAGCGCCTCGGCCAGGAACTGCACCAGGATGTCGCCGCGCCGCGCGCCCACGGCCATGCGCAGGCCGATCTCGGAGGTGCGCTCGCGGACGGCGATCTGCATGACCGCCAGGATTCCGATACCGCCGACGAAGAGGGAGATCGCGGCGATCGCGGTGATGAGGAGCGTGAAGGACTCGGTGGTGGCCTGCTCGGCCTCGATCGTGGTGAGCTGATTCTGGATGGTGAAGTCGTCGGGGCGGTCGGCGAGCTCGAGGCGGTGACGCTGCCGCAGGAGCTGCTGAATCTCATTCTCGGCCGACCGCATCGTCTCGCGCCCGGTGGCCTGCACGTAGATGTTGTTGATGTGCGTCTGGTTGAACACCCGGCGCAGCGCGGTGCGCAGCGGAATGATGATCTGGTCGTCCTCGTTGGCCCCCTCGGGCGTGATCCCCTTGGGCTTGAGCACGCCCACCACCTCGAAGGGGATCTTCTCGATGCGGACGATTTCGCCGAGCGGGTTGTCCGCCCCGAAGAGATTGCGGGCCACCGCCGCGCCCAGCACCGCCAGGCGCATGGCGGCCTTCTCCTCTTCGGGCCAGAAGAAGTGCCCGTCGATCACCTCGAAGTTGCGGATCTCGACGTAGTCGGGCGTCGTGCCCAGCACCTTGGTCTGGACCGAATAGGTGCCGTACTTGACCTGCAGCCGCTTGTGCTGGGCGGGGGCCACCCTGGCGACCGAGGGGCACCGCTCGAGGATCGCCTCGGCGTCGGAGCGCATCAGGGTGGTCACGTTGCCGGTGTCGAAGCGCCCGCCCCCGAAGGCCTGGGTGCGCTCGGCGCTCACCACCAGCAGGTTGGAGCCCATCTCCTGGATGATGCGCAGCACCTCGGTCTGCGCGCCCTTGCCGACCGCCACCATGATGATAACCGCCGCCACGCCGATGGTGATGCCCATCAGCGCCAGGGCGGTGCGGAGCTTGTGCGCGAAGAGCGTCCGGCGGGAGAGCAGGACGTTGCGCACCAGCTTCATCGCAACGCCTCGACCGGATCGAGCGCCGACGCGCGGCGGGCGGGAATCAAACCGGCGGCGATGCCGATGAGCGACGGGATGACGATGCCCAGAACGACCGCCTTGACGGGGATCGCGATGGGGATCTTCATCATGCCGGACATGGCGCGCACGCCGCCGATGCCCACCACGATCCCGATGAGTCCGCCGACGAGCGTGATGAGCATCGCCTCGAGCAGGAACTGCAGCAGGATGTCCTTCGAGCGCGCCCCCACCGCCTTGCGCAGGCCGATCTCCGCGGTCCGCTCGCTCACCGAGATCAGCATCAGGTTGGCGACCACACCGCCGCCGACCAAGAGCGAGATCCCGGCCAGGATGGGCAGGAAGAGATTGAAGACGCGCAGCGCTCGCTGGACCATCTCCTTGACCTCGATCGGCGTGATGATGGAGAAGTCATCCGGCTCGTCCTCGGTCAGGTGATGGCGGCTCCGCAAGGTCTCCCGAATCTGCGCCGCGACCTCTTCCACGCGCTCAGGATTCTCCACCATCAGCTTGCCGGCGACGATGTAGTCGACGTTGAGCATGCGGCGCATGGCCGTCGTGATCGGCACGTAGATCTCCAGGTCACGGTTCATGCCGTGGGGATCAGCGCCCACACGCTCCAAGACGCCGATCACGCGAAAGGGGATGTTGCTGATCCGAATCTGCTGACCCAAGGGGTCGACGTCGGGGAAGAGCTCGTCCACGACCGACTGCCCCACCAGGGCCACGCGGGCGGAGGTGGCCATGTGCTCCTCGTTGATGAACTCCCCGCGGGTGACGCCGCGATTCCACACCATCTCGGCGCGGGGCGAGTGGCCGAGGATCCGCAGGCGCGCGCTCAGGTCGCGGTACTTGACCTCACGCTCGGGCATCATCTGCATCGGGTCCCAGACGGCGATCTGCGGGATGGCCTCGTCCAGGGCTTCGAAGTCGGCGATGGTGAGGGTCGTGATCAGCCCCTCGGTCTGCGGCCGACCCATCATCCGGCTGCCTCCGGCGCTCACCATGATGCTGGAAGCGTCGAAGACCTTCTCGATGTTGCTCATGACCTTCTCCTGGGTCCCACGCCCGATGGAGAAGATCAGCGTCAGGGCCGAGATCCCGACCAGGATGCCGAGCATCATGAAGAAGGTCCGCAGCTTGTAGCGCTGCATCACGCGGAAGCCGCTGCGGATGATGCGCGTGGCCTTCATCGCCGCGCCCCCTTAGCCTGACGGCCCGTTTCGGCCGGCAATTCAGCCAGGAGCTTCTCTGCGTCCTTGGATGCTGCCACCGGCGCATCCTCGACGATCCGCCCGTCGGAGATGCGCAAGATGCGGCGCGCGTGTTGGGCCAGGTCCTCGTCGTGCGTGACCAGGACGATGGTTTTGTGCTGCTGGTTGAGGCGCTGGAAGATGGCGATGATCTCCAGTCCCGCGCGCGAGTCGAGATTGCCGGTCGGCTCGTCGGCGAAGATCACGTCGGGCTCGTTGACCAGCGCGCGGGCGATGGCGACGCGCTGCTGCTGGCCGCCCGAGAGCTCGCCGGGCGAGTGGCTCATGCGGTCCTCCAGGCCCACCGCGGCCAGCGCCCGCTCGGCCGGGCCGCGCAGGTCGGAGCGACTCGAGTAGATCAGCGGCAGCTCGACGTTCTCGAGCGCGCTGGTGCGCGGCAGCAGATGAAACGACTGGAAGACGAAGCCGATCTTCTGATTGCGGATGGCGGCCAGCTCGTCGATCGTCAGCGCACCCACCTCCTGGCCGTCAAAGAGATAGGACCCGCGTGTGGGCTGATCGAGCAGACCCATGATGTTCATCAGCGTCGATTTCCCCGAACCCGAGGCGCCCACCACGGCGACGAACTCGCCCGCCTGAATCTCCAAACTGACGTCCACCAGAGCATCCACCTGCGTGTCGGCGCTGGTGCGGTAGATCTTGTCGATGCCGCGGAGTTGAATCATGGCTCTCCGACCACCACCTTCTCGCCTTCGTTCAGGCCGCTCAGGATTTCGGTGTACGCCTCGTCGCGCCATCCCACGCGCACCTCGCGCTCTTCGATGCGCCCGTCTTCCTGGACGTAGACGAAGTACGTGCCCCGCTCGCGCTGGATGGCGGCGCGCGGCACCGCCAGCACGTCCTCGTGGGTCTCGAGGAAGATGGTCACGTTGGTGGTCATCTCGGGGCGCAGGACCTTGCCGTGCCGGTCGCCGATGCGGATGATGGTGACGTAGTTGACCACCGTGTTCTGAATGACGGCGTTCGGGTAGATGGCGATCACCTCGCCTTCGAACTCGGTCTCCGGGTAGGTGTCGACCGTGAAGACGGCCTGCTGACCTTCCGCGACGCGACCGATGTCCGTCTCGTCGACATAGGCCCACAGCTCGAGACGGTCGAGATCGATGATGGTGACGAAGGTCGGGGTCGAGAAGCTGGCCGCGACCGTCTCGCCCTCTTGCGTGGAGACCGAGGCCACCACGCCGGAAATGGGCGCGCGGATCTTGGTGTACGCGAGCTGGGTCTTGGCGTACTCCACGTTGGCCTCAGCTTCGTTGACCTTGAGCTGTGCCAGCCGGTGAGACTTCTCGGCCGCCTCGAGCTCCTCGTCGGAGATCATCTCCTTCTCCGCCAGGCCACGTCTACGCCTCAGCTCGAGCTGAGCGAAGTCCAACTCCGCGCGCGCCGCTTCCAGTGCGGCCTCGGTCTGATCCAACTTGGCTTGCAGCTCGACACCGTCCAGCTCCGCCAGCAACTGTCCCTGCTCCACGCGATCGCCGATGTTGGTGTGGAGGCGCAGGACCACGCCGGAGATGCGTGATCCCACCCGGACTTCGGCGCCCACCATGGGCTTGATGATGCCGGTCGCCAGCACCGAAGAGCTGATGTCACGGCGCGTGACGGTCGCCAGGGATTGGCTCAGCGCGTGCTCGGGAGTACGCGGCCGCACGGTGTCCAGGAGGAGATAGGAGGAACCGGCCCCCAGAAGGAAGAGCACCAGGCCGAGTAGCAGCTTCTTCATCGCGCATCCTCCCAACGCAGCGGTCGCGCGCTTGAGCAGGTTCCGAATATATCCATTGCGCAGGCAGGGCACAAGGGGTAACTTATGGATTGCTATGCCGTTAGATCCGGCCAACCTGATCAATGTGGCGCTGGCCTTCCTGGCGCTCTCCCTCTACGCCATTGGCAGCCGGCGATTCTACCTCGATCGCCATCCGTTCTTGGTCTTTCTGGGGCTGGCCATCCTGATCGATGCGCTGACCGCCGTGCTGGCCTCCTTCGGCATCACGCCAACCACCGAGCTGCCCTACTCGGATTTCATTCCTTGGAAGAGCAAGCTGTTCGTCACGCATGTCATTCTCGCCACCATCGGGTTCTTCGGCTTCATCGGGGTGACGTTTACGCTATTGTTCAAGGGCACCCGCCGACCCTATCCGCGGATGCGCAACTTCCAGTACAAGGTGCTGCTTCCAATCTGGCTGGTGGGGGAGGGCATCGCACTGGTCAACGCGCTGATCAAGGTCGTGTTTCGGATAAGGATCTACGACTACATCTAAGCGCGTGACGGACTGTGGCTCGATGAAGCGGGCCGCGCATCCCCTGCCCCTACGGGCTCAGGCGGGCAAGCAGATGGCGTTGACCTCCACGCTGCCTTGCGGATCCACGGAGGTCAGCGGCTCACCGCAGGATTCGCTGCACTCGTAGAGCGTGTAGCCCATGTCGTGAAGCTGTGCGATGAGTTCGTTGGTGCTGGTTCCCATGCGCCGGGTCCACATGGGGTTGATCTCGACGACGAGAACGGGTCTGAACCTCGCGATGGCTTGCGTCATGCCGCGCAGCGCCCGCAGCTCCGCGCCCTCGATGTCCATCTTCACAACATCGATGCGCTGAAGAGGGTGGTTGCGCATCCATTCGTCGAAGCGGATGAGCTTGACCCACTCACGGACATCGCCCTCGGAAGCGAGGGAGGCATTGCTCGTCCCGCGTGTGGTGCGGCGAACCTCCACGGTCTCCTCTCTGTCCGACAAGCCGGCATGCTCGACGTATACATTGGCCAGGTCGTTCATGCGCACATTGCCCACCAGGCGATCGTGGTTGGCCCGGATCGGTTCAAAGGCGTATACCGCGCCGCCATGGCCGGCCAGACGCCGACCGGCGGCGATGGTGTGGTAGCCCACGTTTGCACCCACATCGACGAACACAGCGCCGGGGCGATCGAGATACGCACGTATCTTCTCGGCGATCCGGCGCTCGTCGCCGTGGGTGCCGGTGACGAAGATCTCACGTTCCAGGGTCGAGGAGATGTCGAGCTCCATCAGGCCCACATTCGGAATGGAGGCAACCAGCGTCGTCGGTTCCTGCGTACGGCCGGCGATCAGGGGCACCAGGCGCCAGCGACCCGGGAGCGGGATTCTCCGGATGACGGATGCGGATGCCTTTCGAAGCGCGTGTTGCATACAGGCCCCTCGTGGATACGCGGCTGTCAGGCCCCTCGTGGATAGGTGACTGTGATTCTATCACCGCTGCTCGAGCATTGGTAGACCGCGGAGTTTCTGGTCGGTGGGGTCCATTCGCCGGAGTGTGGGCTGCCACGTTGCGAAAAGGATGCTGCGTGAGAGGACGGGAGTACACGGACGACGTCCCAGCTTTGCATGGGAGAAGCGTCTTGTCTTGACGCCCTGCGGGAGCGTTGCTAGCTTGATCTTGCATCGCGACACGGGGTGGAGTGCGATTTCGAACGTTGCGAGTCGCCCCCCTTCTGAACATCGTGTGCTCACCCCGGCTTCTGACCTGTTGGTGTGACCGTCTGAGGATCCAGTCTCTCGGGACTGGAGCGGCAACCGTATTCCTGACAGGGGAGGTTCATCATGCGTAGGTATCTCGTCTATCTGTTGGTTGGCGCGGCGTTGGTGGCATTCGGCTGCTCCGAGGAGCGGGTGTCGGCGCCAACGCCGGATCAGGGGGCATCCGCGTTTGATAGCGACGCGCAAGCTCTGGCATGGACCCTCATCGAGGAGGCCGGGTGGCCGATTGCGGCTGCACAGTCCGAGCTGGGGGATGTCGGCGTGGCTCAATGCCACGGCCACCATGCCCCGCTCTTTGGGTTCGAGCGTACGCACATCATCGATGACATCTACCACTACTCGATGGAGGTCCGGGTGGGGCACGGGCCGCACGAGGTCATCGGCCTGCACCGCGTGGTCAAGGAAGAGCGTCCCCATCGGCCCATCTGCACTCCGAAGACCCTCTTTTGTCTGCATGGGACTCCGGGCCACTTCGAGGTGATGTTCTTGGCCGGCGCTGTCATTCCCTCGGCGCCTGACGATCACGCGATCGCCGTCTACCTGGCCCAGAACGACGTCGACGTGTGGGGGATCGATCAAGCCTACACGCTGCTGCCCCAGGAGATCACCGACTTCTCTTTCATGGAGGACTGGGGGATCGAGTTCGACTACAAAAACCTCAGAACCGGAATGGGCGTCGCGCGGCTCGTCCGGCTGATCACCGGTAGCGGCCGAGGCAAGATGAACCTCATGGGGTATAGCACCGGCTTCATGACCGGACTCGCGGCTCTCAATGCGGAGACACAGCTTCCGCCCGCCAGGAGACACATCGCGGGTTACATTCCGGTCGATTTCTTCTACAAGACTGACATTCCCATCTGGCAACAGAGCGAGTGCGACTACCTTCCGGCTGTGGAAGAGCTACTGGATGCAGGCATCTACCAGAACGACTTCGGCCTTCTGTTCCAGAATCTGGGGTACCTGGCACAAAGCGATCCCGGCGGGGATTCTCCCATCTTCCCAGGCCTCACGAATCTGGATGCCGCTCTCTGGGCGGGCGCACTGACCGGCGTTCTGCTTGGAATGCCGAATCCAGACGTTCATTACTTCGGAGGTGTCTTCGATGGCCAGGGAAACCCCATCGATCTGAACTACACGGACCTGACGCATTATCTCGAGTGGCTCCAGCAGTTCAACAACTACGGATCGAATGTGCTGGACTACGACATCACGTTCCTGCATTGCGATGAAGGGGACTCGCCCCACGATGACTATCTCGATCTCATCGACGTTCCCGTCTTCTTCCTGGGCGCCAACGGAGGCTGGGGCGACATCATGGACTACACCGCGTCCCTGCTGACGGGCAGTCCCGACGTCACGCTGCTGAATGTCCAGCTTCAGTCCGAGAAGCTCCTGGACGTCGGCCACGTCGACATCTATACGGCAGGTGTTTCTCCGGCGGAATTCTGGACGCCAGTCCTGCAGTGGATCAATGACCATGCGGAGTAAGTAGGAGTTCTGAACGCGGATTGCCCGCTGTGTTGCGGGCCACATGTCATCGCGGGCGACGGCACCCGTACACTGGGAATTCGGCCTAGGGAGCCAGTCGCCCGCAGATGATCTCCATCGGCGCGGGGTCTTCCTCCTCGCCCAGTGGCACGCTGCCCAGGTCGGTGCGCGCCATGCCGGCCAGCACGTAGCCCTTGATCAAGAGCACGCGGCCGTCGGGCAGGAACTCCAGGCCGTCGTACTCGGGATCGCCGTTGCACGCCACGCGGGCCTCCCGCAGGTAGCGGCCCTCGCGATCGAAGAGGTCGTAGGCGATCATGACACCCTCGGGGCAGTCCTCGCTGCTGCGGCTGTGGGCCACCCACAGGGTGCCGTCGGGATCGACGTGCAGGTCCGCGATGGCCGGCGGCGAGGGCTCGATCTCGCGGGTCACCGGGTAGGGCGTATTGCGGGCCGAGGCTTCGTAGAGGGCGTTGAGGCGGCGAAGCTCATCCTCCGTCCGGAGCCGGTTCTCGAAGGTGCGCTCGATGATGCGCTCCAGGGTGCCGTCGGGCGCGAGGACTTCGACCGCGTATCTTCCCCAGGCCTGCGGCACGAAGATGCGCCCATCGGGACCGACGGCCAAGGCGAGGTGAAACGGCGGGCTCAGCTCGCGCTCGACGAAGTGGAGCTTGCTGTAGTCGAGGGTCATGGTCGCCTCGCGCAGACGCCCTGCGATCTTGCCGGTGTCCGAGAGACGGGCGAGGTACATGTCGCGCTCTTGGCCTCCCTCGCGCTGCAGGAGATTCTGTCCCGCGATAACCAGAACGCCGCCGCCCGAGGCCACGCTACTGGCGGACGTGAAACCGGTCTGCGGCGCCGCATCGCCTCCCACCAAAAGCGTACCGCGGGGCTCGCCGGTGGTGGATAGGCGCACGAACTTGGCCGGAAAAAGCTCCAGCAGCCCGAGGGTGCCATCGGGCAGGAAAGTCACGTCGCGGGGACGGCGAACCTCGCCCGGGCCGTCGCCCTCGGACCCGATGGTGCGCTGCAGCTCACCGTCAGGGGCCACGACCAGAACGTGGCAGAGCTGCGTGTCGAGCAGGTAGACGTTGCCCTCGGTGTCAGTGGCCGCTTCGGTGATGGTGCCGATCAGGAGGTTGCTGTCGGCGCCGCCGATGCGCCACTGCTCCTCCAGGCGCAGGGTGACGGGAGGCTCGGCGGGCGCGGTGTTGCGCACCACGGGTGCATCCGCCGGCGCCGAAGACGCCCAGGCCAGGAGCAGGAACAGACCGAGGACGATGCCTCGGTCGCGATTGCAGGCGATGGCCGGCATGGCATGATCTCTTTCCGGGGGGACGTCGGGATACGACCTCCACTACGGGCGCGCAGCGGCCGGGGTTGCCGGCCGGCGCGGCGGATGCGCGTGCCCTCGGGGACCACGCATCCGTCCGCGCGACGCGGCCACGCATGCGCACGCACGTGCTCGGATCGGGAAGCCCGTTAGTGGATCACCACCACCTTGCGCTGATCCGCGTGTCCGTCGCACGCCAGCCGGACGTAGTAAACGCCCGCCGGCAGATCCTGCCGCGCCAGCCGCAACGCATGGTGACCGGCGCTGGGCGCGGACAGCAACGTCTGCACGGTCTGGCGGCCGCGGATGTCGAAGAGCTGGGCGCGGACGTCCGCCGTGCGGCTGAGGACGAAGCGCACGTCCACGCCGCGGCGGTTCGGCTCCATCCGCGCGCTGAGCAACCGCAGGGGCGCCGGGCCGCCGAGGACGCCGGGCTCCACACCAGCACCCGCTACGCCGTCATCGACCTGATAGATCATGTCGTTGGTGTTGACCGCGATCCACAGGTACTGCCCGTCGTGCGTGATGCCGTTGGGCGAGCCGCCGCCGCCGGGGCAGGGGAACGAATCGAGGATCTCGCCTGTCTGCGCGTCCATCTTGAAGATCGTGGCGGTGCCGCCCATGTTGTTCTCCGACACCCAGACGAATCCGTCGGCCCACGCGAGACCGTAGGGCGAATCACCGGGCGTGGGGTACTGGCCCTGGACGACTCCCAGCGTGTCGAGCTGCCAGATCTTCTCCGGGTCGCGCGAGTCGCCCAAATACAGCCACTCGCCGTCCCAACCCAAGCCGATCGGTTGCCCATCCCCGCCTCCCGGCGCATCGAAGAAGTCGTGCACTTCGCCGGTGATCGGGTCCATCTTGAAGATGCACTTCGCCGTCAGGCAGACCTGCCACAGGTTGGTTCCGTCGAAGGTCAGTCCCTGCGGCATGCTTCCCGCGTAGGGCACGATGCCCAGCACGTCCCCGGTCTCGGGGTCGAGACGGTAGATGTTACGCTGCTCGGTGGGCGAGAAGATCACCTGGTAGAGTTCCCCGTTCACCCAGGCCAGGTCGGCGGTGTTGTCACCGGCGCAGGGAATGGAATGCAGGATGTCGCCCATGTCCGCGCGCAGGGGAGCGGCGGACAAGATGAGAGCGGTTGCGAGCGCGGCCAAGGTGAGCGTGTGACGATGGGTGGTTTTCATGAGGGGCCTCCTTTCCCCGGGTGCGGGCCCCCGGTGGGGGGGGTCCGGGCCCGGCCCGAAGAGATGCGTCGTCGAGGTGACGAGCGGCGGGCGTCCGCGAGGCGGGATCGGCGGCATCGGTGCAGCGGGCGGGTCCGCCACCGCTGATGCAACCAGTCTGCAACGCGCGCCCCCCGGGCGTCAAGCGGGCGACCCGGGCGCCTGGGTGTGTGGTACCATGACAGGAGCCCAACTGCTTCTGTGGGAGCGCGTAATGAGCCTTGACCTCCGGAGGTGGAAGCATGTCCGCTGCCCTCGCATCCAGAATGCGCATCTCGATGATCCTGCTGGCGGGGAGCATCCTGCTGCTCTTCGTGCCGACCTGCGGCGCCGTGACGCTGATCTCCCGATCGTCCGGACTGGAGGTTCCCAGCAAGGAGGAGGGCAACACCGAGTTCGAGTTCGGTGACGTCGACGGCGACGGGGAGCTCGACCTGGTGTCGGTGGGCGACCACGGCTCCCCTTACGTCAACTCCGATCAGCACGGCATCATGGTCTGGCTGGGCGACGGCGCCGGGCAGTGGGTCGTCCACCAATTCGGGAACTTCGGCTACGGCGGGTGTGCGCTGGGCGATCTCGATGGGGACGGATTCACCGACGTCGCCTGGGGCATTCACCACGACTGGGGCTCGGGCATGGGCGGGCGCCTCATGGGGGCGGCGCGGGGCGACGGGAGCGGCGCAACGTGGATCGACTACGGTGAGGGCCTGGCCGGCAACGGCGAAGAGTGGGGGATGTTTGCCACCGCCGTGGCCGACTTCGACGAGGACGGCCTGCTCGACATCGTGTCGCAGTCCTTCGGCGGCAGCAACGGCATCCGCGTCTACCGCAACCACGGTGACGGGACCTGGAGCCAGGCCTACGCGCTGACGGGTGGATCGGTGGGCTATACGATCGAAGCGATCGACGTGGACGCCGACGGCCACCTGGACATCGTCTCCACAAGATCGGGAACCAACGTGCTGCGCGGCGACGGCGCGTTCGGCTTCGCAGAAATGGATGCGGGCCTGCCCGGCAGCGGCATCCACGGCATCGCGGTGGGCGATGTCAATGCGGACGGGTTGGTTGATCTCGCCTTCGGGTACAGCTCCTCGGGCGTGCGCTGCTACACCTTCGACGGGATGCAGTGGAACGATGCATCCACCGGCCTTCCGACCAGCGGCTACCACGACCTGACCCAGCTCGGCGACATCGACGGCGACGGCCACCTGGATCTCATCGCCTACGATCCGCCGCTGGGCAAGGTCTTCCTGGGCGACGGCGGCGGCACCTGGACACAGGACGCGACCTGGACGATGCCGTCGCCGGGCGATGCGTCGGCCTTGCGCGTCGATGGCGACATGGACCACGACGGCCGCGAAGACATCGCCGTCTCGGCGAGCATGAGCGGGTTTCCGTTCTACCGCAACCAACTGCGCGTCTACTCGCCCTGGAGCGAACCGACCGAGCTCTCCGCGCGGGTCGTCTTCCCGCGCGGAGGCGAGACCGTGCGCGCCGGCTCGGTGCGCTTCATCCGCTGGTTGGCGGCGGTGCCGGCCGCGCAGGGCGTCGCGCGCGTCGACCTGGAGCTGTCCACCAACGGCATGGCCGGGCCGTGGATCGAGATCGCTTCGGACCTGCCCAACAACGGCTGCTACCAGTGGGTGGTGAGCTCGCCCGCACCCAGCGGCGATGCGCGCATTCGCGTTACGGTAAGCGGGTCGGCGGGATCGGTGCAGGCGGTTTCGCCCGGAGGCTTCGCGATTGCGGGCGAGTTCGGGGAGGTTGAGTCCTTCGAACCCGGGCGGCCTCGCGGGCGGACCAAGCACGGCGCGCTGCGCCTGTGCGCGTTCCCCAACCCCGCACGCGGTGAGGTGTCATTCCGAGCCGATCGCCCGCGGGAGTTGCCGGCGTGGATCAGCCTCCACGATGCCGGCGGACGCAGGATCGATTCGCAGTGGCTGCCGGCCGGTCGGATGGGCGGATCGTTCCCCGCGGGAGGGCCTTGGGCCTTCGGGCTGCCCGCCGGCCGCTACTACGTGCGCGTTCACAGTGGCGGCATGCACGCGGCGGCCCCGGTGTTGGTGGTGCCGTAGGGGCGTTCGCGCGCCGGACAACGAGGAACACCAACGCTAATTCGGGGTTGTATAGGGTAAATGGCACAGGATGAATGCCGGGGATGCTTGAGTGCAGAAATGGGTGTTTGCTAACCATCTTTGATGCTTGTGCTTTTCGGGAATGAAGATGTTTGATCGTATGCCTTCGCTGAGCGTGAAGGACTGAAGAGACAGGCGAATGCAAATCGGCCGATGAGTCGAGAGCAGGACTGACGATCCATCTGAGGAGCCCAAGATGTACGGTGCTATGCGCTACGCGATTGTCGCCGGCGTGCTTCTGGCGCTTTTCCTACCGATGGCGCAATCCTCTACCGAGCCGCTGGTCTTGACCCCTCTGAGATCGGTCTACGCGATTGGCGATACGATCGAGATCTCCGTCAAGAACAACAGCGATGACGTCGCATTGATTCCCCATGTGCCCC
Organism: uncultured bacterium; assembly: GCA_964585945.1. Lineage (GTDB taxonomy): Bacteria > Eisenbacteria > RBG-16-71-46 > CAIMUX01 > WJJG01 > CAZDKK01. The sequence continues at coordinate 106,158 of CAZPGB010000005.1, read as the reverse complement.
GCTGTTTCTTCTACCATGTGCCTTGGCCGGAGCACCCGACACATGGGAGGCGGGTCTTTCCTGAGGGGTTGCCGGTTGCTCCATTGGTCCTGGAACCGGGCGATTCGGTTGTCACCGCTTGGGACCAGGTGAGTTACAGTGGGGCGCCCGCGTCCGTGGGCATCTATTACGCAGAGACTTATTGTGTTTTCGGAGAGACCGGACCAGGGGAGTACTTCAGAGCCTATTTCGAGATTCGTGAAAGCACGCCAACCCATCCCACGTCCTGGGGTCAGATCAAGGCTCTATGGCGAGAATGACCTCCAGGTGCACGAACGGAACTCCCTTGCGCCTGGAGAACTTCTGACGGTTTTTCAGAGTGCGTATGATCACGCGAGGCTGTACGCCACCCAGAATGCCAACAGTCGAATCCTGATCGGCGGCGCATCGCGTACGGCCATCGAATCGTGTGCGTTTCCCTGAGGCACGCGACATCGATGCGGACCTCCGCCGCTCATTGTGGCGATCAGCGGATCAGCGCGATGCGCCGCACAAGGTGCCGTGTCCCCGCCTCGACGCGCGCGAAGTAGATGCCGCTCTCGCAGGCCTTGGCGCCCCGGTCTCTTCCGTTCCAAGCGAACGTGTGGCAGCCGGGTGATAGAACCTCGTGCGCGAGTGATCGCACCAAGCGGCCCCCGAGATCGAAGATCTCCACGCGCACGACGGTGGGACCGTTCCCGGACGGGATACCCAGCAGGAGCCGCGCCGGAGACTGCGTGGGACTCACGCAGACCAGACGCAGGCCGCACGGGTCCTTGTCGAGCTGCGGCTCAGAGACAACCATCTGGGGATCACACCCGACCGGCCAGGCACCGATCAGATCGCACTCAGGGTTCGGTGGCGAGAACGGCGCACACGGAGACTCGGGCTGCAGGCGCAGGTTGCCTGCGCCCGGGTCACAGAAGAGCGGATCGGCGGAGATGTTGCCGTCGATGCCATACTGGCCGGCGATGCAGCCCAACCAATCACCGCCGCTGTTTCCGTAGACGTCACAGCACGAGAGATACGCGCCGCCCGTGGAATAGCAGAGAACCGCCCGCCCTGCTTGCGTGAAGGCGATGATGGTGTGCTCGAAGTGTGGGAAACACTGGTATTCCGAATTCACTGCCGTGTAGTAGTTGGCGTGGAAGGTGCAGTTCGCGACGGTGGGCGAGGACTCCACCCGGCAAAGGAGCGCACTGCCGTTCTGGGCGGTATTCTCGAGAAACGTGCAGTCGCGGATGAGAGGGCTGCAATTGCCTGCGCAACTCACGGCTCCACCGCGCGCGGCGACATTTTCCTGAAACGTGCAGCGCTCGATGCGAGGCGCCGAGGTGCCCGTGGCCATGATCGCGCCGCCTTCGTCCGTGGTCTCGTTGCCCACAAACACGCAATCGATGAGGGTGGGCGCCGACCCCTCGCGGCAACGGATCGCGCCCCCGCCCCAATCGCCGAAATTGTCCTCGAACCGGCAGTTCAGGATCGTCGGCGAGGCGCCGCCGGTGCAGCGGATCGCGCCGCCCGTAGCCTCCCATTCCACATGATCGGTCTTGTAGCCGTTGCGGATCGCAACGCCGGCCAGGACCGCGGTGGAATCCTCATGCAGGTGGAAGCAGGCGCCGCGGTGTGGATCAGCCGCGCTGCCCTCGCAATCGATGATGCACGCCTGGGGATCCATGCTGTGCGAGTAGACTCGCACCGAACGACCCAGGTAATCGAGATCGCGGTTGCCCGGGCCGGTGTAGATGCCGTCGGCCAGAAGGATCAGATCGTGGTCGAGCGCCACATCGAGCGCGGCCTGGATGGTGGGGAAGTCGCCGCCGTCGGGCGCGAGCAGGAACACCCTGCCGCGGCACGGGTCGGGATCGCAGGACGCCACCCCGGACCACCAGACCCCGCCGGTCGCGATGCATTCGATCTCCGGTAGCAGCAGGCATTCGGTTTCCACGCAGCATGCGTAGGCGGGGCCCGGCAGACAGGGATTGGGATCGCAGCTCATCGTTTCGGGCAGCCACACTCCGCCCGCCAGGTTGCACTCGGACTGCGAGAGCAGAGTGCATTCCTCCCCGACACAGCAGGCGCGCTGGGCCGGGCCGCATCCGACGTCCCACGCGCCGATTCGGTCGCACTCGGCGTTGGGCGGTGAGAAGGGAGCGCACGGCGAGTTTTCGTGCAGGGTGTAGTCGCCCTGGGTAGCGTTGCAGAAGAGCGGATCAAGATCGATGTTGCCTTGGATTCCGAACTGATCGGCGATCGGCCCCACCCAGTCGCCGCCCTGGTTGCCGAAGATGTCGCAGCACCCGAGTGTGGGCGGCTCCAGGCACTCGATGGCGCGGCCCCCGGTGTTGAAGGCGAGGACCGTGTTCTGGATGGCGACCACGCTGTCGAACGTGTTCAGACCCGCGCCGTTGGGTCCGTGGTTGTCATAGAGCGTGGCGCCGGAAAGCTCCAGGACGGATTGACGGCAGGAGAGGGCGCCGCCGGTGGAAGCGACGTTCCCCGCGAAGGTGCAGTTGGCGAACATGCCCTCGAACTGATCACCGGAAACGGCGCCGCCTTCGGCGGCGCTGTTGTCAAGGAAGATGCAGTCAGCCGCCTCGGTCACGAAGCCATGGGCAAAGCCGCAGACGGCGCCGCCCGCAATTCCCGCACTGTTGCCCGTGAAGCTGCAATCATGGAGCGTGAGCCAGGCATACTCATGGGCGGCCAGCGCCCCGCCGCGCTCGGCGGCCGTGTTCGATAGGAAGGCGCAGGCGGTCAGGTCGGGACGGCTTCCGTGATGCGCCTGAACTGCGCCTCCGACGTCCGCAGCGTTGGACTCGAAGACGCAGTCGGAGAGAGCCGGCGAGGAGTAGTTGCGACAGGCGATGGCGCCGCCCACGGGGGCCTCGCACTGCTCGAACCGGCACTGTTCGAAGGCCGGTGAGCTGTAGAAGTCGCAGAAGGCGGCCCCGCCGGTGGCGGCGGTGTTCTGGTCGAAGTCGCAGTCCTGCAGCCAAGGCGCGGCGTTGTGGTAGCAGGCCAGCGCACCGCCACTCCCGGCCGCGTTGTCGGTGAAGCGGCAGCCGATGATGCGCGGACAGGCATCTTGGCAGAACACGCCGCCGCCCCGCTCGCTCGTGTACCCGCCGGTGATCGTCACCGTGCGCAAGATGGAGGTGGAATCCTCGCCGGCGGTGAAGAGGAAGCCGCGGGTCCCGTCTTCGCAATCGATCCAACACGAGTCGGGATCGTCGGCCTGTGAGCCGACGGTGATCGCTTTGCCCAGAAAGGAGACCTCGACGTTGCCCGTGCCGCGGAACGTGCCGCTGCCCAGCTCGATCACGTCGCCGTCGAGGACGGCGTCCACGGCGGCCTGGATGGTGGGGAAATCGCCGGTTCCGTCAGGGGTCACGAGGTAGGTGGTCGCGCCGGCCGGCGCGATGGCGCAGACGAGTCCCAGGAGTAGCCGGGCAGAGCCTCGCATGGCTTGCCTCCTTGAAAGCGTCGGAGGTCAACGATCACCCGGATAGCGTAGCACGCGGGCACTGTATGGCGCGATAGGTTTTGTCGTGAATGCACTATATTGGTGCATTCACGGGGGGCGTGCGCGAGCCCCCCCTCGCCCTTCAGCAGGTCGAATGCCGGGGTCGACCCCTCAAATGACTACCCAGCAACCCAGCTTCGGCCGCGGCTGCGGGTCCACGGCAGCCGCGGGCGTTGTCGCTCTGCCCCCTTCCAGACGGGGATTCGCACCGAGCTGAGACGGAGCCAGGTGCAGGATCAGTCGATCCGGATGATGCGACGATTCCATTGCGCACCGCCCGTGTGCAGTCGTACGAAGTACGTTCCCGCCGCGACCGCCCGGCCTCGAGCGTCCTCGCCGTCCCAGACCAATGTTCCCTGTCCGCCGGGGTTGGCCAGGGTCCGGATGCATCGGCCGAGGTTGTCATGAATGGAGACGACCTCCTGCGCCGACTGAACCTCCGCGGCGGCCAACCGGATCCTGGTCGAAGTCGTGAATGGATTGGGTGCGCATTCAAGCCGCCCCTGCTCAGGCAGGTGTCGCTCGTCGCCGATTCCCTGCTGGGCGATGGGAAGGAAGTCCACGCGGTTCTGATAGAAGTTCGGGACGGCCAGCACCTGATCACGCAGGTTGAACCCGATGTCAGCGGGGTTCTGGTGGGCGGAGGAGACCAGCTCTGGATCTCCCCCGAATCCGGGCTCCCAACGGTAGACGCAATCGGTGGTCCACGACGAGAAGTACGTGTGGCCGTCGTTGTCCACGGTCAATCCATCGAGGCCGGTCAGATGCGTCAGTGCCACCGGCGACAGCGAGGAGTCAGCCAGATTCACCGCCAGCAGCGGGCCGTCGGGCAGCAGCCCATTGACGACCAGCAGGCGATGGTTGGCTCCGTCGAACAGGATCCCGTTGGGGTACCCCAGGCCCTCCGCCACAAACGTCGTGTAGGACTGTGTGGCGAGCGTGACCTTGTAGATCTTGTTCGCGTCACAGTCCGTGACATAGATGTGCCCCGCCCCGTCACTGGTGACATCGTTGATTAGCTCAAGCTCCGGTATCGGCACCGTGACCACCCGCTCACCCGAATCGAGATCGAAGCCCACGATGCCGGTGATCTCGCCCTCGCTGGCGGCGGTGTAGATGATGTTGCCTTCGATGTGCAATCCTGCCGCCTGGCCCAACTCATCGTTCAGGATCGACTGCTCACCGGCCGCATCCATGGCGACCAGGTCGCCGCTGCCCCAATTGGAGATGATGTAGCGGTCCCGGGGCGCGTCGAAGACAACGCTCTCGGGCCAGTACAGCAGATTCGGTTGCGCGTCGCCGGCCGCCGCCGCCAGGGCGACGCCCGACACGATCAAGAGTGACAATGTGCCAACCCTGTTTCCCATGATCATCGAGCCTCCTGTGGATGGTCCTGAGTGGGGGGCAACGATGGTCTAGGGTAGCCCCGCTGCGCCCAGAGGGCCTGAAAGCGGGGTAACAGGAGGCTAATTTCCTCCTAATCGGGTGGTCGTCACGAAGACGAAGTCCTCAGAAGCCCTGGAAGGCGACCAGGTCCGCCTCGTACCGCGTTGTGCGGTCGAAGATCATCCGCCGGCCGTCGGGATGAACGTCCATGTGGGGAGAGAGCTGGCTCTCGATGGCGAACAGGATCGAATCCTCATGCGTCGCCACGTCGAACCAGCCGAAGTCGTGCACCGGGTCACTCACGCCAAGGCCGCGGCAGAAGTAGATGCGATTGTCCCCAAGACACCAGTCGGTCAATCGCCCGGTTTCCGGTTCAAAGACGCGCTCGGCGACGCCCCCGCCCACGGGTTGGCGCCAGATGCCCAGGGAGTCGGGCGAGGTCTTGCGGTAGTAGATCCAGGCCCCGTCGCGCGATTCGCGCGGGCGGTAGCCCTCGCCTGCGGTCACGGGCCTGGCGGGTCCGCCGCTCACCGGGATCTTCCAGATCCCAGCCTCGCCCGTGCGATCGCTGGTAAAGTAGATCGAGCGGCCGTCGGCCGACCAGCTTGGCTCGAGATCAAGGCTGGGTGAGGTGATGATGGTCTGCAGCGTGCCGGTGCGGATGTCGATCAGGTTCAGATTCGCCCAGCCGCCCGGGTAGGCCAGGAAGGCCAGGGTTTTCCCATCCGGAGACCAAGCCGGATCCAACACCAGGCAGCCGGCGTAGTCGGTTAGGCGGCGGGGCGCCGCGCCGTCGGCATCCGCGACCCAGACCTGGCGTGTTCCCGAACGGTTCGAGATGAACGCGATGCGCCGTCCATCCGGTGAGTAGGCCGGGCGTGCATCGTAGCCGGACGAGCCAATGAGTTGGGCTGCGGGTGGGGACGATGTCGGCAAGTGATCGGGATCGTAGAGCCAGATATTGCGCTCGTCATCGGCCTGGGGATGAACCAGCAGCGGGACGTCACGTGCCACCGCCAGGCTCGATTGCCAAAGGTGCACCCCGGGCTTGATGTTCTGCGCAGCGCCGCCGGCCAGGGGCTGCCGCCAGATGCCATCGTTGGCGAGAAAGAGAAGCGCCCGTCCCCCGGGCGCCCAGGCGAAGTCGATAAGCTGTCGGTCGCCCGGCGGATAGGTTTTCTCCAGATGGCCATCCAGAGTCATCACGGCCAGGCGGGTCTCATCGGCGCGGATGCGGATGTAGGCGATCCGGGTGCCGTCGGGGGAGAAGCGCGGCCGGTAATCGAAGTCGGTTGGGTCGTCGTGCTCCGTAATGCGGCGGATGTGCCCCGTCTCGATGGCGTAGAGGAAGAGGCTGAAGGGGCCGTTCTTCCAGACCTCCTCCGTGAACGCCAACCACTGACCATCGGGGGAGAAGTCGGGCATGGTCGGTGGTCGCAGGTGATGGGTGGGGACGACCAATTCCTCCGCGCCACCTTGCGCGGAGATGAGACAGATGCCGGCGGGAGCGGGTGCCCGGCGTACGAAAGCGAGCCGGCGGGCATCGGGTGACCAGGCCGGAGAAGAGTAGTTGCCGCCGCTGGGCGTCAAGCGGATCGGATGATCCCCCTCGATGGTCGTAACCATGATCGCCGTTCCGAGGCTGTCAGCGCCACTCCAGACGAAGGCCAAGCGCCTGCCGTCGCGCGAGAGCGCTGGATGGACTTCCCGGCCTTGCAGGCTTGTCACTTGCCAACTGCGGGGCTCGGATCTCGGCGTCGGTGCCTGGCGTTCGTGCCAAAGCAGAAGGGTGCTGCCGACGGCCACCAGAAGTGCGGCCGAGATCAGGATGCGTGGCAGCCAGACGGTGCGTGGCCCCGGAGCGGTCTGCGGCGGCTCTGCGTTCCAAGCCACCGGCGCAATCAGGCGGTAACCCTTCTTGGGGATCGTTTCGATGATGCGCGGCTCGCGCGAGCTGTCGCCAAAGACCTTGCGCAGCTCCGAGATGGCCCGGGTAAGAGATTCTTCGACAACAAAGGTGTCGGGCCATACGCGCTTCATCAGTTCATCGCGGCTGACCACGTCGCCACGCTCGGCCAGATACACCAGGACCTGCATGAACTTGTCCGGAATGCGGACCTGTTCATCGCCGCAGCGGATGCGATTGAGCTTGGGTTGTACGTGCCAAGTATCAGCCAACCAGAAGCCGGTGGACGTGTCTCGGTCCTGATTGCGGTTCGCGGGCATTCGCGCCGCCACTCCTTGCCCAGCAGCCAGGCGACAGGCTTTCGGATTCCCTTACACCATGCTTCGGCGATTCGGCCCAAGACTAAGGCGAACCGATCGGCCAGGACACGCGAAAACGCCTGTCTCCGGCAAGTTGCACCGATCGCTCCACCGGTCGACACACGCATTCTGCACCGCCCGATCGGCCCACGGGTCGGGTTCGCGCGGGACCAACACCGATCTCTTGCTTTCTGCCAGGAGCGCCGGCGCGCAAGACGTCAGGCGCAGCTCAACCTTCAGCTTCAGAATCACCTTCGCGCAGCAGAGATCATCCCTTCACCACGAAGTTCATCAGCCGATTGGGCACGTGGATCACCTTGACGATCTGCTTGCCCTCGACGTGCCTCGCGATGCGCTCGTCGGCCAGCGCCGCAGCCTGAACCTCGTCCTTGGACGCATCGCGCGGCAGGCTGACCGTGCCGCGCAGCTTGCCCAGCACCTGGACGGCGATCTCGACCTGGTCCTCCACGATCAGGGCCGGATCGTAGGCGGGCCACGGAGTGGATGCCAAGAGGCTCTGCTCGTGGCCCAGCATCTCCCACAGCTCCTCGGCTTCGTGGGGCGCGAAGGGGGCCAGCAGGGCGGGGAAGCTCTCCAGCGCAAAGTCGTCCAGCGCCGGGGCGTTGCGCAGCTCGGTCAACAGCTCCATCAACGCCGCGATGGCGGTGTTGTAGCTCAGGCTCTCGATATCCTCACCGACCTTCTTGATCGTCTGGTGCAGCTTGACGGCGGTCTTCTTCTCCAGCGCCCCGCGCGAGGGAGCTTGCGACGCACCGCCCTTGGCATCACCGCCCGCAGTGTCGCCGTCGCCGCCATTGCCAATACCCACCATGTCGCCATAGAAACGGTGCACGCGCTCCAAAAAGCGCCGGATGCCGATGATGCCCGAATCGCGGAAGTCGCCGCCCTCGGTGTAGGGGCCCAGGAAGAGCAGGTACATGCGCAGCGTGTCGGCGCCGTACTGGTCGACGTACTCGTCGGGGTTGACCACGTTGCCGTGGGTCTTGGACATCTTCGTGCTTTCCTTGATCAACAACCCGTGGGCGCGGAACTTCTTGAACGGCTCCTCGAACTCGGTCAGCCCCATGTCCTTGAAGGCCATGCACAGGAAGCGTGTGTACATCAGGTGCAAGACGGCGTGCTCGTTGCCGCCGATGTAGATGTCCACGGGCAGCCATTTGCGCGTCATCTGGGGGTCCCAGGCCTGTGTGTCATCGCCCGAGGACGGATAGCGCAGGAAGTACCAGGCCGAGTCCAAGAAGTTGTCGCTGACGTCCGACTCGCGATGCGCGGGTCCGCCACAGGCGGGGCAGGTCGTCTCGTAGAATGGCTTGTAGCGCTCCAGCGGCTTGCCGCCGGGCGTGTCAGGACGAAAGTCCTCGATCTCGGGTAGCATGACCGGAAGCTGATCCTCGGGCACCGGCACCGTGCCGCACTTCTGGCAGTTGACGATCGGAATCGGCGGCCCCCAGTAGCGCTGCCGCGAGATGCACCAGTCGCGCAGGCGGTACTGCACGGCGGCCTTGCCCAGGCCGCGCGACTCCAGGTCGGCGGTGATCTTGCGGATGCACTCGTCGGAGCGCATGCCGTTGTACTCACCCGAGTTGATCATCGTGCCCTCGGCGATGAACGCCTCGTTCTCGGGCAGCTCGCCCTCATCGGGCATGATGACGGGGATGATCGGCAGGCTGAACTTCTGGGCGAACTCGAAGTCGCGTGTGTCGTGGGCCGGCACGGCCATGATGGCGCCGGTGCCATACTCGATCAGCACGTAGTCGGCCACCCAGATCGGAATGCGCTCGTTGTTGACCGGATTGATTGCGTAGGCGCCCAGGAAGACGCCTGTCTTCTCGCGCTCGGCGTCGGCGCGATCGACCGCCTTCATGCGGGCGGCCGCCTCGCAGTAGGCACGCACGTCCTCGCGCTGCTCGGCGGTGGCCAGCTCGTCGACCAGGGGATGCTCGGGTGCCATCACCATGTAGGTGGCGCCGAACAGCGTATCGGGACGCGTGGTGTAGACGCGCAAGGCGTCGGCGCGGCCCTCCAGCTTGAAGTCCACCTCGGCGCCGGTGCTGCGGCCGATCCAGTTGCGCTGGGCGGTCTTGGTCGAGTCCGACCAATCGATCCAGTCCAGGTTGTCCAGCAGCTTCTGGGCGTAGGCGGTGGTCTTGAAGAACCACTGCTCGAGCTTCTTCTTCTCGACGATCGTGCCCGGATGCCGCTCGCACTCGCCGTCGATCACCTGCTCGTTGGCGATCACGGTGTGACACTTCGGGCACCAGTTGACCGGCGCCTCGGCCTTGTAGGCCAGGCCGTGCTTGTAGAGCTGCAGGAAGATCCACTGCGTCCAGCGGTAGTAGCGAGGGTCGGTGGTGAGGACCTCGTGCGACCAGTCGGTCATCAGGCCCATCATTTTGAGCTGCCGCCGGAAGTTGTCGACGTTGCGGGGGATGAGCTGATTGGGATGCGTGTTGATCTTGATGGCGAAGTTCTCCGAGTGAATCCCGAAGGCGTCGAAGCCGATGGGCTCGAAGACATCGTGGCCCCGCAGGCGGTGGTAGCGCCCCTGGATGTCGGCCCCCGTGAAGGCGTAGACGTTGCCGACGTGGAGACCCTCGGCCGACGGATAGGGGAACATCATCAGGACGTAGAAGGGGCTGTCGGCGCCCTTCAGGTCCGGCTCGTTGGTCTTCTCATCCGCCCAGCGCCGCTGCCATTTGGCTTCGATGCGCTGCGGAGCGTACGGTTCCACCGGCATGATGGTCTCCTCCAGCGGCCGGGCGCGCGCGTCCGGCCGGTCCTCCCAAGGCGCGACTCGGTTCTCGAAGCGACGAGTGTACCCAACCTTCGGTCGCGAAACAAGATACCGGCGCCCGGCCCAAGTGGGGCGGGGTCGGCCTCCATTCTTCGCCGCCCCGCCGCCGCATCGCAAGGGCTTTGGATGCACTTCGGCCGGGGCGCGCGGTCTTTGCCGACCAAATCCGATGCGGGCCGACGGCGCCGTATCGCGGGACTTGCAGGGCGGCCGCGAACCTGACGCCCGGTCGCGGCCCCGCCGCGGGGCGGCGTGCCCGATGTCCAGTCGCCCGGGTCTCCGCACCGGCCGCGGGTTCCTCACGCTCTATGCTAGAATCTCAGCGACGCTTGCGGCCGACGAACCAAGCCCCGGACGCTGTCACGGCAATGTCCAGCAGGGAGGAACCATGCGCTTCATCCCACTCCGGTCCGATGTCGGCACTTGCACTCTCGTCCTGCTCCTGCTCGCCGCCTGCCCGGTCCGCGGCGACATGGATCTGGCCGCCGGTGCCGATGCGCTCATCTACGGCGATCGCTTCCCGGGCGGCGCCGGTGATCTCAGCGGCTGGGACATCGCCGCCGGCGACCTGGACGGCGACGGCATCCAGGACCTCGTCATCTCCGCGCCCTATGCCGACGGCCCGGGAGATACGCGCTGGTCGACGATGGACATGTACATCTTCTTCGGCCGCCCCGAGGCGTCCTGGGGATCCGAGCTGCCGGCCAACACGGCGGCCGACGTCATCGTCTACGGCGGCTTCAATCCCGGCACCGGCGACTCCGACTTCCCGGGCTGGGACATCGCCTGCGGCGACATCGATGGCGACGGCTTCGACGAGCTGGCCTTCAGCGCCCCGCACGCCGACGGTCCTGCCGGCGATCGCAACGCCACCGGCGCGATCTACATCTACTACGGGCGCCCCCGCGCGCAGTGGCCGCCAGTCTGCGACACGATGGGCGAGGTGGGCCCGGCGGCCGACATCGAAATCTACGGAGCCGACGAGAACGACTCCATCGGCGGCCGCGATCTGGCCGGTTCGCTGGGCGCCAACGTCACGAAGTGTTTGGAGCTGGGCGACATCACCGGCGACGGCCGGGCGGAGGTCCTCTTTGGCGCGGTCTACGCCGACGGCCCCGACAACAATCGCAACTCCTGCGGCGACCTCTACGTGGTCTTCGGCAACACGCGCGATGAGCTGACCGATCTCATCACCGTCCGGCCTGAAGACCCCGGCCGCGACGTGGACGTTTCGATCTACGGCGGCGCCGAGATGGACTTCTTCGGCTTCAGCGCGGCGGTGGGCGATTTTGACGGCGACACCGTCGGTGATCTGGCCGTAGGGGCCCTCTACTCCGACGGTCCGGCCGGCGCGCCGCGCAACGGTTGCGGCGACGTCTGGATCTTCTTCGGCCGGGGCGCCGATCTGTGGAGCGCGGCGTACGACATCCAATCCGGCGCGTTCGACCGTCATCTTCAAGGCCGCGCCGAGAACGGACACGCGCCCTACCGATTGGCCGCGGGCGACATCGACGGTGATCTGCGCGACGACTTGGTGCTGGCCACGCCGCACAACCGCGCGCCCGTGCGGCCCAAGGCGGGCGAGTGGCAGATCTTCTTCGGCCGCGAGGAAGCCGCCTGGCCGGTCGACGTCGACCTGGCCGCGCAGGCCGATGTCTGGTTCCAAGGCCGGAACAACGTCGACGTCTGGGGCACGGTGGGCGTGGAGCGCTGGGAGATCGGGTGCGACGCCGCGCTGGGCGATATCGACGGCGACGGGCGCGACGATCTGCTGCTGGGCGCCAAGTTCGGCGACAGCGTGGGCGACAGCCGCCCCAATGCGGGCGAGGCGATGCTCATCCTGGGCCGCGAGCAGGCCGCCTTCGATCCGGTCTACGATTTACTCACCCAGCCCGCGCTGATCGCGGAGAACATCTGGGGCGCCGAAGCGGGCGTGACCGGGGACGTCTACCACTACGACGCGGCGGGGCACGTGGTGCTGCTGGCCGATCTAGCCGGCGACGGCCTGGCCGACCTGGTGCTGGCCGCGCCCTTCGCCGACGGCCCGGGCAACACGGTTCCGGAGGCCGGGGAGGTGTACATCCTCTTCCGCTCCGATCCGGCCGGGCTTCCCGATCCAGTCTTCGCGGGCGGCGGACACCTGGCGCTGGAGGTCTGGCCCAATCCCAGCCAGGGTGAGGTCACCCTGCGCTACGCGCTGCCCCGCGCGGGCGGCGGACGTCTGGAGGTGTTCGACGCCGAGGGGCGGCGCGTCTGGATGCGCGCGATTGCAGCGGGCGATCGGGTGCGCGGGACTGACGGTGCATGCTTCGCGGGCAGCCTCCCGTGGGGAACTCCTGCGGCCGAGGGCCCGCTCGCTTCGTCAGGCGTCTACCTGGTCCGGTTGTCGGACGGCGGGGGCCGCGAGCGGGTGCGTCGGCTGGTGGTCACCCGCTGAGAGCGCGTGTCGCTGCGACGTGGCGTCGCCTTGGCGATGCCGGCGCGCGGCTTCGGCGCCGTGGCGCTTCGTCGATCGGACGCAGCGGCCCGTTATCGACCCGGTTTAGTCCAGCGGCTGCGTGAGGCTCATCCAGAAGCGGTTGCCGGTGTAGTCCTTGTCCTCGGCGATGTCGCCCTGCCAGGGTGAATCGGTCACGCGCTGGGTGTGCTGCCAGCCGAGCTCCAGATCCACGCGCCGCCAGACGTGCCGCGAGGTCCAACTTAGCTGCGTGCGCACCTGCTCGTCCATCCGACCCACGTGGTAAGGGTCATCCTCCAACCGCTTCTGACTGACGAAGAACTTGCGCGAGAAGCTGATGTCCAGATCCAGCGAACGAGTCTTCAAGGGGGCCCTTCGAGGTCGATAGCTGATGGACAGGTCGTAGTCGTCCTCCTCGTAGGAGGGATCGGAGTCGTCGGACGTGGCCAGCGTCTCGCCCACCGTGTCGTACCCGCGGGCTTCCACATCGGAGTAGGTGTACTGCGCGGAAAAGGCGAACCGGCCGATCCATGTATACGCGGCAATGCGACCACTCCATTCCCAGTTGTCATTCTCCATGAATTCCTGGTTGTAGAAGCGCATGGTGCGGCCGATCTCGCCCTTGATCGCGAGCCAATCATCGGCCCGCCACCAGTAGGCGGCGTCGAAGTAGTTGCGCGCATAGCGGAAATTCTCCCACGTGCGCGGCCGGCTGAAACCGATGAAGGGCGGCCGATCCGAGAGCTCGCGGATGTAGGAGTCGGGGGCGTAAGCGGCGCTCAACTCGAAGTAGTCGCGCCGGCGCAGATACTGGCGGAAGCGCAGGTCGTAGGTCTGGTTGCTCTTGATATCGTTGCGCGTGTACTGCCAGTGCTTGACGCGGCCGCGCAGGCGGGTGCGCTTGCCGAAGAGCAGCGGTCGCTCCACCTCCACCGAGAGCGTCGGATGCATGATCAAGTCGTCATAGGTTTCGACGACGAACTTCTCCGGATAGCGACCGTGGCGGAAGTCATCGAGATAGTCCTCCGAGTAGTGGAGGATGTTGTCGTCGTAGATCATCTCGAGCTCGACTTCGCTGTCCACGTCCCACTGATAGCTCACCGGCGGCCCGTTGTAGTAGTAGACGGCGTAGACCGGTCCGCCGCTCTCGCTGTGCCCCCAGAGCGTCAGTGAGTGCACGCCTTTGGGGACACGCACGGTCAGCTTGCCGCTGCCGGTTGGGACGCCGGAACGCCCGTCGCCGTAGCGCGAGACGGGTGAGATCGATTCGCGCGTGTGCAGCCGGGCCGGCTCGCGACCCTCGATGCCGTCGACGACGACCCAGATCTCCTGCTCGCGCGGGTCGTCGGATCCGACGTGCGCCCGCACGTAAAACCGCAGTCGTCCTGGGCCGCGGACCTTGAGCGGAAAGCCCTGATCGATGCGTTCGTAGTCCTTGTAGTCGTTCTCCGTCCCGATCGGCACCGGCTCGAGCCGCCGGGGCTTGCGCGAGCGATCGGGTCGCCAAGTCTTGGGCCCGTCGTAGTAGAAGATGGCGTGGACGGGCGCGTCGCGATCGCTGCGGCCGTGCACGGTGAGCTCGTGAATGCCCTTGGGGATCGCCAACTTGATGAGCTCGCCGCCGGTGGGGCGCCCGGCGCGGCCGGAGCGGTAGTTCGAGCTGGAAGACGGGGACACCGCGCGCCGCCAGCGCTGCACGGGGAATTTCTCGAAACCGTCGACCGCGACCCAGACCGATTCCGGAGCCGGTCCTTGCGACGGCACGTGCGCGCGGACGTAGAACTCGAGCAGGCCGGGACCCTGGAGGAACAGCGGGCAGCTATCGCGGATGGTGTGGTAGTCCTTGTAGTCGCCGCGATGCCCGATCATCACCGCCTCGCGCGCGCCGCCCGATCCCGCGTCCTCGGGCAGAAGCTGCCATGCAGCCGCGCCGGGGGCGAGTAGCAGGAGCAGGCACGCGAAGCAGAGAAGCGACCCCGTCGTGGCGTGCGGGCGGCGGGCTGGCTCGACCGCGCGAGGCACGCTCCTCTTGTGGCGGATGCGGCCGGCCCCTCGATCCGCGCCGCTGCCGCGGCGCATGCGGCCCGCTGGCCGACGGCTCTCTTGGAGAGATCGGCAATGGTTTGTGACCGGTGGGCGAAGTCCGAGATAGGCCATGATGTCCCCGCGTCGATTCGCTGGCAGCGGTCGTGCGCGGGCACGCGGCCCAGATCGGCAGGCGCCCGCGCTGTGTCCAGCAGGCGCCCGCGCTGCGTCCAGCAGACGCCCGTGCTGCGTCCAGGGCCCAACCTAACGTCTTCAGGATCGATGGCCAAGGGTCCGCGCCGGATCTCTTGGGCGGGGGAAAGCCCCAGGGTGACGTGGGGGAAACACCGGCAGGACGGGTCAACAGGCGCCAAGGGACGCGGTTCAACCGGGTTGGTCGTGAAGCGCGGTTCCGCAACGATGGGGCCGAATCGCCCAACGTCGACATGTCCCTGGATCCATCAGAGCCCAGGCGTCGGGGCCTCGGCGGTCATCAGTCCGTGCGGCGAACCGGGTGATGGATGACGGGCCGGCCGCCCGAGACCGGCTTCACTCAGCCACGAGTCGAGCTGGTCCGGCGAATGACACCGTCCGGTCGATGCGATGCGGAAGAGCAGCGCGAAGGCGCAGTGGACGACATCGAGGCGCCCGTCCTGCTCATCCTCCCAGAAGTCCCAGACGGCGAGGAGACCGCCCGCGCGCAACGCGCGCCGAGCCTTGCGAAGCACGATCCGGCACTCCTCGGGCGCGAAGTGGTGGATGATGTTTCCCATGAAGACCAGATCGTACACACCTTCTCCGAGATTCTCATGGAGCACGTCTCCCGAGATGTGCTGCACAAGCTCACCGATACCTTCGCTCCGGGCCAGCTCCCGAGCCGAGTCGACCGCGCGACCGAGCTCGAGTACGGTCGCCCTCAGCGGGGGATGTCGCCGGCAGATCATGGCCGCGTACAAGCCGTGTGATCCGCCGACGTCGAGCATCTTGGTGGCGCCTGCGGGAACAGGAACCGCCTCGGCGACGCGCCCAGCGATCGGTCGCGCGGTCTCGAGCATGGCGAGCTGATAGGCATGCCACTCATCAGAGCTGGTCATGACCCGATGGGCATCCATGCCCGTGCCGCTCCGCAGACATTCCTCGAGCCCGGCAACGGTCCGCCAGTGCGTGTAGCTGTGCGCCAACCAGCCCACCAGTGGGGACGAGCCGCCCGGCGCCATCGTTTCGGAGGCAAGTCTGCTCAGGTGGTATCGACCATCCTCGAGATGCAGCCATCCCGAAGCTGCGAGCATGTTCAATACCAGCACGAGAACGTCGTGTTTCAGACCGAGCCGCTCGGCCAGCATCCGTGGATCGTGACTCCCTTCAGCGAGGGCCGCGAAGATCCCCAGGCGAACGCCGGACATCATTGCGCGCACCTGGAGCAAGGGCACAAAGGAGCCCAATAGGACCTGCGCCGCGGGGTAAGCTTCGAGCGCCTGTTCTTCGGCGCGGTTTTCGGGCACGAGCTGAAAACGCATGGTTCAAGACCTCCATGGATTGAGAGTGTGATTCCGCGAACTTCGGTGAGTGGCCGGGAGGTGAGGAAGGTCAGGCAAGGCGGTGAGACGAAGACGACGTGAGCCTAGATGACCGAGGACACCGGGTCAATGCCGATTCCACGCACACGAACGGGTGCTCAGGCACGAGGACCGGCGCGAACGCGCCGACAGGATCGCGCAGACCGAGCACGCGAGTGCGCCGACAGGATCGCGCAGACACGAGCACGCGCGTGCGCCGACAGGATCGCGTGGCCGCCGCTCACGCGGCCGGATTCACCACACGCCCCATGAACAGAATCGATCCGGTCACCCGGTCCCGGATCAGAAAGAGGAACGGGTGGTCGGCGTGGAAGACCGCCGGCTCGTACGAGGTCGGACCCACGCCTCCCGCGGTGGCGGCGGCGGCCTCGGTGCCCTCCTCGTTCACCAGGATGAACGCCTCTTGGACGACGAAGTGCACGTA
This sequence comes from uncultured bacterium, assembly GCA_964585945.1. Classification (GTDB taxonomy): domain Bacteria; phylum Eisenbacteria; class RBG-16-71-46; order CAIMUX01; family WJJG01; genus CAZDKK01. The sequence continues at coordinate 89,664 of CAZPGB010000005.1, read as the reverse complement.
GAGGTCGTTCACGCCCGGCTGGCCCCCCAAGGCCATGCCGGTCAAGTCCGCCGTCAGGGGATCGAACGCGCTCGTCATCCCCATGGCGATGAGGACCGGCTTGAGGTCGGTGCGCTTCGAGAAGGTGAAGCGGGGCAGCCAGAGGTCGACCTCGGTCTCCTGTAAGGTCTCCAGCCAGCTCGTCAGATCCTCTGCGGTCAACGACGCCTCCAGGGCGGGGAGCCCATCGACGGCGTTGGGCAGGATCACCACCATGCTGATGTCCTGACCGACGTACGGCAGCTCGACAATCTGTGCATCCTGCAGCGCGCCGTGAAGGAACTCCTGTTTCTGCCGCATCATCGGCACCGAGATGCTTTGACCGCCGGCGGTGCGGAAATCCTCGTCCCGCGTGTCTTCCGGGTCGAACTGGCTGACCCAGTCCCCCTTGAAGTAGATCGCGTTGGTCAACACCAGGCGGGTCAGGCTGTTGACGAGCCCGGGGGCGAGCAGCTCCGGGATCTTGCCCGCGGTCTTCTCATTGACCCAGTTGTTGATCGTCTCGGTGGCCCCACCGGCGTCCATCTCGAAATCCACCTCGGCCAGCTCCGCATCGTACTCGAGGCGGGTGGTCTCCAGGAACGGCTCCAGCCATGGGTAGCCGTTCTGTCCCCACAGCCGGTTGGCGATGCGCAGCTCGTAGAGGCTGGCGCTCATGCCCGTGTCGAGGCTGCGTTGCAGCGCGCCGAAGGTCTGGTGGAGGAGATCCTGGGAATAGGGGAAACGCAGAGTCGTCTGCATCTGGCTCTCGGTCTCGCCGCGGGCGCCCGCCCACAGCATGGCCAGCATGCTGGAGGCGCTGAAGGGGGAGAGAATCAGATTGCCGTCCTGTCCGCTGAGCTGATGGTAGAGGTCCACGGCGAAGGCGTTGTTGCCCTCGACCAAGCTCTCCGCCTCCTGCGCGAACTCTGCAGGGATCTGACGCGCTTGGCGCAGGTCGGGTGGGGGCGAGACCGGATCGTCGTCCTTCGAGCAGCCAGCCACGCCGAGCGCGGGCAACAGCACCGCGAGAAGGAGCCAGGCCCTTGTGGATCGAGACGTTGGACGAGGAGAGCGGATGGAGAAGCCAGACATCGAATCGAGGCGCAGACGCATGGGACACCCCCTTGGCGATGGGCGGATGTGATCAACTACCACGCTCACTGGACGTTCCAGCGCCATATACCCGTGGCGTCGGCTTCGGGTGCCGTCGCAGGATCCTCCGCTCGCACGGGTCTCGACTCGCTGGAAGCGCCTGTGCCGGCCTGCGCCCCTCCGGTCCCATCTGGAGGCCGGTCTTTGAATCGGTGACGGTCGCTTCGGCGTCATCCGAAAGCGCCGCCCGGCTAAAGGGGACGGCGCTTCGTGGCGGAATACGAAAAGGAGACGGCCCTTCGTGGCGGAATACAGGGATTGTGGTCGCAGCGCCGTCCCAAGGGGACAAGGCCAGTCACCGCCGAGGCAGCGTCCGTACCTCCGCCCCGGCGCTATCCAACCGCCTTCAGCACGTGTTCCAGCGCTTGCTGCTCGGGCACGGCGCCGACGAAATCGGCCGACTCGTTGATGACCGTCTTGGGCACCCCTTGAATCGAGTACTTCTGCACCAGATCGGGGAATTCGGAGGCTTCGATCGCCTCGACCGTGATCTGGTCGGATGCCAACGCGAAGAGCTGGGCCAGGCGCACGGCCTGGGGGCAGTAGGGTCACTGGGGGGTGAAGAAGACCTGCATCTTCACCGGCTTGTCGATGCCCTGAAGGGCCTTCTGCGTGGTTTCGGACAGAGGGCTGGGTCGCTGGCTCCCGAAGTCCAGAATGCTCTCCATCAACGTCGAGAACTCGTAGCCGGCCGGAATGCCGTAGAAGCGGATGCCGCGATCTTGTTCGCCGTGCACGACAATCGCCGGGGCGCGGTCCACGCCGAAGCGCTCGGCCAGCTCACGCTCCTTTTCCAGATCGTGCGGGTCGACCGAGATCTGCTCGGAGAGCGCGGCGACCTCGTCTAAGAGCTCATGGGTCTGCCGGCAGAAGTTGCAGTCGTGCTCCTTTGTAAAGAGGGTCAGGCGCACCGGTTGGGTCAGTCCCCCCAGCGCCTCCTTCACCTTCTCGGCGGTCTTCTGATCGAGCATCGGCATGCTTGCTTCCTCCTCAGATCGGCGCGACCCCCCGGACGGAGACGATCCGCGCAATGGTGTGTGACCACGTCACTCGCAACCCTCGGCCACCGAACCTTGGATGTAAAGGTTCTTCTGGACGATGGATGGGGCTCTGAGGAGTCCCTCGGGCGACTCCCCATCCACGCGTCCGGTGTTCATAGGTCTCACGGCGCTGCCGGTTCCGATTTCAGGGCGCCGCGCGGCTGCGGTATGCTGCTGCGAACTGAACGGGGGACGCGGCGCCTGGGGTGGCCGAGCACGGCCCGTCCACGTGGCCCGCGTCGAGCGGACCCTCAACAATGGTGGGTCGTCGCTGATGCAATCTTCGCGGAGACTGGGAGCTCTCTCCGATGCCGTGCGGGCCTCCACGCTCGAGCGGCTGGGGCGCCTTCAGCCCGGCTGGCACCATTGGCGGCCTGCGCCCCGGGCCATGAGCTTCGCCGATGTCGTCGAGCACCTGATCGAAGCCGACGAGTGGCTCGTCCGTCAGCTCGCCCGCATCCCGCAGCGCCCGCTGCGGGGCCGGGTCTCCGATCCGTTGAGCCGGGGCAGCGATCCGAGGTGGTTCACCCGGCGGTTGGAGGCCTTGGAGGAGAGTGGACGCCACCGCAGCGCGTTGCTGCGGGAGTTGACCGAGCGGGATCTGGATGCGCAGATCGACGATGAGCGTTTCGGCGGGGCGGTGAGCGCGTGGTGGGTGATCGTGCGTGGCAACCTGGACCACGAGATCCATCACCGCGGTCAGATCGCGGCCGCGCTGGCCCAGGTGGAGTGCCTCGCGCAGCCGGAGCCGCGCCCGCACCTGCAAGGAATCCTCGACTGCGTTGTCTACAACGACGGCCTGGCCACGGCCGGGCAGCCCACCGTCGATCAGCTCGCGGCGGTTGCGCATGCGGGGTATCGGCAGGTCATCAACCTCCTCCATCCGTCCTCGGACGCCTACCTTCCGGATGAGGAAGCGGTGGTGCGGCGACTTGGCATGGGATACCACCACATCCCGGTCGATTGGGAGGCGCCTCGTCGTGAGGATGTGGAGACCTTTTTCGCGGCGATGGACGAATATGCGCGCCAGCCGGTCTTCGTGCACTGCGCCAAGAACATGCGCGTCTCGGCTTTTGTCGCGCTCTACCGGATCCGCCGGCTGGGGTGGGAGCGCCGGTGCGCCCTGCGGGGGATCTATCGGATCTGGACGCCCGACGACACCTGGCAACGGCTGATCGACGCGGTGCTCGAGGACGGTTGAGTCATGGCCGATGCACCGCCTGCCGCGTCGAAGCGTGTCGTCCGGGCCGACCTGCTGCTTCTGCTGGCGGCGATGATCTGGGGTTTCGCCTTCGTGGCCCAGCGCGCGGGCATGGCGCACATCGGGCCTTTTCTCTTCAACGCCATCCGCTTCGCGATCGGCGCCGTCGTGCTGAGCCCATTCGTGGGGCGCATCGGTGCGAGACGCCGATCGGCCGAGCGTGGCACGGCGCTTCGGAAGGGGTCGGCCGCGGGCGGCGCCGCCGTCGGCGAGGGCGAGGCTGTCGCCGTCGGCGAAAGCGAGGCTGCCGCCGGCGGGGAGGATCCTCCCGCCGTGTATAGGCCGGACCTCGGGGGCCGCCCGTCGCGCGCCTGGATGCCGCGCACGCCTTGGATCGGGGGGCTGATCGCGGGCATGGTGCTCTTCATCGGCGTGTCCTTTCAGCAGATGGGGATCGTCTACACCAGCGCCGGCAAGGCCGGCTTCATCACCGGACTTTACGTGGTCATCGTTCCGCTGATGGCGCTTGTCTGGGGACAACGGGCGGCGGCCGGACAGTGGCTCGGCGCCCTGTTGGCGGCGGTCGGGCTCTACTTTCTCAGCATCGCCGGGACGTTGTCGCTGGCGCGCGGGGACCTGCTGGTTCTGATTGGCGCCTTCTTCTGGGCGGTGCACGTGCATCTGATCGCGCACTTCACGCAGGGGCTCGTTCCCGTCCGGCTGGCCCAGGCGCAGTTCTGGGTGTGCTCGGCGCTGAGCCTTGCCGCGGCCCTCGTGTTCGAGCCCATTCGCTTCGACGGAATCGTGGCGGCTGCAGTGCCGATCCTCTACGCGGGCGGCCTATCGGTGGGCGTGGCCTTCACGCTGCAGGTGATCGCCCAGCGCGACGCGCATCCGGCCCACGCGGCCATCCTGCTCAGCCTCGAGGCGGTGTTCGCGGTGGCAGGGGGCATGCTGATTCTGGGAGAGACGCTCAGCCTGCGCGCCGCCTTTGGCTGCGGGCTGATGCTCATGGGGATGGTTGCGTCGCAGGTCAGCCGGGGCGGCATGCCCAAGGAGTCCCGCCCGACTGAGCCGTCCACCGGCGCGTCCTCGACGTGACGTTGTCGCCAGGATCTCATCCATCGTTCAGCCAGATCTCCTTGGCGCCGCCGCCGAAGTCGGCGATGAAGAGGTCGAGATCGCCGTCTCCATCCAGATCGCCGATGCCACTGTCGCCTCCGCCGGCGCGGGTGTGAATGCGCACCCCTACATCGATCAGCCGGCCGGTGCCGTCGTTGAGCCACACCGCCGCCGGCAGGCCCATGTTGGTGAGAAACGCGTCGGGGGCGCCATCCCCGTTCAGATCCCCCACCATGACTCGCGGCCAACGGGTGATCGGCAGGGACGTCGCGATCGGTGTGAAGCCACCGGCCCCGTCGTTGAGCCAGATCTCCGAGGGTCTGGTGCCGGCGTGGGAGCCGCTGGTCACGAGCGCGTCGAGATCGCCGTCGCGGTCCAGATCCATGAGAGCTGTGCGCCCGGAGATGACGGTCGTGTCGGACTTCTCCCAGTGCGGCGTGAACCTGCCCTGCCCGTTGTTCAACTCCGTCCGAAAACCTACGCCCAACTCGCGGATCAGGTTGTCGACGTCCCCGTCGCCGTCGAGATCACCCCAGATCGAACCGTCGGGGAATCCGGTCGGAGCACGTGTGAAGCGACCTCGGCCGTCGTTCAAGTACAAGCCGTTGTCCTCCTCGTGGTAGGAGATCGCGGCGTCGAGGTCCCCATCGCCGTCGACGTCGAGAAGGTGGACGCCGGTTCCGCTGGAGAGCGAGTCCCCGATGTCCTGCTCGGCCGCGACGAAGTGGGCATGGCCGTCGTTGAAGTAGACGCGGCTGGGGCGGTGATGCATCGTGCCGTCCTGTCCATATCCGGCGCACGAGATGAGCGCATCGAGATCGCCGTCGCCGTCCAGATCGCCTAGGTCGACACCATGTCCCTGCTGGGTGAGCCGCTGCTCGGTAACGATGAACCGCCCGCGGCCGTCGTTGAGCCAGACGCGTGAATCGACGAACTCCATGTTGGCGCACACCGCATCGAGGTCGCCGTCGCCGTCGAGGTCACCCAAGGCGACCTGGAACGTGTGCGCGGGCTCGAATTCCTGAGGGCTGCGGGTGAAGGTGGGCACCCTCAGGCCGGCGGGGACGGCGCGGCCTTCGCCCAGCACAGCCTGGCGCAACGCGTCGATGCGCGCGGCAGAGAACCAGTAGTACTGATCGTTCTGCTGGTAGAACACATACCGGCCGTCCGCGGTGATGAACGGGTGCCAGGTGTGACGCCCGTTGATGTCGCGATCCAGGCTGACCGGCGCGGTCCATGAGGCGTCGGCGTTGCGGAAGCTGACCCACAGCCACATGTTGGCGCCCCAGAGGGTCGGACGGTTGGAGGGAAAGAGGATGTAGCTCTCGTCGGGCGCCACGGCGGGGGCGAGCTCGTACTGCGGGCTGTTGACGGCGGGGCCAAGATTGCGGGGCGCCTCGTAGCGGCCGTCGCGCCACTCAGATACGTAGATGTCGCCGGCCCCGTGGCTGTCCTCGTAGCCCTCGCCGATGAAGTAGAGATTGCCGCTGGGGCAGATCGCCGGTCCGTACTCGCCCCTGGGGGTGTTGATGGGAGCGCCCAGATGGACCGGGGTGCCCCAACCCTCTCCCTCGCGCTCGACGTACCAGATGTCGCTCTGTTCGGCCCGCTCCTCCTGTCCGGCGGTGGGCCGGTGGGAGTGGTAGTAGACTCGCCGGCCGTCGGCCGAGAAGCTGGGCGAGCCATCGGCGTAACCGAGGAGCGGATCGGTGAAGGGCGCGATGCGCGGACGCGACCAAGCGTCGCCCGCGCGGTGCATCCACCACATGGCCTGGATCGGCAAGGCGTGATGACACCAGATGAGGTCACGCCCGTCGGGCGATACCGCCAGCACGCCGTGCGGGGTGAACGGCGTGAGGAAATCGTTCTCGGCGAAGGCCTGCGGTTCCCACCCCGGGGGAGCCTGCCCCAGGTACGGCCCGCGCGGCGGATCCGCCGGACCCTGGGCCTGGACGCTGGCGTCGCGAGACCGCAGGTAGGAGGCCACCTCGTTCTGATTCCACAGCTCGGCGTAGTAGAGGGGGGTGCGTCCGCCAACGCAACGCGCGTCGACGTCGGCGCCCATCTCCACGAGCCGCCTCACGTGGCTCAGGAATCCGCGCGCGGCCGCGTAGTGCAGCATCGTCATCCCCAGGGCGTTGGTGGCGCCGGCATCGGTGATGCGGCCCATGAGCAGGCTGGAGAGACTGGTGTCCCGGTACGCCACCGCGAAGTAGGCCAGGGAGACGCCCTGGCCGGTGACGGCATTCACATCGGCCCCGTGTTCCACGAGCAGCGCTGTCAGCGGCCGGTTGTTGTGCCATAGAGCGCGTGAGATTGCCGTCTCACCGTCCTGCCCGGCCGCATTGACATCCGCGCCGGCCTCCAACACGAGGCGGACAGCGTCCTCGCTCTGGCCGTTGACGGCGTGCAGGATCGCCGGCCAGCCGTTGCTGGTGCGGGCGTGGATGTCGGCGCCGTGCTCCAGCAGGAGCCTCGCCAGCGCTGCCCGGCCGCCGGCGCATGCGCCCAGCAGGGGGGTGTAGCCGTAGCGGTTGGCCGCCTCGATCTGCGCGCCGTTCTCGAGCAGCACGCGGGCGGCCTCCAGATGTCCCCCGAAGGCGGCGCCGTGGAGCGGTGTGCTGCCGCTGCCCGATGCGGCATTGGGATCGGCGCCGGCCGCCAGGAGCGCTTGGGCGACCTCGCCGTGGCCGCTGTAGGCGGCCTTGTGCAGGGGTGTGTACCCGGCCTCATCGCGGATGGAGATCCGCGCGGGATCCTCCGCCAGCAGGGCGCGCACCCGCGCCAGGTCGCCCTGGTCGGCGGCGGTGAGGATCTCCTGTGCGGCGGCGCCCTCGGCGAGGGTGAGCAGGATCAGGCAGATCAGACCCATCGAGGCGAGCGATGTCTGGATTCGCGGCATGATTCGGTTTCCTCACGGCACGGTCGGAGCGGGAGCCATCGGGGGAGTTTCTTGATGGGATCAACTTTACGCCATCTACGCCGCTCGGGGAATACCGGTTTCACCTCTGCCGGGGTGCGATTGACTCGCCCCTCGCGGGATGGCGCATCCGGTGGTGGGCCGGAAGCGGGAATCGGCTACAATCGGCCGCGACCGGCGGGGGATCGCGGTCCCCGGCCGGCGGCCGAGCCAACGCCGGGTAGCAATGATCAGGGAATCGCCCTTCGGCCGGCGCGCCAACCGAAGCGCGCGGTCTCGACAGGGAATTCGCACGGAGGAAGCCCCATGCCCTTCATCGATCTCGCCGACATCGAAGCGCGCGAGCCCATCCCCGGCTATCGCGTGCGCTTCGTCCACGGCGACACCATGACCACGGCCTACTGGGACATCGAGGCCGGCGCCCGGATGCCGGTCCACACGCATGAGCACGAACAGATCTGCAGCGTGCTCGCCGGCGAGTTCGAGCTCGAGCTGGACGCTGAGCGGCGCCGCATGGGGCCAGGCTCGGTGGCGGTGATCCCGTCCAACGCATCTCACGGAGGCCGGGCGATCAGCCACTGCCGCGTTCTGGATGTCTTCCACCCGGTGCGGGAAGACTACCGCTAGGCGCGTCTAACGAGCACGGGTGGAGGAATCGAGCCCATGGCCCGCATTCGGCTGACATTCCCCGAGCAGGTGCTCTTCGTCCACGAGATCCCCGCGCGGATCTCCGATCTCAACTACGGCAACCATCTGGGACACGACAGCCTCATCTCGATGCTCCACGAGGCCCGCGCGCGCTTCTTCCGTCATTTCGGCATGGCCGAGTCCGACGTCGACGGCGTGGGGATCCTGCTGGTCGATCTGGCCGTGACCTACCGGGCGCAGGTGTTCTACGGTCAAGTGCTGCGGATCGAGATCGCGGGCAGCGACATCGGAGGGCGGGGATGCGACCTGCTCTATCGCGTCACGGACGCGGCCGGCGGCGATTCGGTGGCGCTGGCCAAGACGGGAATCGTCTTCTACGACTACAATCAGAATAGGGTGGCCACCATGCCGCCACGTTTTCGGAGGGTGTTGGGCCGGACGGAGGATGGAGAGGTCGATGAGTGAGATGGGTCTGGAGGCGGTATCGTCTGCACGCCGCAGCAACAGGCGGGCAATCCTGATGGCCGGCTTGGTGCTGATGGGGGCGATCTTCCTGGGGATTTCGGGCTCCGGGTGCGCTCCCGCCGTGCGTGAGATTCCTCCCGATCAGCCCAGCCCCGTGCCCCTGCGCGACATCCGCGCACAGGACGGGGGCCCCATCACGACCCCGCCGCGGCTGGTGCGCTACAGGCCGCCCGAGTACCCCCAGGACGCGATCTTCGATGGAATCACCGGCACCGTCATCATGTCGGCCGACATCAACAAGCGCGGGGAGGTGGTCCATGTGCGCGCAGTGCGCTCGATTCCCATCTTCGACGTGCCCTGCATCGAGGCAATGCAGACCTGGCGCTTCTCTCCCGCTCTGCGAGGCGGCGAGCCGGTGGCGTTCAGCGTGTCGGTGCCGTTCTCGTTTCAGGTGCAGTGACGCGCGGTGTCCAACCCGCCCGCGCTAGAACCAAACCCCCGTGAGCTGCGGATAGTGGTACTGCAGGATCGCCGCCACCAGGAACAAGTCGACGATCAGGTGCACGATCAGCACGTACAGCAGGCTTCGTGATCCCTCGTACATGGCCCCTTGGGTCAGCGCGAACCCGTAGACCACCACCGGACCGATGCCGACGAACGCCATGTCGTTGAGCACCGAGGTGTAGAGAACCGCCTGTGCCAGATTGGCGATGCGGTGCGGATAGATGCTGCGCAGGATCGCGTAGACCGTGTTGATGAAGAAGAGCTCGTCCCAGATGCCCACGCAGTTGATGCCGATGGCCAGTCGCCAGATCGCCTCGTTGTCCGGCTCCGGTGGAAGGGGCCACTGCGTGGGCATGGTCGGGTTGATGTGGAAGAAGTAAAGCTCGATGATGCCCCACGACAGCGGAATGGACATCACCACGTAGATGATGTCCCGCCACCGAAAGCGCTTCGGCCAGAAACCGTAGGTGAGGGTTTCGGGATCGTAGCGGCGGAGCACCAGGTAGGGCGCCAGAATGGCGGCCAGGAAGAAGAGCCCCAGCGTGATGAAGTGGCGGTTGCCGGTATCGGTGTGGATGGGGGCGATCGCGAGCAGGGCGACCAGACCCAGGAGGACCCCCATGCGCAGCCGGTAGCGCGCATCGGGATCGCGCAGCACGAGCGCCAGCGACACGGCCCAGAGCGCCGCCCCGACCGCGTAGGATTCGATGGGGATCAGAACCGGTGTGGCTAGACAGAATGCGATCAGAGCAACGGTGCGGCGCATCTCCTCCTCGCGGGCGCGCGGCTCGAGGTCTTCAGTCGGTGCCCGACTGCCGATCGTAGTTGCGGAGCATCATCGCCACGCCCCGGCGTAGGCCCAATCGCTCGTAGAAGGGCTGCAGATGCTCGTCGCACACGATATCCACCATGTAGAGGTTCTCGAGTCTCGTCAACACCCGGCGCATCAGCTCACGCCCGATGCCGCGTCCGCGGTAGGCCGGCAGGACCTCGAGCAGGGGGATGTAAGCCGAAAGAACACCATCCGTTATGGCGTTCACAAACCCGATGACCTGGTCGCGCGGGTGGTCGGCGCGCTTCTCCAGCGCCAGCTCGACGAGCCCGCTGGCGCGGAGCAGGCGCAGGTGGGTTTCCGGCGAGGGCGGATGCGGCCAACCCTCGAAGAAGCCGGTAAGCTGTTCCGGGGAAAGGCCCACGCAGGAGCTGCGGTATTCGATCATGGAGAGTCTCCTCGACGAAGGCGCCCACTTGGACCGCGGCCGCGATGACGGTCGGGATGCGGATGACGTCCGGCCTGTTCCACCCCGTACCGGCAGGTTCGCGCGAGATTGGGTTGGATGCAAGAGGCCGGGGGGCGGTGGGACCCGCCTAGAGGAACCGTTCCGGGACGTGCACCGCGAAGAGGCAGGAATCGGCTCCCTCGAGCATCGTCCTGACGAGCGTAACGCGAGGAGACTCGCCGAAGATCGTCTCCCACTCCTGGACGTACCAGCCGCCCGAGCAGTGGCAGAAGGTCCGTGAGACCTGCTCGCCACGGCGGATCGCCTCACGGACGAGCGGGCAGAAACAGGCCTGATAGCGCTTCTCGGCAGGATCGGTCGCTTGCTCGTAGGCCTCGGGACGCGCCGGACGGCGCTCGATCATGAGCAGCGCTTCGGGGGTGCTCTCCTCGATCCAGTACTTGCCACCGAGGATCTCGTCGTCGGTGATCTTGGCGACCAGCCGGCGGAAGTCTCGTCCCACCTCTTCGTATGCGTTGCGCAGCCGTTCGGCGCTCGGGATCAGGTAGTGATGCGCGCAGGCGTTGAGGATGTGTGCTCGGGTCTGCTCATCGGGTACGGCTTCATCCAGACGTCCGATCGCTGCCTGGACCCACCGCGACGCGCGGTCGCCATCGAGCGCCTCGGCCAGACCCTCGCTGCCGGCCATGACACGGTGCGCCGCGTCGGGCCCGGCGGCCCCGCGCACGCCGCGCTCAAATGCGGCGAGCCAGACCGGCAGGTGGTAGGGAATCAAGAGCTCGGTGACGTAGCGGTCCGAATCGTCCCCGTGGGTCTCGGGGCCTTCATGGTAGACGTAGCGGGAAGGATCGTCTCCCAAAAGGAGCTTCTGTTCCCGGACGAAAGCCACCATCTTGCCCCACGCCTCGGGGAACGTGCTGTCCTCGGACTCGCCGCGCAAGGGGCCGGTGTGCGTGTAGGAGAGTGAGGGCATCGCGGGAAGCGTTGCATCCGCAAAGCCCTCGAGGCGGGCCGCTCCCGCGATTGGGAAGGCCAGCTCGACATCGTACTCGCCCTCGGGGGTTGCGGCGATAAGGCGGCACACGGGCGCTCCCGCGAGCGTGCCCGAGATCTGGGAGCGAAGCGCGGCGATCTCCCTGCGGATAGCAGCCTGGTCCTTGAGGATGCGCCGCGCGGCGAGGACGCGCTGCTCGGGCGCCGTCTTGTAGGTGAGTCCTGGGTTGGTGTCGCTCATCTGGTGGTCCCCCCTTCGGCTCGACATACGCTGTGCAGATGAGATGGGTGCTGGAATTCTGGGTGGATTCTGGGTGGGGAGCGTCTCTGTTTCGTCTCAGCGGGGCGTTCGGGTGAGGGCGTTGTTGCCCCGGGGCACCGGGGCGGTCTCCAACGGCGTTGTTGCCCCGGGGCACAGGGCGGTCTCCCACGGCGTTGTTGCCCCGGGGCACCGGGGCGCTCCCACGGCGTTGTTGCCCCGGGGCAACTCTGCAAATCTTTGTTTAGTAGTCAATTAGAGATGCGACCCTTGACAGGACCGATCAGGTGTACACATCGGGCAATCGCAGGTCCTTGGTGCGACGGCCTGAACCCGCTTCCCCCACGCCTTGCCGGCTACTCGATGTGAATGATCTCCACCGGGCATCCATCGGCGGCTTCCCTTGCGCACTCCTCCAGATCCTGGGGCGCCTCGCCAGCAGCCGGGGAGCCGTCGACGCGAAGCCTCTCCACGATCTGGCTGAAGCTGTCCTCCTCGTTCTGCTCGAAGATGTCGGGGCAAACCTCCCAGCAGACGCCGCAACTGATGCACTGCTCGCGATCGATGGTGATTCTCATGGTGTCTATCCTCCTCGCCTTACGCGTCGCGCAGGATGAAGGTCTCGAAGCCTGCGGTATCGTTGCCCAACGTGATGCAGCGCAGTCCCTCCCGGGCCAGCGCATCAATGAGTGGCGCGGGGCGAAACGCGCTCGTGACGCACACCATTTCGCCCGCGTCCAGACGACGCGACCGCTGCAGGATGGGGCTCAGGGGCGTCTCCCCACGGGCCAGCATCGCGTCGGCGTCGATGGTCTCCACGAGGCGGACTCGGTCCAGGAGAGGATTCTCGCCCTCGGATTCCAGAGCCAGCTTCTCCTGGTCAGCATGCGAGAGTCGCTGATCCGCGCCCGTCTCGGCCTCCTCGTCATCGAGACCCGCCGCGCGCCGCAACGTCTGGATCAACTCCCGGAGCTCCAGCCCCCCCACGCCGGCGATGCGCTGGATGGTGGCTACCTTGGCCACCGTGCGCCGCAACACCGGGTTGCGCAGGTGCTGGAAAGCCGGCGAGGTCTCGATGAGCACCTCCTCCAGCTCCGGATAGGCCGCCAGCAGATCGGCGACCTTCGTGTCGGGATCGATAGCAACGGTGGGTTTCATCTCCACCTCCCGGAGCCTCGTTGCTCCTGGCGCTCGTATCACGCCTGGCGCTCGTGTCACCCCTGGTGGTCGTATCCCGCCTGGCGCTCGTATCACGCCTGGCGCTCGTGTCACCCCTGGTGGCCGTACTGCAGCAGCCTCCGCTCGCCCTCGAGCGTCCGGATCCGAGTCACGTCCTGGGTCACTTCCAGCGTGCCCAGGTAGGCGCCGTTCTCGCCGCGCACGGCGAAGTAGCGGATGTGGATGAAGCGGTCCTGCATCTGGATCCAGAACTCGGCCTGGTCCTCGGCCCCCGATTTGAAGTCGTCCAGGATCTTCTCGACGATGTGGACGCTCTTGGGCGGATGACAGTTTTGCACGTCGCGACCGATGATGGCCGGGCTGCGCTGGAAGATGCGCTTCGGCCCCTCGGAGAAGAACCGCACGCGGTCCTCGGCGTCGACGAAGGTGATGTCGACCGGCAGATGCCGGAAGAGCGCCAGAAGCTGGGCCATGCTGAGGTTGCCAGTGGGAAAGACCAGCTCCCCTTCGCTGGGCACATCGACCGGGTGTTCCGGGGCGGCGGGCTCGGCGGGTCGATACGTGTCGGCCGGCTCGATCAAACACCAACCGTACTGGGGCGACTGGCGCCAGATCTCGGCCCACTCCTGCTCGGTGAGCGTCTCGAGGCTCATGGGCAGGAGAATGTTCTCCTCCTTGGCGATCATCTCCTCGACCGCCGCCAGCGCCGGCTCGGCCACCTCGCGCGCGACCACCTTCCACTCCCCGGCGGGGGCGTTCCCGGCCGCCAGCGCCTCGTTGAGCGTCTTGAGCAGCCCGCGCACCTCATCGTCCTTGCCCCACATCACCTTCGACGGTCCCGAGACGCCGTGCCGTTCGAGCACTGAGAAAAGCAACTGCTCCTTACGCTGGTAGTGCTTCTCCACCTGGCGGATCTCATCCAGCACACTCTGGAGCTGCGGCAAGACCGCATCGACGCCGCCCTCGTCCGGAAGCTCGATCATCCGGCCCAGGAGCCCGCGCGCTTCGGCCACCTTCTCCTTGAGCGCCTGGTTCTCACGCCGGAACGTATCGAGTGGGTGTCCAGCCGGGATGCCGACCGTCTCCGGCGGCGAGATGATCTCCTGTAGCACCTGGTGGTGGAGATCGCACATGCCCATGATCTCCTCCACCGACATGCCCTCGGCGATCAGTTCCTGCTCCATCGCCGCGATCTCTTCGGACGTTGTCTGCTGGACGAGCGTCTTGAGTTGTGGGCGGACGTCCTCGGGCGCGGCGCCGGCGTGGAGCCGCTTGATGATCTCCTTCAGGTGGCGCCGGTGTTGGGCGCGGTTGTCGATCAACTCGCTCATGAATCTCTCCTTCCTTGATCACTCCATCATCTCGGCCCCGGGGTGGCGGTAGGCCGCGTCCTGTGAGTTGCCGATGTGATGGATGTACTCATGGTCCGAAATGCTGTTGTTCCAGTAGCCGCTCATCCGCCCGGCCAGATAGCCCGCCGAGACGATCGCGACGAGCACCAGGGCGAAGGCCAGCGGCGTGAGCGTGCGGCCGGCGGAGGAGACGCGCAGCGCGCCGGGGGCTGGACACGTGGCCAGACAGTCCAGGCAGCCGGTGCACTCGGCGCTGTTCACCCGCGACCCGCGCGACACGGCCAGGCGCGCGGGGCATACGTGGTCGCACCGGCCGCAGTCGATGCAGTGGCCTGCGTTCCGGCGCACCGCCGTAGGGGAGAGCCCACCTAGCAGACCGACCAGGGCGCCGTAAGGGCACAGGTATCGGCACCAGGCGCCGTGCACAAAGAACGAAGCCACGGCGAGCACGCCGATCACCACCGACGCCACCAGGCCCAGACGCGTGAAGAAGTAGAGCATCTTGATGTCGGAGACCCGGTTGTAAGGTGATTGGATGAACGCGTCGAGCGCGGCGGCCGACATACTCAAGATGGAGTAGAGGAAGAACGCCAGGATGAGGTACTTCAGTCCGCGCAGGATGACATCCACCGCCCGCACCGGCCGGAACGTGCGGCCCATGACGCGCTGCCCCGCGCGGGCGAGGGCATCCGACAGCAGGCCCACCGGGCAGATCCACGCGCAGAACGACCGGCGCAGCAGCAGCGACACGGCCAGGAAGATCAACAGCAGTATGGTGGCCGCTGGATGGATGCGATTCAGCACACCCTGGTTCACCCAATCGACCAGCCCCATCAGGCCGCTGATCGGCAGATACCCCTCCACGCCCGGCGGGCGCACCGGTAGGGGAGCGGCCCCTTCAGAGGCCGTTTGCACGAAGCGCGCGAACTGCCATCCGGCGAAGATCGACGCCGCCGCGAGGTAGGATTGCACAACCAGCCGCACGCGGTAGGTGCGGTAAACACCCCACCCCATGGGGGTGGCCAGCCAGCGGCCCAATTGACGCGCCCACTGGGCCAGGGGCCAGGACGACCGATCCAGGCTCCTGGGCTGCTGGACCGTGCTCCTGGGCGATGGGGCCGGGCTCCTGGGCTGCTGGACCGTGCTCCTCGGCGATGGGGCCGGGCTCCTGGGCTGTCGGTCCAAGGCTACGCTCCGGCTCTGTCGGCTAGAAATCGACATCCAACCGCTCCCACACCGATTCGCCCTCCTCGATCCGCTCGGCCTTGATGTGCCGGTACGTCTTGAAGAGGAAGTAGGTCAACGGAACGACGCCCAACACGATGATCACCGTGTCGGGAATGAGCCGGATGTTGCCGAGGAACTCCACGAAGGGACGCTCGAAGAAGTCGGCGCTGCGGGCGGCCCAGATGCCCTGCCGGAAGCTGGTCCAGGCCTGCACGATCCCGACCGGGAAGAGTGTCACGAAGACCATCAAAAGCAGACCGCCGTTGAGCCCGAAGAAGGAGATCTTGAGCAGCCGATCGCTCCAGTAGCGTCGCTCCACCAAACCGCGCCAGGAGAAGAGCAGCAGCGCGATCGAGAGCATCCCATAGGTGCCGAAGAGCGCCGCGTGGCCATGGTTCATCGTCAGATAGGTGCCGTGCTCGAAGTAGTTCACGATCGGCAGATTGATCAGGAAGCCGAAGACTCCCGCGCCCAGGAAGTTCCAGAACGAGGAGGCCACCAGGAAGTAGAGCGGCCAGCGATAGGGGAACTCGCGGCCTTCCTTGCGGATCGACTTGTACTCCATCAGCCCGCGCACCACGATGCCGAAGAGCGGCACCGGCTCCAGAGAGGAGAAGACCGCCCCGATGCCCAGCCAGTGCGCCGAACCGCCGAACCAGAAGTAATGATGGGCCACGCCCACGATGCCCGAGAGAAAGACGATGGCGGCGGTGAAGTAGGCGACGATGAGCGCGTCGCGCGCGGCGGCCAGCCCCATCGCGACCAACAGCACCGAGATCACCGCCACGCCGAAGAACTCGAAGATGCTTTCCACCCAAATGTGCACGACGAACCAGCGCCAATAGTCGGCCACGGTGATATGTGTACCGCGGCCATAGAACAGCCCGAAGGCGAAGAAGGCCACCACCAGAATCGCGCTGAAGACGTAGAACGCGGTGAGTTGGTGGAACTCGCTCGAGGAGGCCTTGCGCAGCGCGTTGGCCACGGCGCGGTAGACGATGACCAGCCAGGCGATCAACCCCACCAACAGCAGGATCTGCCACAGTCGCCCCAACTCGAGGTACTCCCAGCCCTGGTGTCCCAGCCAGAACCACCAGTCTCCCAACATGCCTTTGATGCCCGCGACCTGGCCCAACAGACTACCGACGGCGACCACCAGGATCGCCGCGAACAGGAGCTGCACCCACAGGCCCTGCCGCCGCGGCTCGCGCCCCCCGACGATGGGTGCCAGATAGATGGCCGAGGCGACCCAGGTCGTCGCGATCCAGAAGATGGCGAGCTGCAGATGCCAGCTCTTGGCCCAGCTATAGGGGATGAGCGTTGCGATCCAGGAGAAGTAGAAGCGCGACGGGTGCACGGTGTAGTGGGCCAGCAGGCCGCCGAAGCACGTCTGCACGAGGAAGAGGAGGATCACCACCAGGAAGAACTTGGCCGCCTTCTGCTGACTGGAGGTCAGCGGCATGTCGATCAACTTGTTGGCCAAGGGGACGCCGCGGGTCTCTCCGTACCAGATCCTGTAGTAGTGGACCAGGTAGATGAACAGGCCCAACACCAGGAAGAGCCCCAGGATGCCGCCCAGGGTCCACAGGTAGGTGGCGCCGGTAGGGACATTGCCCACGCTGGGGTCGGGGGGCCAGTTGTTGGTGTAGGTGTAGTCCTTGTCCGGGCGGTTCGTGGACGCAGCCCAGGCGGTCCAGAAATAGAACCGCGCGAGCTGCCGCCGCTCTTGGGGCGAGCGCACCGTGTTGGGCAGGAACCCGTAGCGCTCCTCGCCCTCGGAGAAGGTCCGCTCCCAGAACTGCTCGACGGTGCGCAGGGCTTCGACCTGGCGCGCCGAGAGCGCGAGGGTCTCGGTGGCCGGATCGTAGCGGTTGGTCTTCAGCTCACGAGCCACCCGGACATCGAGCACCTCGCGTTCCTCGGCGGAGAGCTCTTCCGGAGGCGCGTCGAACAGATCACGGCTCAGCTCTGCGCGCACGACCCGGCCAACGCGGTGCAGCGTTTCGGCCGAGAACTCCATGCCGCGTTGCGAGCCGTGTCCCCAAATGCTGCCGTGGTCCATGAGGCCGTAGCGTTGATAGACGTCCTGCCCGGCCAGGAGGTCTTGGCGCGTGAAGAGCACCTCGCCGTCGGGGTCCGTGACGCGCTCGGGGTAGGGCGGCGCGCCCTTGTTGGCGTAGAAGCCACCGATCAGCAGGATCGCCATGGCCAGACAGAAGCTGATGATTGCGGCCCATCTCAGTTTCGCGATCGACATCGCAGCCTCCCTCGTCGAAATCCGAGAATTCAGGCGAACGCGAAAGGCTCCGCCCTAGGTCTGAATGCGAAAGCTGGTGAGTTTCGTGTCGGCGAGATGCTGGGTGACCCGGACCCACATGGAGCCGAACATCTCCCTGAACACGCAGGACTTGGCATCGCAAATCGGTTGCCCCAAGAGGCACTGGGGGGGGCGCAACGGGCCCTCGATCGCTTCGATGATCTGGCGCACCGAGATGGTGTCGGGGTCCGCGTTGAGCCGGAATCCGCCGGACGCGCCGCGGGAGGAATCGAGCAGCCCCAGGGCGGCCAACCGGTGGAGCACCTTGGCGATGTGGGACTCGGAGCGCCCCAGCTTGTGGGCGATGGCCGTGGCCGAAAGACGGGCGCCGGGGCCGGTGGCAGCGATGTAGGCCATGGCGTGGATGGCCAGATTGGAGGCTTCGCTGAATTGGATCACACCTTCCTCCCGAGTTGTGCTATTCTGAATTCGGAATCAAAATACAGAAATGAAGCGAGAAGGGCAAGAAGAATCTCCCCTAGCCGACGGCACAGAGGATGGGCGCCTTAGTTGCTTTTCATGCACTGAGTTATGACCTCCAATCGGACGAACTGGTGCGACGGACGTATCCGGACGAACCGGCGAGAGGGATCCCTGATCTTGGGAGAACCAATCCGACACACGGGTACGGCCCACCACCCCGCTCTATCGGAGGCCTGTGATGACGGAACACGGAACCGTGACCCAGATTCTCACGCGCCTGTCCGGAGGCGACCGGCGAGCGCTCGATGAGCTCTTTCCCCTCGTCTACGGAGAACTGCGCGCCCTGGCGGCCGGACTCATGGTCGGGGAGCGCCGCGGCCACACCTTGCAGCCGACGGCCCTGGCCAACGAGGCCTACCTGCGCTTGCTCGGGGAGACGGCCGGGGAGTATGGAGGATGGAAAAGCCGCAGCCACTTCTTCGCCGTCGCCGCCCGGGCTATGCGCCGCATCCTGGTCGAGTACGCCCGCGCGCGCGGTCGTAAGAAGCGTGGCGGCGACTGGGTGCGGATTACCCTCACGCCCTCGCTTCCCGGCGCTCCGCAACCGAGCCTCGACATCCTCGCCCTCGACGAGGCCCTCCAGAAACTGCAGGCCGTGGACCCACGCAAGGTGCAGGTGGTCGAGCTGCTCTACTTCGGAGGATTGACCGCCCAGGAAGCGGCCGAGGTGCTGGGCGTCGCCGGTCGCACCGTGGAGCGCGACTGGCAGTTCGCGCGACTGTGGCTGCTGCGGGAGATGCTGGGAGAGGACATCGCCGGAGGCGGCGGACGAGAGGAGCTATCCAGATGACGGAGCGTCCACCCGAGGAAATCCTCGCCGAAGCGCTGGAGATGAACCCGCCGGAGCGCAGAGCCTACATCGATCGCGTGTGCCGCAATCGACCCACCCTGCGGGCGGAGGTGGAGTCGCTGCTGGCGATCCACGATCGGTACCCCGATCTGCTGCAGACGCCGCCCATGCTGGAGGTGCTGCCCCCGGGGACGATCGGGTCCTATCGGGTGATTGGAGAGCGTGCCCGCGGCGGCATGGGTGTCGTCTACGAAGCCCAGGACCCAGAGCTGAAGCGGCGCATCGCGCTCAAGCTATTGCCAGACTACCTGGCGCGCAGCGGCGCATGGCGCGAGCGATTCCAGCGTGAGGCCCAGCTCCTGGCTTCGATGAACCATCCCAATATCGCGACCGTCCACTCGCTTGAAGAGTCGGATGGACAGCTCTTCCTGACGATGGAGCTGCTACCCGAGCGCACGCTGGCCGACGCCATCGAGAGCGGGTCGATCGACCTGGCGCGCGGGCTGGGCCTTTGCCGTCAGATCGCCACAGCCTTGGAGGCGGTGCACGCCCACGGCATCGTTCATTGCGATCTCAAACCAAGCAACGTGATGCTTTCTGCGGACGACGCCGTCAAGGTCATCGACTTCGGTCTGGCTCGGCGCGAGGAGCATAGGATGGGCGAAGTCCGTTACGGAAACGACGCTTCGTCATCCGACCCGGTGACCGGAACGCCGGGCTACATGAGCCCCGAGCAGATCGTTGGCGTCCAGCCCGATGCGCGCACGGACATCTGGTCCTTCGGATGCATCCTCTTCGAATGCCTCAGCGGTCACCGGGCGTTTCCGGGCCCGACGAAGCAGGAGCGCATCGAACGCACGTTGCGACGGGATCCGGATTGGTCGCGGGTGCCGCCGGCCACCCCGGCCGCGGTGCGAGACCTGCTGCAGCAGTGTCTCCAGAAGAACCCGGCCGATCGCATCAGAAGCGCGGCCGAAGCGCGCGGTGTCCTCGATCAGCATATCCTGTTGCTCTCCTTGCGCCGGCGGTCTCCTGCGGGGGACTTCGGCGGGGCCGGCAATCTGCCCGCGACCCTCGATCGCTTCATCGGACGCACCGCCGAGCGGCGGGCACTGGTGGACATGGTCCGCAACCGGCGATTGGTCACGGTCACGGGAGCCGGCGGGTGCGGCAAATCGCGGCTGGCCGTCGAGGTTGCCCGGGAAGAGTGCGCGTCCACAGGAATCGAAGGCTGGCGTCTCGACCTCTCTTCGGTGGGCTCGGCCGAGCAATTGGTGCCCGCCCTGGCGGCCACGTTGCAGCTTGGCGGTGAGCCTGGGGGCGACCTACTCGACGCCCTCCTGGATCAACTCCGCGACCGCGCGCTTCTGATTCTCTGGGACGGTTGCGAGCACCTGATCGCATCGAGCGGCCGGCTGATCGAGACCGTCCTGGACCGATGTCCGGGGGTGCGCATCCTCGCCACGAGCCGCCAGCCCCTGGGCGTCGCCGGCGAAGCGCTGCTTCCCCTCGAACCGCTCCACGTGCCCGCGCCGGATCGCGCGTCCGACGTGGAGGCGACGCGCGGGGTGGAGTCCGTACAGCTCTTCGTGGCCCGGGCGCAAGACGTGCAGTCCGACTTCGACCTGACGACTTCGAATGCGCCGGCCGTTGCCGAGATCTGCCGGCGACTGGACGGGCTCCCGCTGGCGCTGGAGCTGGCCGCGCGTAAGGTGCGGGTGCTCAAGCCCGCGGAGATCGCGCGGCGTCTGGATGATCGCTTCCGGCTGCTGCGCGAACCGGGACGCGGCGCCGTGTCCACCCATCAAACCCTGGTGGGGTTGCTCGACTGGAGCTACGGCCTGTTGACCGAGAAGGAACGGCTCCTGTTGAGGCGGGTGTCGATCTTCTCGGGCGGCTGGGGACTGGCGGATGCCGAGGCGGTTTGCTCGGGCGCGGGCATCGAGCCGTGGGAGATCCTCGATCTCACCTCGGCGCTGCGGGACAAGTCGCTGATCGAGGTCGATCTTGGCGACGCGTCCTCCGACGGGGGCGCGCGGTACAGGATGCTGGAGACCATCGGGGTCTTTACCCGCGAGCGGCTTCGCGAGCAGGGGGAATCCGACGCGTTGGGGGCGGCACACTTGGGGCACTTCCTGCGGATAGCCGAGGAGGAAGCGCCGCGCTTGAAGGGACCTCAACAGGCCCAGGCGCTCGCGCGATTGGCGACCCAGCACGACAATCTGCTGCGCGCCCTTCAGACGGCCACCGAGCCCGGCATCGACCCTCAGCTCGGCCTGAGGCTGGTGGCGGCCCTGGAGCGCTACTGGATGGCCCGCGGCCACTGGTCAGAGGGCCGCCGGTGGACCGATACCATGCTCGCGCGCGATCCTTCAGACGCGGTCACGGCGCCCAGGGGACACGCGCTCAACGCCGCGGGCAACTGGCGTCTCTATGCCGGCGACCTCGATAGCGCCGCTGCCCGCTACCGCGAGGCGCTCGCCATCGGCCGCGCTCTCGAGGATCATGACATCATCACCCGCTCGCTCCACAACCATGGCGGCGTGGCTCTGCACAAGGGCGACCTACCCCGAGCTCGCGCCTTCTTCGAGGAGTATCTCGAGCTCGAGCGAGAGTCTCCGAATCAGGCTGGCGTGGCCATGGTGATGAGCAACCTCGGACTGGTCGCCGAGCGCGCGGGGGATCGGGCGCGGGCGCGGGACTTCTACACCCGGAGCCTGGCGATCAGCCGGCGGCTCGAGGACCGGCGCATGATCGCCATCCTGTCGAACAACCTGGGTGCCGTCGATCTGGTCGAAGGGCGGCTCGAGGAGGCCCGGGCCCGATTCGAAGAGAGCCTCGAGCTGGTTCGCGAGCTGGGGGACCGCTGGAACGCGGCCCATGCGCTTCATCATCTCGGGATGATCGCCGGGCAGCAGCAGGACCTCATGGAAGCGGAAGAACGCTTTCATGAGAGCTTGACGATCTATCGGGAATTGGGAGACCAACCCGCCGTGGCCCGCCTGATCACGCAGTTCGCGATCCTGGCCGGGCTGCGCGAGCAGTGGTGCGAGGCCGTGGAGCGGTTCGCGGCAGCCGAATCGATCCGCGAGCAGCTCGAGGCGCCCCTGCCGCCGAATCATCGCCGGGAGGTGGATGAGCATATCGCTGCCGTGCGAGCTCACCTGGCACCGGAAGTGTTCGATCGGGTCTGGCGTCAAGGGAGCGGATTGAGTCTGGACGAGGCGATTGCGAAGGTGTTGCGTTTCTCAGGACGGTGACCTGCGGCTGGCAAACCCCGCCCTGCCTCCCCGTGACGGACGAGCCCCTCTCGCGCAAAACCATGTCGGTCTGCTCCAGGTCCCGTCGCCTTTCCTGATAGAGGACGACATCGGTGATGCGCGCCGACCCGGTGCAGCAGAGATCGTGCATCGCTCGATACCGCTGGGCCGCGGGCAATAACGCTGCGGCTGAATCGATACAGATCAGGAGGTGTCCCATGACACGCAAACGACTGCTGGTTCCGCTCATTCTGGGAGCATGGATGCTCGTCGCGGGCCATGCCGGCGCCCAGACCGGGCCCGCCTCCTCCGTCCGCTACCTCGAATTCGACGGTGAGCCGTACGACCTGGTCGCGCGAACCGATCGCATCGCGGTGGGCTTCGTCGAGGGTGCACAAGACGGTGTGCGTGAGGCCGTGCGGCAGCGATACGCCATCCTGGCAACATCCGTGCGCGAAGAGGCCATTCCGGTGCCGCCGGTCAGCATCTACACCCTCGCTTCATCCCGAACCGCGGCGGAGCTGGCCGACCGGGCCCGCGAGCTGATGGCCGACGAGGAAATCCGGTTCGCCACGCCGATCTACCGATCCTTCGACATCGACGTCCTGCCCACCGACGAGCTGTTTCTGCAGCTCGAGCAGGGAACGACCGACGCCGAGCTGGAGACGCTGCTGCGCGACCTCGGCGCGGAACTGGTCGAGCGCACCTTGTGGCGCGACGACAACTACAAGGTAAGGGTGCGGCCCGAATCGGGCCGCGATGCGATTGACGTTGCGGCGGACGCAATGGAGCGGCTCGGGGTGGTCTTCAGCCAGCCCAACTTCATTCGCTTCCGGCAAGAGCAGAGCGCGCCCACCGATTCGCTTTTCGATGATCAGTGGGGCCTCCACAACACCAGCCAGGTGCTCACCTTCGCATTCGATTGCGACCTGGATGCGCCCGAGGGGTGGGACATCCAGGAGGGATCGTCCGATGTGACCATCGCCGTGTTGGACACAGGCGTCGATCTGGACCATCCCGATCTGGAAGACAACATCGTTGCCGGGAGAGACATTCCATTCGGGGATGGTATCGCCGAGCCCTTCAGTTGGGACGGTCACGGCACCGCCTGCATGGGCATCGCCGGCGCCATCGCGAACAACGGCGAGGAGGGCATCGCAGGTGTGGCCTCGGGCTGCGACCTGATGCCCATTCGCATCTTCTACCACGCCTTCCAAGGCGCGCCCTTGACGACCATGGACGCCTGGGACGCCGAGGGCGTCGCGTGGGCCTACACGCACGGCGCCGACGTGATCTCGTGCAGCTGGGGAGGAGGGCCGCCCTCCTATCAAACGCGGGCTGCCATGCGGGACGCGACGCTGCAGGGCCGCGGCGGCCTCGGCGCCGTGGTCGTCGCGGCCGCCGGCAACGACTTGGATGGGCCTCCGATTCCGGGACCGGTCTGGCCGTCGCTTTACTCGGAGGTGATGAGCATCGCCTCCACCTCGCCGTGTGATGAGCTGAAGCGGGGCGCGCGACCGGGCGATCCCCCACCGACCTGCGACAACGACAGCACCTACTGGAGCCACTTCGGCGAGGGTCTGGACTGCGCCGCCCCCGGCACGCTCATCCCGACGACCGACATCGCCGATCCGGGAGCGGGATACGATACGACATCCGCCTACATCACGACCTTCAACGGCACGTCCTCCGCGACGCCGCATGTCGCGGGCCTGGCGGCCTTGTTGATCAGCAAGTACCCCACCTGGCAGGGCACGCAGATCCGCGCCCGCATCCAGCAGACCTGCGACAAGGTGGGCGGCTACAACTACGATCCGGTGACCGGCATCAGCGAGGAGCTCGGCCATGGGCGCATCAACATCTACCGCGCGCTCTCCGGCAAGCCCCAGGTGGTGCTGGGTCCCGATCCCGACTTCCCCAGCGTTTACCGGGACCACGGGGATGCGCCGATTCCCTATCCGGATGCCTATCACGAGTCGTCCGCCTACGAGTGGCTCGGCGTCGAATACAGCCCGGAGAAAGGACTGGCCGACGCCGGCGACCCCGACGGCAAGCACAACCGTCCGGGTGGGGATGGATTCGACGACGGCGTGGTGTTTTACCCGCCGTACGAGCCGGGACAGATGGGCCAGATCGATGTGCGGATCTCGGTCGAGGATCACCAGGGACGCCGGTACGACGACGCGGACGAGTTGCTCTATCTCAACGTCTGGTTCGATTGGCAGAGCGACGGTGACTGGAACACGACGTTCGACTGGGTGGTCGAGAATCGCCCGATCGCTCCTTCAGGCTGGGGGGGCAACAGCGAACTGATGACCCTTACCTTCCAGGTGCCGGACGACGACATCGACTGGCACATTCAGAACGACCAGGACGGCAGCTTCCTGCACGTGCGTGCGCGCGTGTCCTACCAGCAGCAACTGAATACCGCCGGCCAGACCGCAACCTGGGGCGAGGTGGAGGACTACCAGTTCATCAACTTCGTGGAGATGTTCGACGTGGGCATGGGGTTCCTCTCCCAGGTCGCCGGGTGTCCGGATGTATGGCAGTGGTTCGAAGGTCAAGAGGGATGGCAACCTGCCAGTTGCCCGCCACCCTTCAGAATGGACGGTCCGGGGGAGAATGGGTACGTGGCTTCGTACGTCGACATGCCGGACTACCAAGCTGATGATGATGACGGCCTGCGGACGCCATCGTTCGATTTCAGTGAGATGACCGAGGCTTTCATGGTGGCAGAGTACTCCGGCATCGAATTGGCGATGTGCGATGTCGTCGTGTATGTCGACGGCGTGCGCGATTCGATCCTGCATCATCTGCAGGATCCTACCGTGCCGCCCGCCTGCGCGATTCTCGTGCCTGGGTTCTATGATCTCAGCCATTACTGCGACGAAGACTACGATGACGTTCAATTCGCTTTCGAGGTGTACAACAACGAGCCGTGCGGCACCTCCCCGCCGGCGTACCAGGACATCTTCGTGGATAACATCGTGATCTGGGCAACCGACCGCATCACGCCCGCTGAGGAAACCGTGACCATCGCCCCGACCGACACGGCGACCGTGGAGTTGACCTGGACGACGCCGGGCGACGACGGTCATGAGAATCGTGCGGAGCTCTACAATCTGCGCTACGGCCCCGAGCCGATCGACAACGACAACTGGCGTCATTCCCTGTGGGTGCGTCCGGACATGGTGACCGCCATCCCAGTGCCGGAGGATCCGGGCACAGCGGTCTCGCTCACCGTGCAGCGTCTCTCCGGCGGCATGCCCCACTTCAGCCTGCGCACACTCGACGAAGTCAACAACATCGCGGGCATCACGGACGCCGGAAGCAACCACGGGCCGACGCTGGTGGCCCCGGAGTTCCGGACGGTGATGAAGCCTGATTCGCTGACCTTCACCATCAAGGCCACCGATCCTGACTTCGATCCCATCATCTACTACGTGCACGACGGGCCCAGCGGCGTCGTGGTGGTCGATAGCGCAGGCCTCGGATACGTCGGCTGGGGAACGAGAAATGTGACGCCGGACCGCTACACCATCGTGTTCGGCGCACGGGACTGGAGCGGAGCGGTGCACCTGGACACGACCGAGGTCAGGGTCCTGCCGCTCGTTGCGCCCGACTGGGACGATCACGACAACAACGACTGCCTCTTCACGGTGACCGACCAGGGCATCCTCGGCTACCTGGACGGTTCGCGGACCTCCGGCTCCGGGTTCGTCTACCCGTTTACCCGGGACACGAGCCATCTGTACCTGGGCGGCTTGTGGCTGGGTGAGAGCGACAGTTATGTCGCCAACCGCGACTACGACGCCGACCCCGAGAAGGAGTGGCGCGTGGCGCCGGGAGGCGCACTGGCCACCAGCACGCACGGCGCCCTGCTCAAGCATGAGGCGACCTACACGGACTCCCTGGCGCACGAGCCACGAGGGCTGTGGGTCGAGATGGAGACGTGGTCCTACGGCAGCCCGGCGGCGTTCGAGGACTTCGTCGTGTTGGAATACACGCTGACGAACCACGGCGCCGAGACGCTCACCGATCTTCATGTGGGCGTCTTTCTCGATCTGGACATGCAGGAGCAGGGCGGCGATGACACGGCAGGAACCGATCTGGGCCGCGATCTGACTTATGTCACCGACGCCGAGGGCATCTACGCGGGACTGCGCTATCTACCGCACCCCACCGATCCGACGCCCGTTGCCAATGTGACGCTGGTGGACAATCCAACCTTCGTCTACGCGAACCAGTACATCCTGGACGCCGACAAGTATGCGTTTCTGTCCGCTGCCGACGGCGCGCACATCCTGCACAACGGCGCGACGGAGAACGACTACAGCGTGCTCGTCTCGGGCGGGCCATTCGATCTGGCGCCGGGCAATGCGCGCGCCGTGGCATTCGCCGTGATTGGGGCCAACAGCCTGTCCGCACTGGAGCAGAACGCCGACCACGCCTTGGACGCCTACACGGGCTATGCATCGACAGAAGAGAAGGGAGCCCGTTTCATGACGCGGCTGTTTTCCAACCGGCCGAACCCCTTCGCCAGACAGACAAGCGTGCGGTTCTCGCTGGAACGCGCGAGTCGCGTGGATCTCAGCATCTTCGATGTGACTGGACGCCGCGTGCGGACCGTGGTCAACGGCTCGCTGGAGGCCGGTGAGCACAGCGCCATGTGGGATCGCCGAAACGAAGAGGGCATCCAGGTCGCAGGCGGGGTCTACTTCCTGCGGATGAAGGCGGCCGACCGGGAGATGAGCCGGCCGATGGTGGTGATTCGGTGACATGAAACGACCTTGTCAAGCCTCCTCCGGGTCACCTCGGGGGAGGCTTGCCTTGACCTGACATGGGCGTGCCTGCGTTGGTGTGAGCCTGTCCGCGTTGGTATGGGCCTGTCCGCGTTGGCATTGGCGCGTCTGCGTTGGCATGGGCGCGGGGCCCTTTCGGCTGGCAACCCAGGGCAGCAAAAAGGCAACGGTCAAAGAGGGGCAACAGCAAGAAGGTCACTTGACCCGACAGGAAGCCCGCTTGGTGAACGTTGGGGTCGTCATCTACGTGAGAGAATGGGTTGCGGGAGCATCAACAAGTTCACATACGCAACCTTGACGCTATAGAATGCACCCGAGTTATACACGGAGACGGTTGCTGCTAGTGAAGTCCTGTCGCCCGTGATAGTGTCCCAACAATGGAGAAGGCCAAATGGAGAAGGCCACTTGGATTCTCCACGTTCTACACTGCGGGCCGGATCATTTCATTCATTCCGGCCGGCAGATCATCATTCCCACCCATGATTGGAGGTCGTCCATGAGTAGTCGTATCGCGCTGGTGCTCCTCCTGCTTCTGTCGATAGGCATCGTTTATGGTGATGCGCTAGCCCAGTGGCCGGAAGAGAATCACTACAAGGTCTACACGCTGTTTGAGGAGCATCTGTTTACCGGTGGTATCGGTCTTACAGACCAATTCGGCAGCTACACGGTCGATGTCCTGGTTCACGACAAGTTCGCGAACCCGACGGAGAAGAATGGAGAGCCGATTCTTTTCCCGGAAGTCCACCAGACCTGGTGGCGAGTGGATCCGCCGATCCCGACGGCGGGCTACGACGTCGAGATCGAGAATCAGTTCGGAACGCAGCGATGGAGGCTGGCGGAGGTCGAGTACCTGGTGTTGCCGGCGCGCAAGAATGAGCCGGGACCACTATTGGAGCACAACCATTACCTTGGCTACCGAGCGGTCGGTGACACGCTCGGGATTCCCGTGTTGCTGATCGATCAGTGGGGAGGCGTGAGCGCCGTGGTAACCTACCCGGAGCTGCTCCTGACGCCAGTGGAGAAATCGGTTCCTGGTGGTGTGTTCCCGATCATCGACCCGGAGGCGCATCTGGCGGTGTATCGCATTGAGCCGCCTCAGTCCTACCAGACGACGTTCGTGGCGTTCGACCAGTTCGGCGAATGGCCGAACGTCGCGAACGAGCACATCTGGCTCTGCGTGCCGTCCTGGAAGGAAGAGATCACCACGCCGACCGAGGAATCGAGCTGGGGATCGATCAAGTCGCTGTTCCGGTACTAGTCTGCTCTTGACGTAGATGGGCGTGGCGCCCCCGCAAGCGGGGGCGCCGAGCGCCTGGATGAAGACAATCCTGCGCGGGGTCGGGCAGTCCGGCCCCGCGCAGGCATCTCGACCGAGGAAGCGGTGGGGAGTTCTCAGCGGATTCGACGTTGGGTCGGTCTCCTTGCGCTGTCCGGGACTACCGCGGCTCCGCGTTCTTGACGTACCGCCCGAACCACGTCAGCTCCTCGGCCAGCACGTGCTCCACACCCTCGCGCGACCGATACCCGTGCTCCTCGTGCGGCAGCATGAGCAGGCGCACCGTGCCGCCCGTGCCGCGCACCGCCTCGAACAGCTTCTCCGACTGCAGCGGCACCGTGCCCGGATTCTGGTCGGCCTCGCCGTGGATGATGAGCAGGGGCTCGTTGATCTTGTCGGCGTGCATGACCGGGGAGAGCCGGATGTAGGTGTCCATCGCCTCCCACAACGTGCGCCGCTCGCTCTGGAAGCCGAAGGGCCGCATGGTGTGGTTGTACGCGCCGCTGCGGGCGATGCCGGCGCGGAAGATGTCGGAGTGGGCCACGAGCGTGGCCGTCATCAGGCCACCGTGACTGTGGCCCAGCACGCCCACGCGCTCGGGGTCGGTGACGCCCAGCTCGACCGCCTTGTCGACGGCGGCCTGGGCCGAGGAGACGAGCTGCTCGATGAAGGTGTCATAGGCGGTGTCCGGGTCGCCGATCACCGGCATGGCGACATTCTGCAGCACGACGTACCCGTCCAGCAGGAAGAAGAGCGAGGAGGTGTACATCATCCGCAGAAACCGCTGCTCGCTGCCGCTCACCTGGCCCGCGGTCTCGGGATCGGAGTACTCCAGCGGATAGGCCTCCACGATCGTGGGCAGCCGCGTGCCCTGCTCGTAGCCGGGCGGCAGGTACATACGGAAGGAGAGCGGCGTGCCGTCTTCGCGCTCATAGGTGACGATCTTCTGCGTGATCTCGCGCAACTGCGGGGTCGGATCCGCGAAGTGCGTGAGCGGGCGCTCGACCGACGCCCAGACCGCTTCGCCTTTCTCCACGTTGTCCAGCCTGTGATCCAGCGTTTGCACGTAGTAATTGGGCACATCGGTCGGCGATTCGCGGCGGGTCAGGAAGGTGCCGGCCTCGGGGTCGAGCCACTCGACGAACTGCTCGTAGACCGCCCCCGAGCAGCGGAAGAGCCGCTCGCTCTCGCCGGTCGTGATCGACATCAGATCGACGAAGGGGCGGTCGCCCTGAGGCGAGGCGCCGCGGCCGGACAGGTAGAGGCGATCGCCCTTCTGCAAGAGAACCCTTTCCCCGGTCGGCAACCGGTGCATCACGGGATAGCCCGGGTCGTTGTAGCGATCGTTGAGACTGATGTCGATGAAGTGGATCGGCTCCCAGGATGGGTCGTCGATGTGCAGGGCCCAGGCGTGTTTCCACCGGCGCTCGCGCTCCCATTCGAAAACGAGCGCCAGATCATCGTGTTCGCCCCACAGGACCATCCAGGCGCGATGCTGGGCCCGGTGAATCTCGCGGGGCTCTTCGGTGAACGGCGCCCGCTGCATCATGATCCGGTCCCGATGCGGGACCTCGCGCATCGGGTCGCCCCCGTCGAGCGCCTCGTACCAGGTGAGCGTCGCCGGCTCGCCCGGGCGCCACGCGTGATCGCGCGGCCCCTCGGGCTCGCCGTGGATCGGGACTTTGTCCTGCAGCGGCAGCCGGGCGGCGACGTGCACGAGGCGCCCGTCCGTGTCCCAGATCTCGACGTTCCGCGGGAAGCGGTACCAGGCGTAGAGGTAGGACCAGGGCTCGTGCAAGCGATCGACGCGGATCAGCTCACCGCCGGGTGCCGGTGCCACGGTGGTGTAGATGTCGGGCTCGCCGATGGGCTTCACGCGACACCGCTTGGCGTCCACCAGCGCGAGCTGCGACTGCGCGTAGTGCTCGAAGAGCTGCTCATCATAGGGCCCGGTCAAGAGGTCACGGGCCTCGTAGGTGCTGGTCGCCGATCCGCTCGTGCTCTCCTGGATCCTCGGTCCCGGCGGGGTCAGCGGCTTTGGCGGGGGCGCGCCGCGCTTGGGCGGAACGCGCTTCACCACCAGCGTCTCCTGATCGGGCATCCATGACACCGCTGACCCGAAGAAGGTGTTGACGTAGAGATTGCGCACGCGGCGCAGCCGGCCGCCGTCGGTCTCGCCCACCCAGAGCTCGATGCCGCCGGGCGTCTCGTTGAGCACGGCGAAACGCCGGCCATCGGCCGACCATTCCCATCCGACGATGCGAGCATCCTGGGGCAGATCGACCGCAATCTCCTTGCCGTCGGTGATGCGCAGCAGCGTCGCCTCAATGAAGGCGTGCTCGGCGTGCTGTCCGTTGTTGTTCGGGTTGATGCGCACGCCCGCCAGCCGCAGTGAGGGCTGGGCCAGGTGCGCCAAGGGCGGATAGCGGTCCAGCGTGACCAACGCCAGGACGTCGCCGGTCGGATTGA
The DNA here is from genome assembly GCA_964585945.1 of uncultured bacterium. Classification (GTDB taxonomy): domain Bacteria; phylum Eisenbacteria; class RBG-16-71-46; order CAIMUX01; family WJJG01; genus CAZDKK01. Next base: position 58,943 of record CAZPGB010000005.1, on the reverse strand, counting down.
GCCGCGCATAGGGGAGGTCGGCGGCGTGGAGGACTTCGAGGATCTTCTCGGGTGGTTGTTGCCAGGTGGCGCCTGCGTCCGCATGCGAGACCGGCGTAAGGGCCAGCGCAAACGCGACGCACAAGAGGATCCGGGGGCTCCTTCTCATGACCCATTCCTTTCTGCTAGGGCGAGTGTGCGAGTCGGGAAGCGTCGTGACCGGGCCCGCGCTCGGCCGCCGCGCGTGCGGTCGCAGCCGGCCGGTTTGCCCGAGCGGGAGCCTACACAGTGTCGCGCGGCGAATCCATGATTCGGTTCCGGGGCCGACGCCGCGCAGGCCCGCGCCCGGCGGCAGGTCGGATCCGTAGGCACGCCTGCTCTCATCGTGCTAAGGTCGTGTGCATGGTATCGGGGCACGGAAGGGGGAGGCGTGGTTGCGGCGGCCGCGGCGGTCCGCGGTCGGGCGTGGCGCGGCCCGCGAGGGAGACGGCCGCCGCATGGGATCCCGAGGCCTTGGTGGCCCAATGCTTGGCGCACGATGAAGGCGCGTGGGACGAGTTCCTGAGGCGCTACGCGCGCTTGATCTACTCCACCGTCCATCGCGTGGGCTTGCCGCCCGACGAGTGCGAGGAGGCCTTTCAGGCATCGGTCGTGGCGATCTACGAACAGCTCGCCGGTCTGCGCAGCAGCTCGGCACTGGTGTCATGGATCATCGGCGTGACCTGGCGACAGGCCGTCAACTGCATCCGCAAGCGCCGTCGCGAGGTTCGCACGCAGGAGGTGGGCGATGGGCTGCTGCGCGAGAGCCTCGAACCGCCCGTGCGGGAAACCCCGCCCGATGAGGCGCGGCTGCTCTTGGAGCGTGCCCAGCAGGCGCAGGAGGCCATGGCTTCGCTCTCCGAGCGCTGCCGGCGGCTGCTCGGCTACCTCTTCTTCGAGGACCCGACGCCCGACTACACGGAGATCGCCCGGCGGGAGCAGGCCCCGATCGGCAGTCTGGGTCCGACGCGTGCCCGTTGTATCGAGCGCCTGCGCAGATACTTCCGCGAAAGGGGCTGGATGGAATGAGCGTCCGGGGCGTATCAGAATCCCCCACCGGATCGACCTCTGATCGAGGGGCGGGCACTGGGTCGCGCCGCGTCCCGAGGACAGAGGGGGAGGGGCCATGCGCAGTCACCCATCCGACGAAGAGCTGATCCACATCTGCCTGGATCGGGGTCTCCCCGCGAGCGACGCGGCGCGCAGGCACGTGGATTCCGGATGCCGGCGTTGTCGCGAGCGGTTGGCCGAATTGCGCCGCATCGCCGAGGTCTTCTCCGCGACGCCGTTGAGCGATGTTCCCGAGCATCTGGCCGCGTGGGCACGCGAATGGATCGCGGAGCAAGAGCGCAAGCAGCCAGGCGCAAGGCGGGCGCCGAACCTGCGGCCCGCGCGGGGACGGCGCGTCGTCGACGCGCTGGAGGAGATCCGCGCCGTGCTGGTCTTCGACACGGCCGGCGGGGCCGTGCTTCAGGGCGTTCGCGGCGGCGGGGACCCGCATGCGCGCCAGTTGCTCTACGAGTCGCCCGGGGGCAACCTGCACCTGCAGGTCACGCCGCTCGAGTCGGGTCGCTACACACTCCGCGGGCAGTTCCTGCCGGCAGGGCCTGAGCCGGCGCCCGAGAGCGGTCGCGCGATCCTGGTGCGCACGGCGCGCGGCAACCCTCGGCGGCTTTCGGAGACGGGGGGGTTCGAGTTCGACAAGGTGCCTTCCGGACGGATCCAGGTCCAGATCGAATGGGGAGGCCGGAGGGTGTTCACCGATCCGTTGAATCTCGGTGCCGATGGCTGAGAAGACGAGAGAGGCTTCGCCCCGCGCCAAACTCCGGCGGGGTCAGGATGCGCGTGCCGGCGACGGATCCGAGGTGGTTGTGGAGGCCGCGCGCGTCCTGAGCGGCCTGCCCGCGGAGAGCGTGCGCACCCACCTGGCATCGCACCCGCCCGCCGATCCCGGCGCGCTGCTGGCGGCGTTTCGAGATGAAGCGAGTCGTTACTATCACGCCGACGCCGCCCAAGCGCGGCGCATCGCCGCCCGCGCGGTCGAGGTGGCCCAGTTGCTGGGCGATCCGCACGCGCTGGGGTGGGCCGAGCGGACGATGGCCGAGGCGCTGCTCTTTTCGGGTCGCATGCGCGAGGCCGACCGCGCCTACGCGCGGGCCGCGGACGCCTGGAAGCGATCCAAGGCCTCGGCGCTGCTCGGTCAGCTCGAGGTCGGGCACATCCATGTCTTGGCCCTGCTGGGACGCATGCAGGACGTGACCCGGGTCGCCCGCCGGGCGCGCAAGCTGCTGGAGGCCGCCGGCGACCGCGTCTATCTCGCAAAGCTGGCGATGAATCTGGGCAACATCCACTTCCAGCGCGACGAATACGCGGCGGCTTCGGCCGAGTACGAGCGCGCCCGCGGGCTCTTCCGCAGGCTCGGCGTGCATGATCAGACCGTCGTGGCGCTGGAGGTGAACCGCGCCGTTGCGCTGACGCAGCTCGACCGGGATGAGGAGGCGCTCGCCCTCTTCCGCCGCCTCGATCGGGCGTGCGCGCGCCGGGGCTTCGAGCTCCTGCGGGCGCAGGTCTGGATGAACGCGGGCTACGTGCACATGCTGCGGGGCGACTTCGATCTCGCCCTGGCCGACATCCAGCGGGCGGCCGACTACTTCGCCCGCACCGAGCACCCCGCCTTCCTGGGCACCTGCCGCATCAACCAGGCCGAGATCTACGAGCAGCTCAACCTGCACGATGAATCTCTCCGCTTGGCGCAAGAGGCGGCGTCGCTCTTCGAGGCCGACGGCTTGCGCTACGACCAAGCTCTGGCGCTGGCGCAAGGCGGGCTGGGCCTGCTGGGCATGGGCGACGGGGCCGGCGCTGCGGTGCTGATCCGCAAGGCCTTGGGACTGTTTCGCAAGGAGAAGAACCCTGCCCGCGTCGCCTACATGATCCTGCTGTGGGCGGAGGCGGACGCGCGCCGCGGGCGAAGGGCCGGCGCGCGCAAGCGGGCCCGTGAGGCGAGGCTCGCCTTTCGCCGGCTGGGTCTGGTCCGCTGGGAAGCGCTCGCCGCAGCAGTGTGGATTCGCGTCGCCGATCGGGCCACGCCGCTGACCGCGCAGCGACGTCTCCTGCGTGACCTGCTGGCGCGTCTGCCCAAGAGCATCTATCCGCTTCAGTCGATGGCGCTGTTGGAGCTGCTCGGATCGGTGGAGCTGCGCGCGGGCTCCGCGGCGGCCGGGCGCACCTTTGCGCGCGCGGCGGCGCAATTGGAGTCGGTGCGGGTGCGCGTCCCGACCGAGGACACGAAGATCGCATTCCTGCGGGGCAGGACCCACCCGTACGACGAACTGCTGCAGCTCGAGCTCGCCCGCCCTCGACCCAACCTCGAGCGCGTGTTCGGCTGGATGGAGCGGTCCCGCAGTCAGGGCCTCTGGGATCGCATCCGTCAGCCGCAGCGGTGGGGCGTCGTGGGTTCCGGCGACCCGGGCCAAGACGAGCGCCGGCGTCTCTCGTGGCTGCACGCGCGCGTCTCCCGCCTGGAGCTGGGCGGAGAGGAGGATCGCGCCCGGGCCGGGGCGCTGCGGCGCGAGCTCGCGGCCGCCGAACAGGCCTGGGCCCGCCGGTTGCGGGAGGGTGGGGAAGCCTCTGCCCGCGCCGCGGCATCCTCCCGGCGAACCGCCGGTGCGCGTCCGGCTCGCCTCGTCGGCGCGGCCGAGGTCGTGGATCCTCGGGCGCTCGTCCGCGCTCTCCCACCGGGGCACGGGTTCGTGAGCTTCCATCTGGCGCCCGGGTTCGCGTGCGCGGTGGTGTTGACCAAGGAGAGGCGGTTGCGCGTCGGTTTGGCGGACGATCTCTCCGCGCGCGTCGGGCGACTCGTCGATCGTCTGGACTTCCAGTGGAACGCCGCCGCGGTGGCCAGTGCGCATCGGACCCGGTCGTCGCCGACGCCGATCGGCGCCGATCGGCTCCTGTCGAGCGCCACCGACGCCATCCTGACCGAGCTGCACGAGGTGCTCTGGCGTCCGCTCGAAGAGGCGGGACTGCCCGAGATGTCGGGCGTGGTCGTCTCGCCCCACGGCCCGATCCACCGCGTGCCCCTGCACGCGCTGCGCTCTCCGGGCGGCTACCTGGCTGAGCGGCTGTCGATCCGGCTGGCGCCGAGCGCGCGCATCTGGATGCGACGCGTCGGGCGACGACGCTCCACGCCGCGGCGTGCCTATCTGGGCGCGGTCCCGACGCCCGAGCTTCCCGAGGTGGCCGCGGAGATCGAGCGTGTGCGGGCCAAGCTGCACGGATGGACCGTGCACATGGATGAGGCCCCGACGCGCGAAACCCTGAAGAAGGAGGCGGCGCAGGCGGGCATCCTCCACTTGGCCACCCACGGGGTGCTGCGATCGGACAACCCCGCGTTTTCCTACGTCCAGCTCGCCGATGGGCCGCTCTACGTGCACGACCTGGCGGAGCTGCGTCTTCCAGGCTCGACCGTTGTGTTGACCGCCTGCTCCTCGGGCCGGGGCGCGGCTCCGGCGGGCGACGAGTGGGTGGGCCTGGCACGCGGGTTCTTGCAGGCCGGCGCAAAGACTATCGTAGCAAGCCTTTGGCCGGTTCAGGACGAGGCCACCCGCGTGCTGATGGAGCGCTTCTACGAGCGGCTGGCTGCCGGCGGATCGCCGGAAGTCGCGCTCCAGGGGGCGATGCAAGCGCTGCTGCCGGCGTGGACGCATCCGTGGCAATGGGCGCCGTTCGCCGTCCTGGGCGCGCGATAGGGCCGCGATCGTGGTGGGCACGTCACGGTGGTGGTATGATCATACCGGTCGTCCGCTGGGCGACAACAACGCATGAGGGTTGAGGGGCGCGTTCGGGAGGACACGACAACCATGACGTCGCACCAGGCCACGCGGTCCCGCGTCCATCGCCTTCCACATCGACTTTCGGCAATCCTCGCTCTGCTCATCGCACTGGCCTGCCTTGCGTCGACCGGGCCCGCCTTTGGGAGCGATTACGTCGCAGGCTTCATCCAGGTGCATCTCGCCCCCGGTTACACGATCGAGTCGGTCAATGCGCAGTATGGAACGTCGACGGCGGATGAGCTTCCGCCCCACTACCTGCTGCAGGTTCCGGAGGGCGTGGACGAGGAGACGCTGATCGCACAGATGATCGCCGATCCGGCCACCTTCATCTGCGCCGAGCGGGCCTATCGGGACGAGACACCCGAGGGGGTGAGACAGATGGTCGTGGCCGCCGTCGGGGCCACGATCGATGACTATCTCGACCAGAACCTGGCCGAGCGCATCCACCTGGAACAGATGCATGCGTATTCCCGCGGGGAAGGCGTGATTGTGGCCGTCCTGGACACGGGCGTCCTGGCCTCTCACGAGTGTCTGGCGGGCTTTATCGCGCCCGGCGGCTATGACTTCGTGGAGGATGACACCGATCCCAACGACACGGCCAACGGCCTCGACGACGACAACGACGGGCTGACCGACGAAGGCGCGGGACACGGCACGCTTGTCGCCGGGATCGTTCACCTGGTGGCTCCCGAGGCGCGGATCCTTCCGATCCGCGTTCTCGACGACGAGGGTCGCGGCACGACGTTCGCGTTGGCGAAGGGAATCCGCCACGCGGTGGAGATGGGGGCGGACGTCATCAACATGAGCCTGGGTCTGACCGATCGCTCGGGCATCGTGTCCCATGAGCTGGCCGCGGCCCGGCTGCAATCGGCCGCGATGGTGTCGGCCGCAGGCAACCTCGGCGTGGAGAACGTGCTTTATTTTCCGGCCAGTGACTCCAGAGTGCTGATGGTCGCCGCGCTCGACTCGTGCGACGTGAAGGCCGAATTCTCCAACTACCATCGCAAGGTCTCGGTGTCCGCCCCGGGTGTCGGCATCCTGGGCCCCTACTACGACGGGGGCTACGCCATCGGCGCCGGCACATCGTTCGCGACGCCGTTCATCACCGGGCAGTGCGCGCTCATTCGATCCCTGGTTCCGGGGATCGAGTGGATGACGATCTATGATCAAGTCTACGAGGGTATCGAGGACATCTACAGCCTGCCGGGGAATTTGCCCTACCTCGGACGATTGGGAACGGGCCGCTTTGATGCGCTCGAGACTTTGCTGACGACGATCGAGCCTTCGGATGTTTCCCGTGACGTCGACCTGCTCGCAGCGCTCAGGCTGGCGCCCAATCCCGTTCCGGCCGGCTCGCAGGCTCGCATCTCGTGGAACCTGCCGCGCGCTGAAGATGTGTCCGAGCCGTCCGAGCTGCGCATCTACGATGCCGCGGGCCGCCTGGCGCGTGCGCTCACGGCGGCGCCGGGAACGCAGTCGCTCGTGTGGGACGGTTGCGACACGAACGGACGGCTGGTGGAGGCGGGAATCTACCTGATTCGTCTCTCGAGCGCGCGCAGCGTGGGCGAAGGGCGCATGATCCTCGTACGCTGACCAAGACGAAGCAGCCGGCCGCCGGGAGAGCGCGACGGCCGGCCGTCCATCTTCCGTTCACGTTCAGCAGCGACCGGTTATTCGCCCCCGGAATACTGATTCTGGTGCTTGTACTGATTCTTGTGCTGATGCTGGTTGCCACCGGAGCCGCCGCCACCGCACTCGAGCACGAGGTCGGGCACGACCGTGGTCTCACCCTCGAGCACCTCGATGCCCTCGATGTAGGCGCTGCCGACCTGCGGCTTGCCCGCCCGCACCGTGTAGACGCCGACCTCCACTTCCTCGAAGACGTAGGCGCCGTCCGTCCCGGTGTAGACATAGCCGAGGCAGGCGCCGTCCTGGTGCAACGAAACGCGGGCTTCTTCCACGGGAAGACCCTCACCATCGAGAACCACGCCCGTGACCGTGCCCGTCTGGGCCGCCGCCACCCCCAAGCACAACATCAAGGAGACCGTTGCTAGGCCTAGGAATCGCTTCATCATCCTGTCCTTTCATTGCCTGGATGTCCTCACCACCTCAACGGCAAGCATGCCCCGCACGTCGTCCGGCTCGCAGCGCCGGGGCCTTCCTCTTGCCGAGCCACCGGGTGCCTGGGATTCGGCGCGCTGTAAAGCGGCCGGCTCTCCCTCCCGTCCCGGAGGAGATGATTTCCAGGCAGTAGTCGTTGGGGGAACGATCCTGATACAGCGCGGCCGCCAGACCGGACCTTTTGAGCAGCAAGTAGTTGCCGCGGCGCGCTTCGCATCTTGACCGGGGGGCTCGCAGTGGGCGCGGTTCCTGCGGGCTCGACGACCCGCCCGGGAGCGGCCGGATCGAAGACCGTGCCCCCCTACTCCTCCAGGATCCGCACCCGGTCGCCGCGGATTTCCAGTACTTCCGTCGAACCTCCGTAGTGCTCGGACAGCTTGCAGTCGACGCACCAGAGGCGCTCGCTGCAATAGGGCGTGATGTCGTCGTGCGGGGTGTGGCCGACGATCATGCGGCCACAGTCCAGCAGCCGCAGGGCCTTCTGGAGCAGGAGGCAGTCGTCCTCGTCAACTTCGTCGGAATAGTCACGGGACCAGAGCGGTCCCTTGCGGGCCGACACCCATTCGGGCTTGGGCCCTTCCCCCAGCAGCCATTCGTGCGACTGGCGGTTGAGCTCGTCCAGGCCCACGCGGATGTACCGCGGCCGCAATCCTCCGTGCACGAAGACGAGGTTTCCGATGCGCAGCGCCACCGGATGTCCGGCCAGTATGCGAGCATAGGGGCCGCCCGGCCTGAAGGCCGCCCCGCGGGCGCGCTCCTCTTCGGGGAGGTCGAGGATCTCCTCATCCTCCGCGTCGAGCAGCGAATCGAGGGCCGCGGCCACGCCGGGAGCGTCCTCGAAATCGGCGAAGCCTCCGTCGGTGACGTAGCGGAAGTCCAAATCCACGTTCAGCATCTCGTGATTGGCGTTGAGCACGTGGATGGCGCCTCCCGCGTCCCGCGCCTCGGTCTGCAGTCTGTGGAACAGGTCGAGGATGGCCTGTTCGTCGTCGCCGCGATCCAGGATGTCCCCCACCTGGACGATCACCAGCTCGCCGCCGATCCAGCGATCGGACCTGTCGATGGCGCCCGCCAGGCGCAGCGCGCGTCGCGCGGCGGCCAGGTCGCCGTGCAGATCCCCGATGGCGACGATCCGGTCAGCCGGAGGGAGCGCGCTGGGCGGCAGAGGGATGCTCTCCTGCGCAGGTCGCGCGCGAGGCGCGGAGGCACTGCCGTCGTCCGTCAGGGCGGGCACACCACCGCAAGCCAGGGCCACTGCGGTGCAAAGGCACCCCACGAGGGTCCCTCTACCGCGCCGGGCTCGGCGACGACCCAGTGAACGGTGGGCCGATTCCCGATCCAGGGATGGGTAATTGCCCCTCATGATCCCTCCTCTTTTCGGCCTCGGCCGGCGCGCTGCGGCGGCACCTGGGAAACCCGCGCTCTCCAATGAACATGCGTGCCCGACTGCATTGCAGCGCTGCTTGGCACCGCAGGGAGCCGGAGCCGCCGGCGTGGGCAGCGCAGTACTTCGGCGAATCCTAACACAGTCCAACGTCCTTGACCTTTCCGTCCGGCCTAACGATCATCGCATCAGAACTGAGAGCAGGAAGACCCACAAGGAGGTTGACGTGCACGAACGCATCGTCGGCGGCCCGTTCTGGACGGTGATCACGACGGTTGCCCTGATCGCGATGGCCGCGGCGGGGTCGGCGCGAGGCGCACCCGTCGGCGAAGAGGCACTGGGCACGCGCTCTTACGATGATTTCGAGAAGCCCACCACCTGCCGGAGTTGCCACACCGACTTCTACTACCAGTGGCGCCAGTCGATGATGTCTCAGGCCTACACGCACCATTGGGACGAGATCGAGTACTTCGACCTGGCGGTGGCCCACTCGGCCGCGGACCCCGACTTCGAGCACGTCCACGAGGGCTGCAACGGCTGCCACACGCCGATGGCCTTCCTGGCCGGCGACGTGCCGCCGCCGCGGCCGGAGGAGAACAGCCGCGCCAACGAGTCGGTCTCGTGCGACGTGTGCCACACGATCACCGGCTTCGAAGGCGACGTGCCGCACAACTTCAACTTCGTCTCCAACCCCGGTCGCACGAAGTACGGCCCGAAGCCCGGCGTGGAGTCGCCGCACCACAACACCGAGCAGAGCGACTTCATGCGCACGGCCGAGTATTGCGGCACCTGCCACAATGAGAAGAGTCCCTTCGGTGCGTGGGTCAAGTCGACGCAGATCGAGTGGAGCGAGGGGCCCTACGCCGACGAGGGCGTGCCCTGCCAGCGCTGCCACGCACCCCTGGCGCGCGGCCGCAGCGCCTCGATGGGCGAGGAGGGTATGGTGGCGCAGCACCTGTTCCACGGCGCGCACGATCCCGGCAAGGTGGGCGGATCGGTTGAGCTGCGCATGCACCCGGACCGCCGCGAGGTGGAGTTCACCGAGGCGGTGACGATCAAGGTCCAGCTCTTCAATGCCAAGGCGGGGCACAAGATCCCCACTGGCTCGGTCGAGGACCGGATCGTCTGGCTGCACGTCACCGCGACCGACGCGGACGGCAAGACCTACCACCTGCCGGTCGACGCCAAGGGCTTCGCGGGTGAGGAGTACACGATCGCCGCCGATGTCCTGGCCTACCAGGACTTGGGCGTGCCTCTGGAGCGGCCCGACTTCCCCGGCGTCCAGCGCGACGGCGTGCCCGTGGGCGACCGCATCTTCCGCATGCCCTACTTCGACCCGCAGGGCCGCATGACGATGATGCAATGGAATACCAAGACGCTCGGCGTGGACTATCGCATCGGTCCGCGCGAGACGAAGATCGAGACCTTCACCTGGCAGCTTCCCGACGACATCGCTTTCGGGCGTGTGGCGTTCAAGGCGGAGCTGAACTATCAGAAGCTGGTCAAACCGGTGGCGGATCTGCTGAACGTCCCCGCGGACGAGAGTGAGATCATGCCCATCAACCAGGCGACGACATGGATCGAGGTCTACGACTGATGGGGAGGTACCCGATGAAGAACCGTACGTGGATCACGTTGGCCCTGGGGCTCGTAGTGCTGGTCGTGGCGTTGCTGCCCGAAGATGCGGGGGCCATTCCCGCCTTCGGCCGCCGTCACAAGGTCTCCTGCACCACGTGTCACGCGCCCTTCCCGAAGCTGAAGCCCTATGGTGATGAGTTCGCCGGCGACGGTTTCGTGATGCCCGATGACGATCCCGACCGCGACTACATCATCGAGGGCGACGATCTTCTGCGGCTCAACCGCGACTTCCCCCTGGCAGTGCGCTTTGACGCCTACGCCTTGATGGAAGAAGACGCCGATATCGACAACGATCTGCAGATTCCGTGGGGCCTGAAGCTGATGTCCGGAGGCGCGCTGTACAAAAACATCGGTTACTACTTCTACTTCTACATGTCGGAGCGCGGGGAAGTGGCTGGCATCGAGGACGCCTACATCCACTTCAACGACATCCTCGGGCAGCCCTGGGATGTGATGGTGGGCCAGTTCCAGACCTCAGATCCGCTCATGAAGCGCGAACTGCGCCTCACCTTCGAGGACTATCAGATCTACAAGGTGAACCCCGGCGGGTCGGGCACCAACCTGGCCTATGATCGCGGCGTGATGATCACCTACGGCATCGCCGCCACCGGTACCGACCTGGCGGGCATGGTGGTGAACGGCAACGGCAAGGACGAGGCCGGCGGGGACCACAAGTTCGACAGCGACGGTTTCAAGAACGTCGGGTTCCGCCTGAGCCAGGCGGTGGGCGAGTACGGGAGCGTGGGCGGCTTCTTCTACCTGGGCAAGGAAGAACCGTATGACGAGTGGGAGAACGAGATCACCTACTACGGTCCCGATCTCAACGTCGCGGTAGGGCCGGTCGAGCTGACCGCGCAATATCTGATGCGAACGGATTCGGCGCCGCCGGACATGCACAGCGCATGGGCCCAGAAGCCCGAGGACGATGTGGAGACGGCCGGCATCGTGGCCGAGCTCATTCTTGCGCCTCAGCTCGATGAATCCCGTTGGCTGCTGACGCTGCTCTACAACCAGGTGGACTATGATCAGAAGGTTCTGGCGGACGACGACTACGAGACGATGACCGCCAGTTGGACCTACCTGCTGGCCCGGAATCTGCGCCTGATCGCCGAGTTCACCCGGGACCTGGAGGCCGAGCGCAGCCGGGGGGTCGTGGGGCTGGTGGGGGCGTTTTAGCCCCCCCTACACGGCCGGCTTCTTGGTCTCGGCCATCACCTTGGTCAACGCCGCCACCGTGCCCGCGACGTCGGACAAGGTGTTGGGCACGATCATCGTGTTGTTGACCTTGGCCAGCTTGCCGAACTCGACGATCCAGGATTCGGCGATGCGCAGGCTGACCGCCTCCTCGCCGCCTGGCTCTCTGATCGCGGAGGCGATGCTGCGAATGCCTTCGGCCGTGGCGGCCGCTACCCGCTGGATCTCCTGGGCGCGGCCCTCGGCCTCGTTGATGCGCTTCATCTTCTCGCCCTCGGAGACGGCGATCATTTCCTGGCGCTCCCCGTCGGCACGGTTGATCTTGGCCTGCCGCTCGCCCTCGGAGCGGGCGATCTCGGCCCGCTTCTCGCGCTCGGCGCGCATCTGCTTCTCCATCGCCTCGGTGACGGTGGTGGGCGGGGTGATGTTCTTGATCTCGTAGCGCGTCACCTTGATGCCCCAGGGATCGGAGGCCTCGTCGACGGCCTTGACGACGTTGGCGTTGATCGATTCGCGCTCCACGAAGGTGCGATCCAGCTCGAGCTGGCCGATCTCGCTACGCATGGTGGTCATCGCGAGCTGGGTGGCGGCGAAGGCGTAGTTGTTGATGCCGTAGGCGGCCTTCATCGGGTCCATGACCCGCAGGTAGAGAATGCCGTCGACCTCGACCGCCACGTTGTCGCGCGTGATGCACACCTGGGGAGGCACGTCCATGGCGGTTTCCTTGAGGCTGAGCTTGTAGGCCACCCGATCGAAGAATGGGGTCAGGATGTGGAAACCGGCGTCCAGCGTGCGGTGGTATTTGCCCAGTCGCTCGACGACGAAGGCCGAACGCTGCGGGACCACCCGGGCGGTGTTGAACAACGTCACCAGGATGAGCACGATAACGGCGACAATCACGGCAATGGTCATGGCGGCTACTCCTTCTCTTCCGTGGGGGCGACCTCGAAGGTGATGTTCTTCTGACCCACGATACGCACGTGGGTGCCGACAGCGATCGGTGTGCTGGCCACCGCTTTCCACTCCGCGCCCTCGAACAGGACCCGTCCCTCGCCGGAGCCGGGGACGATCTTGCGGATGACGCGGGCCGTCTGACCCACAAATTCCGCGGTCTCATCATAGGCCGAAGCGTCGCGCGTGGTGCCTTGGAAGTGCCGGCTCCAGAGCCGGCGCAGGGTCAGCAGCGTGACCAGCGTGGCGGCGCCGAAGCAGATGAGCTGGCCGGTCAAGCTCGGCAACACACCCAGCCAGACCAGCACGGCCGTGACGAACGCTCCCACGCTGAAGAAGACCAGGATCGCGCCCGGCACCGTGAATTCCAGGAACAGGAAGACGATGCCGACGATCAGCCAGATCAGCCCCGGATCGATCGAATCCAGGAAGGCCTTCATGGGTTGTTCCTCCTCCACTCCCAGCGAGGCTTCTGAAATGGATACCGCCGAGGGGGTGGCGGTATTCGCCGGGCGGAGGATCGCCTGGGGGTGAGCGGGGGTCAAGACCCGTGTGCTAGAGCCTGCCTGCCGCGCGCTGGAGGCTCTCCAGATAGCGATAGGGCACGGCCAGCTCGCCCAATGCGATCTGGGGCTTGGACACGCCGTGATAGTCCGAGCCGCCGGTCTTGAACATGCCGTGGCGGTTGGCCAGCGCCTCGAAGTGGGAAATCAACGCATCGAGCTGCCGCGCGTCGATCGTCTCCCGGGGCCCCTGGTAGTAGGGTTTGTTGCAGTGGTAGGTGTAGATGGTCTCGAGCCCGCGCACCCCCGCCTCGGAGCACACAGCGACGATCCGGTCGACCGCGGGATCGAGCAGCGTGCCGTCCCTTTTGTAGAGGCCGTTGTAGGACCCGGGGCTGGAAAGCACCGTGACCCCGCCGGCGCGTGCCACCACGGCCACGCAGTCCTCCAGCGTCAGGCTGTACTCCTTCGACACGTACCAGGGACCGCCGAAGTCGGTGTTGGGGTAGAAGACTTGTGTCGGCACGTCGGGGTAGTGCTTCTTGAGGACGGCGTAGATGTGAGGGCGCCGGATCGTCTCGCCCTGCGCCAACGCGAGGACCTCGTCCTTGGGCACGAGGTAGCCGACCTTGGCGAGCACCGCGAGCTGCTTGTCGAGCTTGTCGTTCTTCGCCCGCTGCAGGCGCAGGAGCACGTCGTTGAACTCGTCGTGGTTCGGATCGTAGTAGTAGGCGACGATGTCGGCTTCCACCAGGCCGCGGTCGGGGTCGTGGGCGATGCCGATCTCGCAGCCGGGCACGAAGTCGATGCCGAACTCCTCGGCCAGGATCAGTCCTTCGGGGACGCTCCCGATGGAATCGTGATCGCAGAAGCCGATGGCGCGCAGACCCTTCTCCCGGGCCATCTCGAAGAGCCGCCGGGGTGCTTCGCTGCCGTCGGAGGCGGTGGTGTGCATGTGCAGGTCCACCACGCCCCGGGGGTCCTGCTCGCGCCAGTTACTCATGCAATCGCCACCCTTCCTGTGCCAGCTAGGGATTGGGCGCCACGCTTTCCACGTGGAGACGAAGCCCGCGATCAGACCTCGACCCCGAACAGGTCCTTGACGGCGAATCCCCCGGCCAGCGAGATGATGAAGAAGGCGATCAGCCAGTGCACGCCCAAGCCCAGGATCCGGAGGTCGCGATGGGGCCAGTCCTTGATCTCGATCGACCGGATGCCCGTGTCGGCAGGCAGCGGCGGCTCCACCGGAAAGAGCAGGAATTCGTCCGAGAAGACGCGCCCGCGCGCCGCGGCGATCTTGCTCCGCGCCTTGTTCAGGTCCCGGCCTTCCTCGGCCACGAGGACCTCCTTGGTGGCTTCACCCGTGGGTGTGCGCACGGTCAGCACGTGCGTGCCGGAACGCGCCGCGCGGATCTTCCAGTCCACCGCTCCCAGGGTGGGAATGCGCAGGGCCGGGCTGATCACCTCGACACCGTCGGGGGCGATCAACTCGATCTGCTCGCCTTGCGTCCAGGTGGGGTCGTCCACGCGCACGCTCACCAGGGCGGTCTCGTCCACCTGGAAGGGCCGGTGCTCATAGCGGACACCGATCATCACCATGATGATCAGCACGGGGACGAAAATGAAGAGCAACGGCCGCATGCTGTGGCCAAAATACCGGCCCGTGTTGCCGAACACCCGGAGAATCGCCAGCAGCATCTGCGCCAGGTCGTTGCGGAAGAGCCAGATCTCGGCGATGTGCGCCTTGAGGCGGCCCTTGGCCTTGTGGATCGCCTTTTGATTGGACGTCTTGCCGAAGATCAGCAGCATGACGATCCCGGTCAGCACCGAGATCACCAGCAGTCCGATGGCCGGATGCATGCCCCGGAAGGGGGCCAGCAGGACATCGAAGATGCTGTTGATCGCAGAGGCGATCACCCACATATGGTCACTCCTCCACGCATGGCGGTTGTGCCGCACCGGCCGGGCTCGTCAGTGGCGGCGCATTGGCCGTGCAGCAAGGGTCGCGCCCGTCAGTCGCGTCGCGCGGCCGGGACCTAGGCGAGATACCCCAGGCCCTTGAGCTTCTCCTTGATATCCTCGTCCGACTGCGCCTCCTGAAGTTGCGCCATCTCCTTTTCCAGCGCGTGGACGACGAACTCGTCGACCGAGGAATAGCCCGCGAGCTTCGCGATGCGCTCGATTTGCTCGTAGAGCTCCTTGTTGATCTTGATCTTCTTGCCGCCAAACATGGCTTCTCTCCTCTATCCGGTCTCGTATGGTCTTCTCAGAACAGCGGCTTGCCCTCCACCTCAGCCGGGATGGGCACGCCGTAGAACTTCATCAATGTCGGGGCGATGTCGATCAGGGCCGGGTCGGAGCGCCGCACGGGGAAATTGGTGAAGATCACGCCGGGGACCAGCCGGTAGTCCTGGCAGTGATCGCCGCTCCAGCGGCGCACGTTGTCCGAGAGGACCGCATCGGTGATCTCGCCAACGGCATTCTCGTCGGACGCACGATAGCCGCGCACATAGCCGATCTGAGCGTCGGGACCCATGTCGGCATAGGGTCCGGAGTAGATCTCGTCGCGCAGGAAGACTTTTCGAATCGGGTGCTTTTCGGTCTTGGGATCCACAACCTCGATCAACTTGTCGCTGATTTCTCGCAGGAGATCGTTGGTTGCGGGCCCGGGCGGCACGATGCCATTGCGCTCGCGCCCGATCTGGTTGACGTACAGCCCGTTGATCCCGAGGGCATACGCCTTGGTGTTGTTCCAATCGATGCCCTGAAAGAACTCCACGCTGGTGGGCGTCACGCCCGGCTTCAGCGCCAGGTAGCCGTTTTCGTACAGCCAGCGGTTGAGGTCGAAGCCCCGTTGCCAGCTCGAGAAGCCGTGATCCGACATGACGATCAGGTAGGTGTTCTCGTCGACGTAGTTGTCCAGGACATGGCCGACGTATCGATCCACCTCATGGTAGAGCGAGGGATAGAACTCTTCGAACTGGGTGTCCAACTCATCGACGCGGGCGGGATGATTCTCCTGATCGGGCAGCGTTCGCCACATGACATGGCCGGCCTGGTCGATCACGCTCCAGTAGAGGAACAGCACACCTTCATCAAAGCGCGAGAGCTCGTACTCGGCCATGCGCTCTTCCTCGCTCACGATGATGTCGAGCTGCTTGAGGAAGTCCTCATTGCCGAAGATATCGAACTCGAGCGCCTTGGTATCCTCGGGCATCCCCTGCGTGTAGAAGGGACCGATGGCGTCCGCCAGTTCGGCGGCGTAGTCGGCCGGATAACTGACCGGCATCGCCGGGTTCATGGGACTGATCTGCACCGGCGTGATGTAGAGGCCAAACTCCGGGTGGGCCGATTTCAAGTAGAAGCGGACCGTGCCCTTGACCGACACCAGATCGTGCCACAACCAGCGGATGAAGCCGGGCGTAGGCAGCAGGCTGAAGTTGACCTCGACCCAGGGACTGAACTCGCCTTCTTCCAGGAAGATCTCCTGGCCGTCGATCAGGATCTTGGCCACGGGATTCTCCTCATCCACGTAGACCGTGAACGGGATGGACGCCTTGCGATCCTGATAGGCCACCTTGCGGCCGGTGCGCCGCTGGATCTTGTCGTAGTCGATGAAGTCGTTGGGCGGGCCGTAAAGTCGATTCTTCGCCACGCCGTTCACCACGTCGGTGGGGAAAATCTTCCCGCCGGTCGCATCGCGGTAGTTCTGCGGCGGACGATTGGTGTAGTAGGCGTAGGTGCCGTTGGTGCCCTGGATATCGGGTGTGCCCATGCCCGCTAGAATCGTGACGCCGGGTTTCTCAACCGGCGGGAAGTTGACCGGGCAGCGATGGATGGTGCAAGGGACGCCGTGCTCAGCCAGCGTCTCCCAGAAGGGCGTGCCCTTGCGCAGGTTCTCGGTGGTGCCGCCCGCGAGCGGCACGATGTAGTCGGAGAATGGAAGGCGGACGCGATTGGGAAACTTGATGCCGAGAATGGAGATGTTCTCGGGCCCCGGCTTCGCCTCCGACATCGAAGAATAGGGTAGGTAGGTATCGGGATCGCGGTGGAGGAAGTCGAAGATGGCGTGCTGTCCCGAGTTGGCCCCCGTCATGAAATTGCTCCAGGCCACCGGGCTCTGGGGCGGCATGCTGGTATCCAGGGGGAGAAACGAGCCCATATCGCGCAGCCGTTGGCAGTTGGGCAGTACGCCCTGTTCCATCCAATCGACTGCCATACCGTAGTCAACCCCGTCGATGCCGAGAATCAGAACCTTCTTGCCGAGGGCCGCGCCCTTATCCTGGGCTTGCGCTGTGGGTGCGCCGCGGCTGAGGGTCTGCAGCAGGAGGCCCACCACGAGTATTGCGGCAGCCGACGATACGCCGAAAGCGATTCGTTTCACTACACGGCCGCGCCTATGCGAAGGGATTGCTTGCAGATCATTCGCCACCGAAACACCTCTACGACTGGGATGACTCGCCCGCCTGCGCATCTTCACGTGCACCCGTATCAGCAGCCGGCGCACCGGCTCCAGCTACAGGAAGACCCGGTCCCGCGGCGTGCGCTACCCGCTTGGACTTCCACTCCTTGGGCGGATCGGGCATGCCGTACTTGAAGAAGGCGTCGGCCATGCTCGCGCGCTTGTCGGCCGATTCCGGATTGAGCAAGGGAATGCCGTCCATGTGAGGCGGAATCGGAACGCCCAGCAGGTCGAGCGTCGACGGACCCATGTCCTTCAGCGCCGCGAAGCGGGCGTGGATCTTGCGATTGCAGAAGACGACACCGGGCACGACGGCCGGGTCCATACAGTGGTCGCCGCCCCAGCTCTTGGTGTTGTCTCCGAAGACCACATCGTCGGCGATGCCCACGGCCGCGTCCCAAGAGGCGCGGTAGCCGCGGTTGTAGCCGATCACCAGGTCGGGGCCGTTGGTGCGGTAGGGGCCGTGGTAGATGTGCTCGGCGTCGAAGACGCGCAGGATGCCGATCTCGCCGGTCTCCGGGTCGCGCAAACCGGAGAGCTTCTCGATCAGCTCCTGCTTGAGCGCCTGGTACTCGCCCTTGCGGTCCACGATGCCGTGCGAGTCGCGCCCCTTGAGGTTGATGTAGATGCCCGTCAGACCGAAGGTGTAGGCCTTGGTCTTGTCCCAGTCCGCGCCGTCGAAGTAGCGATCGACGTGACCGTTCTTGCTGGCGAAGTAGCCGTTCTGCAGCAACCACGAGTTGAGGTTGATCCCGCGCTTGAAGGGCGCGAAGCCGTGATCGGAGATCACGAACAGGACGGTCTTGTCGTCGACGTGCTTCATCGTGCGGCCGACCAGATCGTCGCACCGCTTGTAGATGTCGAGGATCGCGTTCTTGTAGCGCTCGGTGTCCTTGCCGTGGTTGGCTGGATGGTCCTGCTCGAGGTAGCGGTAGAACATGTGCTGGATGCGATCGGTAGCGTCGAAGACGATGGCGTTGAGCCCCGAGGTGTTCTTATTGAGCGAGTTGAACCACATCTTCTCGCGCTCTTCGTGGATCAACATCGCCAGCTCGAGGAAGGTCTCCTCGTCGATCACCCGCTCGTTGAGCGCCCAGGTGTCCTCGGCCAGACCCAGCGTGGCGTAGGGGCCCTGCAGTCGCGCCAGGTATTGCGCGAAAAAGCCCGGCGAGGAGATCGGCATCGCCGGCCCCTCGGGGTCCATGTTGATGGCGGTCATGTAGAGATTGAAGTGGGGCTCGATCTCCATGATGCGAAAGCGGACGATGCCCTTGACCTTCTGTCCGAGCGAGGCCTTGAACTGCAGCGGCACCCAGTCGCTGAACGTTTTCTCGGGCAGGTCGATCGTCTCCTTGCCCACCGTCAGCTTCGCCTTGCGCCCGGCGCGATCGATCTCCACGCGCAGGGGCAGCGCCATCACGTTGTGCTCGCGCGACAGCGGATCGGGCGGCCCCGGGATTTCGGTCTCGACCACATCGTTCCTGGGCTCGACGTGCAGGATCGTGCCGCCCTCGAACGCCTCGGCGCGCTCCTTGTCGCTGGTGAAGAAGGTGAAGGAGCCCTGCGTGCCGCGCAGATCGGGCACGCACATCGCCGCCAGGAGCGCCCCGTTGGGCAGCGGCTCGGGCGGGAAGGTGATCGGGACCCGGATCACGTGGCAGGAGACCAGATGCTCGCCCAGGATCCGCCAGAACGAACGGCTCTTGCGCAGCAGGCGCACCATCGGCTTGCTGATGGGGATCTCGAAGCGGCCGATCTTGAGCGTGCGCACCGGCGGCCGGATGTCGGTGGAAGAGAGCACCGGTAGGTAGCTGCGCAGATCTCGGTTGAGGAAGTCGAAGATGTTGTGCTTCGAGGCGTCGACCCCGGTCGCAAAGGAGGACCAGGCGACCGGCGACATGGGCGGCACCGCCGAGGCCAGCGGCTTGAAGCTGCCCGTATCGGCCAGCTTCTTCAGGTTGGGCAAGTGCCCCGCGCGCATCCAGCGCGTGGCCAGCTTGGGGCAGACGCCGTCCAGGCCCAGGATCAACACGCGCTTCACGTCCGTCTTACGCCGCACCATGCGCGAGCGGATCGCGCGGTAGGCTGCGCGGAAAGGCCACGTCAGCAGCGCGAAGAAGCCCAGCAGGAAGGTGACGAAGAGGATCCCCAGCGAGCCCACAACCGCGAATCCGGCGCCGGGGCCCACGTAGGCGTGAGCCAGAGGGGGAATCAGGGTGGCGAGAAGCGCCAGCGCGCCCGCCCGAACGGCCAGCGGCAAGCGGCGTCGGGTCGGGCGGCCGGAATCGGCGTTCGGCTTGTCTTGAATCACAGGTACCCTAGTTCCTTCAGCTTGGTCTTGATCTGCTCTTCCTCGTCGGCCGGAATCTCGATCGCTTCCGGGGCCGGCGGGATGTAGTTCATCAGCTCCAGCGTCCGCAGAATGGTCGCCAGGCTCTCCTCGGGCGACTGGGTCTCGGAGTTGATCGTGATCTCCGGCTTGTCGGGAGCTTCGTACGGATCATCGACCCCCGTGAACCCCTTGATCTCGCCCGCGCGGGCCTTCTTGTAGAGTCCCTTGACGTCGCGGCGCTCCAGCTCGTCGAGCGAGCAGTCGCAATAGACCTCCACGAACCGGCCGATCATCTTGCGGTTCTCGTCGCGAATCGCCCTGTAGGGCGAGATGGCCGCGGCAATCGCCACCGCGTCGTTGCGCGTCAGCAGATTGCAGACGAAGCCGATGCGACGAATGTTGGTGTCCCGATCCTCCTTGGAGAACCCCAGACCCTTGCTGAGGTTCGTGCGAACGACGTCGCCGTCGAGGATTTCGACCTTCATGCCGCGCCGCCGCAGCTCCTGCTCAACGCCCCGCGCCAGCGTGGACTTGCCCGATCCCGAAAGGCCCGTGAACCAAAGCGTGAAACCCTTCATTCCCCATCTCCCCTGTCTGCGATTCCGCGATGATCCCACCCGCCCCACGTCCTTCAGGGCCACGTCGCCGGCGAGGTTTCCCGTCGCGACCGCCTAACCGGTGGGCTGGACCGAACTTCCTTCGAATCCAAGGTTTAGATCGGACACCCCTGTCACGACCTATACTTCTAAATGCCTATTTGTTGCTTTGGGTGTGTTTCAGCAGCACCTCAGCCACTTCGGGCCGCGTGAACTCGACCGGCAGATCCTCGCCCCGGCCCAGCATCTCACGGACCTTCGTGCCGCTCAGGAAGACCCGGTGCTCCGGGCCGTGGGAGCACGTCTTGATCGACGCCATGTTCCCGCAGCGGGTGCAGAAGAAGGCGTGATCGAAGAACATCGGCGTGATCTCCAGGTCGCTATGGTCGAATTCCTTGAAAATCTTGTGCGCGTCGTAGGTTCCATAGTAGTTGCCCACGCCGGCGTGGTCGCGGCCCACGATCAAATGGGTGCAGCCGTAGTTCTTGCGGACGATGCCGTGCCAGATGGCCTCGCGTGGTCCGGCGTAGCGCATGGCGGCCGGGAAGATCGACAGCGCCACGCGGTCCTTCGGGTAGTAGTTCTCCAGAAGCGCTTGGTAGCAGGCCATGCGGACGTCGCCGGGGATGTCGTCGGCCTTGGTGGCGCCCATCAGCGGGTGGATCAGGAGGCCTTCGACCATCTCGAGTGCGCACTTCTGCAAGTACTCGTGCGCCCGGTGGATCGGATTACGGGTTTGGAAGGCGGTGACCGTCTCCCAGCCCTTGGCCTTGAAGAGGACGCGGGTCTCCTTCGGATCCAGGCGGAACTCGTTGAACTCCGCGTGCTGGGGCTTGCGGATGGTGTGGATGGGGCCGCCCAGGTAGACGTCGCCCACGCTCTTCAAGTATTGCACGCCGGGGTGAGCGTCATCGGTGGTGCGCAGGACCATCTCGGCCTCGCGCATCTTGTCGGGCTGGTACTTGTCCTGCAATTCCATCACGGCGAGGAGGTTGTCCCCGTCGTAGAGGGCCAGCTCGGTCCCCAGCTTCAGCGTCTCGGCCTGCTCGGCGGCGACCGCCAGGGTGATCGGGAGCGTCCAGACCAGGCCGGTGGCCAGGCGCATCTTCTCGACGACGGCGTCGTAGTCAGCCTTGACCATGTAGCCCTCGAGCGGGCTCATGGCGCCGGTCGTGATCATCTCGAGGTCGGCCGTCTCGCGGGGATTGAGCTGGATCCGGGGCAGGCCGGGAGCCTTCTGCTCCAGGGCCCGGGCCTTGTCGTTGGCGACCAGCCGGTTGACCAGACGGCCGCCGTGGGGATTGATGAGCCTCATCGCCTCCAAGCCTCCTATTTGTATACAGTTCCATCTCTCGGTGGTTGGCGGAGGGTCGCCTGGGGCGCGGGTCCCTCCTTCCCCGGAGATCGACCGCGACCAACCCAAACAAGACCGATAATCATACACCTTAAAGGGAGGTCGGAGAAGGGGGGAAAGCCGGCTCGGGTCCTGAGCCGGTGCGGGAAAGCCAGCGATCCGACGCAGCTCGCTCGATCCCTGGAGCACGTTCACCGGTCGATGCGAGCATGTCAGCGTCCCCGAGATGCTATCCAGGCGGCGGCTCCCGGAGCTCTTCAGCAACACACTCACGGTGCGAGCTCTCCTGGGCCCAATCGGTGGTTCATCTTCCCGCCGGCCGAATCGTCGACGTCTGTGGATTCATGGGGAGCTGAACCCCACCGGACCACGCCTCGGATCGCAGGGCGATGCGGTCTTCGGGGCCGACAGCTAGCGGATGGCGACGACCCGGCACACCAGGGTCGTCCTCATAGGTCCGGGGCTTCACAAAGCGATTGATCCGCGGCAAAAGCCGGCCGCATGCTGAACCCGGTTCACCGTATCCTCGGATTCCGGGAGAGGTTCCATGCGATTCCTGCTGTTGGGCGTCGGCATGCAAGGCAGGGCGACCTTGCACGATCTTGTGACCAACACCGCGGTGACGCACGTCACGGCCGCAGACGTGGATGAAGGGGCCCTACGGGCCCATGTCGCCCAGCGCGGCTTTGATGACGATGGGCGTCTGATTTGCTGCGCGATCGACGCCCGCGATCAGGAAGCACTGGAGGACTTGATTGCGCGCGCACGGCCGGATGTCGTCATTGATCTGCTTCCCGCCGACTGCGTGGGGGCTGTGACGAGAGCGGCTGTACGCGCGGGCGTGCATCTGGTCAACACGCTCTACACTCGACCCGAGGTGCGCGAGGTCGCCGCGGAGGCCGAGCGCCGGGGCATCACGATCTTGCCCGAGTGCGGATTCGATCCCGGGATCGACCTCGTCCTGAGCGGGCGGATGATTGCCGGATTCGAGCATGTCACCTCTCTGCGCAGCTACGGCGGAGGGATTCCCGAACCGGCGGCCGCGGACAATCCATTGCGATACAAGGTCACCTGGACGCTGGCCGGGGTGCTCAATTCCTACCGGCGGTCCGGGCGCGTCATCCGCGATGGGCGCGTTGTGGACATCGGCGATGACGAGCAGTTCCTTCCCGAGCACGTGTTCCCAGTCGATGTGCCGGGCTTCGGCACGCTGGAGGCCTTCCCGAACGGCGACGCCCTGCCCTATGCCGACCAGCTCGGCCTGGACCGCCTCCATCTGCAGGACCTGGGCCGTTTCGCGCTGCGGTGGCCCGGCCATTGCGACTTCTGGCGCCGCCTGGTCGCCCTGGGATTGCTGGACAGCGAGCCGGTGACCGTCGGCAGTCAGCGGGTCGTCCCGCGGCAATTCCTGGCCACGGCGTTGGAACCCCATCTCCAGTATGCGCCCGAGGAGCGCGACGTGGTCATCCTACGCATCGAGGTCGCCGGCATTCGCGATGGCCGCACGACACGCGAGGTGTTGCAGGTCGTCGACTATCGAGACATGGAGACGGGATTGACGGCGATGAGCCGCACCGTCGGCTTCTCGGCCAGCATTGGTGCGCAGATGATCGCCGATGGGACGATCGCAAAACGAGGCGTGCTCTCGCCCCTGCGCGATGTGCCCTGCGAGTCGTTCCTCAAGGAGCTGGAGCGTCGGGGCATTCGGGTGACGTGCGAGAGCCCAGATGTCGCTGGGTCTGCGAGCGGATCGGATTGACGCGGCCCTGCTCGCGATCCTCTCCGCAGCTTGGAGCCCTCGGCGCATAGCACAGACTGGTAGATGCCCGCCGGCACGGGGCGTCCGGACTTGAGCGAGTCGCGGCCAATCCCTATACTGGTAGCTGGTTCCGCATGCTCAGGCAGCCGATGACACCCAGCGCTTGCCGCCTCGGGTTGATCCCGCCACGTGGAGCAGCCGATGACGTCCCCAGATCCGCCGGGCGATAGGGGAGCAGGCCCCGAGAGCAGGGCGCGGCCGGTTCGCCGGGATCCCATTCCTACGGACCCTGAGGCGCTGAACGAAACGCGCACCCTCGATGACCCCATGCAGGAGGCCGGGCTCGCAACACCCACCGTGGCGAGCGCCGGCCGGGCGCGCCCGCGACTGTCGCCCGGGGCCGTGCTCGGCGACTACCGGATCGAGCACGAGATCGGCCGCGGAGGCATGGGCATCGTCTACGAGGCCGAGCAGATCTCGCTGCGCCGCAAGGTCGCGCTCAAGGTGCTCTCTCCCCACGCGGGCGTCTCGCCGGCGCAGCGGCTGCGCTTCAAGCGCGAGGCTCTGGCCGCGAGTCGCCAGGCCCACCCCTGCATCGTCGCCGTCTACGCGGTGGGTGACCTCGACGGCGTGCACTTCATCGCGCAGGAGCTGGTCCCCTGCGGTCGCACGCTGGCCGACTGGCTGGCCGAGGCGCGCGCCGCGCGCAGCCTGCCCAGGGGCCACTTCCGGGACGTTGCCGAGCGATTGACCCGCGTGGCCGACGCCCTGCACCACGCTCACGAACAGGGCGTCGTGCATCGCGACATCAAGCCATCGAACATCCTGCTGGCGCCCGACGGCTCGCCCAAGATCACCGACTTCGGACTGGCCAAGATCGAGAGCGCATTGGCGCTCACGCGCACGGGCGCCTTTGAGGGCACGCCCTACTACGTGTCGCCGGAGCAGGTGACCCACGGCGCTTCACGCAGCGGTCCGCGCTCCGACATCTACTCCCTCGGCGTCACGCTCTACGAGGCGCTGTCGCTCGCGCAGCCCTTCGGGGGCGACAGCGTGCTGGAAGTGCTCAAGAGGGTGATGCGCGGCGCAGCGCCGGCGGTGCGCCAGGTGAACCCGGGCGTTCCGGTCGACCTGGCTGTCATCTGTCAGAAGGCGATGGCTTTGTCGCCCGCCGACCGGTATGCCACGATGGCCGACCTGGCCGCCGATCTGCGCCGCTGGTTGGACGGCGAGGCGATACGGGCTCGTCCTTTGGGCCCGGTAGCCCGAGCGGTACGCTGGTCGCGGCGCCATCGTGCGGGGGTGCTGGCCGCCGCGGGTGCGCTGATCGCCGCCGCCGCCTGGGGGACCCTGCGTGTGTCGGAGCAACGCCAGACCGCGCGCGAGTTCACGCACGTGCTCGCCCGGGCAGAAGCGTCCGCCGCTGCGGAAGATTGGGATGCGGCCATCGCGCATGCGGTACGGGCGCTCGTGCTCCGCCCGGAGGACCCGCTCGCACGCGAGCGTCATCAGCACTACCAGCAGAACAAGGAACTGAGCGCGGTCCGCCGGGAGCGGGACGAGAAGGAGCGCGCCCTGCACCGATCCGAGGCCTTGCGCCTGTCGGCGGCGGCCGAGCAGCAGGTGGCGAGCCATCCCACCCTCGCACTCCTGCTCGCATTGGAGGCCGCTGATCACGAGGCGTCCTTGACCACCCGCAACGCGGTAGCCGTCGCCTGGGAGCGCTGCCGCGAGCGCAGGACCTTCGCGTACCGGCGCTTTCCGTTCCTGCCCGAGTTGCAGCATGTGAACCGCGGCAACTTCCGGCGCGTCGCATTCAGCCGCGATGGCCGGCAGCTCTTCACGGTCACCGAGGACAACCTGCCCAGCTTGTGGGATCTCGCCGACGGCCGTCGGATCGTCCTGCGCCCGGACATGGGCGGCAAGCCGCGCTTTCCCGTAGGCCGGGGCGATCTGGATCCCCGGGGCAGATTCGTCGCACTGCGGCCGCCGGGCGGTACGCTGGAGATCTACGACGCGGCCAGCGGCTCCCTGCTGACCACATTGGACCAGCCCCTGCGTCCCACCGAGTGCCGCTTCAGTCCCGACGGATCCACCTTGGCGGTCGGCAGCTTCGATGGCGAGGGGTACCTCTTCGACTGCGAAGACTGGCGACTGCGCCACACGCTGATCGGCCACCGCCGCGGCTCCGCCAACCCGACCTTCAACCGGCGCGGAACACTGCTTGGCACGACGAGCGGCAGCGACAGCACCGTCCGCATTTGGGACGTCGCCCGCGGCGTCCTGCTGCACACCCTGCGCGGTCATGACAACGAGGTTCGCGCGATCGCCTTCACGCCTGACGAGCGGGTCGTCATCACGGCGGGGGACGACCGTTGTCTACGCCTCTGGAGCCTGACAACCGGGGATCCCGTGCGGGTGATCCCCGTGCCCGGGGACCCCTTGATCGGCGTGGCGGACATCGCGATTTCGGCCGATGGCCGGCTCTTCTGCGCGACGTGGGGCGATCCGGTGGTCCGCGTGTGGGAATACCCGTCGGGGCGGGAAGTCCTGCAGCTGCGCGGACACGAGGGCATCGTGCGGTGGATCGCCTTCAGCCCCGACGGAGACCTCATCGCCACCGCCGCCTTCGATCGTACGGCGCGCATCTGGGACGCGCGGACGGGCGATCCATTGATGGTGCTGCGAGGACACGAGGACTTCCTTCACGGGGTGATCTTCCACCCGAGTGGCCGCGAGATCGCGACGATCTCGGAGGATTGCACCGCCCGGATCTGGAGCGTCGATCCACGGCCCGTCGATGTGACCTGCGCCCCCAGCCGGTCGCTACGCCTGGCCTTCCCGGAAGGAGAGGCGCGCTCGCCCGACGGCCGCTCGCGGGTGACGATCTCAGACCTCGATCGGGCCACGCTCGAGATCCGCGACGGCGCAGAGGTGCGGCGGTTCGATCTCGAGCACGAATTCGGTGCACTGGGGGCGCGCTTCGCACCGGCCGGAGACCTGCTCGTGACCGGCATGAAGCTCGTGGGAGAGGGCATGGCCGTGGTGTGGGATGTTCCCTCCGGACGTCCGGAGCTCGAGGTGCGCATGCGCGGCGGGGTCAAGGGCGCGGCGCTGCTGTCCTCCCAGCGGCGACTGGTGACCAGCTCGACGATCGGTACGGTACGGCTCTGGGACCTCGATTCCGGCGAGCTGGTCGCGACGTTCGAGGGGCACGATCGCTGGGCCACGTGCTGCGCGTACAGTCCCGATGGGCGGTCGTTCGCGACCGGGTCCTTCGACCACACCGCCCGCATCTGGGATGCAAGCACCGGCGCAGAGCGCTTGGCGCTCAGGATGCACCAAGGCAGCGTGGAGCAGGTGGTCTTCGGCCCGGACGGGCGCCATCTGCTCACCGCATCCGTCGACGGCACCGCCCGGCTGTGGGATGCGCGCACCGGCGAGGAGATCCTGACCATGACCGGCGTGGAGCCGGCGACGATCGACACGCTCGGCTTCAGCACTGACGGAGCCTACGTCGTGGTGCACAACCGGGGCGGCAGCCGGCGCGTCTGGCCGGTGGATCCAATCGCCACCGCGCGCGCCAGCAGGCCCCGCGTGCTCACGCCGGACGAAAGGCGCGCCCACAACGCCTGGGGCCCGGGCGAGGAAGAAGCCCTCACGCTGGTGACGGCCCTCTTCGAAGAGCACCTCTTGTCCCGCGACGTTCAGGCCTATCTACGTGCCGATCAGGACGTGCGCCCCGAGGTCCGCGAGGCGGCGCTGCGCTGGGCCGCGCGACAGGAAGACAACCTGGGCATGCTCTACATGGCGGCCGGCCAGTTGAAACGGCGCGCCGACGGCGACTCCACGAAGCTCGCCCGCGCGCGCCGCTTCACCGAAGCCGCGGAGCGGTTGCGCCGGGCTGGAGCGCCTACGCCCCGGCCCGGCGTGCGCGGTCACTGACGCCGCGCAAACGTGGGCGCGCTCCCCGACCGCTAGTCCCTCAGGTCCAGCTTCTTCATGAGCCGCGCCAGGTACGACGGCTGCAGGCCCAGGCGCTGGGCCGCCTCGCGCTGGACGCCGCCGGATTCCAGCAGCGCGGCGCGGATGATCCGCTGCTTGGCGGCGCGCACTTGGTCCTGGTAGGTGAGCAGAGGCATCTCACCGCCCTCTTCGGAAGCGGCAAGCAGACCAAGGTCCTGCGGCGTGATGCTCGCGCCCGCGCCCAGGACCACCGCCCGCTCGATGCCGTTGCGCAGCTCGCGCACGTTGCCGGGCCAGGCGTGCTCCTGCATCGCGGCCAAGGCCGCGGGCGTGAACCCGGCCACCGGCCTACCGATCTCCAGCGCGCACTCGCGCAAGAGGTCTCCGGCCAGCATGGGGATGTCCTCGGGGCGCTCCCGCAACGGCGGGACGCGCACCTCGATCACCCGCAAGCGGTAGTAGAGGTCCTCCCGAAACCTGCCGGCCTCGACGTCCGCCGCCAGATCGCGGTGCGTCGCGGCCAGGATGCGCACGTCCACGCGGATGGGTTCGTTGCCCCCCACGCGCTCGAATTCGCGCTCCTGCAGGAAGCGCAGCAGGCGCGCCTGCATCTCGGGGTTCATCTCGCCGATCTCGTCGAAGAGTGCGGTGCCGCCGTCGGCCAGCTCCAGGCGCCCCTTGCGCTGTTTGACCGCCCCGGTGAAGGCGCCCCGCTCGTGACCGAACAGATCGCTCTGGATGAGCTGGTCGGACAGCGCGGCGCAGTTGACCACCACGAAGGGCTCGTGACAGCGCCGGCTCCAGCGATGGATGCTGCGCGCCAGCACCTCCTTGCCCGTTCCGCTCTCGCCCAGAATCAGGATCGTGGCGTCGCTGTCGGCCGCCTTGCGGGCCAGGGCGAGCATGCGGCCGATGATCTCGCTCTGACCGCCGATGCCTGGCCTAGGCGTGAGGTCGCGTTCCTCGAAGAGCTCGAGCCGCCGGCGCAGGTCGGTCAGCAGGCCGTGGCTCTCCACCCAAACGGCGAGCTGGTTGGCCAGCGTCTGCAGCAGCCACAGGTCGTGCTCCTGGTACTCGGCGACGAGCGCCTGATGATCCAGGTAGAGCAGGCCGAAGCACCGGCCGCGGTATCGCAGCGGGGCGCACAGCACCGATCGAATCTGCTGGCTGCTCACGCTTTCGGCGTCCGCCAGCACGTCATCCGCGAGAGCGTCACGACACAGAAACGCGGACTGCTGGCGCACCACGTGCTCCACGATCGTGCGGCTGAGCGGCAGCGTCTCGAGCGCGCTGCCCGGCTCGTGATCGCAGGACACCGGCCGCACCTCGCCCGAATCCGCATCGAAGAGCAGCAGGCAGGCCCGCTCGGCGCGAAAGCAGGCCCGGACGCTGCGCGTGATCGTCCGCAGGAGCTGCGAGCGGTCCTCCTGCGCCGCAATGACACCGGCCACTTCGTGGAGCAGGCCCAATTGCTCGAACAAACGCTCCGTCAGCGGTGCAGCGCCCACCCGCGCCTCAGGAATCGCCGCCGCGGCTTCGTCCGTAAGCCGCACCTGCACCGTCACCTTGCGCGTATCGTCGGTGATGAGATCGCCGGCCGGTGTCGCACGACCGCCCGCCGCGCCGCCGGTCGTCTCAGGCGTCAAGAAGACGAAGCGATGATCCGCAATGGCGATCTCGTCGCCGCTCGCCAGGCGAGCCTCCTGCACCGCATGCGCATTGACGCGCGTCCCGTTGCGGCTCCGGCAATCACGGATCCAGAAATGGCCGTCGCGCGGGGCGATCTCGGCGTGCGTGCGGGACACGAGGGGTGAGCGGATGCAGATATCGTTCTCCGCCACGCGCCCCAACGTCACGCCGGCGCGCTCCAGGCGAAACATCTCGCCTCGGAGCGCACCGGCGATACACAGCAGACGCGGACGGTCGTCGATCCTTCCGGCCGTTGGCTTCGATGCGGACATGCGCGGCGCCCCTTCCTGGCCGTCCTGCTCCAACTCGCTCTTTTGCAGGAGGATAAGGTTTCGGGGCGCCGGGCTCAAGAGGGCGTCGCCTCCTAGCGGACCAGCACGGCGCGGACGATGCGGCGCGACCCTTCGTCCGGTTGCCACCGCAGGTAATACACTCCCGGCGCCGCGGGATCGCCGGCGGCGCTGCGGCCGTTCCAGACGGCGCTCGTCTCGCCCGCAATCCGGCGCCGCCAGATCTCACGACCCGCGACGTCATACACCGCAAGGTCCCCCCACGCCGGGGTGTGCGCGCCGAAGAAGCAGGTGGTGCCGCCCAGGATCGGATTGGGGTGAATGGCGAAGGCAGCGCCCGAGACGGCGGACAGCTCCGGCGTGAGCACGCCGGAGGAGCCCGGATCCGGGCTGCGCAGGACGGTGAGGCTGCTGTCCGCGTAGCCGACGACCTGCACGTCGGGCGAGCCGTTGCCGTCGACGTCGGCCATCGTCAGCGCGCTGGGCTGCTCGCCCACCGTGTAGAAGACCGGCTCTTCGAGCGCGCGCGTGCCGGCGTTGCGGAAGACGGCGATGCTGTTCGACCCGCCGTTGGCCACCACCAGGTCGGGCCACTGGTCGCCGTCGATGTCGCCGATGGCGACAGCGCTCGGGTCGCCCCCCGTCGGGTAGGACTCGGCGGACTGGAACGTGCCGTCGCCGTTGCCCAGCAGCACACTCGCCGTGTTCACGACGTGATTCGCCGTGGCGAGGTCGAGGTGGGTGTCACGGTTGAGATCACCGATCGCGACCGAGACCGGGCCGTAGCCCACCTGGTAGTCGACGCCCGCCTCGAACGAGCCGTCGCCGAGTCCGCGCATGAAGGTGACGTACGGGGAGGCGCTGTTGGCCACGACACAGTCGGGCAGGTTGTCGCCGTCGATGTCCTCCAACGCGATCGATTGCGGTCGTGAGCCGACGGTCTGCGTGGTGGCGGGCTCGAGGGTGCCGTAGCCGGTTCCCAGTAGGATCTCGATCGTGTCCGACCAATGCCCGGTCACCACGACGTCCAAGGCGTCGTCGCCATTGAGGTCCGCGAGCGCCACGTCGTTTGGACCGTCACCGACCGGGTAATGCACCGGGGCTTCGAACATGCCGATGCCTTGTCCGAGCAACACCGCCACTCGATCGCTGGCCGGCTCCGCCGCCACCAGATCCTTCCATCCATCGCCGTTCAGATCCCCCACCGCCACCGCGCGGGGCACGTCCCCCCACCAGATCCACCAGGGATCAACGAAGGTTCCGACGCTCGTGCCGTAGAGAATCGCCAGGCGGCCCGCGTCGAAGTCGGCCACCACCAAGTCCGGGTATGGATCCTGGTTGAAGTCGCCCACGGCCATGTCCATGGGCCCGGCGCCGACGTAGTAGTGCTCGGGTGGGAAGAGATAGCCGTCGCAGCCCACGCCCCAGGCGCCGATCTGCCCGCAGGCGGGGTTGTTTTCGGCCGCGCAGCCCGAGGTGCTCTGCAGCGTGAAGTCGTCGCCGTAGGGATCGCAGTAGAGTGGGTCTTCCCCGATGTTGCCGTTGATGCCGAGCTGATCGGCGATGCAGCCCACCCAGTCGCCGCCCGCATGGCCGAAGATGTTGCAGCAGCTCAACGACACCGAGCTGGCGCTCATACAGGTCACTCCGGGGCCGCCGTTGCCGTAGCTGAGCAGCGTGTTCTCGAAGACCGGCGTCGAGTAGTGCCGGATCAAGACGCTGGAGCCCTCGGCGCCGGTGTTGTTAAAGGCTGTGCAGTTCGAGACCCGCGTCGTGCAGTAGCCGTGAAAGAAGAGCGCGCCGCCGCCGACGGTGGTGACGCCGTCGAAGAAGGTGCAGTTCTCGATCCGCCCGCCGGAGCGGACGAGTCCCGCCCCCGCGCCGCAGTCGAGGGCATTGTTGCGCTCGAACACGCAGTCGGCGAGATGCGGCTCGCAGTTGTCGGTGGCGTAGAATCCGGCGCCGTTGTCGTCGGCGTCATTGTAGAAGAAGTAGCAGTCGGTCACGACCGGACTCGACTCGTAGCACCAGATGCCGCCACCGTCGTCCTCGGCGGCGTTGCCGTTGAATTGGCAACCGACCAACGTCGGCGCGGCGCCGTTCAAACACGCAACCCCTCCGCCGACCATGGTGGCGTAGCCGGACAAGAAGACAATGTTGCTCAGGGTCGGCGAGGCGCCCACGCAGAGAACGGCCGCGCCGGTGTCGGCCACGGCGTCCTTGATCCTCAGGTTCTCGAGGCGCGATTCGGGACCCTCCCCGCTCAGGAAGAGAAAGGCGCGCTCGGGGTTCGCGAAGGCGCAGGCGATCGTGCAGGCTTCCGGGTCGCCGCTCTGCGAGCGTATGGTGATCGCCTTGCCCAGGAAGTCAACGTTGTGATCGTCCTCGGCGGTGTAGTGCCCGTCCGCCAGCGCGATCACGTCCCCGTGCGCCGCCGCCGCCACCGCGGCCTGGATCGAGGGGAAGTCCCCGCTGCCATCGGCCGCCAGGTTGTACGTGAAAACGATCGGCGCGCAGCCCACGCCGCGGGCGCCGATCTGCTCGCTGCACGGGCTGTGATCCTGGCTGCACAGCGAGTTCTCCGCCAGGGAGTAGTCGCCGCCGGAAGCGTCGCAGAAGCGGGGATCGGAGCCGATGTTGTACGAGATCCCATACTGCGTCTCGATACAACCGGTCCAGTCGCCGCCCTCGTTGCCGAAGACGTCGCAGCAGCTCAGGTCGGCCTCGGCGTAACCGGCACAGGCGATCGCTTCGCCGGGGCCGTTGAAGGCCACGATACTGCGCCCCAGGTAGACCATCGACTCCGCGCCGGCGTGGATGCCGGCGCCCGCCGCGGCGGCGTTGTGCGCAATCGTCGTGCCGGCCACCTCCACATGAGAGCTCCCTCGTGCCGCCAGTCCCGCGCCGACGCCCATGGCCTCATTGCCGTAGATCGTGCAATCCTCCAGCGAGACCTGGCTGTTGTCGCTCACGTCGATACCGCCGCCGTCCGTCATGGCCTGGTTGGCCCGCAGCACGCACCGATACGCGGTGCAGACGCTCTGGGTGTTGAACGACATGCCGCCGCCACTGCCGCCCGCGATGCTGCCGACGATCTCGCACTCCTCAAAGGCCGGCGACGATGCACGGACGTGCACGGCCCCCCCGGTGTCGCCCGCGCTGTTGTTCACGAAGACGCAGTTCTGGACGAGCGGTGACGAGCCGTCGGCGCAGTGGAGGGCCCCGCCGTCGTCTTGGGCCACGCAATCCTCGAAGACGCATCCCACGATCGTGGGGCTGCTGCCCTGCACGCAGCTAATGCCGCCTCCGTCCCACTCGTAGCCGTTGCGAATCGTGATGCCCTCGATGCGCGTCTGGGGCCCCTCCCCGGAGTGAAAGCGCATGGCGCGATGCGCGTCTCTTGCGCCCCCTTCGCAATCCAGGATGCAGAGCGCAGGGTTCATACTGGCCGATCGCAGCGTCAAGTTCTTGCCGCCGAAGTCGAGGTCCCGATTCTCCTCCCCCTGGTAGATCCCGTCGGCCAACTCGAGGATCGAGCCCGACGGCACCTGGGCGATCGCCATCTGCAGCGTGGGAAAGGCGCCTGATCCATCCGGAGCCATATAGAAGATCAACGAAGAGCTACGGTCGCCGTAGATCGCCCGCGTAGCGGTGCGCTCGTCGGTCCAGGCCACAAGTGCGCCGGGTGACGGTCCCGGTGTGACGCCGATCGTGGGGCGATGGTGATTGAGGGCATCGGGTGAATCGCTGATCACCTGCGGGATGCTCCAGGGAATGGAGGTCGTTACCTGGGCGCTGGTGACCCCGACCCAACCCTCCTCGAGATAAGCCAGGAAGATCTTCGGCTCGGTCGCCGAGCTCGCCAGCTCGTGGTACTGGGCGTCAACGCCTTGATCGCAGACCAGGCAGTACGGGTTCTCCCAAGTGACGCCGCCGTCCTCGCTCTCCTGGCAGTAGATGTCGATCTCGTCGTTGACCCACTTGGCATAGCTGACGACGGTCACGTTCGTAGCCTGCACCGCCTCGAGGCGCAGCTCCATGACCACTTCAGTGATCGATGTCTCCTCGATGATGTGCAGATCGGACCATGTCACACCGCGATCCAGGCTGCTGACGTGCTGGATGCTCTGCCCGGGCTCGGTGAGGGGCGTGAAGGCGGCGACGTGCAGAACGCCGTCGGCATAGTCCGCATCATGACCCAGAACGTAGTCGAGAATGGTCGCATTGCTCCAGTAGTAGCCGTGATCGGAGGATCGGGCGACGCGAATCTCCCACCGATCGGGATTCTCCGAGGATTTGAATGCATAGGAGAGGTAGACGTTGTATGCGGCGCCGTGATCGACGTCATCGAACGTGAAACAGAGATCCCGAATACCGTCGTCGAAGTCCGCGGTGGTCACGCTACACACGACATATTGCCACGTCGTCGTGCGGAAGCGCTGGACGCTCAGGATATTGTTGTACTCATAGGCCACGTACAGGTAGTCATCCACCGTTTGCGGCACGCCGAGGGCCGCGCCTTCCCAGCCGGATCCCGCGAAGCTGATCGTGTGCTTGATCTCCCAGGTGACGCCCGCATCGCTCGAGCAGAGGACGCATAGCCGGTCGTCGTCCGGGAATTCGATCAAGCCGAAGTATGTCCCGGTAGGCCCGATCGCCATCTGGAAACAACCCTCCGCCCGGGCGCCGTCGTCCAGAATCAGGACGTCGTCTCCCCAACGGTCATCGGCGCGCGCGATCGAGAGCGCGCCGATCGACATCAAGACCGTGATCACGCATGCGCCCCAGCGGGCCAGCGGTTGGTTCTTCAGCATGCTGTTCATCCCTCTCCCCCCCAATCCATCGGTTGTGTTACCGCACCAGCAACACACGCCTAGACGTCCGCTGCGTGGGTGTTTCGAGTTGCAGGAAGTACGCGCCCGATGCGAGCGGCGCCGTGTGATCCACACCTCGCCACTGAATTTGCTGCGCGCCCGCCGGCAGGGTGCGGTCGAGCAGCGTCGCGATGCGTCGGCCGTCGGGGCCATAGAGCCGGATGCGCGCGGGGCCGGAGCGCGGGAGCTCGAAGGCGATCTGCGCCCGGCCGCGGATCGGGTTGGGCCACACGGAGAGCGCCGGCGCCGAGCCCCAGGGAGCGGCTCCTTCCCCCAGGCTCGAGGATCCCTGCTCCTGATTGAGGAGCACGGCGACGTTGCCGTCGGCGTAGTTGGCGACCACGATGTCCAGGGCTTGGTTGCCGTCGACATCGGCCAACAGAAGAGCGCGTGGATCTTGCCCCACCGCATAGAAGCGGGGCTCGCCCACGAGGCGGGTGGCGTCGTTCGGGAATACGGCGATGTCGTTCGAGGCGCGATTGGCGACGACGATCTCCGGCCACAGGTCGCCGTCGATATCCCCGATCGCCACCGCGCTCGGCTCCGCGCCCGCTTCGAACGATGCGGCGGACTGGAAGGTGCCGTCCCCGTTGCCCAGCAGCACGCTCATACTGCCTACCGTGAGGTTGGCGGTGGCGACGTCGAACAGCATGTCACGATTGAGATCGCCGACCGCCAACGCGACAGGGCCGTACCCCACCTGGTAGTCGAACCCGGCGCCGAAGCGGCCGTCCCCCAGGCCCTCCTTGTACGTGACCAACGACGAGGCGCTGTTGGCCACGACCACATCGGGGATCTGATCACCGTTGAAGTCCTTCAACACCAGGGCCTGTGGACGCGATCCCACGCCGTGTGTGTGGGCGGGTGTGAACGTTCCATCGCCGGCGCCGAGCAGGATGGTGATGGTGTCCGACCAGCGCTCCGTGACCACGATGTCCAGCGCCTGATCGCCGTTCAGATCGGCCAGCGCGACATCATTGGGGCCGTCGCCGACCGCATAGTGTGTCGGCGCGCCGAAGGCGCCGCCGCCGGACCCGAGCAGAACCGCCACGCAGTCGGTGCCGGGCTCAGCCACGGCCAGATCCTCGTGGCTATCGCCGTTGAAATCGCCGAGTGCCACGGCGCGCGGCACTTCCCCGCAGCTCACAAAATCGGGCGCGGCGAATCCACCGTCGCCGGAAGCGATCAGCACGGCGATATCGTCCGACTCGAAGTCGGCGACCACCAGATCGGGAAAGGGGTCGCCATCGAGCGGGCCGACGGCCAGGTCGATGGGGCCGGCGCCCGTGTCGTAGAACGCCGGTGGACTCAGGTACCCTTGCCCGCTGCTCTTCAGAAAGGCGACGTCGCCGCTCTCGCGATTGACCGCCACCAGGTCCAGGAGACCGTTGCCGTCCAGGTGCGTCGCGCGAACACAGCGGGTATCGGTGCCGACGCCCCACAGGCGCACCTCTTCGAAGGTGCCGTCGCCGTTGCCGATCATCATGACCACCGCGCCCGCATCTCCGAGCGCGACCAGAAGGTCTCCACGACCGTCGTGGTTTACGTCGGCCAACTCCACCCAACGTGGATCGGCGCCGACCGGATAGGTGTCGCCTGTGAGGAACGTGCCATCTCCTTGTCCAAGATGAATGCGGAGACTCCGACTGTCGCGGTTCACGATCCCCACATCGGTGCACTGGTCACCGTTGAAGTCCGCCAACGCCAGTCCCTCAGGATGCAACCCCGTATCGAAGGTCAGCGCCGATCCAAACACCCCATTGCCGAGGCCCGGCAGCACGGCGGCCTGGCCCACATTGGGAAGCAGAAGCACCAGGTCGGTGTACTCGTCGCTGGTGAACTCGCCGGCGGCGACGAACTCGGGATTGCCGCCGCCGGCGCCGCACACGTAGCAGAGCTCGAACGCTCCATTGCCCTGGCCGAGGTAGATAACAACGTGCTCATAGCCCACCACGGCCAGATCGGGATCTTCGTCGTTGTTGAAGTCGGCAACCGCGACGTGATACGGGTCGGCCCCCACGGGGTACTCGATGGGACTCGCGAAGATGCCGCCGCCGGTGCCCAGCAACACGAGCAAATCCGCCTGATTCCGGCGGGTGACGACGAGATCCTCGATTTGATCGCCGTTCAGATCGGCGAGCTCGACACACGAGGCGTAGCCCACATCGGTCATGAAGGCCATCGCGTAGCCGCCGGCGCCGTCGTCGAGCAGCACGCGCAAGGTATCGCGATTGGCCACGATCAGGTCGGGTCGTTGATCGTCGTTGAGGTCGCGGATCGACAGGTGCTCGGGCATGGAGCCCACCGGCAGGCGATTCGCTTCGATCAGCGTGCCGTCGCCCCGGCCGTTGTAGACACTGGCGGTGTGCGATTGGGAGTGGGTGCCGATGAGGTCGGTGGCGCCGTCGTCGTCGAGGTCGGTGGCGAGCACGTTTTGAGGATGGAATGCCGCCGCGTACGACACGGGCGGCTCGAAGGTGCCGTCTCCGCGGCCCATACAGAGCGAGTAGGTGTGACCCGCGTAGTCGGCCGTGGCCAGGTCCGGGAGCGTGTCGGCGTTGAAGAAGGCCAAGGTGAGGTCGATGGGCTGGTAGCCGACATCCACGGGTTGTGGGGTCAGGAAGCCGCCCACGCCGTCGTTGAGCAGGATGTAGGCATCGTCGGCATCCATGCAGGCGCAGAGAACATCGACCTCGGCGTCGAGGTTGACGTCTCCCACGGTCACCGCGGATGGGAAGGAGCCGACGGGGTAGATGACCGGCGGGTAGAAACCGCCGCCGCCAACACCCCGGTAGACCGCCAGGTTGTCCGCGTACCAGAGGGGCACTACCAGGTCGAGAGCCTGGTCGTGATCGAGGTCGGCCAGCGCGATGTCCGTGGGCAGGCCGTTGGTCTCCAGCGAGCCGGCCGGCGCGAAAGCGAATCCGCCTTGCCCCAGCTTGATCTCCACGGTCCAGGCCTCCCAGCAGGCGACCACCAGATCGAGGATCTCGTCGTCGTTCAGATCACCGAGGGCCAACGCATCGGCGCCCGCACCCGTGGGCGTCGTGCTCACGTGCTCGAAGGTGCCGTCGCCGAGTCCCCGCAGTGCAATGACCTCCCGCCCGTCCGAGCAGGAGACCAGGGCGTCGAGGGTCTCGTCGTCGTCGAGGTCCTCCAGGACAATCCGCAGCGGTCCGGAACAGGCGATGCTCTGACTCAAGGGCGGGTCGAACCCTCCGTTGGGGCGCCCCAGGAGGACCCCGATCTGAGGGCCGAACCTGGAGCAGTGGACGAGATCGGGGATGCCGTCACCGTTGAGATCGCCCAGGCCGGAGTCCTGGGCGTCCAAGGCGGTGCGGTAGTCCCAGCGCGCGGGACCGTAGTGCAGCTCGGCCAGCGCCGCGGGCGCCAGGGCGCCGAGCGCCAGCAGCAGGATGAGCGCGCGGCGCCTGTGGGAGCAGCCCGACGGACGTCGTGTGCCGTGGTGTGTGTCGATGCGCGGATGACATGAATGGATCATCGCCTCCCCCTTGCCCCTGATGTGCTTCGATATGAGCCGCCCGGCTCGCGGCACGGAAGTGCAAGTCCGATTCCACGAGGACCGCGATCCAACGCCTGGACGGAAACTGCCGCGTCAAGTCTCAGGATGCGAAGAGGTTCGCCGCCCAATCGGACAACCACGGCGCGCGCGCGCCGCGCCCAAGCAGCCGGGCCGCATTGACGGAAAGGATAAGGAGCAGGACGGTGGGTTATCCGACTGTGACCTTTGGTGTCCGCGCAGATCGGTTGAGGAGGTCCCTTGGCTGATCGCAGGCCGAGCGCGCACCCTGGATCGAGCGGGATTCGAGCTCAAGGGCGGCCTGCGGGTGCCGGATGACCTGAGTCCATCCTCCCCGAGGGTTTCTCAGCCCGATCGCAGCCTCACTGCACGAGCTCCTTGTATCACAGCATCTGCGTCTCGTTCGGATACTCGCGATAGGCATAGCGATGCACCGCGCCCAGCACGCAGCCGTGCCGCGCGTAAAACCTGCAGGCCGGCACGTTGATGTTCTGCGTCTCGATCTTGAGCCGCCGACACCCCCGGGCTTGCGCCCACTCCTCGGCGGCGCGCAGGAGCGCGGTGCCCACGCCTTGCCGGCGGAGCCTCGGGACGACGCGGATGTCCCGCAAGACGGCCAGATCGCGGCGACCCTCGAGCATGTCCACGCCCGGCGTGTCGAAGGCCACCACACCGGCGCCCGCACGCTCACCATCCACG
This sequence comes from uncultured bacterium, assembly GCA_964585945.1. GTDB lineage: Bacteria > Eisenbacteria > RBG-16-71-46 > CAIMUX01 > WJJG01 > CAZDKK01. The sequence goes on along the minus strand of CAZPGB010000005.1, from coordinate 20,740 downwards.
TGGGCGAGAATCAGGCCCCAGTTCGAGACGTCGAAGCGCTGCGCCCAGCGGCGAGGGCCCTCGCCTTCGACCGCATCGTAGTCTTTCACGTAAGGCGCGTCGACGACGCGCTCGGTCAGGATGAATCCACCCAGGCCCTGGTCGCGCACCGAGACATCGAGTACACGGCGGACCTCGAAGGCGATCGGAATGTCAGCCAGATCAGCAAGGGCGGCGATGGGTTCCTCGCGCAACTCGATCCTCATCCGCCAACTCCCGGACCGGCGCACGAAAGCCTCGGGCCGCTCGATTGGGGTGTCGTGAGCGCAATCACTTCAACAACAGGATCCTGCGCCCAGCCGTCGCGTCTCCCGCCCGCACCCGCGCGAAGTAGACGCCCGGGGCTACCGGCCTGCCGGCATCGTCGCGCGCCGACCACACACGCGCGTAGCGGCCCGCCGGGAGCGGGCCGTCGAGCAGCCGGGCTACCTCACGGCCCTGCACGTCGTGGACCGACAGGCGCACGTGAGCGGCGGACGCGAGGACCAGCACCAGCTCGGCCTCCCCGCGGCACGGCCGGCGGCCGGCGAGCTGCAGCTCGACGCCCGCCGGGGCCCGCGGGCCGGGATCTTGCGCGGCCTGGGGATCGGGAACCACCCCCGTGACCACGAGCGCGTAGTCGGCGTCCATCTCGGGCGTCTCGACGCGCGCGTCCTCCACGATCTCGGGCGCGCTCACCTCGACGGTCCACATGCCCGGCTCGGGGTCCCGAATGTAAACGCACTCCACGGTGTTCTTCGTGTCCGGGTCGCCACCGGGCTGGGACCAAGGGCCTTCCAGCAGACCGCGATTGCCGTGATACACCTCGCCGGTGGGGCTCTCCAGGCGCAGCGAGAGATCGTTGATGCGGTGTTGGCTCTGCACCGCCGGATTGCCGGGCGGGTCGGTGTAGGTCATCGTGGCCTTGAGCGCCGGCTCGCCCGACTCTACCCAGAGCAGGTGCTGGGTGGTCTCGAAAGGCAGAAGCGCGGCGGTCTCGTCGATGACGTAGATCTTCTCACGCATCTCGTAGAGCGTCTGCAGGTCCGGCATGCCCCAGCCCTGGTGCATGCGCTCGAATTCGTCCCCGGGACCGTTGAAGTCGTACTGGTAGGCGGTGTTGATCAGCAGCGCGCGGGCGGTCGTCATGTGGCAGCGGTTGTCGAAGACCGATGCGCCGGGATCGACCTCGTTGCCGAAAATGCCGTCGTCCCACATCTGGAAGACCAGTCCAACGCAGCCGGCGACGATCGGCGTCGACGCGCTGGTGCCGCCGAAGGTCGTGGTGTAGGAGGTCGACTCGCAGCACGAGGTGGTCCAGATGTTGTCATAGAAATGAATCAGCGTCGGCGCGATGCGGCCGTCGGCGGCCGGCCCGCTGCTGGCGCCGCCGTACCAATGGTCATCGCCGCGATCGAGCGTGTTCTCGTGCCAGACGCCGCCCACCGAGATGATGTTCTTCGCCCACGCCTCGGGCCGGAAGTTGGGATCGCCCGAATTGCCCGACGCCTGGCAGATGACCAGGTCGAGGTCGAAGAGCATGGCGTCCATTTCAGCCGACAGGGTGGTGTAGTAGATGGTCCGCGGACTGCCCACGGTCGAGGATTGAAAGACGGCCTCGTAGGGCTCTTCCAATAACTCGGCGGTGTGGCTGTAGCGGCCGGGGAAGGAGAGCCCGACGTAGTGGTAGTCGGCGACGATGCCCTGCGCATCCGGCAGCAGTCCGCGCGCCTCGGGCTGGCCCGTCCCGTCGCCGAAACAGATGCCGGCGGTGGCGGCCCCGTGGAAGTCGGTGCCCACGGGGCCGTGCTGGATGAGGGGCGGCGATTGCAGGTCGATGTGCAGCAGATTGAAGCCGGTGTCGAACACTTCGCCGCGCACGCCTTGCCCCGTGTAGCCCGCAACGGTCTCGATGTAGTCGGCGCCGCTGATCTCGCGCACGATGTCCATGTCGGCCTCGAGCGGTCCCCAGCGGTCGATGAAGACGACCTCGTCGTAGCAGGCGACCCGTGCGAGCTGATCCAGAGAGAGCGTGGCGGACAGAAGGAGCTTGCCCGCGTCGGGCTGGTCCACGACGCCGCCCAGGCTCTCGATGCGCGCGGCGACGGCGGGCTTCCGCGCAGGGTCGGTGACCAGGATGTTGTAACGGGTGCCCCGCGAACGATCGGGCCTGAGCGCCGCGCGCGTCTCATGGCCGGCCGGTGCGACTGTACAGGCCCGGGCGAGGCCCGACGCCCAAGTCGTCAGTTCCGCGACCAGCGTCTCCTCCAGGCGGTAGGCCGGATGATAGGGGCCGATCCAGCGCACGTACGGCAGATTGGCGACGCGGCGGCGCACGTCCGGGCTCACCTCCACCAGGTAGGACCACTGAGCGGTGGCGCCGTGGACCACACCGCCCAGGCGCGTGATCTGAGTCCGGAAGACCTCCAACGGGGGCGACACGAACTGCACGATCTGCAGGGAAACATCATCCGCTCGCAGCGGATCCGGCGGCGTGGGCGCATCGCGCAGCGGATCGAAGCAGGCGTAGCGGAGTCCGATCTCGTAATCGGCGCGCGCGATGCGGTCCAGGTGGTGTCCATCCAGGCTGACGCCGCAGAAGGGTTGGATGCGGCCCTCGGCGCCGGGCTCGTTCCAGAGCAGGATCAGCGTCGGCGTGTCGGGGACGCGAACGACCCGGGGGTCGCCCGATTCTCGGTCCGGGGCGAGAATTCGGTCGGGGTCGATGTGACCGCGCATTGCCGCGAGGTCAGGCTGTTGCGGTAAGATTCCCCCATCCAGGGCGGAGATCGGACCCAGGCAAACCGATGCCAGAGCCGTTGCAGGGATCAGAAGCTTCCATCGGATATGGTCGCGCATGGCTAAGCTCCGCAGGTGGCCGTCGTCACTGGAGACGCGTCCTATTCTACAACCCCGTCGCGCCTCGTCGCCAGTCGGTCCGTTCGATTCCCGGCACCCCGGCGGATGAGGTTGTTGCAAGCGACGGCGGGTCTGCGCGAAGCTCCGGCGGGGTGTGCTCCCGCCCCTTCGATCGAGAGGTGTTCCGTGAGCCAGCCAGCGTTGATTCTCCAGGACGTCTCCTTCGCCTATGAGACGTCCACCCAACCGCTTCTGGAGGCCGTTCAGCTCGGTCTGGGTCCAGGGTGGTCAGGGGTCATCGGCGCCAACGGCACGGGCAAGACGACCCTCTTGAGGCTCGCGACCGGCGAGCTGCGCCCCACGAGCGGGGAGGTCGTGGGGCCCGCACGGGCGCTCTATTGTCCCCAGCGCACCGATGAGGTGCCCGCATTTCTCCCTGAGTTTCTCGCGGATGCCGATCCCTTGGCGTGCCGTGCGCGAGGACGCCTGGGACTGCAACAAGATTGGGTCGGTCGTTGGGCGACCTTGAGCCACGGCGAGCGCAAGCGGGCCCAGATCGCCGTGGCGCTCTGGCGCGAGCCCGACGTGCTGGCGATCGACGAGCCCACCAATCACCTGGATCGCGAGGCCCGCCGGCTGCTCGCCGAGGCGCTGGAGGCCTACCGCGGCATCGGGCTCCTGGTGAGCCACGATCGCGAGCTGCTCGATCAGCTTTGCCGGCAGTGTCTCTTCGTCGAGCCGCCTGGCGTCGTCCGGCGCTCGGGCGGGTATTCGACCGCCATGGCGGAGATCGAGCGCGAGCGGCTCGCGGCGCGCCGCAAGCTGCAGTCGGCCGCCCGGGCCCGCAAGCGCATCGAGCGGGAGGTCGCGAAGCGGCGCGACGAGGCGCGGCGGGCGGACCGCAAGCGCTCGAAGCGCGGAATCTCCAGGAAGGACCACGATGCCAAGTCCAAGATCGACGGCGCCCGCGTCACGGGCAAGGACGCCGTGGCGGGCAAGCTGATGCGCCAGCTCGAGGGCCGCCTCGAACAAGCCCGCGCGAAGCAGGCCGCGATCGGGGTGCGCAAGAGGCACGAGTTGGGCATCTGGCTTCCAGGCTCTACCGCGGACACCAAGGCGCTGCTGCACCTGCCGGAGGGCGAGTTGCGGCTCGGCGAGGAGCGGCGCCTGCGATACCCCGATCTGGTGTTGATGCCGCGCGACCGCGTGGCGCTGGTGGGCCCCAACGGTTCGGGCAAGAGCACGCTGGTGCGCCGCGTGGTCCGCGCTTTGAAGCTCCCCGAGGAGCGATTGACCTACATACCCCAGGAGATCGATCTTCGCGCGACCAAGGAAATCCTGCGCGCGGCCCGCGCCCTGCCCTCCGACCAGTTGGGGCATGCGATGATGGTGGTGAGCCGGTTGAATTCCCGGCCCGAGCGGCTGCTGGACAGCGACGAGCCGAGCCCCGGGGAGATTCGAAAGCTGCTGCTCGCGATGAAGATCGCGCAGCAGCCGCACCTCATCGTGATGGACGAGCCCACCAATCACATGGATCTGCCGTCGATCGAGTGTCTGGAACGGGCACTGGAAGATTGTCCCTGCGCGATGGTCCTGGTGAGTCACGACGAGCGGTTTCTGGGGAAGCTCACGCGGAAGCGCTGGGAAATCGGCGCATCGGATGCGCATCCGGGGGCGTATCGGCTGCGGGAGCTGTGAGGTCGCCGTGCGAGGAGCCTCCTCGCATCCAGGCCCTGCACGCAGCTCCCATGCGGAGCAAGCCCGTACGGAGCAAGCCCGTACGGAGCAAGGTGGCGAGCGGCGCATCGGCGGGGTATACTCTGGCTAGGTCTCGCCACATCCTAGGAGGCGGTCATGCTCTCTTCCCACCGGTCTTGCACCCTACTCCCCGTCCTCGTCATGTTGCTGTTCCTCGGAAACGGGCCAAGCGCAAACGCGCAGACCCTGGAGCCCGAGTGGAATCTCGGCTTTGGCGATGCGAACGCCCAGCGCGTCAACAGCGTGGCCGTGGACGACGTGGGCAACACAACCATCGTGGGCCACTTCACCGGCAGTGTGAACTTCGGCGGCGCGACGCTCGTGAGCGCGGGCGGATACGATGTCTTCGTGGCCAAGTTCCTCTCCGACGGCACACATCTGTGGAGCGCGAGCTTCGGCAGCGCGCAGGATCAGATCGCGTTCGACGTCGATGTCGATGACGCCGGCAGCATGTATGTGACCGGCTACTTCCAGAACACGATCTCGTTCGGCGGCCCCACCCACACGAGCGCCGGGGACTACGACGCCTTCCTGGTCAAGTTCGCCCCCAACGGCGCCTTCTACTGGAGCCACAGCTACGGCGCCGCGGACAATCAGGTGGCGCGGGGCGTCTGCGCTCGGAACACGAACAAGGTATACATCACCGGCTATTTCCGGGACACGGTCGACTTCGGTGGAGGTCCTCTGACGAGCGCCGGGAGCTACGACATCTTCCTGGCGCAGCTCAGCCCCGGGACGGGCGCGCACCTGTGGAGCCGCGGCTTCGGTGATCAGAGCCTGCAGCTCGGTCAGCGCGTTGTCGCCAACAACGTGGGCGAGCTGGTCATCACCGGCTCCGCGCAGGGCACGGTCGACTTCGGCGGCGGGCCCCTGACCAGTGCCGGTGGCAGCGACCTCTTTGTCGCGCGGTTCAACAGCTTCGCGCAGCACATCTGGAGCGCCATGTTCGGGGACGGGCTGGAGCAGGAGGGTATCGATGTGGCCTTCCACCCCGCGGATCGCAGCATCGTCGTGGCCGGTCGGTTCACGAGCACGATCAACCTCGGGGGCGCGACCCTGGTGAGCGGCGGCGACTACGACACCTGTCTGGGCAAGTTCGACCACAACGGCTCCCATGTCTGGAGCCTGAGCTGCGGCGGGCCTCTGTGGACGGCTCCCGCGGGCGTGCATATCGGCTCCGTCACGAGCCGCGTCGCCCTGACCGGCGAGTTCGAGGGCACGGCCGATTTTGGCGGCGGTCCCCTGACCAGCGCGGGCGGCAGGGATGTCTTCGTCGCGGTCTACGACATGCATGGATCCCACGTCCTGAGCCAGGCCTTTGGGGATGCGAGCGGCCAGTACGGCAAGGACGTGGCATACGACGACGACGAGGAATTGCGTCTGATCGGGGACTTCACCGGAACGATCGACTTGGGTCTGGGACCGCTGACCTCCTCGGGGGATCGCGATGTGTTTCTCGCAAACATGGTGGAGGCCGGGTCCGGGCTTGCGGAAGTCCGCGCGCTCTCGGGCTTGGCGCTGCGGGCGTGGCCCAATCCTTTCGACGGGGTAACGACGGTCACCTGCCGGCTGCCGCAAGCGGGCTGGGTCCGTCTGTCGGTCCACGACGCCGAGGGACGGCGGATGGAGACGTTGCTCGATCGCTACCTGGACGCGGGTGAGCACCGCCTACGCTGGGCTGAAAACGGCGCCCGCGGGCAGGGAATCCGCTATCTCCGCCTCGATGTCGGCGGGAGACGCGGGCGGTTCTGGCGCTTGAGTGAGGTTGAGACCGCGCGCCGTCCACAGGGTTGGCCGGCTGTGCGTCAAGACCTCTGTTCGACCGCTTCCACCAGGCTGGATCTGGCGATTGGAGCCACATCGTTGCCGATGAGACCGTGGATGCGCCAACGCCCACTGCCGCCCACTGCGAATACGGAGCTACTCACTTCACCATGGGACCTGCTAAAATCGTAGCCAGCACGAGATCGACCCGTCGACAACGATCGTCAGGAGACCTCTATGGATGCGCACCGGCGATTCATCAGTGGTGGGAAGCATGAACATGGATCGGGCCCTTCTGGGGTGGGCGCGCGGGCCGACCGTAACAGAGGTTTGTTCCTGGTGCTGCTCTCGATCCTGGCGGTCACGGTCCTCCTGGATGCCGCCGCCTCCGACCTCACCTGGACCGAGGACGATTGGTCGCAAGGCAACTACGAATCTGTGCAGGGGCTCGATCCCGTTGTCCATCCGGGCCTGCTGATTCCCGCGCAGCACCTCGACGACATCCGCTACCTCGCCTCGCCGGTGGATTTCCAGGGGCTCTACTCGATGGTGGTGTTCCGCGACACGCTCTTCATCGCCTCCAGCGACTACCCCTACGTGTACGACGGCGCCAAAGTCCTCGCGTACGACTTCCTTACCAACAATTTCGAGGTGGTGTACGAGCCGTCCGAGAGCGGCCTGCACATGATCAAGCGCTTCGGCGACTCGCTCTATCTGCCCGGTCCCGACTCGATGGACCCGTGGTGGACCGAGGGCAGCATCTACCTATACACGGGATCCCAATGGATCGAGAAGGCCACGCTGCCCACGGCGGTCCACGTCAACGACATCGAGATCGTCGACGACGTGACCTATGCTTCCACGGGACATTGGACGGGCGACCTGACCGGCGCCGGCTGCGTTTGGCGCAGCTACGACTACGGGGACACCTTCGAGCGCGTGTTCACGATCTGGGCGGACCAGACGCATCCGGTGCGGAGGATTTTCGGTCTGGGGTCATTCAACGGCCGGTTGTTTGTGCAGCCCGACGGCTTCCCGCCTCAGGACGAGGTGATCTACGCGACGCTCGACGGGACCGCGTGGGACACGATCCCCATCCCCGGCTTGCCGGAAGACAAGCATGCGATGTTCACCACGTGGGGCGACTCGCTCCTGATGACGATCCACAACCGAATGTTCATCTACAACGGTGAGGATTGGATCGGCCACTGGCTGCCCTTCGACGGCTATCGCTGGTGTCGGGGGATCCACAAGTACAAGGGGGCCCTCTACGGTGGCGGCCTCGATTGCGTCCTCTACCGTTGGATCACCCGCAATCAGTGGGAGACGCTCGGATCGTTGGGATTGAATCCCGAATCGGAGGAGATCGAGTCGATTGTCACCTACTACGGCCGGCTCTACATCTCCACCTCGCGCACGGAAGCGACCGATGTGGGTCGGCTCTACGTGACCGCAAGCGAGTCGTACGGCCGGCTCCTATCGCAGCCTCACGACTTCGGAACGGCAACGGCCCACGGCGTGCTGGATTGGCAAGCATTCGAGAACCTGGGCGGCAATCAAGTGCGCTTTCAGATCCGATCCGGAGAGACGCTGGCCCAGATGACGGCCAGCGCGTTCTACGGCCCGGACGGAACCATGGGCAGCTTCTACCACCAGCCCGGAACCGCCCTGCCGAGCCTCCACCACGGGCATCGCTACTTCCAGTACGCAGCCGATCTGCTGTGTCCCGAAGGGCTCTACATGCCGTTTCTGGATGCGGTGTCCCTGGCGGTCGATTCGCTCGACGTGTCAGCGGCGGGAGAACCGGAGACCACTCCCGCCGCGTCGAGTTCCACCCCTGCTGCGCGCGTGCGCTTGGCGACGCCGCATCCGAATCCCGTGCGAAGCGGCGGGACGGTCACGCTGCGTGTCGCAGGCGATCGACCCCAGGGCGAGGTGACCCTGCAGGTGATGGACGCTGAAGGTCGACTGGTTCGGCGCGCCGCCCTCGCGCTCGACGCCGCCGGCTCGGCGAGCTGGCGATGGGATCTACGCGATGAGCGCGGAATGCGCGTTCCGACGGGGGTCTACCGAGTGCGGGCGGTGAGATCGGACGGCACGGCACAGGCGGTCGCGCGACCGGTCGTCGTGCTCCCCTGAGTTTGGAGAGAGCTGTTCTTCGAGTCCTTCCATCGTAGCATGCGGCCGGCCCCCGAAAGAGGGCCGGCCGCCATCTATCTCAAAGGGCACCCAGGGGCGTGCCCGCTGCTTGACGCGACCGTGGCGAGGGCTCGCCGCGCACCGACCGGTATCACCAAGGTAGGGAAGGCCCCAGGAGCGGTCAAATGAGCGCTGCGCAAGAGCTGTGCGAGGCTGACGTTTCGAGATTGTGCGGAATGAGACGCACGAGTCTCATGCCGATGCGGCCGCGAGAAGGTTTCCCCGGCTCCGCCGCAGGCTCAGCGCGTGCTCCTGGATGAAGCCCTGTTGCGCAGCGTGCTCGAGAGTCCGCGTGTAGGACGCAGACGAGACATGTCCCTTGGGCTCGATCAGCAGCAATCGACCGTTGGGCTTGAGCGCTCGGCGGAGCTGGGCGAAGGCGGCCGGGACGTCCGGAGTCTCGTGCACCACGTGGATGGCAGCCACCAGATCCACCGTTCCCGCGAGGTCAGCGATCCGCACATCGGTCGCGCTGCAGACGCGGGCCTCGATGCGCCCGTCCAGGCCCGCCCGCCTCGCGCGCCTGCGCAGGACATCGATCATCTTCGGTTGCAGGTCGACACAGATCACCCGACCCTCGGGGCCGACCATGCGGGCCAGCGGCAGGCTGAAGAAGCCCATCGCGCACCCGAAATCCAGCACGGTCATGCCCGATTTCACCACCGGCCCCAGGAGGCGTTCCGGGCGCTCGAAGACGCGGCGCAAGGGGCTGGCCATCAGATAGCCGAGCCACCAAGGACAGACGTGGCAGGATGCTGGGATGGAAGCTGGGGACGACATATCTCGTTCTCCTCTCCTCCGTCTGTGGCCGCCAAGTGCGACTTGATATTCGAGCAATTGCTCACTATCCTGATAATACGAGCAAAGACTCATATTGTTGACTCGCATTGTGAGCTTCCACTCGGGCGAAGGGAGGTGGGGCGCAATCTCTACCAAAGAGAAAAGATACGGACGCGGCGCGCGGACTGCCGGTTCGACGGATGGCCAGGAGGCTCGGCTTTCCGGACCCGGACTGCAGCCGCGTCGGCGACCTCGGCAGGCGCGCGCGCGGGAAACGGTGGCGGCCATCCTCGAAGCGGCCGCGCAGCTCATCGCCGAATCGGGGTTCGCTTCCGCGACCACGAACCACATCGCCGAGCGCGCTGGGGTCTCGATCGGCTCCGTCTACCAGTACTTTCCCAACAAGGATGCGATTCTCGTGAGCCTTCACGAGCGGCACCTGATGCAGGTGCGCCCGATCATCACCCGGTCCCTGGAAGACATGGCGGACCCGAACATGCCCTTCGCGCGGGCCGTGCGAGGGCTCTTCACGAGACTGGTCGACATGCACGCCGAGAATCCCCGCCTGCATCGGGTGCTGGCCGAGGAAGTGCCCCACCGGGCGGCCGTGCGCGCGCTCCACGCCGAGGGTGAACGCGGCATCGTCGAGCGCACCGAGCAGATCTTGAGCACGCGTCCCGACCTGAAGGTGGCGAATCCCTCGGCGGCGGCGCATGTGATGGTGCAGGCGACGGAGGCCTTGTCGCGCTGGTTGGTGCACGATGCGCCCGTTTCGCTGGATCGCGGCGCGTTCGTGGACGAAGCCGTACGGCTGTTGTGCGCCTACGTGCAGGGCGATACGGAGGATGGCCAAGCGTGATACACTGGCGCGTCTGGAGCGGTGCCGCCGTCTGAGCGAAGGCCGGATCCGGTGCCGCCGGAGGAAATGCCATGAGCGATATCCTTGCTTCGGTCGTGATCCTGGTGCTGGTCCTGGCGGTCATCGGGCTCTTGATCGCCCTGCTGATCCAGCGTCGCAAGCGGACTCCCGCCGCCGCGATCTCGATTCACTCCAGCATCGAGCGCTTTCGTTCCATCGGTCAGCTCTCGGTCTTCAAGGTGATCACCAAGGAGATCGTGACCGAGACCGACCACTCGTGGGGCGACTTCGGGGCCAAGTACCTCGCCTGGGTGCTCTCGAGGAAGAAGATGGCCATGATCTTCGAGTTCGAGATCGACTTCCGCTACGACCTGCGCAGCCCGAGCTTTCGCATCGATCCCGCCGGCGGGGACGAGTACGTGGTCACCATGCCCCCGTGCCTGCACGAGGCCCACATCCGCGACATTCGATTCTACGATGAACAGCGCTCCCGCCTGCTCCCGTGGCTGCTCCCCGATTTGCTCAGCGGCTTTTTGAGCGACGGGTTCTCGGAGGATCATCGCAACCGCCTGGTCGCCGCCGCCAAGGCGCACGCCGAGCAGCAGGCGCGGCAGCTCATCGGCTCGTTCGAATCGGACGTCCAGACCTCGGCCCGCGCCACGCTGCAGTCGATCGGCAAGGCATTCGGAGTCGAGAGCATGCGCTTCGAGTTCATGCAGCAAACCGAGCCCGAGCTGACGGTGGGATACCGGGAAGAGGCGGGCTGAGACCTCCGGCCCGCAACGTGCGCGACCACGGAGCCGAGACGAGCGCCCGCCTACATCCCGCCGGCCTCGAGACTGCGCCACATGTACCAGCTTCCCATGGAACGATAGGGCGCCCACGGCCGGCCGATTCGCGACGCCTCTTCCGGCGTTGCGGCGCGCCCGAGGCCGTAGGCCTTGCCGACGCCGCCCCGCAGCCCGAGGTCGTCGACGGGGAGCACATCCAGCCGACCGAGCTGGAACATGAGAAACATGTGCGCCGACCAGCGACCGATGCCCCTGACGGCGGTCAGGCGATCGATGACGTCCTGGTCGGACATGCGCCGCAGGCCTGACAGCGGAAGCCGGCCGTCGGCGACATGCGCGGCAAGGTCGCGGATGTAGCCGCTCTTCTGACGCGAGACGCCGGCGCCCCGGAGCTGCGCATTGGAGATGCGGGCCAGCTCATCGGGCCGGGGGAGCCAGGCCTTGCCGTTCAACGCACGCACGCGGCGCTCGATGGTGGCGGCCGCCTTGCCGGAGAGCTGCTGGTAGAGAATGGCCTGGAACAGCGACTCGTAGGGTGTACGCGAATGTAGCAGTCCCAGCAGGCAGGGGCCCGTGCGATCGATGATCCCCTTCAGGACCGGATCGGCGGCGCGTAGATGCGCGATCCCGGCCGCGTGGCGCGGGTCCAGGTGGACGCCCTCCGCATGGAGCAGCCGGGCTTTCAGCGCCGGTCCACCCGGCGCCGAGAATCCCCCCAACGTGCGATCGGCGTGGAGCACGCGGTGGCAGGGCACCAGCAGGGGCACCGGATTGGCGGCCAGAACGCGCGCCACGGCGCGGACGGCGTTGGGCCGTCCGACGCGGCGCGCCAGCTCTCCATAGGAGATCGTCTGTCCCGGCTCCACCCGGCGGAGCATTCGATAAACAGCCCGCGCGAAGGTCGAGCATGCGCTCAGATCGAGGCGGACGTCGTGCAGCGGATCGCGGCCCTCTTTCAGATGGCGCGCCACGCGCTGCGACACGTTGCGCGCGGAGGCGGGTAGCCGTGAGTGGATGCGCCGGTCGGGCGCGAGCGCACGCAGGGTCTCGCGGGTGGCTGCTTCGTCGCGGTCGGGAAGCTGCAGTCGGTCGACACCCCTGCCCGTCCAGGCCAGCCCACAAACGCCCACGGGCGTTGAGAAGAAGCCGATGCCCGGCTCCTTCCATGAGTCGCGCAGCGATTCAGGTGTGGAAGTCACGACTTTCTCCGACAGACAGATGTTCGGTCCCTGGTTCCACCCTGCCATGGTTGACCGCCTACGACGCTGAGACCAGCGCCTTCTCCTTCGCCAACGGTACGCTGTCCAAGAACGTCTGCATGGGAGTCTTGCCATAGCACCAGCGCCGCTGGTGCGTCCGCTCGGTGTTGTCGTAGGTCATGAACTCATCCAGGTCCGCCTGCAGCTCCTCGAGACTGTGGTACAGCTTACGGCGGAACGTCACCCGACAGAACGCGTCCAGGAGCGTCCGGTTGACGCGTTCGCAGATCCCGTTCGTTTGCAGGCTCTTCGTCCTTGTCCGCGTGTGATCGATGTTCCCAACCGCCAGATACAACGCGTAATCGTGGCGCTCCGGTGACCCGCAGTACTCCGTGCCCCGGTCGGTCAGCATACGCTGCAGGGGTACCCCGTACTCCTCGAAGAACAGCACCACCCGGTCGTTGAGCAGATCCGCCGCCGTGAGCGGCGTCTTGCGATCATCGAGCTTGGCGAAACCCACCTTGCCTGACCCCACATCGGCTGCGCCAAGGCCAGCTCCTTGACCGCCGCCTCCACCTCCGGTGCCACCCGGTTCTTCAGGATCGGCTTGCGCCGCGAGATCTCCTGCAGGGCGGCCTCGCCGCCACGCTCCTACAACTCCTTGAATCGATAGACGCTGTCCCGACTGTAGCCCCTCACCCGGCATGCTTGCGAGACGTTATCCAGCGGCTTGCCCAACGCCAACAGCCCGATCACTTGCCCCAATGATCTTCTGCTCTTGCGTCATCCGCCTCCTCCTCGATTCCCGCCCCATCCCCGGGGACCAGAACCCAGGATTCTACCTGACCGTCAGATCAACTCCTAGCATTTCCACCCTCACGGAAGAGCAATCGTCCAATGCGGTGGTTCTGTACAACCTCGGCTTCCTGCTGGCCGAGCAGGGTCGGAACGACGAGGCGCGCCCGCTCCTCCTGAAGGCCAAGGAGGTCGCCAGGGACACGTCCCTGGAGCGGCGCACGGCGTCCCTTCTGCGGCGGCTCGACGACTGACGCGCCGCCGGTCACGTGCCTTGGTGCGCGCTCGGCAGCCGTCTTCTTCGCCGCCCGAGGAGCACAACTCGACGGCCTCACCGGAGCCGACGACTACAACACGACTACAATACGGATCGGCTCGACCTGGATTGTGTGATCCAGTCCGTGTGCACCGCCTCCCCTCGCGGATCGTCGGTGCGCTGATAGGTGTGCGCTCCGAAGGCGTCGCGCTGGGCCTGCGTCAAATTCTGCGGCAGCCGCTTACTGCGGTAGCTGTCGTAGTAGGCCAGTCCCGCGCTCATGCCCGGGACGGGAATGCCGGCGGTGACCGCCTGGGCCACGATGCGCCGCCAGTCGTCTTGGGACGTCTCGAGCCACGCGTAGATGGAGCGGTCCAGCAACAGGTTCTTGAGCTGCGGATCGCGGCCATAGGCCTGCATGATCGCGTTGAGGAACCTGGCGCGAATGATGCAGCCGCCCTTCCAGATGCGTGCGATCTCCTGCAGGTCGATGCCCCACTCGTACTTGGTCGAAGCCTGCTGAATCAGAGCCAGACCCTGTGCATAGGCTCCGATCTTTGCGCCGTACAGCGCATCACGCACCGCGGGCACCCAGTTCTCGGCGTCGCCCTCGATGCGCACGTTCGAGGGGCCGGACAGCACCTCAGCGGCCTCTAGCCGCTCGGCCTTCATGCTGGAGAGCACGCGCGCGTCGATGGCGGCTGTGATCGAAGGGACCGGCACGCCCAGCTCCAGCGCCATCTGCGCGGTCCATCGGCCGGTGCCCTTCTGCTCCGCTCGATCCAGCACGCGGTCGATCAGATGGCCACCGGCCACGCTGTCCTTGACGCGCAGGATCTTGGCCGTGATCTCGATCAGGAAGGATTGAAGCAACCCTCGGTTCCATTCGGCGAAGACGTCGGCGATGCGGGGCAGCGGTAGAAACAGCAGGCGCCGCAACACGTCGTAGCTCTCCGCGATGCACTGCATGTCGGCATACTCGATGCCGTTGTGCACCATCTTGACGAAGTGGCCCGCGCCGCCGGGACCCACGTACGTGACGCAGGGACCCGAATCGGTCTTGGCGGCGATGGCCTCGAAGACGGGCGCGATGGCCGTGTAGGCGCGCCGGTCGCCTCCGGGCATGATGGAGGGTCCGTGACGGGCTCCCTCTTCACCGCCCGAGACGCCCACCCCGAAAAAGTGCACATCCGATTCGGCCAGCTCCCGCTCGCGGCGCTCGGTGTCGCGGAACCAGGAGTTGCCTCCGTCGACCACGATGTCGCCCTCATCCAGGAGGGGCCGCACCTGCTCCAGGACCTGATCGACCGGCCCGCCCGCCTTGACCATCAACATCACGCGACGAGGTCTTTCCAGTCCGCGGATGAACTCGTCCAGCTCCACGGCATGGCTGAGCTTGCCGTCGCTCTCTGCCACCGCCCGTTCGGCGGGCTCGGGACTGCGGTTGTGCACCAGCACCCGATAGCCGTGGTCGGCCATGTTCATCGCCAGATTGCGTCCCATGACCCCCATGCCCATGATCCCGATCTGGAACGGCGCACTCTCCCGGGACGGGTCGCTCGTCTTCTTCGTCTTCGATCGCGTCTTTGACTCGTGCGGTGGTTTCCTGGCCATGATCTCCTCCGTGAGGATGGTTAGCGTTTCCATTCGGCTGCGGCCGCGTGATCGAGGTACCAGTCGAGGCGTCCGTTTGTCGGCGCGACGGCTGCCGCCGGCAGGAGCCTGGCGTCGGCCAGCTCGGGCCGTCGCCCCGGCGCGAGCTCGCCCGCGGATTCGGTCTGCGCGAGCACCTGGGCCACGCGGGGCGCCTTGTCCCCGCCGGTGACCAGCATCAAGACCGCCCGCGCCGCGCGGATCGTCGCCAAGCTCAGCGATATTCGCTCGTGCGGGGGCTGAGGACTGCGCGTCGCGAGGACGACCCTTCCTTCTTCCCGCCAGCTCGGATCGTCGGGAAAGAGCGATGCGGTGTGCCCATCGGCCCCCATGCCGAGCAGAATCACGTCCAGCGGCTCCGCGCCCAGTCGCCGCCGATACTCCGCAGCGGCTTCCTCGGGCGGAAGCTCTCCCCGCATGCGGTGAACATTCTCCGCCACAATGGATACTCGGTCGATCAACGTCTCGCGGGCCATGCGGTAGTTGCTGGCCGGATCTTCGGGCGGCACACAGCGCTCGTCGCCCCAGTAGAGTTGCACACGATCCCAGTCCACCCGCTTACTCCAGGTCGGCTCGGCCAGAAGTGTGTACAACCGGCGAGGCGTACTGCCTCCCGCCAGCGCCCACCGGCACGCGCCGCGCTCGGCCTGGCTGCTCGCGGTCAGGGCCACCACGCGTTCGGCAACCGCTGCGGCGAGCGCTTCGATATCGGGGAAGCGGTGGATGTCGTACGCTCTCATGGCTGCTCCGCCGCCGGCGTCTCTCCCGGACTCGACCCGGCCCGTAGGGCGGACCGTCCTGATCGTTCGGGATCGGATTCTCCGTGGCACAGCGGATCACCGGGGATGACCAGAGAGGACGCTTCCTCGGGCCCCCAGCTTCCCGCCGAATAGGTATGCAGGGACGGCGGGTTCCTCAAGATCGGATCGAAGATCTCCCAGGAGGCCTCGACCTCCTCCGAGTGGACGAAGAGGGTCTGCTCCCCACGCAGGATGTCGAGCAGGAGGGTCTCGTAGGCGTCGGGCAGTTCCTGGAAACGGCTCTGGTAATCGAAGGCCAGCGGGATGCGCCTCAGCTCGAAAGGCTCGCCCGGCCGCTTTACATCGAAGTGCAGCGCGAAGCCCTCGTCCGGTTGCAGCGTGATCACGAGGACATTGCCGATCTCGGCGCAGCCGCCGCCCATCTCCTCGAACAGGCAGATCGGCGAGCGGCGGAACTGCAGCGCCACCTGGGTGATTCGCCGCGGCATGCGCTTGCCCGTGCGCAAGTAGAATGGAACGCCCTGCCAGCGCCAGTTGTTGATCCATAGCCGCATGGCAACGAAGGTCTCGGTTTGCGAATCGCTCGGGACGTCGTCTTCATCGCGATAGGCGGGGACGTCCTGTCCGTCCTGTCCGTCCTGCCGGCCCGCCGTGTACTGGCCCAGGACGACGTCTTCGGGAAGAATGGGGGCGATGTTGCGCAGCACCTTGACCTTCTCGTAACGGATCGAATCGGGCCGGTACGCGCCGGGCACTTCCATCGCCAGCAGCGTCACGAGCTGAGCCATATGGTTTTGCACCATGTCGCGCAGCGCGCCGGACTTGTCGTAGTACTTGGCGCGGCTCCCAACGCCCTGTTTCTCGGCCACGGTGATCTGGACGCTGTCGATCCGTTCGCGGTTCCAGAGCGACTCGAGGAACGCGTTGGCGAAACGAAAGACCAGCAGATTCTGCACCGTCTCCTTGCCGAGGTAGTGGTCGATCCGGTAGATCTGGGTCTCCTCATAGCTCTGGTGCACCAACCGATTCAGCTCCTGGGCGGAGGTCAGATCGTGGCCGAAGGGCTTCTCGATGACCAATCGGGTCCATCCCCGGCTCCGGTGGATGCCCGCTTTCCGCAATCCCTCGACGGTCTTGGCGAAGGCCGCGGGCGGCAGGGCCAGGTAGAGGACGCGGTTGCCCGGAAGCTCGAACTCGCGCTCGATCTCCTCCAGACGCTGTCCGAGCGCGCGGAAGTCCTCGGGCCGGCTCTCGCCGATGGCCTGGAAGTGGAGCCGGCTGCTGCACAACCACGCGCCCTGCTTCTCGGTCACGCCCGCGTCGGCCAGCGCCTGACGCGTCAGCTCGCGGAAGGAGTCGTCGTCGAAGGAGCGGTCGCGCGCCACGGCGAGTACGTGCGAGTTGGGTCCCAGGAGCTCGTCGGCGACCAGACGCGCCAGCGCGGGCAACAGCTTGCGGCGCGCGAGGTCGCCGGTGCCCCCGAAGATCACGAAGATGTTGGGATCGGTTTCGGTCTTGCTCATGGATCACGCTCCCGCCCGAGTTCCACCGGCCCGGGTTCCACTGGAATGTCGCGCTCCGCTTGCCTTGCAGCGCGCATGATGGGTCCGTTCGCGTCCCCCCACAACCGGGATATCCCCTGGAAGGACCCTGTGCTCCTTAGGATTGAGACGACGCGAGGTTCCGGGGATCACCGGCGCGCCCGAAGAAGCAGCCCCAGGAGGATTGCGAACGCCCCGAGCGACATCCAGGGAATCGAATCCGGCCCCAGCCCTATGTCGACCTTCTGCACGCAGTCAGGACCCGCTCGACAGAGGCCGAGGACGTCGGCTCCCACGATGTCCTGGATCGCGACCTGGTAGGAGGCCAGGGCCAGTCCGACGAGGAGCTGGGGCACGAGATAGGGGACGATATGGGTCATGGGTCGAGCCTCGTGCGAGGGCGACGGCCAGAATGGGGCGGCGGGGTCTCTCGCCATGCAAGTTCCTGGGTGGCCGGTCGCTGCAGGGCTCGGCCCGGTTGCCGTTGACGACCCGACGGCGCAAATCGTAGAATTCTCATACTAGGTGGCGAACACCTGAGGCAGCTCTTGCGGATGCGAAACACGGCCGTGCTGGCGCGGCCCCGACAAACAGGTACAACCATGCGCACCAACCGGACCCTCGCTCTGCTCCTCTTCCTTCCACTGCTGGGAGTTGGCGTCATGGGTCCGGCCGCGGCCGACGACGATCCGAAGTACGTCCCCGAGCAGATTTGTTGCATTCTTGTAGACGGACACACGATCGAGGAGGTCAACCAGCGCTGGGGCACCACGACCATCACCGCTGATCCGGAGGACAACCTCTACCTCATCCGCGCCGAGGGGGTGGAGGATCTGGTCGAGTTCGTCGAGGATCTGATCACCGACCCCGCGATCGAGCTCGCCGAGGTCAACTGGGTTCTCGAGACGCCTGAGGGTGTCCGCCAGATGGTGATCGGGATGATCGGGGGCACCTGGGAGGATTTCATCGATCAGTCGATGACGGTCAGGATCGGCCTGGAGGAAGCCCACCTCATCTCCCGCGGCGAGGGTGTGACGGTGGCCGTGCTGGACACCGGTCTCGACCCGCTGCACGAGGTTTTCGAAGATCGGCTCACCGAGTACCGGTTCGATTGCCTCGACGACGACCACGAGCCGTGGGAAGAAGCCAACGGCATCGACGACGATGAGGACGGCCTGATCGACGAAGGCTACGGCCACGGAACGATGGTGGCCGGACTCGTCGCCCTGGTGGCCCCCGAGGCGCGCATCATGCCGATCCGTGTGCTGAACGACGAAGGCTGCGGCACGTTGTACAGCGTCGCCAAGGGTTTCGTTCAGGCTTCCGTCCACGGGGCCCATGTGATCAACGCCAGCTTCGGGACTCCGACGATCGTCGAGACCATTCAGCAGAAGCTCCACGTCGCCAACGTACATGGCAGCATCAGCGTCGCGGGCGCCGGGAACCGCAACATGGAGTACCCGCCCTACCATCCGGCCTGCGACCCGCTCGCGTTGATGGTCACCGCGCTCGACTCCTCGGACGTGAAGGCGGAGTTTGCCGACTTCGGATACGACGTGCTGGTTTCGGCTCCCGGAGTCGGTCTTCGCAGCGCCTTCCCCGGCGGCGATTGGGGTCTGGGAAGCGGCTGTTCGTTCGCGACGCCCCTGGTGTCCGGGGAGGTGGCGTTGCTGTTGAGTGAGAATCCAGGGATGGTTCCAGAAGCCATCGCGACCGCCGTCGAGGGCGGGATCGAGCCGATCTACGCCATTCCCGGTAACGAGGCCTACGTGGGCAAGCTGGGCAGCGGGCGCATCCATCTGCCGACGGCACTGGGCGCGGGCGCCGCGCATGTACCGGAGCTCGTCTCGCCGGGGCTGCTCACCGTCCATCCCAACCCCTCCCACGGCCGGCTCAGCTTCCAGATGGCAGGCTGGGAGAGGGAGCGTTCGGGGCGTTCCCTCAGACTGGAGGTCCTCGACCTGGAAGGCCGTCGCGTGGCCGAGATGGATCTGCCGGCCGTCGGTGGTTGGGTGGACCTCGGCGGCGGCGCATCCGGCCCCCGGCTATCGACAGGCGTATACTACGCGTTGATCCGGGGCCAGCGGGATACGCAGCGGATCACATTCACCATTCTGCGCTGATTTCCAGCCTTCCATTGCGCGTTTTCGACCGCCGTGGGTATTTCCCCGGGGACAGGTGCGTCTCTTCAGAAGAAGGGGACTCGTCCCCGCTTCGGGCGTCACGGTTCTGCACACACGATCTGCGACGCCCCAAGACGAGGCCCCAAAACGAGGCAACGTATTCGGAGGATCCGTCGACCCTGGCTGGCGCGACCGAGAAGCTCCTGCGAGACCAGCTTTGGGAGCGCCAGGTGGGACGCGCAGGGCGCGGCTGGGTCCTCCGAGTTCTTTTTTCTCCGAGTCCCTTGCACCCGTCGGTGGCCTCCCAAACCGATCCGCAGGCCCGCGGCCTGCTCTCAACGGTACATGCTCTTGATCCGCCCCCACGTCGCCGGCCGCGCCGGTGAGATCAGCTCGCATACATTGCGCTCACAGCTCACCCAATCGGGGTGCCAGTGACCGCCCTGCCAGGCGCAGTCGTCCTCCAGGGTGATGATGCATTCCTCGAACGTCGGGGGCAGGCAGCAGACCGCCTCGCAGGGATTGGGATCGCAGGCCGTCATCGTGCCCAACCACTCGCCGCCGATGCCCTGGCACTCCTCCGGATCGGTCACGTGGCAGTAGCCGCCGACACAGCAGGCGCCCTGGGGCTGGGGGCATGGATTTGGCTGACAGTCACCGCCGGCATACCACCCCCCTTGCGAGTAGCACTCCGGCTCGGGAAGCAAGATGCAATCGCCGGTCTCGTAACAACACGCGCCCATCTCCCAGACGGGGAATTGGGGCACGATCCCCGGCGTGGCGATTCCCATCGCACCGCGGCCCTCCGGTTCGACCTCCCATTGCGTGGAAGGGCAGAGGCAGTTGGAGAACCCGATGAAGCCGGTGGCGGGATCCTCGTTCAGTGGAATCACGGTCGTCGCCCCATAGCCGTAGGCCAGGCCCTGGAAATAATAGACGGGCAGCCAGTTGCCGGACCACTCCGGACCCGTGACCACAAAGGCGGTTCCCTCACTCGGACCGGGCCAGTGATCGGTGGAGATCTCCAGACCGTCGTCCGGGAAACAGGGCCCATACGCGTCGATCCGGAACAAGGCGGCGTCGTGGTCTCCGAATCCGAACTCAACGCCACACCACTGCTTGTCTTCTTCCGCCCAAGCGGCGATGACGAACCAGCAGCAAGGCAACGTGTCCGTTACGGTGATTTCCGCCACGACCTCCGTGAGGTCGTCGATGCTGTACAACGCGTACTCCTGGCAGTAGTCTCCCGTGCCAGGCTGTGTGTAAGAGAGCTGCGGCACATGGTGGGCGATCAACACACCGCTGCACAGCTCGGTTGGATCTGCCTGGACCCCAGCGTTGCATAAATGCGACTCCCCTTATGCGGCGGACAGATACCGTTCGA
>CAZPGB010000004.1:0-180518 GCA_964585945.1 uncultured bacterium | reverse complement strand
GGCCCCGGCGCGGTCACAATCCGAGGCCCCGGCGCGGTCACAATCCGGGGCCCCGATCGGGTGTCGCCGGCTCCTTCGTTCGGAGCCTGTCGTCGGTTCTGGCCGATGCGATCCTCGGGCCAAGCCGCCCGCAACCGTCTTGGCATCACCTGAGAGCCTGCTCTCCCCCGCGGGAACCGCGGGGCGCCCCGCTACCGTTTCTCGGCCGCTGTCCTCCCGCGAGACGCCTTGGCCGTCTGGTCGCCGAGGCTTTCATGCCCAAGGAATACCTGGGCCTTCGGACACGCGATCCCGCTGGCGGCCTACCGCACCCGCCTCCGAACGGGCTGTCCCTACCGGCCGGCATCGTCCACACGAATCCACGCCTCCAAGCTTCCCCGAACCTCGCTTGGGGGGCATCCCCGGGCAGGCTGGCATTGCAGAACGCGCCCGCATTGGCGAAGTCGGGTCTGCCGGCACAGGGGCTTCGAAGGTCCTCCACGGAGCCCAAAGGACTTGCCATCCGAGGAGCCGATGTCTGATAATCGATCGGTGTTTCGATCTGAGGGTGCACCCGCCCGCGGGTGGCCGGCACCGGATCGGATCACGGTCCTGTGTAGTTCATGGCCGCATCTGGAGGGTTGATGGCAAGAAAGCCCAGAAGAGGAGGTCCAGGAGGCGGCAGGGGCGGTGGTCGCGGAGGCGGCCGCGGAGGCGGCCGCGGAGGCGGCCGCAAGACCGATGGTCCCCCTGTGCGCAAACCCAGAGAAGACGCCGTGGAGGTCGAGGGAATCGTCCGCGTGGCGCTCCCGAATACCATGTTCCGCGTCGAGCTGGAAGACGGACGCCTGATTCTGGCTCATATCGGCGGCAAGATGCGCAAGTACTTCATCCGGATCCTGCCTGGCGACAAGGTTATCGTCGAGCTCTCGATCTATGATCTGGAGCGGGGCCGGATTGTGTACCGTTACAAGTAAGACAGGCCATCCTCGATTGGGTTTTCTCCGCGCTCTCCCCTCCGAGCATTCGTAGATTCCGGTCTGAGAAAACCGTCCCTCGTCCGGTTTCGAATGCGGGAGCGGACAGGGGATCCGAGGGGCGGTCTGGAACAACCAAACCATCAGAGGATCAACAGGAGGCAGAAGGTGAACGCTGAGGAGAGCAATCTCCGGGGTCAAACAGGCGGGCAACCGTCGCCGTTGGGGCAGGGCAAGCAGGCGCCCGGGAACATGGAGGCGACCCCTTCCCCAGCGCCCGAGAGGACCGAGACCAAGGCGGATACGTCGCCGGTGACCCCGCCGAAGCAAGCGTCGGCAGCCGGGGATGAACCAACGCCTCAGGCGTCCGCGCCCGCCGCCGACCAACCGGCCACGCCAGCAACGCCGGGACCCGCCGCCGACCAACCGGCCACGCCAGCAACGCCGGGACCTGCCGCCGACCAACCGGCCACGTCAGCGTCACCCACGCCCGCGGCCGACGAATCGGCCGCATCGGCGGAGCCCCCGAAGGACGAGGGCCGCACCTACAAGGTGGGACAGCGGCTCTGGGGCAAGGTCATCAAGCTCAGCGACACCCATGCCACGATCGGGTTGGGTGAGCACGAGCTGGATGAGGGGACCCTGGATCTCCTGCACCTGCGCGATGACTACGGAAACCTCAGCATTGCCGAGGGTGACGGACTGCAGGTGTATGTTGTCGGAACGCATCCCCACATCAAGTTGGCCACGTCGCTCTTCCCTCCGGCTTCGGAGGTCCTGCAGCGGCTGCGCGAGGCCAAGGAGAAGAACTTGGCCGTTCGCGGGCGCGTCGCGGGCATCAACCGCGGCGGGCTGGATGTGTTGATCGAGGGGCGCCGTGCTTTCTGCCCCTTCTCGCAGATAGAAATCGGCCGCTGCGAGAAACCGGAGATCCACCTCAATCACATCCTCGACTTCAAGGTCATCGAGCTGGACGAAGAGAAGAAGAAGGTCGTTCTGTCCCGGCGGGAGATCCTGCTGGAGGAGCGCAAGGAGAGGGCCAAGGAGCTGCGCGGCCAGGTCCAGCAGGGTGCGGAATTCGATGGTGTGGTGATGCGGCTGCAGCCCTTCGGGGCTTTCGTCGACATCGGCGGCATTGACGGCCTTGTTCACATCTCCGAGATCGCGTTCGATCGCATCCAACATCCGAGCGAGGTGCTGAAAGTCGGGGAGAAGGTTCGCGTCAAGGTCATGGAGATCACCCGCGACAGGCAGGGCCGCGAGCGCATCCGGCTTTCCATGAAGGCCCTGCTGGCCGATCCGTGGACTGCGATCGAGGATCAGTTCCACGAGGGTGACATCGTGGTCGGGAAGGTCGTCCGCGTCACCGATTTCGGAGCCTTCGTCAAGATTCATCCGGGAATCGAGGGACTGCTGCACGTGTCGCAGTACAAGCCCCGGGATCGGCGCGGCGCACAGACACCGGCCGCATCGGCGGGCTCGCCGGCCGCACCGGCTGCCGGCGAGAAGCCGCAGACCGTCGCCGGTGACGCACAGGAGCCCGCCGATCAGGACGCGGCCGCCGCTTCCCCGCCGGAAGTCGCCGGCACGCCCGCTCCGGACGCCAAGGGCGCCGCGAGTCCCGCATCGGACCCGCAGGGCGCCAAAGACGCCAAGGACGCAACTGCGGCTGCTGACGAAAAGGTCCCCGTCGTCGGACAGGAGATCACGGTCAAGATCTCTCGGATCGAAGCGGCTCGGCGGCGGGTGTCTCTGGTCTTGCGCGAGGAAGACCGCCCCGAGCGCGCGCGGAAGCTCGATCACGACGGCGCCGTCGGGGATCGCGTGGAAGGCGTGGTGCGGACCGTCAAGCCCTATGGCGTGTTCCTCGATCTGCCGTCACTGGGACCGTGGGTCAGTGGTCTGCTGCCCGGACAGGAGACGGGACTGGCCCGAGAGGCCAATCTGCGGAAGCAGTTTCCCATCGGAGACAAGTTCGAGGTCGAGATCATCGACATCGATGATCAGGGCCGCATTCGCCTGAGCCGGCGGAACATCGTGGAGGCCCCGGAAGGAGGCCCAGTGGAGGTGGGCGGGGCCAATCACGGCAAGGGGGTCTCCACGGCGCCCCCCGGCGGGTTCAACGTCCTGGCGGAAGCCATCAAGCGCGCCCAAGAGCAATCGGACGACTCACAGTAGCGGGAGCGGGTCACGCGCGACGCAGTAGCAGGGTGCCGGTCACGCGCGACGCAGCAGCAGGGTGCCGGTCACGCGCGACGCAGCAGCCGCAGACAGGGCTCGATCTCCCCTGCCGCAGTCAGGACACTCGTGGGCCGGGCACGCAGTTTGCTCGCGACGCCGCGCCGTCGCCCCGGGCTCAGCCGGTCCGCTGCGCCGTCGCCCCGGCTCAGCCGATCCGCCACGCTGCCACGCCGGCACACCGCCACGCCGGCACACCGCCGCGCCGTCGCCCCGGGCTCAGCCCATCTGGAAGCGGATCTGGTAGAGGACATCGCTGAGCTCACGACCACCCCGAGCGGGCCGCCAGCGAATCGTCTCCTGGCTCCAATGGAGTCCAGCTTGGCGCTCGAGGCATTGCTCGAACCGCGTCGCTCTCTCGGTGGCCCAGATCAAGACGATTCCGCCCGGGGCCGTCCATCGCTGCAGCAATGCCAATCCCGTGTCGGCATAGAGCCGATCATTCGCCGGCAGACTGAGCATCGTAGGACCATTGTCGATGTCGAGCAACAGGAGGTCGAAGCTCGCGGGTAACTCGGTGCGAGCGGCCGACCCCCCAGTTGGTGTTTGTCCAACCCAGTCTTGATTCGGTCGCTGCTCCAGGAAGCACAGCAGATCCCCCACGTGGACGACCACACGCGGATCCTCGAGCCCACGGCCATTGAGGAAGCCGACGTACTCCCGGTTCCAGCGAACGAGCTGGTCGAACAGCTCCACCACCACGACGTGTCCTACCCTCGGATCATCGAGCAACGCACGCAGGGTGATCCCGAGGCCGAGCCCCCCGAGAAGAACGCGCAGCGGGGCGCCATTAGGCTGTCGATCGCCCGTGCTCAGCGCGGCAAGCCCCCGCTCGGCAAGCGCCCGCTCGCTGACGCCCGACTCGCTGTCCATGAGGAAGACGCCCTCCAGGATGAGGGCGGCGGATGGAGGAGGACCGCGACGGATCTGCAGGACGAGTTCCCCATAGAGTGTCTGGGCACGATGGCGGATCAGCTCCATCCGCTCCCCTCCTGCTGCCGCGCGTCCACACGTGCGGGCGCCCCTCGACACCAGCCGGCGCCCCTTGACACGAGCTGCCGCGTGTCCACACGAGCTGGCGCCCCTCGACACCAGCCGGCGCCGCCGACACCGGAGGCCGTGGATGTTCGTCGAGTCCACTGTCCGATCATCGCAGCGCTGGGGGCCAACGCAAAGGCCCTTTCGGTCGCTCTGAGGAGTCTCAGCCCCGACTACCGGGACCGCCCAGGAAGCTCGTGCGCCGTCCGGGGTCGCCCGGATCGCGACATTGCCCCTCTCCGGCGAATCGCGTAGACTCTCCCGCACGTGATCTTCACGCTCCCGCCGCTACCCGGCGGGAACGGCCGCGGGCTCAACGCGAAAGGGCGCATCACGATGAGGTCTCACCCGGACTTCTCCTCAGCAGCCTCCCCTGACGCGGACGCAGGCCGTCCTTCCCACGCTGGCTCAATCAGGGCCGTTCTGCTCCTGATCGGCGCGTTGCTGTGGGTTGGATGGGCACCCGGATCCGCCCAGCAGATGGGCGGTCCTGCGACGGCGTCTGTCAGCGCGCCCCAGGAGGTAACCGCGCGGGACGCGCCCAGCGACGCCGGGGGCAATATCCTGATCGATTGGACCTTGCCGCCCCAGGATACCGGCCCCGGGGGAACGGTCACCGGCTATCGCATCCTGCGTTCCCGTTCGGCGACCGGTCCCTTCGAGGAGATTGGACAGGCATCTCCCGGCAACAGCCAATACCTCGACAACAATGTCGAGAACGGGATCGACTACTACTACCGAATCGAGACACTGTCGGCCGTGGGCGAGGCCGCCTCGGCCGTGACCGCGTCGGCGCAGGCGGGCGTCCAACTCCTCAATACACGCCAGTGGAACGTCCTGATCCTCGTGGTGGTCTTGCTGGGGTTCAATCTCTACTTTATCGAGCACATCAAGAAGGGCGGCAAGCCTTTCATCCGCAAAATCGCCGGCCTCGAGGCCGTTGCCGAGGCCGTCGGCCGCGCGACCGAGATGGGCCGCCCCATCCTCTTCGTGCCGGGCATTCAGGATATGAACGACATCCAGACCGTCGCGGGCATCACCATCCTGGGACACCTCGCCCGCACCGTGGCGGAGTACGAATCCCACCTCGTGGTGCCGACCAGCCGCGCGCTGGTGATGACCACGGCCCGCGAGACGGTCAAGGAGGCCTACCTGTCGGCCGGGCGTCCGGAGTCCTACGACGAGAACAACATCTACTACGTCACCGATGAGCAGTTCGGCTATGTCGCCGGCGTCAACGGCTATATGGCCCGCGAGCGGCCCGCCACCTGCTTCTACATGGGCGCCTTCTTCGCCGAGAGCCTGATTCTGGCGGAGACCGGCAACTCGATCGGCGCCATCCAGGTTGCGGGAACCGCCCAGCCGGCCCAGCTACCCTTCTTTGTCGCGGCTTGTGACTACACCCTGATCGGCGAGGAGCTCTTCGCCGCCAGCGCCTACCTGTCGGGCGAGCCCAAGCAGCTCGGCAGCATCAAGGGTCAGGACATCGGCAAGCTGGTCGGTATCGTCTCGATCGTGCTCGCCGTGGTGGTGTTGACCCTGGCGAGCGTGACCGGTTCGAGTTTCTTGGAAAGCATCGGCCAGTTCATCCGCGAGTTCTGGTCGACCACCTTGGCATAGGGGGAGCGCGATGCGGCAGACCATTCCATTGCTGATCACCGCCGTTACCGGGGCCGTGCTGGTGGTGGCCTACTTCATCCCCCCCATCACCGAGTGGCGCGAGCAGTTCTCGATCTTCTTCGACATCATCGCCGCCATCGCCTTCATTCTGGGAGGCGGCAACCTGATCAAGATGCACGGCAATCGCGTCAGCAAGCGGCAGAATGGTTGGGGATACAGCCTGGTGACGGTGGTCGGCTTCCTGGTGGTGCTCCTCGTCGGCCTGACCAAGGTGGGAAACCCGGGCCCGTACAACAATTCGGCGGTCACGGCCGCGGGCAGCTACTTCGACTGGGCCTATCAGTACATTTTCCGACCGAGCGCGGCCACCATGTTCGCCATGCTGGCGTTCTACGTCGCCTCGGCCTCGTTCCGCGCTTTTCGCGCCAAGAACGCCGAAGCCACCTTGCTGCTGGTGGTGGCCTTCATCATCTTGCTGGGGCGCACGTTCGTAGGGGCGCTGGTCACGAGCTGGCTGCCCGACTCCCTGCACTTTCTGACGATTCCCTACCTGGCCGAGAAGATCATGACGGTCCTGAATTTCGCCGGAAACCGGGCCATCATGATCGGAATCGCGCTGGGAATCATCTCGACATCGCTGAAGGTAATCATCGGCATCGACCGGTCGTATCTGGGCTCCGACTGAGTCGGCTTGAGCAAGCGGGGAGGCGCTGCAGAATGGTGTCTAGGTCCTGGCAGTTGAGCTCGCCCCCAGTCGGCGGCGAAGCCGAGTCAGGACGGCACAGGAGGTCAATGTGAGCGGTTTCGTGCGCACGATCGAGAAGCTCGACCGATTGGATCGACGGTGGGTCTTTCTGACCGTCGGTCTGGCCGTGGTGATCTCGACCCTCTTCGGGCTCACCTTCCCTGAGATTGCCACGCCGATGGTCAAAGACGTCTTCAACAAGGTCGAGGGTCTACCGTCGGGCTCCCGGGTTCTGCTCCCGTTCGACTACGACCCGGGCAGCGAGCCCGAGCTGCAGCCCATGGCGGATGCGTTTGTGCGCCATTGCGCCGAGAAGGGCCACAAGATGTACTTCATCGCCCTCTGGCCTCTCGGACAGAGCATGATCGACGGGGTGATCACCAACGTGATCGAGAGGGAGTACCCGGAACTCGAGTACGGTGTCGACTACATGAATCTCGGCTACAAGAGCGGCAACGAGGGCGTGATCGCCGTCATTTTGACGGACCTGAAACGTCTCTATACGACCGACGCGCGCGGCACCGCGATCAACAAGGTGCCGATGTTGCAGGGCATCTCCAGCATTCGGTCCTTCGATCTCATCCTGAACGTCAGCGCCGGCTATCCCGGCACCAAGGAATGGGTCCAGTATGCCGGGACCCCTGGCAACATCCCCGTCGCGGGAGGGTGCACCGCGGTCCAGGCCCCGCTCCTCTATCCCTACTACCCCGACCAACTCCTGGGCCTGATGGGCGGCATCAAGTCGGCCGCCGAATACGAAGCCCTGCTCAAGGAGCGCCACCCGAAGTTCGACGATCTGCGCTTCTTGACGGCGCTGGTGCGGATGGGGCCGCAAACCGTGACGCACCTGGTGATCATCTTCTTCATCGTGTTGGGCAACGTCACCTTCACGATTCTGCGGCGGCACCGTCAAACGGGCCGGGCGCACTAGGAGGAATCTCCCGCGCGGGAAGCCGCGCCGCGCAGCTGCGTGCGTGAGGGTTGGCGGCGGGAACGCGCCGTGCAGCCGCGTGCAGAAGGATTGGCGGCGGGAACGCGCCGCGCAGCGGTTGAGACAGAATCGCACAAGAAGGAGCGAGAGAGGTGAGCACGAAGCGAATCGTCTGGTATGCACTTGGGGCGGCGGTCATCATCATCTTCATCGTGCGGGTGGCCATGGGGCAAATGGACAACCCCTTCGTCTCGATGAGCAATTTCGGCGTCTGGCTGGCCGCTTTTCTCACCCTCTCGATCTTCAGCTTCCTCTACGACGACAACCCCTTCTATCGGTTCGCCGAACATCTCTTCGTCGGTGTCTCGGCCGCCTACTGGATGGTGCTGGGATTCTGGTCCACGCTGGTGCCCAATCTGTTCGGCAATCTGTTGCCCGAGTTCACCTCGCGCTGGTTCATGTCCGGGTTGACCGATCATCAGCGCGATCTCTCGTATCTGGTGCCGCTCGTTTTCGGCATCCTGCTGCTGCTCAGGCTGTTCCCCAAGGGGGGCCACCTGAGCCGCTGGGCACTGGCCTTCATCTTGGGCACCACCGCCGGTCTGCGGCTGATCGCCTTTCTAACGGCGGACTTCATGGTCCAGGTTCAGTCGACTCTCATCTCGGTGGCCGGGATGCAGGACGGGATGTACAGCTTCGAGAGCATGTTCTGGAACATCATCACGGTGATCGCCATCCTGGCGGCCCTGTGCTACTTCTACTTCTCCAAGGAACACCGAGGGGCCTTCGGACGCTTCTCCCGCCTCGGCATCTGGGTGCTGATGGTCACCTTCGGGGCGGGATTCGGCTACACGGTCATGGGCCGTATCGCGCTGCTGGTGGGGCGCGTGGAGGAACTGTTGGGCCCATGGCTCCGCATCATCTGAGAATCGTCTGAGATTCAGTCTGAGGATTCGATCGCGACCCCGCACGCATCCGCGCATCAGCACAGGTTCGCATCCGCGCATCCGTACAGGTGCGCATCCGGCCGGCCCGCGCTGGTTCCCGCCGCCCGTCCGCCGGCGCATGCGCGAGGCCGTTCCGCTGGTGCATGCGCAACGCCGATCGGGACCACGCGATCGTTTTGAGCCGCCTCGGTCGGCTATTGCCCGCGCGAGGTCCCCCGCTCGGTCAGCGGCTGCAGGTACGCAACCAGCTCGCCCACGCGATGGTCCCAGGAAGCTTGCTGCGCCAGGGCCACGCGCTCGCGCCGCCGCGGCGAGTCGGCCGGTTCCCGGCAGGCCCGCTCGAAGCCCTCCTCCAACTCCTCGCGCGTCGCGTACAGGTAGATCACATCGCGAAAGACCTTCAGCGTGCGACGGAACGTGGCCAGCACGGGCAGTCCGGTCGCGAAATACTCGTAGAGCTTCAGACCGCGGACACCCTCCAGGTGCGGTTCGCGCCGGAAGGGAAAGATCAGAACGTCGGCGGCGGCCACCACGTCGGCGGCCCGTCGCGGGGGCACCGGTCCCAGGGGCACAATCCGCTCCTGAGGCAACCGGCGGAAGATATCGCGTCCCTCCGGCGCCACCTCGCCGACGAAACCCAGAACCGCGTGCGCGTCGAGTTCCAGCAGGGTTTGCAGGTCCTCGTAGCTCAGCCGTTCATCGGCGCGGCCCAAGTAGCAGAGCAGCCTGCGATCGGGTCCCAGCTCAAGCGCGGTGCGAATCGCCTGCTTGCGTTCCGGGTCCGGAGGGCCGAAGAGCTCGGTGTCCACGCCGTGCTCCACGACGGCGGTCGCGGCTTCATCGGGCAGCAGGCGTCCCCACGATTCCAGCAGGTACCGGTTGACGGCGACCATCCCATCGACCAGCGGCAGACCCTCGTTGAGGACCTCGGTGTAGGCATCGGCCAGCGGTCTGGAACGCGCCAGACCAGGGAAATCCTCCCGGCAATCGAAGACCAGCGGCCCCGAAAAGCCTCCGCGCGCCGGTTTGAGCATCGCCGGTGGGTAGACCAGAGTCACCTCGGGACCGAAGCCGGTGACGCCCTTCGGAGCGCACGCGGGCCCGCGTGAGGACCGGAGGATCGCCTGCAGGTCGTTCGCCCAATCGTCCCACACGCTGCGAATGGTCCAGTCCTGACGTGTGGTTGCGCTTTGCGGGGTCCCAGTGTCGATCACGCAGAGCCGGGCATGGGGTTGGGAGTCCACCGTGGGTTCGGACGGCGGCTGGGGTTCGGGCGTGGGGCCGACGGCCGGCCCCTGAGCCACGCGGCGGATGCCCGGCGGCGGATTGAGATAGAGGACATGATGCCCCTGCTGGGCCAAGCCTAGCGCCAAGCGCTGCTGCCGGCCGTGCAAACCGGCATAGGGCTCATCGGCGACGATCAACACGCGCATCGCTTTCGGCATGCCTCCTGGGTCCTGTCTCTTACCGCGAAGCGGGCCCCACGTCCCCGGCCGACGCGCCGCCACGATCCCACTGCACGGGCCCCACGTCCCGGGCCGACGCGCCGCCACGATCCCACTACATGGGTCCCACGTCCCGGGCCGACGCGCCGCCCGCGTCGCGACTCGGGGCCGTGCATCACCCCCACTCACGGCCCGGGGGCCCTGCGTCACCCGCACCTCTCGACCCGTACCAGCGTGTGGGTCTGGACCTTCCCGGCGGTGGCGACGCTCCCAACGGCCTCGTTCCTGCTCACGAGGATAGGAACACCACGGCCGGCGCCGCTCTCCAATCCTCGTATCGGGAAAAGGCTACCCTTCCACGAGTCCCGGTGTGTTGCAAGCGCCAACTGGGTGAAGGAAAACCGGCCCGCGGGTTCAAGCGGGCCGGCCGGAAAGGAACGGCGCATGGGTCAGAGCGCCTCCGCGGACCGTTCGATCAGGACCTCGCAACCATGCGGGTGTTTATCGCGCTGCCGCGCTTAGCTGCTCGACGTCCACTCGATCAACGTGACGCCCCAGAGATGCGGCTCGCTGGGCGCCCTAGCTGCTCGACGTCCACTCGATCAACGTGACGCCCCAGAGATGCGGCTCGCTGGGCGCCTCGGCGTTCCATCCTTCGAAAGAGTGCGAGCCGTCCGAGCGGTAATAGAGACTGTACTCGCCCGGCTGCAGCTCGATGAAGTCTTCGACGCGGCGGTTCTTCTTGGCCCCGCCGGCCGCGAACGTGTCCTCGAACTCCATCTTCCAGATGACTTCGTTGGTGTCCTCGCGGCGTAGCCATCCGAAGTCGTACATCTCGCCGCGGGCCCCCTCCCCCAGCGCCAGGACCTTGACCCGCATCGTCTCGGCCACCGCGAAGCGCACGCGACGACGCTCGTCGTCGCCGATGGGCGCCAGGCGGATGACCGCGACCGGTCCGTGTTCCTCTTCGAAGCGGGTCACCAGATCCGGCGCGACGTCGCGCCCCAGGGCCCGCAGCGAAATCCCCCACGCTTTGGGATCGTAGGGAGGGTGATCGGACCAGCGCGGATACGAATGGGCGTAGTCCGACGTGTAACACAGGTAGTAGTCGCCGGCATCGAGCAGCAGGCGCTCGAGCACCACGCGGTTCCGGGGCTCACCGGCGGCCCACATGCCGCGCAGATCTTCCATCGACCAGACGCTGTCGAGCGTGCGCGCATCTTCGATCCAGCCGAAGTCGACCAACCGCCCTTCCCCCTTGCCCCATTCGCCGAACCCCCGCACGCACACCTCGACGGCCTCGCGCAGTGTGAAGCCGACGCGATGGAATTCGTTGTCTCCAACGCGGTCGATGCGTGCGATCAGATTCTCGTCGGAAGGATCGGTGGCGACCTGGATCGCATCCTCTGCAATGGGCTCGGCGGGAAGAATGGTAATGCCCCAGGACTCGGGATCGTAGGGTGGCTGGGCGTTCCAGTCCGCAAAGGAATGCGAATCGTCCGTCGAGTAGCAGACCAGGTACCGGCCCGGCGCCAGGGAGACGATGTCGTCGAACATCCGGTTCTTCTTGGCCCCTCCGGCCGGCTTCGTATTGCGCAGCGTCATGTCCCACGCGCGTTCGCAGGCATCCAGATCCTCGATCCAGGCACCGTCAGCGAAGCCCTGCTCGCGCGCCACGTACTCCCCGACCGCCAGGATGCGCACGCGGATCTCTTTCCTCACCTCCAGCGCGGCCCGAAAGAGATCGCCCGACGCCGCTTCGCGAAATGCCAACAGCGCCGGCAAGCGCACCGGGCGAGCCGGGGCCTCGTAGTCCCCCGCGGCCAGGGAAGGGTCGCTCGCTCGCACGACCGCCTTCCAGCGCGAGGGCTGTCCGTAGCGATCCCACTCCACCAGCGTGCCGCCTTTGATGTTGAAGGTGCCCAGCTCAAAGAGCTTGAGGATCTTGATCTCTTTCTTGATCGGGAAGTAGCCGCCCAGGGCGGAGAAATAGAGCGCGTAGTCGCCGGCCTTCAACTGGACCGTCTGGCGAACCTCGACGTTGTCGTGCCGGTCCTCGCGCACGTGGGCGGGCAGCATCTCCCACGCGACCGTTCGATCGTTCAGGTCCAGCACCCAGGCGTAGCTGAAGAGCAGATCCTCATCCGGCCAGCCGCTGCCGACCGCCTCGATCTCCACGGCGGCGTCACGCTTCAGCGTAAACGTCTCTCGGTACAAACCCTCGTGATCGATCTCCTTGATGGCCGCCAGGGTGACGCCGTCAGCAAGCGCCGGCGATCCCGGGAGAGCGGTGAGCACACAGGCCAGGGTCGAGGCTATGACGGCCGCCGGGGCAATCTTGGACCAGCCTCGAGGGGGAGAGCCTCTTGAAGGAGCGGATCGTGCGCCCCCGGTGCGTAACTCATTGCTGCAAAATGAGTTGTGAAGCCTCATCCCTTTACCTCGCTTCTCAGGGCACCTCCACGGGCGTGCCTGCTGCCATGCCCTACTCATACGCTGGAAGGTGCTTCAAGTTGCGCACCGCCCGTCGATTGGCTGCCTTCCCCTCCGCGCCCAAGTGCCGCCGGCCGCCCGGGGTCCGCGCCTTCCCGGACTGCGGGTCCGGATCTCGGCGCACCCGTGATGTCGCGGCCCTGCGGGCCCCGGTGTCCGCGAGGGAAGCCGAAGAACAGGATAGGCCCTGGCGAGCGTCTGTCAACGCGGGGGAATCCGGCCGGGCGTCCATCGGGCGAGCTTGAGAGCTTCGTACGGGCAATCACCGGGGCGGCCGATCCCCTCGAGGCACAGCATTTCCCGTCTGCGCGAGAGCCGGCGTCCGCTGGCGTCCTCGACATCGACGAGGACACCCCGCTCGCACCGCAAGCATCGCCCATGCTGCTCGGAGAGCGCCACGGCCCCTTCCCGATCCAGTAGGGCCCGGTCCCAACGCGCTGCAGGCTGACCGCCCCGCTCTTCCACGCGGAGCCGGCGCGCGCCCTCGGCCACCAAACGACCCCGGTCGAGCACAACACGCCCCAAGGCCTCGATCTCGTCGCCGACGCCGATGCGGTGACGGTTTTGCTGCTGCTTGCCGAGCCGCAGGTAGAGCGCGTCTTCCAGACCATCGCGCCCGACGAAGGCGCGCACCAAGCGCACCAGAAACCCGCGCAGGAACAAGCTGCTGCGATGGCCGTCGACCTGTCGGATCAGGTGGGGGCGGATATCGGAAACCCGCCCGCCGACCTCCAGGATGCGCCCCTCGTGATCCTCCAGCCATTCGTCGAAGCGCCGGCACTCCTCAAGGAACTCGCGGTAGGCCTCTTCATCCAGGACCCGCTCGGGCACGCGCTGGATCTTCTCCTCGTCATAGTGACGGCATTGGGTGCAGTTGTTGCCGACGTGCTTGTAGCCCTTGGGACAGCGTCCCCCTTTGCCCAGGAGCTTGCACTTCCAGCGGAACTCGACGCACCCGTGGGGATGGCAGCGCTTTTCGATCAGCACGTGGTACGCCGACACGCGATGCTGGAAGCCTTCGTGGGAGTCGTGTCGACAGAGGAAGACGTCCTCGCGCTTGTAGGCGTTGCGGATCATGTCCCTCGTACCCCATCCCCGCGGCCGGTTCTCCAGAAAGCGCGACCGCCCGGCGCTGCAATCCTGCTGCAGGCGCGGGCGGTCCTCAAAGACGGTCGGGCTAGACGTTTCCGCCCGGCACATGAGTGGCCAAGAGGATGCTCAGCCCCTCGATCACCTTGGCCAGAGCGGCGTGATAGGTGGCGTAGGTGATCCCGTCGACCACCCATGTGGCGGCGTTGGCGGGATCGAGGCCGCTGGACGGCAGCTCGTTCATGGTCTCGATCTCGGTGACGAGCCCCTGCGCTTCTTCGTACTGCTGCAGGGCGAAATGGGCCAGCGCCTGGATGACGTAGAGGTCCTGGTAGTCGAAGCTGTCGCGCCGGCTGAAGACGTAGTCGGGATCATCGCTGAGCACCGCCTGCGCGGCGCTGATGGCCTGGGACGGGTCGGCGAACGTGGTGGTCGCGGCCAGACCGGCCCGGGCGTCGTCGACGAGCTGGTTGTCATCCACCAGCGCCAGGAAGGTTGCGACCGCATCGTCGTGCAGTCCGGTGTAGGCCTGCGCCCATCCCAGTCCCAGACGCGCCTCGTGCAGCGTCGCATCCAGATCGAGGGCATCCTCGAAGGAACGGGCGGCGTCACCGTACTCCCCGATCGCGAAGCTGTCCCACCCCAGGGTATTCAGTTCCTCGGCCGTGAAGACCGGCGGCGTCACCCCGCCGCCGCCGTTGTCGCCGGTGTCGTCGTCGTCCGAGCAGGAAGTCGTCAGGAGTCCTGCGGACATCGCAAGAAGCAGCCC
Source organism: uncultured bacterium (assembly GCA_964585945.1). GTDB lineage: Bacteria > Eisenbacteria > RBG-16-71-46 > CAIMUX01 > WJJG01 > CAZDKK01. The sequence goes on along the minus strand of CAZPGB010000004.1, from coordinate 166,247 downwards.
GCTCCAGGCGAGCAGTCGCATGAACCCGCGTGCCGATCGATCCGCAAGCCTCGCACGATTTGGAAACCGCCGCATCGTCCTCGATTCCTCCCTTTCAGCATCGCCTGCGGGACCTGTTCGGCTCCCGCCGGTTTCGCCGCTCGTCGCGCCTCACCGGCGCTCTCCGCGGTCCTCGCCCCGCGCCATCCGAAAGCCGGCCGGGCGATCGCGCTCGAACGTGATCCCCCGGGCCGGCGACAGGTCGCTCTAGCGCACCAGAATCGATCGCCTCGTGAGCACCTGTTCGCCCACCTGCAGCCGCGCGAAGTAGACGCCGGAGCCCACCGGCCGGTCGCCGGCATCCCGACCGTTCCAGATCATCGTGTGCTCCCGGCCGCCCTCCTGCAGTCCGTCGACCAGCAACGCCACCCGCCGGCCGGTGAGATCGAACACGGCCAGTTGGACGTGCCCGGTCTGAGGAAGGCGATAGCGCAGGGTCAGGTCGGTGCGCCAGGGATCGGGTCCCAGCGCCAGCGCGATGTGGTTGCTCGGATCGGCCGAGGCCGGCACCCACCGCATCCGGAATTGCCCCAGCGCGTCCAAAGAAGCGTCCAGCTTTCTGCTGACCGAAAGCCATTTCGCCGCGACGGGCTCCCATCCGTGCACCGTCTTGCGCTCCAGAATCGGCCGCCAGCCTTCGCTGCACGCCTCGGGTGATAGTGCGTCGACAGCGATCCGCAGCCGCACTGGCGCCTGCAAGCGTACATCGGGCGGCGAGAGCGTGAACCCGCAACCGCGTTCAGGGTCGACCGGGCGACGTACGTCCGCCTCGGGCAGAATCATCAGATACTGCGCCGTCGTCAGTGCCCGCGGCGGGCACATCAAGCTGATGGCCCCGGCGGGCCCGGCCAGGAAGCCGCCCTCATCCGGCGTGGACTCGCCGATCGCGAAGGTGCGCTCGGCCTCAATCAGGTTGCCGGCGGAATCGCCCACCGCGGCCACTACGCGCACGACCTCCGTGGACCGCGCCTGATACCAACCCTGATAGATATTGTGCGTCTCATCGGCCAGCGTCATCTCGATCGGCGCGCCGTTGACCAGCACCGAAAGAACGCCTTCGGCGATGTCCTCCGACGGAAACACGATGATGTTGACGTCGGACGTCACGCCCGGATTCTGGTGGATTGCGATGTCGACGCTGGGCGGCTGCTGCTGCCAGAGCTTGCCGTGCAGACGCATCGAGCCGTGATCGCTGTCATCGAGGTACGTCGAGTAGACCACCAGCGTCTGTCCCGGTTGGCCCATGGCGGCCTGCGGCCACCGCGCGGCGAGATCCTCGCTGGCGAAGTCGATCGCGCCTCCGACGAGCATCCCGTCGTCGCCGTAGCGTCCGCCGACCAGCGCCCACTGCTCCCCGTGCGACGTGCGCCAGATCGCCAGCCGGTTGCTTCCGTCGTGGGCTACCACGGGCGGGTCGTTCGTGTTGCTCTGCAGATCCAACGGAATCCGACCGGGATCGAGAATGATTCCGTCCTGTCGCAGCCGCAGCGCGTACCCGGCGCCCCGGTCGGACCAGGCGATGAAGTAGCTCCCCTCGTCGTAGATGGCGCGCGGCGTCCGCGGATCGCCTCCCGGCGCCAACATCTGCGGACTGGGGACCTCCCAGGAGGAGTCCGCGACGGCGACCCCGACGACCCCCTGGCCGGTCTGCGCGAAGAGGACCATGGTCTCTGCGCCGTTGCAGACGACGACGGGATCGGAGCTGAGCCCCTCCAGCAGCGTAGCCGAGTGGGTGACATAGCTGGTGTCGGGATTGGTCACCTCGTACTCGACGACGGACAAGCTGTCCCCACTGGCCTCCAGGCGCGACAGCAAGAGCTGCTGCAGTGTAACGGACCTCCAGGCCAGGGCGAACCGTTCGCCGTCGAAACCGATCGCGGGATTGCCGCTATTGTCGTCGGAGAAGAGCTGTCGGGGAGAGAGGATCTGGCCCGCATTGTCCAGACGGACGGTGTAGAGCTCATCATCTTCCGCCCAGGCGAGCACGTAGCCGCTGTCCCCGCGCGCGATCGAGGGATTCCATCGTGCGGTCAGCGTGTCACCGGGCAGGACGTCGAAGCTGGCGCCGCCGGAGAGCTCGCCTTCGTCGCTCACCAGCGCCCCCTTCAGCACCCAGCCGTTCAGGACCTGTTCCTCCCACAGGGTGAAGTAGTGAGAACCGTCGTGGAGTGTCGTACGCGGCACCTGCGTGGGAGCGGCCAGCGAGATCACGGCCGGCTCAGTGAGCACCGTGCCGACCGAATCCATGAAGACCGTGCGGATGTCGGCGTCGTCCCCCTCCGTGCGCAGGTACTCCACCGAGCCGACGAACAGGTAGTTCTCGCCGGTCCAGGCCAGATCGCATCCGCCGGGATTCTCGATACCGCGGCTGCCCACGCGCGGCACGATTTCGTACTCCTGGGCGCTGATCTGGGTGCCGGTGAGGTCGACGTTGACACCCTTGTAGGTGGTGCGGGCCTGCCCCGCGAGCGTCACCCATGCAAGCTGAAAGCCGTAGCCGTTGGGCACAATGGTCCGGAACTCACGCGGATCGTCGTTCTGTGTTTCCACCCCGAAGCGGCCGGCGGGCATCGCGCCGGTCGGCGACACGAACCGTCCGAAGAGCAACCGGGCGTCGGTCTGGGCCTGGCCGATATCCCGCGCCGGCCAGACGACCAGGTAGTGGCCTCCGGCGAAGCCCACCATCGGCTTGTCGTCGTTGGTATAGGATGCGGAACCAACCGCGCGCGTGATGAAGAGCGTGGTGTCGGCGGGTTCCCCTGCTTGGCTGATGAAGCAACCGGCGATTTCGCCCACGTCGAAGGTGTCGATGCTGGTGATCTGTCCCTGCGCCAGATTCGTGTCATAGACCTCGACGGCCCGGGAATAGACCATGAGGTACTTCTCCCCGTCGAAGGCGATGTCGGAGCCGGTCTGCTGGCGAGGTTCCTCGCAGAGCACCAGCGGGTCGGCGTTGGACACGACGCCGTCGGCGGCGCTGACCAGCGTGCCCCGCGTGACCCAGCGGTCGCCCAGCGTGTCGGACCAGACCACCATGAAGCTCTCGGTCCCGAAAGCGAGATCCAGGTCGAGCACGGGATAGTCCGACTCGCTGATCAGAATGGGTTCGGGATCCAGGATCTGTCCGTCCACATCCAGCCGGGCGCCCTCGATCCGCCACGCTTCTTGGTTGATGTCGGCGGCTTGCCAGATGGCCAGAAAGACCCCGCCGCCGGCAGCCAGTCGCGGTCCGATCTGCACCTCGGGTCCTGCGGCGAGAGGCAGACCCGTGGGCTCCAGCACCTCCCCCTCGGCCGTGACGCGTGCCACGAAGATGTCGGGGTCGCCCAGCCGATGGTCCTCCCAGGCCACCCAGCTCGTGGAGGAAAGAGCGGAGTCGCATGCCACGGCGGGCGCTGTCTGCCTGTCGATCGCGGAGAGCAGCTCGGTTGCCTCGCCGAAGGAGAAGCGGGCCGACAGACCCTCCCACTCGATGTCCTGAGCGTTCGCGGTGCCCCACGCGATCCCGAGTCCAACCAGGACCAGACATCCGATCCAACCGCACCGCCCGGCCAGGCGCGTGCGCGCCCGGCCACCGCGAAGTCTCACCTTCATCACAAGTGTCCTCCCGGAACCCATCCGTGAATCTAGGAGCAGGACCGCGCCCCCGTCGCCATCCGCCCGGGAGGGGTCCCCGGCTGACCCCACCAAGCGTACGACCGGGATGCCAGATCCATAGTCTAGGCATTCTAAACAGATACCGGCAACGAATGCAGCAATTTCCCTCCCCCGATCCGGCGGGCGAAGGGGCGCCCCAGGTCGGCCCGACGGGGCGCCGGACCTGGGCCGGAGCGCTCGTGGAAGCCGATTCGACCGCGTGTCGCGGGAAGACTGGACGGCGAATCCCCGGATCTCCTATGCTGGTCGGTCTCGTAGTGTGGCCCGGCGGCGTGCGAATGGCCTGGGTCGGACGCATGGGCTGCAATCCACGCCGGATCGTCCCCATCGGATGCTCCGGCCGCTCCAGTAGAGGAGGGTAGCTATGCCGGAGCAGGCTTCGGCCGGAAGGCGGGACGCCAAATCGGATCTCTTCGTCACCATGGCCGCTGGCGGCCCGCCCGAAAACGAGATTCAGATCGAGAGTTCCGCCCAACGGCTCTTCGGGCAGCGGATCCGCGCGGTGGTCCAGGAAACGCTCGAGCGCCTGGGCGTGCGCGGGGTCACGGTCACGGTTCAGGATCGGGCTGCGTTCGACTGGGTCATCATGGCCCGCGTGGAGACAGCCGCCAAGAGGCTCTTCCCCGACCTCGACGGCGAGGTCCTGCCGCCGGTCGTGGCGGCGCCGCGCCCCACGCTCAAGGACCGCATGCGTCGTTCGCGCCTCTACTTGCCCGGAAACAACCCCGACCTGATGCTCAACGCGGGATTGTTCGACCCGGACGGGATCATCCTCGACTTGGAGGATTCGGTCGCCCCGTCCGAAAAGGACGCCGCCCGCGTCCTGGTGCGAAACGCCCTGCGGGCCATCGATTTCGGGGACGCCGAACGGATGGTGCGGATCAATCCCGCGCCGACGGGGCTGAACGACCTGCCGGTCGTGGTGCCCCACGGGACCCAGATGATCCTGATACCGAAAGTCGAGAAGGGCGGCGACGTCACGGAGGTGGCCAACGCGATCTCGCAGATCGCCATCCGGCACGATCTGACGGACCCGATCTGGCTGATGCCGATTCTCGAGAGCGCGCGGGGCGTGTGGAAGGCCTACGAGATCGGGTCCTCGTGCGAGCAGGTCGCGGCCCTGGCCTTCGGGGCGGAGGACTTCACACGCGACATCCAGGCCGAGCGGACGGTGGACGGTCGCGAGAGCTTCGTGGCGCGCTCGCTGGTGGTCTTGGGCGCGCGCGCCGCCGGGGTGCAGCCCATCGACACCGTCTTCTCGGATGTCGAAGACCAGGAAGGCTTGCGGGCCAGCGTGCGCGAGGCGATCTCGCTCGGATTCGAGGGCAAGGGGTGCATCCATCCGCGCCAGATCGAGGTGATCCATGAGGCGTTTCGGCCCACGGACGAGGAGATCGTCCATGCGCTTCGGATCAGGGCGGCCATGGAGGCAGCCGAACGCACCGGCTCGGGCGTGATCAGCCTGGGCACCAAGATGATCGACCCGCCGGTGGTGTCGCGCGCGCTGCGGGTGCTGCGCGTGGCGGAGGGAATGGGTATCGATGTCGAGGCCTTGGCGCCGAAAGAGGAGGGTTAGGCCGTGGCCGAGATGGTGAAGAATGCAGTCGACCGCCTGGTGCCGACCGAGGTCAACGGCAAGCCGCAGATCCCCTTCAAGGGCGTGGGCAAGCACGAGCCCGAGGGGCGCAAGGCCTCGCCGCCGATTCGCGCCTGCCATCAATACGGACTCGACAAGCGGGCGGCCGATTGGAAGGCCGCCTTCGAGCGCGTGGGCCTGCGCGACGGCATGACCCTCGGCATGCATCACCACATGCGCAACGGCGACATGGTGGCGGTGCCGATGTTCGAAGCCATCGCCGCGATGGGCGTCAAGGACCTGGTGTTCGCGCCCTCGGCGCTGTTCCCCTGCCATGAGCCGCTCATCCGGCACCTGGAGAGCGGTGTGATCCATCACATCGAAGGCTCGATGAACGGCCCCGTGGGCCGCTTCGCGAGCGAGGGCGGCATGCGCGGCATGGGCGTGCTGCGGTCGCACGGCGGCCGGTACCAGGCCATTCAGGACGGTGACCTCCACATCGACATCGGGATCATCCCCGCGCCCAGCGCCGACGTGATGGGCAACGCCACGGGCGCGTACGGCCCGTCGGCGTGCGGCTCCTTGGGATTCGCGCTGGCCGACTCGGAGTACGCCGACAGCGTGATCGTGGTGACCGACAACATCGTCGAGCTGCCCTGCATCCCCTGGGAGATCCAGGGGATGAACGTCGACGTCGTGCTCGAGGTGGAGAAGATCGGTGACCCGAGCAAGATCGTCTCGGGCACGACCCAGCTCACCAAGAGCCCCACGCGGCTGCTGATCGCCAAGTACGTCGCCGACTTCATCGAGGCGGCCGGCTATCTGGGCAAGCCGTTTCAGGCGGGGGCGGGGGGCATCTCGCTGGCGTCGCTCATGTTCATCGCCGAGCGGATGCGCGCGAAGGGCCTGCGCGCGCCCTTCGCGCGGGGAGGTTCGACCCAGGTGCTGGTCGACATGCTCAACGAAGGGCTGATCGGCGCCATTCTCGACGGTCAGACCTTCGACCTGGCGGGCGTCAAGTCGATCGGCGAGCATCCGCGTCACGTCCCCACGACGCCCTTCACCAGCTACAACTACCACGGCAAGGGCAACTGGGCGCCCTATGTGGCGACCGCCGTGCTCGGGGCGACCGAGGTCGACCTGAAGTTCCAGGCCAACGTGGTCAGCCACTCCGACGGCTATCTTCTGCACGGCATCGGCGGCTGGCAGAACACGCTGTTCGGCGAGTGCTCGATCCTGGCCTTCCCGCTCTTCCGGGGACGCATCCCGATCGTGATGAAGGAGGTCACCACCGTCTGTGCGCCCGGCGAGGTGATCGGCGCCGTCATCACCGAGCGCGGCGTCGCGGTGAATCCGAGCCACAAGAACGGCCCGGCGATCCTGGATCGGATCCAGGGCTCGGGATTGCCGCTGACGACCATCGAGGAGCTCTACGAGATCGGCCGCACGATGTGCGGCGAGCCCCAACCGCCCGACGTCGACCGCGATCACCCGATCGCGGCCATCAAGTGGGTCGACGGGACGGTGATCGACACGGTCTACAAGGTCAACCCGGGGCCCTGACCCGCGCGGCAGACGAGGCCGGCGCCAACGACGGGGTCACGCAGAGGATCGTGGCCCCACGCGTGACCCGCGCGGCAGAGGACCTACGGGACGCGGTTGGCCAAGGGCGAGGCGAGCCCGGCGCGTGGCGGGACGGCGGCATCTTGCCCCGAGGTCTCCTCGCGCGCGGCCGATTCCTGCACCCTCAGCACGTCGCGCAGCACGGCCATGGTGACCAATCCGGTCAACCGTCCGCCCTGGATGACCGCGGCGACCGGGGAGCCGGACTCCAGCATCCGCATGTAGAGCGAGTCCAGGGTATCGAATGGTGATGCCACGGCGGGATCGCGGCGTGCCCAGGCGCCAGCCGGCGCCTGGCGGTCTTCCGCAAGACCCGCGGCAAGACGCTCGCGATCCAGCAGCCCGTAGAAGCGCCCATCATCCAGGACCGGGAGAAACTCCTGTCCGCTGCGGACGGCGACCTCCCAGGCCCGCGCCAAGGGAGTGTCGTGTTCCAGCGTGTGCAGGTCGGACTGCATGGCCCGCCAGACGGCCAGGGAGCGCAGCGCACCGCGTGCGCGCACCACACTGGCCTCCTGCCCCGCCCCCATCCAGACGAACAGAGCGATCAGCAGTAGGAACGGGTTGGCGACGAGACCCAGCAATGCGAACAGCAGTGCCATGGCTCGCCCAACGCTCGCCGCGACCGACGTGGCGCGCACCTCATCGGTGCGCATCGCCAGCAGCGCCCGCAGCACCCGCCCCCCATCCATGGGGAACGCCGGGAGCAGGTTGAACGCGACCAAGAGAACGTTGACCAGCATCAGGCGCCCCCAGAAGGAACCTTGCATCACCCCGGCGGTCTCGAGCGACGGAAGCGATCGGCCGAGCCAGAGACCGGCGAAGATCAGCCCCGCGATCACGACGTTGACGGCCGGGCCGGCCAGCGAGACCCAGAGCTCTTGACGCGGCTCCGACGGCATCCGCTCCAGCCGCGCCACCCCGCCGATGGGCAGCAACGTGATGTCGCGCGTCGGAATCCCGAATCTGCGAGCCATCAAGGCGTGGCCCAGCTCGTGGAGCAGGACGCACGCGAACAGGGCCAGGATGAACCCGCCGGAGGCCACCACGGCCGCCACGGAGCGCTCCTGGATCCAGGCCCCCAGCGCAAACCATCCGACCAGCAACCAGAAGGTCGCATGGATGGTGATCTCGATGCCGAAGAGGCGACCCACATTCCACGACCAACGCATGGCGTTACCCTCCTGCCGGCCGCCCCGGGGGGCGGTCAGCCGTTACGAATGAGCAGGTTTTGAACACCTCTGCGCGGTCCTGGTTCGCGGAAATCGATCGGAAAAGCGAGGGCCGCCGTCGGCTGGCGGCGACCCCTGTCGGTGGCTCCTGTCAGTGGCTCCTGTCTGCGGCTCCTGTCTGCCGCCGGCGCGCGCTGCGCGCCCCGATTCCCGGTCTCCCGAATCGACGAGCGCCTAGTATTCCTCAACCACGATGCGGGATTCCAATTCCTCCAACGAGATGTGGTCGTCGTGGTAGGCGCGCAGGTCGCCCATCTTGACCTTCATGAAGAGCCGCGAGAGCTTGTTGCGCCGGAAGTAGCGATGGTCCTCGAGGAAGGCGGCGATGGCGACGTAGTCCTGGTCGTTCAGCTCCGAGAGGATGTCGCCGGTGTCGGCCAGCACCTCGCGCAGCTCCCCGCGCCCGCGCTCGTAGCAACGCTCATCGCGCTCCTTGCGGCGCGAACGATACCGGTCGTAGGCGTCCTCGTCCTCGTCGTCGTAGTCTTCGTCGTCCCAGTATTCGTCGTCATCGTCCAAGTCGATGATGATCCGGTCGCTGTGACGCCGCCAGCCCAGCTTGCGCAGCAGACTCCAGCCGCCGTCGTCGTGCCAGAAGCTGCCGCTCGTCAGCGAGGCCTCCAGGCTGAAAAGCACGCCGAAGCCATCGATGTAGATGCCGTGGTTGGGCCCCCCGGAGCTCACCAGCCAGTACGGGCTGTCGATCAGCACGTCGCTGATGATCTCCTCCATCAAGAAGATCTCGCGCTCGAGCTTGCGCGGAACGTCCTGCGCGGTGGCGTCGCTCCATCCCGTCAAACTCCAACACGCGAGGAGCGCCGCGGCCGCGACCAGAAGCCTGCCCTTCGATGGGGTGGTCAAGTGTCGCATCGTGTCCTCCCTTCTCGGTTGGCCGTCGGCACGATGGCGGGCGCCTCCTGCCGAAGTCCATGTCCGTGTTCATCGCTATGGACGGGACGGGAGGGGCGAGTGTTGTAAGAAAGTTGGCGCGGGCGCTCCGGGATGACGCGGGCGGCGGCGATGGCGTAGACTTGCAGGAACACGGGCATCGACCACGACGGACGCGCCCGCCCCCGCGCCCGCGCAGTGTGCGCCGGAGAACCCGGCAGGAGGAATTCATTACATGGCAGAACGTTACACGAGCCCTCCCGCCAGCGTCCCGTGTCGAGATCCTCGCCGTCGACCGTCGAGGCGGCCCTGCGTCCTGGCGGCCGGCGGCTTCGGGGTGCGAGCCCTAGTGGCGCTCTTGACCATCGCGGCGGCCTCCTCGTGCGGCTCCGGTCCGCAACGCTACTCGCCCCAGCGCCCCATGGTGGACTCCGATGGCCGAGGGCTTCCTGACGAAGCCGCCTCGCGCTGGATGCCCGCGCCCGGGCTGCTCGATCTGGCCGAGCAGGACCCGCCGGCCGCGCTGGCGCAAATCGACCGCCTCTTCGGCCGGATGGCCGCGATGGTCGGTCGCTCGACCGTGTGGACCGAGGAGGACCTGTCCGCGGAGATCGACGCGATCCAGGCCGCGTTGGACCGGCTGGAGCTGAGCGCGGGAACCCTGCTGCGCCAGCGTGTGGGGACACTCAGCGAGGACGAGACCCATCGGTTTCGCGAGGCCGCCGCCCTGACGATGCGCTGGGCGCTGGCGTTGATGCGCACGGGTGAGATCAACAACCGCGTGAAGGGCGCAGAGAAGCTCCGCCAGGCGCTCGAATGGGATGCGGACAATCCCGTCCTCATTCTGCTGCTGGCCGGACACCACGACACGGCCGGGTTCATCTCGCGCGGCACCGAGCTGCTGACCAACCACCTGCACGAGGTCGGCCACCAGGACCTGATCGCGCTGCAGCTCCTGCGCAAGAAAGCCCGCAACTGGGTCGTGACGCGCGAGCGGGGGGAGCTGGATGCGGCCTTCGCGCTCGGCGACACCCTGCTCAGCGTGTACGGTGGATTCGATGAGGCGCCGGCTTGGCTGGTCCTCGAGCGCGCGCGTCTGTTCTACCTGGCCGACGAGATGGACTCGGTGCGCGTCGCGGCCACGCGGGCCTACCACCGCGCCGACGCCGAGGCGGACGACGACGTCACCGTCCTGGCGCAGCTTCTGGTGGGCATCTGCGAGGTGCGCGATCTCGACTTCACGCGGGGCGGAGCCCATTTCCGGACCGCGCTGTACCGCGCGCGATCGGTGCCCGAGCTGCGCGGCCTCCTGAGCTGGATGTCGGTGCCGTGGGACCTGTGGACCGAGGAGCGACGGCTGGCCTTCGACCGCTCGTCCGATCGGGCCGCGTTCATCCACGAGTATTGGAGCAGTGACGATCCGATTCTGGCCACGCCGGACATCCTCGAGCATCGGATCGAGTATCGCCGCCGGGTAGCCGAGGCCTACTTCACGCTCAACGGCGTGGACCCGGCCGTGCCGGGCCCCTTGAGCCTGCCGGGCAAGGCGATTCTGCGCTTCGGCTGGCCGCGCGCGTGGCTCTCCACAGGCGGTCAAATCAAGAACGCGGCGAGCGACAATCCATATGTCCAGTTCGGCGTGGATCGCTCATGGCGTTTCGCCTATCGGATGCCCACTCCGTTCGGGACCCAACCCGATACGATCCTCTTCCAGGACGGCGGCAGCGGCTCTCGCTTCGCCCCTGTCGACAGCCTGGTGCCGCCGGACTACCCGTTGTTCGTCTTCGATCTGGACTTCGGCGGCCGCGCCTATCCGTTCCATACGGCCACGGCCCGCTTTCGCGAGGCCGATGGCCGGCTCGGTCTCACGGCCTGCTTCGACACCTACATCCCCGACTACACGGTTCGCTATCCGCTCAATGGCATCCAGTTCGACGGCGACGTGCGCGTCCTGGGCGCCCTCTACCGGGAAACGCGCGAGCGCTGGTCGCCGGTGCACGAGTTCGAGGTGGAGCTGCTCCATGAGACGACGCTGCCCCACCGACGCCGGCTGGTGCGCCGTTCCGGAGGAATCACGATCCCCGGACTCGCCCCCGGCGCCGGGCGCGTGGGCGCTCAGATGACCCTGCGCGAGCCCTCCGGGGAGATCGTGGCGCTGGGAGTGGACAACGGCCGCCGGGAGGCCCTGCCGCACGTCGGGTTCGATGATCTGGCGGTGTCGGACCTGCTGATGGTCGAGTCCTTCGACGACCTGCCGCCGGCGGCAGGCGCTCGGCGCCTCGGGGAATCGGTGGTCGCCTACGGTCCGGATCGGGTGACCGCGCGCGCCACGCCCCGCGCCTGCCCCCTCTTCGTGCGCGACGAGGCCCTGACCTTCTACCTCGAGGCCTACAATCTCGCGCGGCGCGACGGCCGCACCCTGACCGAGGTGGCGCTCACGCTGGAACGGATCGACGAGCAGGGGGACGTCGACTACGCCGTCGTACTGACCGGCATGGATCAGATGCTTCAGCAACATGACGTCAACCAGTGGAACATCCTGCGCTCGATCGACCTCGGCGGCTTGGAGCCCGGACCGTACCGCTTCCGGGCGACCGTCATCGATCACCACGGGGATGCCGAGCGCGAGCGGGCGCTCGCTTTCACCGTGATCGAGCCCGAAAACCTCGTGGAGATCTACGGTTGGGCGGATCTCGAGCTCCCCAGCATGCTGCCCTGGCCTACTCGGAGGCTTCGCGGACACCACCCGTCGCGGACACCACCCGTCGCGGACGACAATCCGGCCCTTGACAAATCAAAATATGCTGATATCTTTATCTCCATGGTCGATACTTGGGTCGAGGCCCTCAAGGCGATGGCCGATCCGGTGCGGCTCAGGATCCTGACGGTCCTGGGTCGCGAGGAGCTGGCCGTCGGCGAGCTGGCCGAGGTGCTGAGCATCTCGCAACCGCGTGTCTCACATCATCTTCGTATGTTGCGGGAGGCGGGCCTGCTCCGCGTGCGCCGCGAGGGGTCCTGGACCTTCTGCAGTCTGGAGACGGCCCCGGGAAACGGTCCCGGGCCGGAGCTGCTGCAGCTCTGGGAGAGTCATCTGGGCCCTGAGGGCTCGGCCGCCGGAGATCTCCAACGGCTCGACCGGGTGCTCGAAGCCCGTCGGCTGCGCTCCCGGAGCTTCTTCGACGAAGCGGCCGAGCGTTGGGAGCACCTGGAGCCGCGCTTCGAGGGCTCGGGGCTGCGACACCAGTCGCTCTCGATGCTCTTGGACGACGATCTGGTGCTCGCCGACATCGGCTGCGGAAGCGGCTTCATGTCGGAGGAGCTGGCCAAGCGGGCGCGCCGGGTGATCCTCGTGGACCACTCGCCGGCGATGCTCGAGCGGGCGCGCGAGGCGATGCGCGGCGCGGGCCGAGCGAAGCTGGAGTTCCGGTTGGGAGAGCTGGAGCGCTTGCCGCTCACCGATGCCGAAGTCGACGGCGCGTTCGTGAACCTGGTGCTCCACCATGTTCCCGATGTGCCGGGGACCCTGGCGGAGCTCTCGCGTGTGATTCGTCCCGGCGGGTCGTTGGTCGTCTCGGACATGCTTCCGCACCACGAGGAATGGTTGCGCGAGGAGCATGCCGACTTGCGTCTGGGCATGGAACCCGAGAAGCTGGCGGCCACGGCGCGGCGCGCGGGGTTTGCGGCCATCGAGACCGAGGCCGCGGTGGACCAGCTCCGCGTTCGTTCCCGCAACGGACACGAGGCGCTGTTGCCGCTCTTCATCCTGCGCGCGCGCAAGCCGCGTCCGCGGGCGACGAAGCATGAATGAGAGGATCGAGGATCGCGAGCGCGGCCGGCGAGGAAGGCTGCACAGATGAGGAGAACCGATTCGAGGTAGGCAGGCACATAGGTGCGAACTCATGAACCCAAAAGCCGTTGAGGAAACCATGACCGAATTGGCCGTTGCGAAGTCGCTGGAGTACAAAGTCAAGGACCTGTCCCTGGCCGAGTGGGGACGCAAGGAGATCGCGCTGGCGGAGGTCGAGATGCCCGGCCTGATGGCGGTGCGCGAGAAGTACGGGACCGAGAAGCCCCTGGCGGGTCTGCGGGTCATGGGGTCGCTGCACATGACCATCCAGACCGCCGTCCTCATCGAGACCTTGCGCAGACTGGGCGCTGAAGTGCGTTGGGCGAGCTGCAACATTTACTCGACGCAGGACCATGCCGCCGCCGCCATGGCCGACGCTGGCGTTGCGGTCTTCGCCTGGAAGGGCGAGACGCTCGAGGACTACTGGTGGTGCACGTCCCAGGCGCTGCTCTGGCCGGGCGGGCACGGACCGAACCTGATCGTCGACGACGGCGGCGACGCCACGCTGATGATCCACATGGGCTACGAGCTGGAGCAGCACTACCGGAAGCACGGCGCGTACCCCGAGTGGGACCTCGAAGGCGAGGACGCGATCCAGCTCGCCCGCATGCTCAAACGGATCCACCAAGAGGACCCCGACCGCTGGACCCGCATCGTGCCCGAGATCATTGGCGTCTCCGAGGAGACCACCACCGGCGTGCACCGGCTGTACCAGCGCATGGAAGAGGGCACGCTGCTCTTCCCCGCCTACAACGTCAACGATTCCGTGACCAAGTCGAAGTTCGACAATTTGTACGGTTGCCGGGAGTCGTTGGCCGACGGCATCAAGCGCGCCACCGACGTGATGGTGGCCGGCAAGCAGGTGGTCATCTGCGGATACGGCGACGTGGGCAAGGGCTGTGCTCAGTCGATGCGGGGATTCGGCGCCCGCGTGATCATCACCGAGATCGACCCGATCTGCGCCCTTCAAGCGGCAATGGAGGGCTTCTCGGTCCAGACGCTCGAGGACGTGGTGGAGGACGCCGACATCTTCGTGACCGCCACCGGGAACTGCGACGTGCTCACCGTCGAGCACATGGCGCGCATGAAGGACAAGGCAATTGTCTGCAACATCGGCCACTTCGACAACGAGATCCAGGTCGATCAGCTTCGCGCGCGGCCGGGTGTCGAGCGGCGCGAAATCAAGCCGCAGATGGCCGAGTATGTCTTCCCCGACGGGCACGGCATCCTGATGCTGGCCGAGGGGCGGCTGGTCAACCTGGGCTGCGCGACGGGCCATCCATCCTTCGTCATGAGCAACTCCTTCACCAACCAGTGCATGGCCCAAATCGCGCTGGCGGAGAAGAGACCGAAGCTGGGCGTCTACCTGCTTCCCAAGCGCCTCGATGAGGAGGTGGCCCGGCTCCATCTGCAAAAACTGGGGGTCAAGCTCACGACCCTGACCGAGAAGCAGGCCCGCTACATCGGCGTGCCGCTCGAGGGTCCGTTCAAGCCGGAGCACTACCGGTACTAGGCGGCGGGTCGGCCTCGATGAGGCAGAGGGGCGGTGGACTGGACGACGGCTCGCCGCCTCTCGCTGTGTCCGTGGCCGGCGATCCCGTCAGCCGCGGACGGTCGTATCGGCCGCCTCTCGCCATGTTCGCGGCCGGCGATATCGCCCGGCGACGGTGCTGTGTGTCGGCCGCCGATTGGGGCGAAGATCACAGGCGCGGCGACCGCGCGGCAGAACGGCTATGCTTGGAGAGGATCGCCGGGGGGGACGGCGAAACCGCGGCCATCGCCGTGGGTAGATACAATTGAGTCCTCGAGTGAAGCGGAGAAGTCGAGCATGGCGGGCAACCATTGGCCGAACCATCTGGAGCCGGATGAAGCCGGACTCCATCGTTTGCGCCAGGCCCACCCGCAGCTCGACCCGCACCTGGCCGACCACTACCCGGAGTTCTACCGGCTGGCCTGTCGCCAGTACATGCAGATGTGCGCGGGCGACGAGGCCTACAATGATCATCTCAACCGGCGGCTCTATCCCAACGGGATCACCCGTCCCTTCGAAGCCAACCTGGTGGAAATGGCCTTCTATCTGAACGAGGCGGGCAAGTACGTCGAGGCCTTGCTCGACCTGCTTCCGCGCCGCAAGGCGCGACGCCTGCGGCCCGAAGACCGGGTGCGCGAATGCAATGACCTGCGCGACCTGATGGCGCTGGCGTTCTCCGGCGACGGGCGGCGTCTGGCATTCGAGGCTCGCCGCAAGCTCTATCTGGCGAAGCTGTTCTTCGACGTCGCCCACACCCGGGCCATCCAGCGCGGTGAAGAGCACAGGCGGTTCTTCGCCGACAAGATGGAGCGCGCGATTCTGCACCATACGGTCGAGGAGCGGGAGATCGACGTCGCGTTCAACATCGCATCCGACGGCGTGAGCATTGACTACGAGATCGGTCGTGCGTCGCCCAACCAGGAGGTCTGGCGCTTCCGCCGGCGCGAGATCCACTTGATGCTCGACGGCCGTCCGGTGCGCATTCACGTCTACTTCTATAGCTGCCGGTCGAAGCGCGAGGTCCTCCCCTACCACTACGTGGGCGGTCGTCAGGTCTACCACCTGCAGACGGTGGAAAAGTGGTCGCAGCTCTCGATGCGCCGCGATGCGTCCATCGTGAGCAAGATGCTGCGCAAGGGCCTCAACGATCCGCGGGCCATCCCCGACATCATCGGCGCCATGTTCATCGTCGAGAACATGGTGGAAGTCGAGCACTTGAAGCTGCTGCTCGTTGATCAGCTCGGCGGCCCGTTCCGCATGCGCAATGTGATCGACACGCTGACCAATCCCGATGACCGCCGCCGGCTCAACCGCTTCTCCGGAGCCGGTTATCGGGTCTACAAGGGCGAAGCGGACGTCCTCTACAAGCCCGAGGGCAGCGACGAAGAGCCCTACTCCTTCATCGTCGAGATCCAGGTCTACACGGTCGAGACCTACCTGTGTACGGTGCACGCCGACCATTACGCCAGCCACCACAATCTCAAGCAGCGTCAGTTCCTCGAGGGAATCCTCCCGCTGCTGTTTCCCCAGGAGCTCTACGACCTGTAGCCGCGCTCAGGAGTGCCTCAGGTCGCGTGCGGCAGGCACCGCCCGCCCCCGGCACCACCCTGAGAAGACCTGCCGCCGGAGCCCCACGACGGGGGGAGATCCTTCCCTGGCAGCAAACCGGCGCCCCGCGTACTATCCCCGGCGTCAGGCTCGGGTGGAGCCCGGCGCCGGAATGATCAACGGCGTTCCAAGGAGGTGCCCCATGCTTCGGTCGCCCCGCCCCCGCGGAAGCGCCCGCGCGGCCGTTCTGACGCTGATCCTACTGACCACCGTCGCAGCGCCCCGCGTGGTTGCGGACCTCTTCCCGGAGAACGACTACCCGGATTTCGCGCGCTCCGGCGAGTTCGAGCCGACCATTCCCGCGCCGAACGAGGTCGTGGGCCACCGGATCGGCGCCCGGCCGAGCTGGCATCACCAGATCGTCGCTTACCTGCGCGCGCTGGCCGAGAGCAGCCCGCGGGCCGTGTTGCAGAGCTACGGCCAGACCCATGAAGGGCGTGAGTTGGTCGTGCTCGTGGTCGGATCGGAGGCGCATCTGGCGGACCTCGAGGCGACCCGGCGCGACATCGCCCGTCTGGCCGATCCCCGGGAGCTGGACGCCGCGCAGCGCCAGCGGCTGTTGGCTCACACCCCGGCCGTCGCCTGGATGGGCTACACGATTCATGGCGACGAGATGAGCGGATGCGATGCCGCCCTGGCACTGGCCCACCGCCTGGTCGCCGGCCGGGACTACGAGGCGCGGATGATCCGCGACAGCCTCATCGTGCTGATCGATCCGCTCCAGAATCCCGACGGTCACGACCGGTTCCTCACCATGGTCTATGCCTTCAACGGCAAGGTGCCCAATCCCGATACGCAGAGCCTGCACCACACCACCGCGTGGCCTTGGGGCCGGGGCAACCACTACTTCTTCGATCTCAACCGCGACTGGTTCGGTCTGGTGCACCCCGAAAGCCGGGGGCGCGTCGGCATCCTGAGCGCCTGGCATCCGCAGTTGGTGGTGGATGGCCACGAGATGGGCGCGTTCGACACCTATCTGTTCTCCCCGCCGAGACCGCCCTTCAACCCCCACATGCCGACCACCGTCTTCACCTGGTGGGATCGCCTGGCCCGCGATCAGGGCCGCGCGTTCGACGCCCAGGGATGGAGCTACTACACCCGCGAGTGGAACGAGGAGTGGTTCCCGGGCTACGGCTCAAGCTGGTCCATCTACACCGGCGCGGTGGGAATGCTCTATGAGCAGGCGGGCACCGAAGGCACCGTGATCAAGCGCCCCGACGGCACCACCCTCGATTACGGCGAGGCGACCCATCATCAACTCGTCAGCTCCATGGCCAATCTGACCACCGCCGCACGCCACCGCGGCGAGCTGTTGCGCGACTACGTCGCGGGCCGCGAGGCGTCCCTGGAGATGGGCGCCCGCGGGCCCATCAAGTCGTTTCTCTTCCCCCCCGGGCGCACCGCGAGCCGGACGCGTCGGCTCATGGAGACGCTTCAGTTGCAGGGAATCGAGATTCAGATCGCGAAGGAACCGGTGCGCGTGGGCGACGTGCACGACGCCTGGGGCCGACGCTGGGACAAGCACACGTTTCCCGCGGGCACGTACCGGGTTCTGCTCGCGCAGCCGAACGCGCGGCTGGCGCGTGTCCTGCTGGACTTCCACCTGCAGATGCCCGACTCGTTCCTCGTCGAGGAACGCGCCTACCTCGAGCGCCAGAGGGGCTCGCGTCTCTACGAGGTGACCGCCTGGTCGCTGGCGCTGGCCTACGGCGTGCCGCTGTTCTGGAGCGGTAAGGACGACGGCGGCCCCTTCGTCACGATCGACCCGCTGCCCACGGCGCCCGGTGCGCTGCGCGGCGCGAGTTCGGCCAGCGCATTCGCCTTCTCTGGAGACAGCGATGCTGCAGTGACAGCCGCCGCTCATCTGAGCACGGAGGGATTCGTAGTGCGCGTCGCGCGCGATTCGTTCACCGTGGCCGACACGCCGTTTCCCCGCGGCAGCTTCCTGCTGCGATCCGACGCGAATCCAACCCACACCGCCGAGCGACTGAAGGCCCTGGCGGACACGCACGGTCTCGAGATCCACGCCTTGGGCACCACCCTGGCGGGCGAGGGACCCGACCTGGGCGGCGGACGCTTCAGTGCCCTGGTCGCGCCGCGCGTCGCCATCGTGACCGGCGACGGTGTGAGTCTCTCCTCGATGGGCAGCCTCTTCTACCTGTTCGATCACGAGCTGGAGCTGCGAGCATCGGTATTGCCCGTCGGGGAGATCGAGGACAGCGACCTGGCCAAGTACAACGTGATCCTGCTGCCGGCGACCTGGGGTGGTCCCTACGCCTACCGGCGCCATCTGGGAGACGCGGGGGTGGAGAAGCTGCGCACATGGGTCAAGGCGGGTGGCACGCTGATCGGCATCCGCCGCGGTGCGGAGTTTCTCGCCGACAGCGCAGCGGGATTCAGTCAGGTGCGCCGGCGTCGCGACGCCTTGGAAGACCATCCCCCGCCGATCTGGGGCGTGGGGTTGGCACAAGCCGAGCGTGTCGGCCTCTTCCAAGCGACCGGAGTGGAGACGGCCGGCGAGCAGGAACACGACGGCCGGGGCGAAGACGATCGTTCGGGCGACCACGCGTTGCGCCCATCGGCATCGGACGAGGCGGCCACGGGCTACGGGATCCCCGGTCCCGGGGCGCCGGTGCTCGGTCCGGGAGCCGTCGCCTTTGCTGGAGAAGCCGGGCGGGAGGGCGCCTGGTCACCACCCCCAGCCACGGTGCCCGAGCTGGAGACCGAAGAGTGGGAGCGGGTGGATGCGCGCCTGCGCCGCTTCGAACCCCAGGGCTGTTACGTGCGCGTCGATCTGGACCCGGAACACTGGCTGACCGGCGGAATGCCCGCGAGGATCCCGGCCTTCGTGCTGGGGCCCACCGCATTCCTGGCGCGGGATCCGGTGCGCACGGTGGCGCGGTTCGCCGTGCCCGAGAGCCTGCACGTGGGGGGACTCCTGTGGCCCGAGGCAGCCGGCCGCCTGGCGTTGACCGCGTGCGCCACGCGGGAGTCGCTGGGGCGCGGGCAGGTAATCCTGCTGGCGGTCGATCCCTACTTCCGCGGCTACCACCATGCGGCCAAGCGCTTGCTGCTCAACGCGGCCCTGCTGGGCCCGGGCTTGGGAACGCGGCAGACCGTGCCCTGGTAGCTGCGACCGGCGGCGCAAGCGGCTTCGCCGGGCCTGCTAGCTGGGACCGCGGTCGCAAGCGGATTCGCTGAGGAGGTCGCCGTGACGGTGTCGATTGCCACGGAAAGCGCATGGCTCACCCCGCTGGTCGACGCGCTGCTTACGGTCGCCGCGGCGCTCTTGCCGCTCATCGCCGTTGCGGCCGACCGGATCATCGGCCGCGCCTTCGCCACCCGGTCGGAGGTGATCGCGCGCCATGGGATGGCCGCCACCAGTCAGCCGCTCGCCACGCAGGTGGCCCTCGACATCCTCAAGCATGGCGGCAACGCGGTCGATGCCGCCATCGCCGCCAACGCGGCGCTCGGTCTGATGGAACCGACCGGCTGCGGCATCGGTGGCGACCTCTTTGCCATGGTCTGGGACCCGGTCTCGGGCCGCCTGCATGGACTGAACGCGAGCGGACGCGCGCCGCGGTCGCTCACGCTGGCGGAGCTGAAGCGCAGCGGGCTGGAGCGCATCCCGTCCCTTGGGCCGCTTTCGATCACCACGCCCGGCTGTGTGGACGGCTGGGCCGTGTTGCACGAGCGGTTCGGCCGTATGCCGCTGCGTGACATCCTGACGCCCGCCACGACCTATGCCCGTGAGGGCTTCCCCGTCTCGGAGGTGATCGCCTACGAATGGCAGCGCAACGTGGATCGCCTGCGAGAGCAGCCGGGTTTCCTGGAGACGTTCACCTCGGGCGGGCGGGCGCCGCGAAAAGGCGAGATCTGGCGTAACGAGCCCCTGGCGGCCACACTCGAGGCCGTCGCCGCGCAGGGACGGGACGCCTTCTACCAGGGAGACATCGCCGCTGCAATCGACCGTTGCATGCGGCGCGCGGGGGGATTCCTGCGCCGAGAGGACCTCGCCGCCCACCGCTCCGAGTGGATCGCGCCGATTCGCGCCACCTACCGCGGCGTCGAAGTGTGGGAGCTGCCGCCCAACACCCAGGGCATCGCCGCGCTGCAGATGCTGAACATCCTGGAGGGATTCGATCTGCGCGCTCATGGCTTCGGCAGCCGTGCCACCCTGCACGCGATCGTCGAAGCCAAGAAGCTCGCCTTCGCCGACCGGGCGCGTCACTACGGGGACCCGGCGTTCGTTGAGATCCCCGTTCGCGACCTCGTCTCGAAGGCTTACGCCCGCCAGCGGCGCGCGCGGATCGATCCTCAGCGCGCCGGCCGCAACGTCCCCGCCGGCCATCCGCCCCTCGACGAGGGCGACACCGTCTATCTGACCGTCGCCGATGAGGACCGGATGATGGTCTCACTGATCCAGAGCAACTACCGGGGTATCGGGTCGGGGGTCTGTCCACAGGGCCTGGGCTTCGGGCTGCAGAATCGCGGCGAGCTGTTCAGCCTCCAGGAGGGACATCCCAACGGTTATGCGCCGGGCAAGCGTCCTTTCCACACGATCATCCCCGCCTTCATCACGAGAGACGGCCGGCCCTGGATCAGCTTCGGGGTGATGGGTGGGGCGTTCCAGCCTCAGGCTCACGCCCAGATCGTGATCAACCTGGTCGACTTCGACATGAACCTACAGGAAGCGGGTGACGCGCCGCGGATCCAACATCGGGGCGGTCCGGAACCGACCGGTGAGCCCGGACGCGATAGCGGGATCGTGAGCCTGGAACGCGGATTCGATCCACAGGTCGTTCGCGACCTCGCCGGCATGGGGCACCACATCGAGAGCGATGGGGGCTCCTTCGGCGGGTATCAGGCCGTGCTCTACGACGCGGAGCGGGACGTCTACTACGGGGCCTCCGAATCACGCAAGGATGGGCAAGCGGCCGGATATTGAGACGAGGCCGGGCTGTGCGCCGTCCGCGAAGGCGTCGTTGTGCGCCGTCCGCGAAGGCGTCGTTGTGCGCCGTCCGCGAAGGCGTTATTCCGTGAAACGCAGCAGCCGGGTGCCCAGCCAGGTGAACACCACCGCGTAGCCCAGCAGCACCAAACACGGCACCGCCACGGCCGAGATCTCGGCCCCGAACGAGATCACCGCGTGGAACCCGTCCATCGCCCAGGCCGCGGGCGAGATGTGGCCGGCGATCTGCATCCAGGGCGGCACGACCTCCAGCGGCCACCAACACCCCCCGATCGCGCCCAGGAAGAGCGAAACCACCATCACGACCGCGACCGCCTGGTCCACGCGCTTGAGCACTGCGCCCCAGAAGAGCGCGATCGATCCCACCGCCAACGCCAGGCAGACAACGACGACGATCAACCCCGTCAGGCTGTTGCCCAGGTAGGCCCCCAACAGATAGCGTCCCGCCAGCAGAAGGATGGCCGCCTGGAGCAAGGCCAGCAAGGTGCGTCCCAGGAGCTTGGCGATCAGGATGCCGCGGCGCGAGATGGGATAGGTGGCCACGCGTCCCAGCACGCGGCTCTGCTTCTCATCCGCCAAAATGACCGCCCCGTAGATGGCGGTGTTGAGCAGCATGAAGAGCGTCACCGTCGCGGGCAGACTGTGGCCCATACCCGACGGGACCGCCTGACCCTCGCCGGCCGTCTCCACCGCCAGCGTCACCCTGCTGGATTCGGCCGCGGCGTCAGTGAACACCGCTTGGAAGCGCTCGTCGATTACCATCGGCTCGGGGCGCCCCTCCGTCGTCAGGTCGGGGCGCCCCTCCGTCGTCAGGTCGAGGCGCCCGGCCGTCTCGATCAAGTCGGTGATGATCTTGATGATCGCCCTGCGCACGTGCAGCTCGGCGGTCATCGAGAACTCGGCGTCGGCATCGGCGCTCGTCTGGAAGTAGATCGGCACCTGACGGGCGTGGGCGATGCTGTCCTGGAAGCCCGCGGGGATGCGCACGTAGCGGGGACCGGCGCGCGATGAGTCGATGTCGGCCACCGTCAGCGCGCGCACATCGAAGCCCTGGCGGGTAAACGTCTTCTGCAGCGACTCCGAGAGAAACGAGCCGTCTTCGTCCAGCACACCCAGGCTCACCTGCGGGTCACCGCCCCCGCCTCCCATCTGGCCGAAGATCCAGATGAAGGCCACCGGCATGATGATCATCCAGAAGACCACCGGCCGGTCTTTGGCCGTCAGGCGCAGATCGTTGGCCGCCAAGGCCAGCACCCGTCGCATCCCACCCCCTCAAACGCCGCGCATCAAGCGCCGGTTCATGAGCACGCTCCCCACCAGCGTGCCGGCCGCGGCGAGGCCGAAGAGCACCAGCGCGGGCGTCGCCACCGCCTCCAACCCGACCGGGTGCATCATGATCTCGCGGAATCCGCGGATGCCCCAGTAGTTGATCGTGGCGGGCGCCACGTTGCGCATGAAGGCCGGCATGTTGTCGAGCGGAAACCAGGCGCCGCCCAGCATCGACATCACGATCACCAGAATCGACGAGAGCGTCGCGCCCTGCTGCTCGCTGCGCGCGATTCCGAAGAGCATCGCCAGCACCCCGGTCGCGGCCGACACGTAGGCCAGGCAGAGAACGAGGAAGGCCGGCAGGTCGGCCCGCACGTCCAGGATGAAGTAGCCGATGGCCGCCATGGCGAAGGCGATCAGAAGCCCCATGACGACCGCCGAGAGCAGCTTGCCGGTCATGACCGCGCCGGCGCTCACCGGCGCAACGAGCTGGCGCGAGAGCGTGCCCATCGTCCGCTCCCGGGGAATATCGGCCACGAAGCCCAGCGACAGCAGCATCAGCGCGAACGTCGCCATGCCCGGCAGCACGTAGTTGAAGATGGTGCGCATGCGGGAGGCGCCTGTCGAGGCCTGCCCCTCGGGCTCTTCGCCCGCGGACTCGACCGCCGGGTCCCCCTCGCGCAGCGTGACCACCGGCGGAAATGCGAACCGCTGAACGCCGCGGAGGTTCTGGTTGATAGTCGAGGCGATCTCAGCGATGCGGTCGTCGGCCGGAAACGCCCAGGGGTCGCCCTCCGACTGCTCCTGGGTCTCTTCGCTCAGCCTCGCGATCTCGTCCAGCGGACCGCCCAATACACGGGCCCCGCCGTCGAGTAGCTGTACGAACATGCCCGCGAGCTCCTCGATCGCCACCGGTCCGATCGCCTGGGCGGGGTTCTTGATGACGCGCAGGTGCGCCGGCTCGCCCTCGAGGATCGCCTCGGAGAATCCCGGAGGAATCACGATCGCCCCGGAGACCTTGTTGCGCTTGATCAACTTCTCGGCCCTGGGCAGATCGCATTCGGTGGCCTCGAAGATTTCCGCGAGCTGCTCCTGTCCGAACGCCCCGACCACGAAGCGGGAGATGAAGCCGTCGTCCTCGTTGACCAGGGCAAGCTGGAACTGCGGAGTCTGTCCGTTGTCGCCCGAGCCGAACGCCAGGGCGATCAGTCCGGAGAAGAGGAACGGAAAGAGCAGGTAGACGATCGAGCTGATCGGCGATCGGAGTCTGCGCAGCATGTCCTTGCGCAGGACCAGCCAGACGGTGCGCACGGCTACTCACCCTCCGGTTGTGCGTTGAGCTCGCGGCCGGTGAGCTTCAGAAAGACCGCCTGCAGGCTCGGCTCCTGGATGGAGACGTCCTCCACCCCGAGGCCTGCGGCCAACACCCGCTCCAGGATCCGGGAGACCCCCCCACCGCCGGTGCCGACGTCCAGCATCGCCTGTCCGTCCTTCAAGTCCACGACCCGGACCCCGGGATCCTTTCCGATGACGCCGCGCAGCCGGTCCGCGGTGAAGCCGCCCCGCAGCGTCAGAATTTGCCCCTCGCCGACGATGTTGCGCAGCTCGGTCAGTGTGCCCTCCGCCAGGATCCGACCCCGGTGCATCACGCCGATCCGGTGGCAGAGCTCCTGGGCCTCCTCCAGGTAGTGCGTGGTGTACAGCACCGCGGTTCCGCGCCGCGCGGTCTCGCGCACGACATCGAGAATCTGGATGCGCGCCTCGACGTCGATGCCCACGGTCGGTTCGTCGAGGAGCAGCAGGCGCGGACGGTGCACCATCCCGATGGCGAGATTGAGACGCCGCTTGTAGCCCCCCGAGAGCTTTCCGGCCGCCTGTTTGGCACGTTCCTGGAGCCCGACCGCCGCCAGCGCCTCGTCGGTGTTCCTCTTCAGCTCAGCCGAGCGCAGCCCGGCCAGCTCACCCCAGAAGGTGATATTCTCCCGGACGGTCAAATCGGCGTAGAGGGCGATCTCCTGCGGCACGACGCCGATACGGCGCTTGAACGCCCCCGGCTGGGCCTGCAGATCGATCTCCTCGATCAGGATCTGGCCGGCGTCGGGCTTCAGGAGACCGCAGGTGCAGGAGATGGTCGTCGTCTTGCCGGCGCCGTTGGGGCCCAGGAGACCGTAGATCTCCCCCGGGCGGACGTCGAAGCTGAGCTCGGTAACGGCTTTCAGCGACCCGTAGGATTTGGAGAGGTCTTTGACGACCAGCAGCTCTTCACGACTCGACATGGGGATGTCCTGATTGTTGGGTGACGGTGTCGCCGGGTCCCGGCCCGATTCTGGCGCAGGCTAGCAGGCCCTACGCACGCTGGCAAGGCGTCCACGGGAAAGGACGCGTCGCCGAGCCTGGGTGTTCAACGCAAGACGTTTTTCCCTGCCTGAGCATCCGCGAGCGGCCCCTCAGCAGTCGTTCTCAGGCGTTTCCTTGACACCCCGCGAGAACGGCCAATATCATGCGCCCACGTTGGAGAGAACGGGCCCGAGGCGGTGTGGAAGCGCACCCCCGCGGACCCGAAGTACCTGCACGGGGTGCGGCCGCACGGCCGCGGACCCGAAGTGCCTGCACGGGGTGTGGCCGCACGGCCGCGGACCCGAAGCGTCTGCGGTGGGCGGCGGCACCGCCGGAGGAGAACCATGAGCGGACCGGGCGTCGGCAGCCGCCTGACAACGATGCTTCTCTCGGGGTTGGCCCTGGGCTCGCTGGGACTCCTGGAACCGTTGATCCGTTTCTGGCCCGCCTTCCACCTGCTGGGCAAGTCCTGGATCGCGGTCGTGCTGCTCTACCTGGCCTGCGGGCTGGTCTGCTCCTTCGCTGCAGGGCTGTTCGTGACGATGGCCCTGGCGACCCGCGCGGTGCAGCGCCGGCCGGTGGTCTACGCTTCCTACTACTTCGCCGGCGCGTTCGCCCTGGCGGCCGTGCTGGTGACCGCCCCGCTGTTGCGCCACGAGCTGAACGCGCTGCTGATCTCCGTCTCCTACTGGGTCATCTACCCGGCGCTCCTGCTGCTGGGGATCTTCGCCACCGCGAAGCTCACGCCCCATCTTCTGCAGCCGATCCTGGCGACGTTGATCGGCTACCCCAGCGGCCGCATCTCCCACAGCCGTTTGACCCTGCTGCTGGTGATC
The DNA here is from genome assembly GCA_964585945.1 of uncultured bacterium. Lineage (GTDB taxonomy): Bacteria > Eisenbacteria > RBG-16-71-46 > CAIMUX01 > WJJG01 > CAZDKK01. Next base: position 140,832 of record CAZPGB010000004.1, on the reverse strand, counting down.
GTGGGGCTGTTCATTCCGCTGACCGCCTTCAAGAGCTACCAGGCCCAGCACCTGCCCCGCGGCCGCGCCCCCCGCGCCGGGCTGCAATCGCGCCCGGGCGACCAGCCGGTGCAGAACCTGATGTGGATCACGATCGGCGGGCTGCGGGCCGACCACGTGGGCGCCTACGGGTACACCCGGCCCACGACGCCGGTGATCGATTCGCTGGCGAGCCAGGGCGTGCTCTTCGAGCGCTGCTTCGCCCAGGGAAGTCGCAACGAGCTCAGCCTGGGCTCGATCTTTACCTCGCTCTATCCCGGCGCCCACGGCGTCCGCTTCCGCGACGAGCGGGAAGTGGGTCTGGCCCCCGACTACGTCACCCTGGCCGAGGGGCTGCACGATGCGGGTCTGCGCTGCGTGGGCCTGTTCAACGGTCCCTTCCTGAACCGCCACAGCGGCTTCGCGCAGGGATTCAGCGAGGTCGTCGAATTCCATCACGGGTACCTGGAGCTGTTTCCCTGGCGCTACCTGCTGAAGCTGAAGGTGGTCTCGCCGCCCGAGCAGATCCCGCAGTCGGACTACTTCCGGGCCGGCATGGTCGTGGACGAGGCGATCGGCCGGCTGGCCCGCCTTCGGGGCCGTCCGTTCTTCCTCTATGTCAATCTCGTCGACACGCACCAGCCGTTCATCCCGCCCTCCCGGTACGAATCGGCCTTCCTCTCGCCGGGGGCCACCTCGATGTCCGGCGAGGAGATTTGGCGCAAGCGCTGGCCGATTTTCAAGGACCTGCCCAGCGGCGAGACGCTCTCCGCGGCCGATCGCCTGCGGTTCATCGACCTGTACGACGGCGCGTTGCGCTACGTCGACGCGGAAGTGGGCCGCCTGCTCTCTCAACTCGAGCTGCTGGGGCTGGCCCACAACACCATGGTCGTGGTCACCAGCGAGCGGGGCATGGAGTTTCTCGACCACGGCCAGATGCTCAACTACACGGAGCTGCTCTACGACGAGTTGATTCACGTGCCGCTGATCATCCGGATGCCACAGATCGAGGCCGGACGCCGCATCGAACCGATCGTGCGCCACGTGGACCTCATGCCGACGCTCTACGAGATCTTCAGCCTGCCGCCGGAGCGCAGGACGCACGGCCAGAGCCTTGAGCCTCTGCTGACCGGACGCGGTGATTGGAGGATGGCAACGGCCTACAGCGAGTCGTACGAGTACGCCTCCCTGCGCACTCCGACCCACAAGACGATGATCTCGAAGCACGGCGCCGAGGAGAGCCTGTGCTTCGATCTGACCGCCGATCCGCGCGAGCGCACCAATATCTTCGCGGCGGACCCGTCCGGCGCGTGTGACTCGCTCACCGCGGTGATCACGGAGCTGCGGCGAGGCTTCTAGCTCCGCCGGGAGCCGTTCGCAAGGCGGGGCTGCCCGGGGCCGCCTGCTCTACCGGGGCGCGATCAGGCGCACGAGGAGCCGTTTGAAGGGTAGGTTCGACCGCATCAGCATCTCCTGTTCCTCGGTTCCCACGACCCGCAGCATGCGCAGGAGACCGAACTGCGCCAGCGTGCCTCCCACCAGAGCGGCGCCCAGCGGAATCGGCGCGTCCAGATGCGGCCGCAGCAGCCAGAGCGGCAGCACCACCGCCGAGCCGGCGAGCACGCGCAGCAGATAGCGCCACGGAATGCCCAGTCCGGGGATCAGGCGTCGACTCACGTAGTACTGCAGCGCATCGCTCAGCACGAGCGCGATGGCCACCGGCGGGACCGCGCCCCAGATCCCGTACCGGGGGATAAAAACGAAGTCGAGCCCGACGTTGATGACCGCGCCGACAAGCGCCACCAGGGTATTCACCATGGCGCGCTCCTTGACGTAGAGCGCCATCCGCAGGGGGGTTACCAGGAAGGAGAAGAGGAAGATCAGGAAGAAGGCCTGGCAGAGCGGTGCGCCCGGCGCCATCTGGGGCCCATAGAGCAGGTGGAACGCCTCTCCGCCCAGGGTGAACCCGGTGACGGCGAACGGGAAGACGAGCAGAAAGATGAGCCGGAAGTAGAGGCGGATCCCCCGCAGCAAATCCTCCCGGTGGCGCGTGTGCACCTCCGACAGAGAGGCCAGGATGATCGGCCAGATGGCCAGGGGGATGAACTCCAGGATCATCTGCGGAAGGTTGTAGGCCAGGTTGACGTAGCCGGCGTCACGGGCCTCCCAGTAGTACCCGACGATCAGGACCTCGGAGGACCGCCACAGGATCTGATTGGTCAACGCCCCGATCATCACCGGCACCGCGTAGCGCATCAAACGGCCGGTGGACAGTCCCGCCTGCGCATCCGGACGGTCGGCCGGCAGCGCGCCCCTTACCCCCCCGGCCAGAAGTAGAACCCCCAAGACGAAGCTTCCGGCCACCGCCAGCAAGACCTCCGCGACCGTCAACCCGGCATTCAGCAGCGCCAACAGGATGCCGATCAGCGCCGCCTTCTGGATCACCGACACCGCTGTCAGCGCGCGCATGCGACGCACGGCCATGTAGATGTTGCTGGCCGCGTTCCAGAGCACCTCGCAGAGCAGCAGCGCGGTGCCCAGAACGAGGATCTCCTCCAGGTCGGCGTCGAAGAGCCCGCTGATCCATCCCCGCAGCAACATCACCCCGCCCAGCACGACCACCCACGCAGCCACCTGCATCAGCAGGGCTTGCCACAGCAGCACGCGCGCCCCACGGCGGTCCTCCCTGACGCGCATCTCGGGCAGGAATTGCAGGATCGACTGGGCCAGTCCCAGTCCGACGGCCAGCACCAGGAAACGAGCGATGTTGAGGAAGATGCTGTAGAGACCGTAGGCATCGTCGCCGAGCCCGCGGACGATCACCACGTTCGAGACGATCGCCAGAACGGAGACCAGGATCTTGGAGAGGAGGCCCCAGGCCAGCGCGCTGGGAACCTCGCGGGTGGCGGCGTGGCGCGGGGTGTTGGCCTCGGGCCGCACGTGATCGGATCCGCCCACGCTAGTAGACCTCCAGGTAACCCACGGTGGCGCCGTCGTACGCGTCGCGGTCGCTCATGAAGTGCTCCAGCGGCACGTTTGGGAGCATCGACTGTTGGAGCCAGAAGACCTTGAACTCGTACTCGCCCGGCGACGCGAATTCGGGCACGTCGAGGGCGGTGCGATCGACCACGTACCGGTCGGTCGGCCAGCGCTCCACGCCCAGCATGCCCTGAAGCGGCACATGACGCTGGTGCAGGCGGTAGGCGGTGCGATCGAGCCGCTGCATCACGTGGCGGTGGATCTTGCTCAGACGCAGGCTCCACAGAGCGCCGCGGGGGGCGGCCGTGTCGAGGCGCAGATGCACATCGACGGGGAACTGAGGCGGCTGGCCGACGCGCTGCCAGTAGAGCGTCACCCCCACCTGAGACCCGCGCTCGGTGAGGGTGGTGTCCAGGGAGGCGGCCATCAGCGTGATGCCCGCCGTCGTATCGGCCACGATCGGCACCGCGCCCGGCGGAAGCTGGCGCAGGAGGACCGAGCGCGTCAGCTCCTCGGTCGTCCGGCCGAAGGGACGCTCCTGGCCCGAGAGAACGATCCCGGCCAACGCGTCCACATTGTCGCGACGCACCTGAAAGCACGCCCCCCGCGGCCCCAGGTCCCACACCTTCCGGAACAGGCCGTGCTCCGCCTCCAGCGCTCGGCGCTGGCGGGCGGCCAGATCGGGACCGACGGTCGCGAAGAAGAGGTTCAGGTCGCGATCCAATGCCTCATTGACCAGAACGTAGTCCACGCCGAACCGGCGACAGATGCGGGCCTTCTCACCGGCGCCCACGTACGGGCTGAGCACGTCCCGGCAGGCCGCCAGGCGCGCCACTGCCAGAGAGTCGGACGGGCTGGCGTGCTGGTGCAGCACCGATACCGTGTAGTGACGGGTCATGGCCGGAATGCTGTAGGCGGTGAGCGGGTCGCTCAGCACCACCGCGGGCGTGGGAAGCTCGGAGTCCAGCTTCTGCAGCAGGTCCTCCCAGATTAGCACCGAGCGGGAACGGCGTGCCTCCAGACTGGCGGTCGAATAGGAGCGTGCGAAGCTCTCGAGCCGGGGGAAGAGCAGCAGAACCATGAACAGGTAGAAGACAAGCGACACCAGAATGCGGCGCAGGGAGGTCAGCTCCAGCAGGCTCTCCCCCATCCAACGCGCCATGTAGGCCAGCACCATCAGATAGGGCACGGCCACCACGAACCTGGCGACCAGGTAGCCCAGATACGGCTCGAGCAGAGGCACCAGCACGGGGTTGGCGACGATCAGCACCGGGACAGCGCTCAGCGACGCCATGTAGAGCAGCGAATCGTCATCGCGGGCCCGCTTCCAGAGGAACAGCGACAGCACAACGGCACCGAACCCTGCGCCCATCAGGAATCGGCTCCATTCACTGGGCAGGAGGATGTACAGGTCCTCGGTCAGGGAGACGATCCCCTGGCGGTGGGTATGCACCGGGTTGAGGGTGGGCATCGTGTAGATCAGGCGCCAGACCAGGAAGGGCAGACTGCCCAGCAGCGTCGCCCCCAGCGCCTGCGCCAGGCGCCGGGTGCCGGGATAGCCGCGACGCCGCAGGAGCAGCATCGCCAGCAGGAAGACCCCCAGGGAGAAGAGAATCAGAACGGCCGCGAACAGGTGGGTCGCGATAGCCGCGCAGGCGGCCAGGCCCATCAGCCACAGGTGATGGGCCCGCGGCCGCACCACGACGTAGTCGAGCGCCAGCGCCAATGTCCCCCACGCGAGCACGACGCCCATCTGACTGCCGTAGCCCAGGCGCGCAAAGGGGCCGCGGGTCACCTCGGCGAAACAGATCAGCGCCAGAAAGGTCGCGAACAGCGCGGTGCCTTCGCTGCGCAGCAGGCGCCGCGCCAGGGAGTGGAAGACGACCAGCGCCAGCGGAATCAACAACCCCGGCATCAAGTGCCACAGCCGCACGGGATCCGTGTGCGTCAGGACTGCGGCGGCCGCAATGGCCACGTGGAAGAAGCCCTTGCGTGCGTCCACGGTCGCGCCGTCGCCGTCGATGTAGAAGGTCGAGCGCGGCAGGATTTGATCGCGCTCGATCATCTCCCGGATGCAAGCCAGATGATCGGGCGCATCCGTGACGTAGCCCATCATGCCGCCGGCGTAGAAGCCCAGGATCGAACCGGTGAGCATCATGACGCCCAGCACGAGCAGCGTGGCCCAGCGGGGTGCGATCGGGTGATCGGCCTTGTGCTGGTCCCCCAGACGGTACGCCTCGTGGATGATCCGCTGCATCTTCGGGTTGGAAGGGTCGAGACCGGTGCCGGGCACCCCCCCGGTTTCTCCGGTGTCATCGGGAAGCCGCGACCGATCGGCCGCGTCACTCACGTCGCCGGCCGCTCCTGCAGGCGCGCCACGTTCGGCTCCCCGGCCGCCGTCCTCCACCCGCACCGTGGCCCGCACGACCGGCATCTCGCTCAGCGTCTCGTAGTGCGCCGTGGATGACCGCCTTCCCGCCCGCAGCCCCCCGGGCAACCACCGGCGCCAGCGGCTGCGTGTGGCCAAGAGGACCGACCCAACCAGCAGCCAGGCGACATGGCCCCAGAGCACCGTCGTCAGCCGGCCGGCGACCGGAGGGTGCGAGGGATCGGCCGCGTCCACCGGACCGAGCTTGGCCCCGCCGCCGATGAACCAGACGACGAGGCCCAGGATCGCGGTGACCGTCACGCTCAGAGCGAACGCGCGCGACACGCGGGCGGCCAGTCCGATACGGGCCTGCGGGTAGAGAAGCAGATGCAGCAACCAGCCGGGCGCGATCAGGATGAAGCTCAATCCGGCCAGTGCGCCGACCGGCTCGGGCAGCCAAGGGGTGACGCTGTAAAGCAGGGGGATGACCAGCGGGCTGGCCAGCCAGAGCGTGTGCATCGGATCGGGCTTGCGGCCGCGCGGGGCGACCGGTTCGGACGCGCTGTCTCGGGCATCCATGCCGATCAGGAGCCTCCCGGTCTTGCCTTGCCGTCAACCGCCGGTGAGCGCGCGCGTGGCGCGGGATCTCACGAGAAGCGCTTGCGCATCAGGTGCGTGAGATTCTCCCAGCCGTCGCGCCACTTGCGCAGCTTGACCTCGCCGATGCGAGGCTCGTAGTTGATGTGATACTCCGCGAAGCGCACCTGCGGATGGCGGATGGCTTCGATCTTGATCTCCTGCGAAAAGGGCATCCCGTCGCTCACCACGGTCAGGTGCTGCAACACCTCACGCCGGAAGACCCACATGCCGCTCTGCGAATCGGCCAGTCGCTCGCCGAAGAGGATCCACGTGACCATGGTAAGCAGCCAGTTGCCGAGCTTGTTGCTCGCATTCATGGCGCGCGGGTCCTTGAGGGGGAATCGCGCCGCCGAGATGAAGTCGAGCTTCTGATCGATCAGATGATCCATCAGCCCCTCGATTTCCTCGGGTGGATACGTGCCATCGGCGTCCATGGTCACGACGACATCCTTGGTAGCCGCGGCCAGACCCCGCTTGTAGGCCGCCCCGTAGCCCTGCCGGGTCTCCAGCACGACCTTGGCTCCCAACGACTCGGCCACCTCGGCAGTGCGATCGGTCGAGTTGTTGTTGGCGACCACCACCTCGTCGACGAGGTCGGGCAGCCGGCGGATGACCTCCTGGATGCCCGCCTCCTCGTTGTACGCGGGAATCACCACGCTGATCGTCAGGTCACGGTGCAACGCTTTCCTCCCTCGGGCCACGTGTGCGGACCCACTCCTGCATGATCGGCCCGCGCCGCTCGCATCGCGACCCAGGCCGGGGCCGAGCAGGGACCCGCGCCAAGCCGGCCCCGTGCAGGGACCCGCGCCAGACCGGCCCCGTGCAGGGACCCGCGCCAAGCCGGGGCCGCCACAGGTCCGAGCAGTGTAGGCCAGCCCGCGAGATCTAGACCAGGACTCTCTTGCCGATCCGATCGCCATGCGACACCCGGTGCCCACATGTTTGCTAAACATCTATGTTACCATGCGTTATGTCATCAATCAATCCGCCTTTGCCGCGGAGCGAGGCGCCCGTGCGGCCCGCAACCCCGCGCTGGACGATTCCGCCGGTGGGGTTCACTATGGATTCGTGGGGACCCATCGCGCGCCGCGGTCGCTGCCGGCGCGCGCGCCGGGTGGAGGAAACGGTGAGCGAATCCCGCCGGAAAGCAGGCCGACAGCATCCGCATACCGAGATCATCCTCGACAGCATCGCCGACGGGGTGTTCACGGTCGACCTGGACTGGAACGTCACCAGCTTCAACCGCGCCGCAGAACTGATCACCGGCGTCGACCGTGAGCAGGCCATCGGACAGAAGTGCTTCGACGTCTTCCGCGCCGACATCTGCCAGACCGCCTGCTCGCTGCGGCGCACCATCGACACCGGCGAACCGATCATCGATCAGCGCGTCAGCATTCTCAACAGCAGTGGGCGGCGCGTCGACGTGAGCATCAGCACGGCGGTGCTCCGCGACGAGCGGGGCCGCGTCGTGGGGGGCGTGGAGACCTTTCGGGATCTGTCGGCCATCGAGCTGCTGCGGCGCGAGATCGACGGACGCTACACGTTGGAGGACATCGTCAGCAAGAACCACCGCATCCACCAGATCTTCGACATCCTCCCCGACGTGGCGGCCAGCGAGAGCACCGTGTTGATCGAGGGCCCCAGCGGCTCGGGCAAGGAGCTCTTCGCGCGGGCGATCCACAACCTGAGCCCGCGTAGCGCGGGTCCGTACGTGGGGGTCAATTGCGGGGCGCTGCCCGACACGCTGCTCGAATCGGAGCTGTTTGGCTACGTGAAGGGCGCGTTCACCGGCGCGGACCGGGAGAAGCCGGGTCGCTTCGCCGCCGCACGCGGCGGCACGCTGCTGCTCGACGAGATCGGGGAGATCTCGTCCGCATTGCAGGTGAAGCTGCTGCGCGTGCTCCAGGAGCGGGAGTACCTGCCGCTGGGCGCCACGCGACCGGTGGCATCCGACGCGCGCGTGATCGCCTCGACCAAGCGCTCGCTCCAGCAGGAGGTGCGACAGGGCTCGTTTCGCGACGATCTCTACTTCCGGCTCAACGTCGTCAGGATCACCCTTCCCAGCCTCGCGCAGCGGCGCGAGGACATCCCGTTGCTGGCGGAACACTTCATCCAGAAGTTCAACGCGCGGATGGGCAAGCGGATCCAGGGGCTCTCGCCCGACGCGCTCGACATGCTCATGCGGCACGATTTCCCCGGCAACATCCGCGAGCTGGAGAACGCCATCGAGCACGCATTCGTGCTCTGCCGCGGGACCCGGATCGAGCCGCACCATCTGCCCCATGATCTCTCGGCGTCGGCGCCCGCGGAGCAGTCGGCCGACGCGCCGCCTGACGCAGCCCAGACCCCCCTGGCGCAAGCCGAGGCGCGGACGATCCTGGAGGCGCTGCGCCGGCATGGAGGCCATCGGGCCCGCGCCGCGGCGGCCCTGGGCATCCACCCCACCACCTTGTGGCGCCGCATGCGGAAGCTGGGACTGCAGTACCCGGCCCCGACCATCTGACCCGCAAGGATGCATTACTGCATTGCATGCGCATTGCATATGCGCAATAATTCGGGTCCCCCGCTACGGGGCGCACGCCGCTTGATCTCCATAACTACCTTTTGGAAAACAAGATAAGCAATCAAGATTTCGAAGCCAGGTAAAGGCATGTTTCTTGCTTTTACCTGGTGCGAGGTCCTGATGAAACTTGCGATCACGACATTCGGCTCTCGCGTCGCCCCCCGCTTCGACTGCGCGGACGAGATGCTCGTCGTGGAGTACGAGGGCGACCGGCGGGCCCGCGAGGTGCGCATCGCGTTGCCCGGTCCCGAGGCCGACCAACACGTTCGACAGATCGTCGACCGGCGCATCGGCGTCCTGATCTGCGGCGGGATTACGCCGCGCGCCGCCCGCCAGCTCGAGCTCTCCGGTGTCCAGGTGCTGGCGTGGGTCAGCGGCGAGACGACTGATGCGGTGGCGGCCTTCGAGCGCGGGGAACTCGAGCCGCGCATGATGATGGGGCCCGGCGGGCGTTGCTGCGGTCGCTGGGGCGTCGGCCAGGGTCGGGGGCGAGGCATGGGCCGGGGTGGAAGCCAGGGCCGGGGCCGAGGCATGGGCCAGGGCGGAGGCCAGGGCCGGGGTCGGGGTCGGGGCCGGGGTCGAGGCATGGGCCCCGGTGGAGGCCAGGGTCGGGGCCGGGGTGGAGGCATGGGCCAGGGTGGAGGCCAGAGCCGGGGTCGAATGGCGGGCCAAGGGCCCGGAACAAGCCGCAGACAGGGTCGCGGTCGCGACCCGGATCGTCTGCCCGATGAATCACAGAACTGATCGACAGGAGGTGCACCATGCCCGGTGGAGATAGAACCGGACCGATGGGAGAAGGGCCGCGTACGGGACGCGGATTGGGCTACTGCTCGGGAGCGGACCAGCCTGGATACGCGACACCCGGGCCCGGACTGGGTCGCGGGTGGGGCCGTGGTTGGGGTCGCGGCCGGGGCTGGGGCCTGGGGCGCGGCGGAGGCTGGGGACTTGGACGCGGCGGAGGCTGGGGCCGGGGAGCCTGGTTCCAACGCTGGTTGCCCGCGGGACAAACGGCGGCGGCCGACGCGCCCTACCCCGACGAGGTCGCGGGCCGGGTCGCATCGCCCGGTCAGGAGCAGAGGACCGTGGCCGAAGAGATCCATGACCTGGAGGCGCGACTGGAGCGCCTGACCGCACGCGTTCGAGAACTCAAGGACCAGAGCTAGAACCACGGAGGAAACGCATGAAGATCGCCGTCACGGCCCAAGGCTCTTCGCTCGAAGCTCCGGTGGACCCGCGCTTCGGGCGGGCCGACACCCTGATCATCTACGATACCGAGACCCAGCAGCACCAAGTGCTGGACAACCGCGCCCAGGTCAATGCGGCCCAGGGTGCGGGCACCCAGACGGCGGCTCGTGTGCAACAGGAAGGCGTCGACTGCGTGCTGACCGGTCACTGCGGACCCAATGCGTTTCGTACCCTCACCGCGGCGGGCATCGAGGTCGTCCTGGGCGCCGAGGGCACCGTGGCCCAAGCGATCGCCCGCTACCGTAGCGGCGAGCTGCGGCCGGCCGCCAGCCCGGACCGGGCCGGCCACGGGTTCTGAGACATGCGCATGCCCCTGAGAATCGCCATCGGCAGCGGCAAAGGCGGCACCGGGAAGACCACCGTGGCGGTCAATCTGGCGTTGGTCGCGACCGGCGAGATCCAGTTGCTGGATTGCGACGTCGAAGAGCCCAACGCCCACCTCTTCCTCCGCCCGCAGATCGAGCGCCGGGAGTCGGTGGGCATCCGCGTGCCCGAGATCCTCGCCGATCGCTGCAACGGATGCGGCGCGTGCGGTCGGCTTTGCCAGTACGGCGCCATCGCACCGATCCGTCCGACGCCCCTGGTCTTCCCGAAGTTGTGCCATGGCTGCGGCGGTTGCCGGCTGGTCTGCGAGATGGACGCGATTCGCGAACAGGTCCGTGAGATCGGCCACGTCGAAATCGGTCACGTCCAGGTCGGCGCCGGCGGCCTCATCCGGTTCGCGCACGGCCGTCTGAACATCGGCGAGGTGAGCGCGCCCCCCCTGATCCGGGCCGTGAAGGGTCACGCCCAGGGAGCGCTGACACTGATCGACGCGCCGCCGGGAACGTCCTGCCCCGTCATCGAGTCGGTCCGGGAGGCGGACTTCGTCTTGCTGGTCACCGAACCGACCCCGTTCGGTCTGCACGACCTGGTCCTCGCAGTGGAGATGGTCCGCACGCTGGGCCTGCCCTGCGGGGTCGTCATCAACCGGGCCGACCTGGGGTCGGGCGACGTCCGCGATTACTGTGCGACACAACACCTGCCCGTCCTGCTCGAGATCCCCGACGACCGGCGCATCGCCGCGGCCTATGCGCGGGCAGTCCCCGCCGTCGAGGCGATCGCTGAGTATCGCGATCGCTTTCGCCAGCTTCTCGAGCGTATCGTCGCAGTCGCCTCGGACCGGACGTCTCTTCCACAGGAGCGCACCTATGCCCCGTGAGTGGGTCGTCATCAGCGGCAAGGGGGGCACGGGCAAGACGAGCATTCTCGCCGCCCTGGGTCTGCTCGCGCATCGGCCGGTACTTGCCGATTGCGATGTCGACGCCTCCAATCTCCATTTGATCCTCGAGCCGCGCATCGAAGAGCGGGGCGAATTCCGCGCGGGGCACCAGGCCAGCATCCGCACCGAGGACTGCACGCGCTGCGGACTCTGTCTCGACCTCTGTCGCTTCGATGCGGTCAAGGTTCTCCATGCCGGTAACTACCGTATCGATCCGCTCGCCTGCGAGGGCTGCGGGGTTTGCGCGCACTTCTGTCCCGCCCAGGCCGTCGACTTCACCGAGCAGACCGCGGGAGAGTGGTTCGTCTCGGTGACACGGGCCGGTCCCATGGTCCACGCCGAGCTGGGGGTGGCCCAGGAGAATTCGGGCAAGCTGGTCTCCTTGGTGCGGCAGAAGGCCCGCGAGCTGGCTGAGCGGGAAGACCGTGATCTGGTGCTCATCGACGGCCCTCCCGGAATCGGGTGCCCGGTGATCGCCTCGATGACCGGCGCGGACGTGGTGCTGGCCGTGACCGAGCCTACGGCCAGCGGACTCCACGACTTGGAGCGCGTGGTGCAGCTTGCGCGTCACTTCGCCATTCCCATCGGCGTGTGTCTGAACAAGAGCGATCTGGCGCCGGAGGCCAGCGCAGGGATCGAGGCGTTCTGTGAACGCGAGCAGGTTCCCATCTGGGGCCGGATCGCTTATGATCCGGCCTTCACGCATGCACAGATGGATGGACAGACGATCATCGAGGCGGCGCCCGAAAGCTCCGCGGCGCGGCAGATCCGCAACCTCTGGTCGGGCATGACGGATGCGCCCGAGCACGACGTGGAGGCCGAGCAAGTGGAGCCGGGGCCCACCCGGGCCGAGCCCTAGCCGTGTTCACGGGTACGTGGTTGCCAAGGGACAAGAGGATGTGTTGGGGAGGAACCGATGCGTATTGCCATTCCCATCGCGGGTGGCGCCCTCGCGGCGCACTTCGGCCATTGTGAAGCGTTTGCTCTGCTCGACGTGGACACCGTCAACAAGCAGGTCATCACGCAACAGCTTCTGGATGCCCCGCCTCATCAGCCGGGGTTGTTGCCGCGCTGGCTGGCGGAGCAGGGCGTGAACGTCGTCATCGCCGGAGGTATGGGGCAGCGCGCGCAGAACCTCTTCACGCAGGCCGGCATCCAGGTCTGTGCGGGCGCAACCGGGCAGACCCCCGGGGAGTTGGCCCATGCGTACCTGCAGGGGACGCTAACCTACGGCGCCAATCCCTGCGATCATTGATCACCGAACGCAACCGGGGCCCGCACCGCGTGCGGCCGGGCCCCGGTCGAACGAGGAGGTGGGCGGACCGCTGATGGGAGCGGACCCGCCCACCGGTGTGGTGACCACCACACGTGTACCTATGGCGCGGCAGCCGGCTTGTCGCCGCACGTCGTCGCACGTTGTCGCACGTCGCCGCACGTTGTCGCACGTCGCCGCACGTCGCCGTGCCGACGCTACCGCAGGAGCATCAGGCGACCCTGCTGCGTGCGCTCGCGACCCTGCAGAACGTAGAGATAGACCCCGCCGGAAACCGCCCGGCCGGCGTCGTCCTTGCCGTCCCAGTGCAGCGCCTGCGGGCCGCCGCGCTGGAACCGTCCCGTGAGCGCCCGCACCTGCCGGCCCTGCAGATCGTAGATGCGAGCCTGGATCTCTCCGGATGCACCGATCTCGAAGCGCAGCGCGGTCCGGCCCGCGGCGGGATTGGGAAAGGCCCCCATCAAGCGCAGGCCCGTGGCCGCTTCGGCCAAGCCTACACCCTGAGCACCCTCAACCACGAACCAGCCCGGCTCCATGCACGGCCCACGCTCCTCGCCGTCGAACGCGTAGGCCCTCCAGTAGTAGGTGCCGTCGCCCAGCGACGGCGTCACCGGCCAGGAGGTCGTCCCTTGCCCCTCGGCCACCCCGTCGGCGCTGGCGATCAAGTCTGTGCACAGCTCGTCCCCGAAAACCTGGAAGCCGTAGGTGAGCTGCGTGCCGGGATTGGGATCGGCGGCATTGAAGACCACGAGCTCGGGCACCGAGGTCTGCACGGTCTCGCCGATCTGCGGGCTGGCCAGACTCGGAGCCGTGGGCGGCAGGTTGTCGCCGCTCAGGCCCACGATCTCGATGTCGTCGACGTACCACCCCTCGCCGCCGGTGTTGCCGTCGCTGCAGAAGCGGAAGCGTAGCTGCACCTGGCCGGTCAGGCCGGTGAAGGTCAGCGCGTCCTGGCGCCAGCCGAAGGAGCCCGAAAAGACCGGTGTGCCTTCAGGCAACGCGCCCGGCTGGCTGCTCTGGCGGATCGTGTGGGTGTAGCCGCCGTCCGGGGTCACCTGCTCCCACGGACCGCCGTCGATCGACATCTCGACGAGGCCGCCGTCGTAGGCGCGGCCGTTGTAGGTGGAGCTCTCCTCGGCGTCCATCCAGTGCCAGAAGGTGACCTGCGCCGTGGCGCCCAGCTCGATGACCGGCGCCACCAGACGCCCGTCGGCCATGTCGGAGTAGCTGCCCGTGCCGGTCGACCCGAACTTCCAGCTCGTCGCGCCCCCGGCGGTATGGTTGCGCTGCGTGCTCTGGTGCCAGTCGTCGGCATAGCCGCCGCCGGCCTCGTGCGTCCAGTCCCCCGGCCCCGACTCCATGTCGTCGGTGAAGAGCACCGGCAGATCGCCCACCAACCACTCGTAATCGTAGGAGAGGGCAAAGCCATCGGCCACCACGTCGAGGGTCACCCCGAGCCGGTGCCCCACCGGACAGCTTGGATCGACCGTGAAGCTCAGCGGTGCGCCGGCGTTGCTCCCCTCGCCGCCGGCGCCGATCGTGCCGATCGACGCGCTCGCCGCGTGGAGCTGGGTGTAGGCGTCGCGCGAGCGCAGCGTCACCGTGCAATTGGGCGCCTCGGCAATGGGACTGGCGTTGACCAGCGTGACCACCAGTTCGAGCGTCTCGCCCGGGTCGGGCTTCTGGTCGCCGTTGCCGCCCGAGAGCACCATCGCGCTCAGCTCGGGATACCCCCCCGCCACCTTCATCAGGTAGAGGTTCTTGGGCACGTTCTCCGCCACCAGCCCGGGCACCTCGGCGTCCGAAGGCCAGAAGCCGGAGCCGTCGACCTCGGTGCAGAAGCTGAAGGTGGTGTTCTCGGCATACGCCCAGTCGGTGGTCGTGCCGGAACAGTTGTACAGAATCTCGCCGGGCTGACCCACCTGGTAGCCGCAGTACTCGCGCATGGCATAGGCCATGGCGCGGAATTCGGCGTCGTGCTGCGTGTGCGTGTTCGTGTAGGACCAGGGAATCAGGATCATCCCGGCCACGCTGTGGTAGGTATCATGCGTGATGATGTCGTGAGCATTGTGGAAGCTCATGAGCGCCTGCACGCACGGCTCGGAGGCGGGCTCGGGCCCGCGGTAGGTATCGCTGCAGGGATCGCCGCTGGATCCCACGCCGCCCCACTCGTAGGGGTAGTTGCGGTTGGGATCCACCCCCCAGCATCCACCGGTCGGCGGCCGCCGGTTCTTGCGCCACATACCCCCGCCGCCCGGATAGAGCTGCTCATTGTACAGGTAGCCGTCGACATTGATGACCGGCGCGAAGTAGATCTCGCGATTGTCGACCAGGAAGGTCACCTCGGGGTCGGCGCCGTAGTTTTCGCAGAGGTGACGGATCGTCTCGACCAGGACGTTGACCGTGATCGGCTCGCGCGCGTGGTGGATGCCGTCGAAGGCCACGTCGGGCTCGGTGGGATCGTCGATCTCAGGATCGTCGGAGACCTTGATCGCCCAGACGGTGTTGCCCTCGTGGGTCGTGCCGATCGAGAACTTCTCGGTCGTGATCTCCGGATATTGCGCGTGGAACTGGTCCAGGTAGGCGACCATCTCGCTGTAGGTGTAGAGCTCGCCGAAGTTGCGGTAGCCGTCGCGCTGGGAGGCGTAGTACGCCTCCAGGTCCTCGATCTCGATCACGACATCGAGGCCGAGCGCTTCCAGCCGGGCCACCTGCTCCTCGTGGCTGACGAGGATCAGTTCCTCGCCGGGAACTACCCGCACGACGTCCAGGTCCGGAACACCGCGCAACATGGCTGCCTCGTCTGCGGAGGGCCACGCCACCCGCACCTGCATCTTGGGATGGTCACCGGTGTATGCCTGTGAACCCGTGGGCAGGATCAATGCCAGCGTCATGGTGATCAGGACGCATGCGATCGACAGACGCTTCATGGGGACGCCTCCTTCCCTTCCAAGCGATGGAACCCAGCTCCATGCCGGGTCCAGATGCTCCATCAGACATTGTACCATGCAAATGGAGTGAATCGGCCGATCCTTGCGGGTCGCCATTCCCCGGCGGACGGCATGACGGGCTCGGCGCCGACCCGATTGCACCTGTCCCGTTGACGCCTTGACGGCTCATGCCGTAGGGTCTCCGGCGTGACCCTGCCAATCGACCCAGACGCAGCAACATAGCAGACCCGTCGGCCGGTGACGGCTGGGCGGCCGTGGCGCGGGCGCCCGCGGCGAGGTCGCCCGCCGCCGCCAAGGAGGAACGATCGCATGGGGGAAGCGCAATCTAGGGAAAGCCTCGAGGGGAACGTGGCCGTCGTGACCGGCTCGGCGCGCGGCATCGGCCGCGCCATCGCACTGGGGCTGGCCCAGCGGGGGGCGGACGTCGTGATCAGCGACGTCGTGGAGGATCAGGCCCGCGCCACGGCCAAGGAGATCGAGTCGCTGCGCCGCCGCTCGCTGGCGATCGTCTGTGATGTCTCGAAGCGCAACGACGTGTTCGCGCTGGTCGAACGCACGGTCGGCGAGCTGGGCCGGCTCGACATCTTCGTCAACAACGCCGGCATCACCCGCGACGGTCTGATGATGCGCATGACCGAGGAGCAGTGGGACCTGGTGCTCGACATCAACTTGAAGGGCGCCTTCTTCGGCTGCCAGGCCGCCTCGAAGGTGATGATGAAGCAGCGCGCCGGCAAGATCGTCAACATCGCCTCCATCATGGGACAGGTGGGCAACGCGGGGCAGGCCAACTACGCGGCATCCAAGGGCGGTGTGATCGCGCTCACCCGCTCGGCGGCCAAGGAGCTGGCCGGCCGCAACATTCAGGTCAATGCCATCGCGCCCGGGTTCATCGAAACAGAGATGACCAAGACGCTGCCCGAGAAGGCGGTGGCCGCGTTCCTCGAGATGGTGCCGCTGAAGCGCACCGGCAAGCCCGAGGAGGTGGCCGACCTGGTCTGCTTCCTCAGCTCGGCGGCGGCGGACTACATCACCGGTCAGTGCATCACCATCGACGGGGGCCTGGTCATCAACTGACGGGCGGCTGCCGCGCCCCGGACCATGGCCGGGGCTGGCAAGGAGGCGTGACGGGTGCCGAGCCACCAACCGCCAGGGGATGCCGACAGCCTGCTGCGCCGCTGCGAGCACGCCGACCTGCGACGCGCGGAGAAGCAGATCCTCCGCTCTCGCGCCTCGACGATCGAGTTGCTCGACGAGCTGGTGCAGGTCCGCTCGGAGAACCCGCCCGGTCTACACTACCTGGAGTGCGCCCTGCTGCTGGCCGAACGGCTGCGTGACCTCGGATTCGAGCCCCGGCTCGTGCAGGTTCCACCGCACGAGCTCCAGCGCCTGGGTCTCTCCCCCGACGTCCCGCGCCCTTCGGTGATCGCCTCTCTGGGCTCCGAGCACGCGACGGGGCCCACGCTCCACTTCCACGGCCACTACGACGTGGTGCCGGGCGAGTCGGACGAGATGTTCCGTCTGCGCCTGGACGGCGACCGGGCCTACGGCCGAGGGACGGCCGACATGAAAAGCGGCCTGGTGGCCATGCTGCTGGCTTTGGCCGCCCTGCGGCCGCTGCAGGCGCAGCTTCGCGGCCGGGTCCTGCTCTCGATCGTGCCCGACGAGGAGACGGGCGGATCGGCCGGCACCGATTACCTGTTCCGTAGCGGAACCCTGAACGGCAACGCGCTGGGCATGCTCATGCCCGAGCCCACGGGCGGCGTGATCTGGAACGGCAATCGCGGGGCGATTTCCCACCTGCTGAGCCTGCGCGGCGAGATGGCCCATGTGGCCCTCCAGCACCAGGGGCGCAATGCGTTCGAGGGGATGCTGGAGCTCGGCGCCATGTTGCAGGAGCTCAAACGGACCGTGGAAGCGCGCACCTTCGGCGAGGATGCCGCGGGGTTCGACGGACCGCCCTCGGTGCTGCTGCTGGGCGGAATCTGCCGGGGCGGCACGAATTTCAACGTGGTGCCCGAAGCGGTGAGCTTCTCCATCGATCGGCGGTTCCATCCTCTGGAAGACGAGCGCCGGGTGGAGCGGGAGATCGAGGGTGTCCTGCGCAAGATTCGCCGCCGGGGCTGGGCCGTGAGCGTCCAATGCCTGCAACGGGGCGGCGCCTCGTTGACCCCGCCCACGGCGCCCGTGATCGAAGCTGCCCGTGCCGTGGCCGCGTCCGTGGAGGGTCGTGCGCCCCGCATCACGCTCTGTCCCGGGATCCTCGAATCGCGCTTCTTCCTGGCGCACGGCACGCCATCGTTGGCCTACGGTCCCGGCCTGCTCGAGGTCAGCCACACGAACGAGGAGTACGTCAGCCTGCCGAAGATTCTCGACGTGGCGCGTATCTACGCTCGGGTGGCCTGGGTGATGCTGGGCCCGGATGCGGATTAGGAATCGAGGCGGCCTGCAGAAGAAGACGCCAAGATCGTCTCTCGGACCTTTGCGCGCCTCTCACCCGCGATGGGCAAGCTCGAAGAAGCTCTCTTCCGGATCGCGCCCGGTCGTTGCGCCGCCGGGCCGCGCCGATCCCTCGGGCTCAGGCGACAGAAGGACGCGATAGACGCCCTCGGGCAGTGCCTCCTCCGACCTCACGAGAACCAGTAGGGTCCTCTCGGCCATCTCGCGTTCCGCAACGCTCGCGCGCAGCAGCACCTCGCCGTCGGGAGCCTGCACCTCGAGTTGCGCGCCGGTCTCGTCGGGCCAGTCAAACGGAATCCGCACGGCCACGGCGACCGCTCGAGTCGCCGGCTCCACAACGAGCGGCGTGGGGATCCCCGAGCCCCGCAGGACGGCCGAACGCGTCCAGGGGATGGCGCCTCCCTGCGGATCGAGCGCCGGCACGCGAGCCGGTTCGGGACGGAGGAGCATCAGCAGCAGGGCCGCGGTCGCCGTGACGGCCCATGCGATCCAGGGCCAGCGCGGGCGCGCGGGCACGGCCGGCCGGGCAGCGGGTTGCGGCCGCGGCGAGGGGCCGCCGTTGGCGGCCGAGACCGTCGCTGGCGCTCGGGTGTCGGCGACGGGCGATGCCTCCGATGTCTCTCCCAGCCGGGCCTCGAAGCCCAGGGCCTTCAAGTCCTCACGGCAGCGTGCGCAGCTCTCCAGGTGCGCGCCGACCATGCGTCGCTCGAAGCCGCGCAACGCCCGCCGCGCACGGTCCCATCGAACCAGGATCGCTGGGGGGATGTGGCCATCACTGGGCTCGCGGTCCGCATCCAACATCACGTAGGTCTCGAAGTCTTGACGGCAATCGGAGCGGCGCGTGAGAAGATCCTGGAAGCGTCGCTCTTCGACGTCGCTCAGGAGTCCGGCCGCATACATGTCAAGACGCCGACGAAACCACGCACGGTCTTCGGTCGCGTTCATGGGTCTCCCCTTCACGTTCGCGCATCCACCCTCATAGCAGGTCGAACAACCGCATCAGACCGGGATCGCGGGCCGCTTCCCTGCGCAGAAGCGCCACACAGCGCGTCCACTGTTGGCGCACCGTGTTGGGCTTCTGGCCCGTCTGTCGCGCAAAGGTCTTCCAATCGAGCCCCGCGAAGTAGAGCTGCGCCAGCTTCAGGCACCGGGATCGGCCGTCCTGGAAGAACTGCAGGACGCAGAAGCGCAACAGCTCCTGCGAGTCGACCGACAGCTCCGTGTAGCCATGGCTACCGGCGCTCGCGGGAAGCAGCGCCTGCTGCTCCCGATCCAGCGTTTCCCACAACAGCTTCCTCTTCCCTTCCGCCCGCAGAAAGTTGACCACCGTCCGCTTCGCCAGCGTGGTCATGAACGCATCCTGGTTGCGCAGCTCCTGCCGCCGCGCCGCCAGCACCAGGTGGCCGCAGGCATCCTGGACGAGATCCTCGAGCACCTCCGGTGGACGCCCGCAAAGCAGATGTTCGATGCGCGCGCGGAAAAAGCGGCGGGCCCGCTCCCAATCGATTTCCCCGGATGGAGGTCTCGTAGCCAACGACACGGACTCCTTGCGCGGACACTCGCACGCTGGAAACGGCACTCGGGCAACGCGGCTCGGCCTGCGGCCCTTGGACGAGGATAACAGCTTGAGGGTGTATCTACAACCGCACCATACAGATGCACCCCAAGTACTCGCGATCCTCCTCCTGCCCACGAAAGGCGTGTCACATCCCTATCGTCGCGTGGAGTGAACGTGCGTGACATGGCCGATTCGAGTACGACCGCTGGAGGGGGATCGGGCTAGCGCCCCCCCAGCAGGACGAAGCCGGCCCAGTACCAGGGATGGGCGAAGGACCGGCCGGCGGGGTCCTCCTCGGTGCGGATGTCCTGCTTGGCGCGGCGCAGGGCCACCGCGATGTCGTGGCCCGCCAGACGACGCGGCCCGCTCGAACTGCGCAGCGCGGGGTGGAGGGTCAGCAAGTGATGGTAAAACCTCTCGATCAGGCGCTGGGCAGCCTCGTCGTCGACCGTCCAGAGACTGGCGATCATCGCGCCCGCACCGGCCTGGAAGAACGCCTGCGCGAAGCCGACATGGCCCTCGCCCGTCAGGCGCGGCCCCAGACCCGATTCGCAGGATGAGGCGAACACCAGATCGGCGGTGAGCTCCCACTCGACGGCCACCTCCTTGGCGGACCAGCAGCCGTCCATGATGCGCCCTCCGCCCGCGAGGACCTCGAACGGGCTGGGCAGTCCGCCCTGAGCGAGGATGAAGCGGCTCTGGTCGGGATGCGTCCGATCGATCTGCGTGTGGGTCGCGAAGTGCATCAGGAGGAACTCATCGGCGCGGGGCGCCAGGGCCACCATCGCGCTCTCGGAGGCCGCGGGACCCAGCAGGACCTGGGCCCGGTCTGCGAGCATCGAGGCCACCAACAGCACTTCCTCGCGCGAGCCGGGCAATCGGTGCCAGGTCCCCCCGGCCGCATAGGGGGGATCACCCACCAACAGGGCGAAAGGAGCTTCGGGATCGCGGTCGGTGCGGGTCACGTCCTGGCGACGCAGCCACACCTGGATCGACGCGGAAGGGGTGTAGCTGATCGCCCAGCGCGCGAGCGGCCCTTCCGCACCGGCGGCGACCTCCAGGGGGATCCCCAGCAGGCTGCCCGACGGAACCACGATCAGATGGTTCACGTCGCCCAGGTGAGGCGACAAGGGCGCCAGCAGCCGCGTCTCCAGAAACCGCGTCGCCCCGGCGGTCTCCTCCAATCCGAAGAAGGGATCGGGCACGTCGGAGAGCAGCCCGCGCAGCCGGTCGCATTCCTGCTGCCACGAGGAAGCGTCCTGCCCGGTCGCCAGCGGAACCCAATGGACGTGACCTCGGTGGCGCATCACGTAGCCCCACAGGCGGGCGACGGAGCCATCAAGCGTGGCCGTGTCCTCCAGCAATCCGAGAATCGCCTCGTCGGGCGCGAGGGCCGCCTGGACCTGCGCGAGATCATAGCAGCCGCCCACGTCGATGCGTCCGTGGGAGAGCCGGTTGCGCAGGAGCTCGATCAGATCGGCCTGGATCGCGTCCATGCGCTGTTTGTTCTCCCTCCTCACCCGCCGAACGTCCTCCGCCCGGCCTTCGTCGATCGGTTCAGACCCCGCCTCGGCCAAAGCGCTCTGCCGCTGCTCCAGCTTCGACAGCTCGCGCCGCAGCGAATCCTCGCGGGCCCGCTCTGTCGCCGGCAGCGATGCCGAGACCGAGGCATGCAGCACGGCCGCCAGCCCACGCGCCAGCCCGCGCTCCAGCGCATCCCAGGCCTCCTGGCCCCGACCGAGCTCGAGCAGCACGGCCGCCAGCGCCGGATAGGCCTCCGACAGGAAGCGCCCGCTGTGCAGATCGGGGACGGTGCGCTGTTGGGAGATCTCGAGGATCCCGGCCGCCCGCTGGAAGTGGGCGGCAGCCCGCTCCAGATCGCCCTCGTGCTTGCGTAGCCGGCCCAGCTCCAGCAGGGGCTCGGCCAGGCTCGCGTGGCTCCCGCCCAGGGCTGTCTCCAGCACGTTCAGCCCGCGCTGCAGCATGGCAGTGGCGCGCTCCCGCCCGCCCCGGCGAGCCTCCAACGCCCCCAGTGCAATGCTGGCTTCGGCGGTCTCGCGATGATTCGGGCCCAACACCTTCTCGCGGATCCGCAGCACGTGTTCGAAGAACCGAGCGGCTTCTCCGTACCGCTGGGTACGCCGGTGGAGCGAGCCGAGATTGTGCAGGTAGTGAGAGGTCTCCCGGTGATCCTCGCCGTACAGACGCCGCGCCATGGCGACCGCCTCGATCAGCAGCGATTCGGCCTCCGCGTAGCGCTCCTGCTTCATCAACACCTCGGCGATGTTGTTGAGCGCCAGCGCGGTTCGGGGATGATCCTCAGCGTAGAGCTGCGTCAGGATCCCGAGCGCCCGGCGCATCTCTGTCTCGGCCTCGGCGTAGGCCCGGCGGTCGCGCAACAGGACGCCGATGTTGTTCAGCGTTTCTGCGACCAGCGGGTGGGACGGGCCGTAGGCCTCCTCCCGCATGAGCAGCCCCCGGCGGTAGAAGCTCTCGGCGCCGATCCAATCCCCGTGAGCGCGCAGGAAGTGGGCGTAGTTCACGATCAGCAGAGACTGCATGCGCAGATCATCGGGAAAGAGCGCCGGGCTTCGCCGCAGGAGGTCTCGATGCAGCGCATCGGCCTGAGCATAATCTCCCAGCTTGTGGAGCAGGTGGGCCAGGTTGTTGATGTCGTAGAAGACGTACTCGTGATCAGCGCCCAGCAGACGCCGGTCGAGCTCCAGCGCCCGGCGATAGTGTCCCTCCGCCTCTCGAAGCCGGCCCTGGCGCTCGATGGACTGGGCCAGGTCATTGTGGCACTCGGCCACGATCGGATGGTCGCCGTAGGTCTCCCGGGCGCCGGCCAGCGCGCGGCGCAAGGGGCCCTCGGCATCGGCGGAACGGCCCATCTGGATCAGCGCCGCGCCCAGGCGCATCAGGACACGGATCTGATGGGGGTGTGTCTCGGGCAGGAGACCGTCGACGATCCGCGCGGCTTCCTGCCGCAGCGGCAACGCCTCGGCGTACCGGCCGGCCGCGTAGGGGTCCTGTGCCGCTCGCAGCCTCTCGCAGGAGCGGGCCACGGCCAGGCGCACCGAGTCCGGCCGCCCGGCGACCTGCCGCCAGCCCGACCGCAGCGCCTCGCCCCCCCGGATCTCGTACATCGGGGCCCCGCAGGCGCGCAACGAGTCCAGCCACCGGTCGGCCACGTCGACGGCCGCAGCGAAGTCCGCGCGCCCCACCGACGTCTCGAGCGCATCTTCCAGCGAATCGGCCGCCGCGCAGGCATCCTGGGCACAGGCGCGCGACGTCGCGCCCACCAGAAGCACATACCCCAGCATCACCCCCACGCCCACGCCCAGCCCCCGCCGGCCAGCAACCCGCACCATCGCCTACCCCTTCGAGACCGCACTGCGTCAACATGCAGTTGTCGCGTCGCAGACTTTTTCTGTCACGATTTCTCACGTGCGACGACGATGCTAGCAGAACCAGCGCGGGGAAGGTACCGGAAGGGGCCTGGCAGCATCGCGAACGTCTCCAGCGAGTGTTTCTGGTTTGGCGCACGCTCCACGCGAGGCGCGGAAGAACTGCCGGCCCCGTCCTTCCCTGTTGCAACGACGCACGTGCGAGCGATCGCGATGGCGGGTTTCCTGTCTCGAGGATAGATCAAGCGCCTCCCGGTCCGCGGGGAGGCGCTTTGCATTGTTGCCGAATGGAGCGTGTGGCGCGCGCGGGGATCACTCCACCACGACCAGGCGCCGGGCCAGTCGCTGTTCTCCGACTCGTGCGCTCACGAAATAGACACCGCCTGTGACCGGACGGCCCGCCTCGTCGCGGCCGTCCCACGCAACCACGTGTGCGCCCGCCGCCAGGCGCGCATCGAGCAGCGCCCGCACACGGCGACCCGAGGCGTCGTGCACCGCAACGCGCACATCCGAGGACGCCCCGGTGGTGAGCCACAGCAACGTCGGTCCGGCGGTCACCGTCGGATGCGCCCGGCTCAGCCGCACGCGCGCCGCGGGACGGGTCTGGCTCACACCTTGCGAGCCGCTCAGCAGATAGCTCAGCGTGTTCTCGAGCAGATCCCTCGCCACGACGTCCGATGTGAGGGCGGCGTAGTCGAACGCGTAGTAGACGATTTGCCCCTCCCCGCTGCCCGGATCGTCGTAGACCAGAATGCCGGCGTCCTCGGGGTAGGACGTGGTCCCGTAGACCACATCGGCCTCAGGGCGCGCGCCGCAGGCGTCCTGATCGCCGAAGTAGTCGTACGTGAGCTGGATCGTGGTGGGCAGCGCGTTGGGGGTGGTCACCAGGTCGTGGCCCCCCATGCCCGCTGCCAGGGGCAGGTGACCGGCCTGGTCGGCGTCCCAGGTCGCGATGTGCAGCACGTTGGCCGCGAAGCTCGGATATCCGGGATTCTCCAGTGCGTCGTAGCCGATCTCCCCGCCCTCGATCAGGAGCTTGCCCCCGCCGCCCGCATGGGCTTCCAACGCGGCCCGCAAGCCGGCGTTGCCGACCGGGTTGCGATACGACCCCGCGCTCCAGATGAGCAGATCGTACCCATCCCAGGAGCCCGGATCGGTGGCCGCGGCCGACTCGCGGGTGACCAGGTATCCCAGCGCCGACAGATCGGCCTCCAGCTCGTCGCCGCCGGTATTGTCCAGGACAAGCAGGACGTCCCCGCGCGCCGGGAGCAGCTCGAAGTCCAGCGTCGTGTTGGATGCGATGGTCGCCACGGTGGACCCGCTGACGTGGTCCTCGGCGCTGGCAACGAACTCGTATTCCCAGCCCGGGACATCGAGTGCGTAGGCGCCGGTGGCCGGATCGGTGTCGACGGCGTCGAACAACTCGCCGGTGTCGTTGCGGTAGGCGGCCACCTGCGCGGCCAGGGGCGCTCCGGTGCCGGCTTCCGTCACGACGCCGCTGACCGTGTACCAGGACGTGCGTTCGAGCTGCACGTCGAGCGCGGTCGGGCCGGTATCGTCGACCACCACGCCCCCGATCTCCGCGGGCTCGTAGCCGAAGGCGCTGAACGCGAGCGTGTAGGTACCCGGCTCCAACAGCCGGTGGTAGTAGCCGTGCTCGGCCTCGCCCCAGACGTCCTTGCCGATCTCCTGTACGCCCACGGTGGCGTTGATCGGCTCGCCGGTCTGCAGATCGGTCACGTACCCCTCGACCCCGATCCGCGCCTGGTCGATCAGCCAGAGCATCGACTCGCGGTTGTCGTCCCAGAAGGCTGGGAGCTGCGTGGAGGAAGGCCACTTGTTGTTCGAGATCTCGAGCGTGTAGTGGATCTCGTTGCGCCAGTGGTAGCTCCAGTCCTGCATCCCCCCGTCAATCACGTACCACTCCCAACCGATGGTCACCCCCTGAGGAAACTGCGGGCTGTTGTACATCGGCGGGTTGCGGATCGCGTACCCGAGCGCGAGGTTGTGCACCATGGTGTGATCGGGCGTGTACTGCCCGTACCAGGTGTCCCAGGGGTAGTTCACCACCAGGGCGCCGCCGTGGTAGTTGCCGCCCAGGATGAAGTTGTGGTCGTAAACGAAGCGCATCATGTGTTGCACTTCGGTGGGCCGCCCCTCGGGATCGTCGATCGGGTCGGTGCGCGGATCGGGAAAGGTCCGGTTCAGGTCGTAGCCCTGGGCGTTGTAGCGCGTGCCCGCCTCGCGCCCGTCGGGATTGTGCAGCGGGATGATCCACAGCTCGATGTCATCGACGATCGCGGTCAGGCGGGGATCGCTCCCGTACCCCTGAGTGAGCAGACGCACGAGGTAGACGCACATTTCGGTGCCGACCGGCTCGTCACCGTGCATCGTGGCGCTGAACTTGAACTCGGGCTCGGGCTCATCCACCGCGGCGTTGTCGGAGATCTTGATCGCCCACAGCTCCCTGTTTTGCACCGACATTCCGATACTGATGAGCTGGGTGATGTCGGGATAATCGGCGGCGATCTGCTGCAGCTCGCCCGTCAGCGCCGCGTGGTCGTGATAGGGCTCGCGGGCGGGTTCTTCCCGATAGGCCTGCCAGGCGCGTCGCGCCTCGTTGGGAACCGCGGTCGCATGGTAACCGCCGCGCACCAGCTCCGCGAACTGGCGATCATCCACGAAGGCCGTGGCGGTCAGGCCATCCACGTCGGTGACATCGATCTTCCCCTCGGCCAGCCACCGCAAGTGCATCGGGCTCTCGAGGAAGATCTCGACCGGAAACTTCCCCGTGAACGGGCAGCGGTCGACGTCGGCCGGCAACGGCCCCTGGGTCTGCGCGGAAAGAGGGGATGTCTCGGCGTGGGCCCCGCCGAAGAAGGCAGGCGCCACCGCCCAGACCAGGATCCCGAGAGCCAGCAACCTCCTCGCCCGCGTTGCGGAGTCCCCGCTCCGGCACCCGCGACGCCCTGAGCTTCGCCCCCCCCGCGGAAGATTGCCGCGGTTGCGCCTCCGGCCCGGTGTTGTGAGCATGATGTCGCCTCCTTGGTCGCCGATCGGTGGTGTCGTCATCGAATCATTGTACCATCCCGACGGAAGTTATCGCTCGCGATACTTGGCGGCTTGACCCAGGTCGCCGAGCCCAGTAGCGTGCCCCTCATGGAGGATCGCCAGAACAGGCCGAGTGCGGGGGGAAACCCTGTCTGCGGCGAACTGAAGTACGCCGAACTCCTCCGTGGGGCTGGCTTGAAGGTCACGAGCACCCGTTTGGCGCTTCTGAAGCTCGTCTGTTCCCGGGGACGCCACATGACCGCCGACGAGATCACGGCGGCCCTGCACAAGGCCGGTGTTCCCGCGGACCGTGTGACGGTCTACCGGAACCTTGACAAGCTTCTGAACGCGGGACTGATGATCGCCACCCACCTGCCAGGTCGAGCCCTGCGCGTCGGCCTGTGTACTCGCCCGGAAGCGGACCATCACCACCATATCGTCTGTCAGGTCTGCGGCCGGATCTCCGAGACGTCCGGGTGTTGTGTGGCGGGTCAGTGGGAAGAGCTGAAGAAGCGCATGCACGAGCAAACGGGCTATGTTTTGACCGACCACGCCATGCAGTACATCGGGATCTGCCCTGACTGCGCGGTGACCAGACCCAGGAGCAAGACTCGGTAGCTGTCGTCGTACCTCCCCCAGCGACGTGTGTCGATGATACGGCCGCAGCCCGTGGTTTGGACTCGGGCCCACGGCCATATGCATGCTCGGCCCGCAAGCCCCGCCGACCGAAGGTGGGGCCGTGGCATGCCGATGAAGGAGATCGGGGGCGCTCGGGACCGGCGGGGCCGGGCGCAGTCGCTTTCGAGGCCAAGCTGGTATGGATCTTGCAACCTATGTCCGGAAGATACGCACGCAGCAGCTGTGGAGGATCGGGAGAGGACCTATGGTAGACTCTGTGAAAACCTTAGCTCGCCTGAGCTTGCCGTTGCTTTTTGCATGCCTCTCCCTGCCCGCGGGCTGCGCGCACGTGCAACTGCCCCTGCTCCATTCCCCTCCGGATGGCGGTGACAAATCCGACCCTGTGCCCGCCGAGACCGACAGCAGCGGAACCGGGGAGCTCGGACTGGGCGGGTTGACCGCGGCGGAATTCGATTCCCTCTATGGCGATGCCGAGCGCCTGCTGGACAGCCTCGGTGTTCCCGTCAGTCCCATCTACACCGGCGACGTGCCCGACATCTCCGACAGCCTGGCCGCAGCGACGCAGGCCCAGCTCCCCCCCGAGGAAGAGATCTTCGACTACGAGGTCGTGATCAATCACCGCGTCTTGGCCTGGATCGATCTATACCTGGGCAAAGCGCGCGACACCTTCAACCGCAGCCTGAAGCGCTCCGGCCGCTACCTGGCGATGGCGCGGCGGATCTTCGCCGAAGAAGGCGTGCCTCAGGATCTCTGCTTCCTCGGGCATGTGGAGAGCGGCTTTCGCCACAACGCTCGCTCGCCGGCCCGCGCCCTGGGTTTGTGGCAATTCATGCGCGGCACGGCCAGGAACTACGGCCTGCGGTGCGACGGGTATGTCGATGAGCGCCTGGATCCGGAGAAGGCCACCCGCGCCTCGGCCCGCTACCTGCGGGACCTGTACGACGAGTTTCAAGATTGGTATCTGGCCTTGGCCTCCTACAATACCGGGGAGGGCAAAGTGCGCCGGGCCGTCCGGCGTACCGACTCTCGGGACTTCTGGGAAATCGCGCGAACGCGGTACCTGGTGAACGAGACGCGCAACTTCGTGCCTGCGATCCTGGCCGCGACCATTCTGGCCAAATCTCCGGGCGCCTACGGCTTCACCGAGGAGATCGAGCCCCCCCTGGAGTACGATACGGTGACCGTGGACACGCCCACCGATCTGCGGATCGTCGCCCGCTGCGTGAACGCACCCCTCACCGAGATCCAGGACCTGAACCCCGCGCTGCTGCTGCTTCAGACCCCGCCCGACGACAGCAGCTTCACGGTGCACGTCCCCAAGGGAACCGCCGAGCAGTTCGCCGAGGCCTTCGCCAAGATCCCGCCGGAACAACGGCTGGTCTTCCATCGCCACATGGTGCACCGGGGCGAGACGTTGGGCCACTTGGCGCGGCGCTACGGCACCACGGTGCGCGCCATCCAGGACGCCAACCGGATGGGCCGCTCCACGCTGATTCGCGAAGGCAAGACACTCAGGATCCCCAGCCGCGGCATGACGGGTACCTACCTGGCCGACCTGGAGCGCACAAGCGCCACCAAGCACACGGTCCGCAGGGGAGAGTGCCTGGCGCTGATCGCCCAGCGCTACGGCCTGCACACGCGTGAGCTGCAGGACGCCAACGCCATTCGCGACGCAGGGCGCATCTACGCCGGACAGGTGCTCGTCATCCCGCCCAGTCCCCGGTCGCGGGCGGCCCGCGCCGCTGCGGCCGCAGCCGCGCCGGGTGAAGCTCTGGCCGCGCGATCCTCCGCAAGCGATGTGACCCCCTCAGTGCCCGATCTCGATGCTGCCGGTGCCGACGTTGTTCCGGCTTCCGGGGCAGACGGCGGCCCGGCAGACGGCCATGCCGACGGACTTCGGGCGCAGAACACTTCCCACTCCCTGGGCAGGGTGCCGTCGACCAAGCACATCGTGGAGCAAGCGCGTGAGGAGATCCGCCGCCAACAGGCCGAGGCCGCCTCGTCCATTCCGGTGACGCGTGTGCACGTCGTGCGTCGCGGCGACACGCTGTCCGAGATCGCCCACCGTTACCGGGTGCGGATCTCCGACCTGCGACGCTGGAACGGGCTGGGGCGCGGCCACCTGATCTACCCGGGGCAGGAGATCCTGGTCACCGACCCCGGCGTGCACGGGTCCCCGCCCCCTGCGGGGCAGGCCCGGCAACACGTGGTCCGGCGGGGCGAGTCGCTGTGGACCATCGCCCAGCGCTATGGGGTCAGGGTCGGCGATCTGGCGAGTTGGAACGGCCTGGGCCGCAGCGCGACAATCTACCCTGGGCAGAAGCTACAGGTTTACTAGCCGCCCTGGGCAGAAGCTACACGTGTACCAGCCATCCCGGGCGGAAGCTGTAGGTGTGCCAGCCATCCCGGGCGGAAGCTGTAGGTGTGCCAGCCGTCCCGGGCGGAAGCTGTAGGTGTGCCGGCCGTCCTGGGCAGAAGCCACAGGTATGCTAGAAGTTGCGTGGATCTTGCCCGCAGTCGCGGCGTTCGGCGCGACCCAAACGCGGACCCGCGAGCGGGTCTTCGCGGTACACACGCTTGTGAACGGGGCTTCGCGGCACGCACCCCTGTGAACGGGGCTTCACGGCAGGCACCCCTGTGAGCGTCGACGCGGCGTCATGAAACCATCCGCTGACCGGCGGGCATGAGGAGGTCGATCGGTGATCGGTGAGCCTGGACGAAACCCCACAGGCCGTGTTGGGCGGCGCCCCAAGCCGACCTGGACAGTCGTGGCGCTCCTGGCCGCCGTGCTGATCGGGCCCGCGCTCGTCTTTCGAGCAGCCGCGGCCGACGAGGACCCCGCCCCACAACCGGCGGCTCCGCACCAGGACCGCGCGCAGGATGGGCCGCGGGAGCCGGTCGACGATCCGGTCCCGAGCCCGACGCCGCAGGCCGAGAAGGACTCGGCTCGCGTGCGGGAGGCGCCCGTCTCCGCCGTGCCGGAGGCCCCCCGCGACGGCGTGCTGGTCCTCTACTTCCACCTCACCTACCGCTGCCCCGATTGCATTCTGATCGAGACCTACACGCGCGACGTGGTGGAGATGGACTTCACCAAGGCGACCGAGCAGGGGCGGCTCGCGCTGCGGACCATCGACCTGGAAGCCCCTGAAAACGCCGCGCTCGTCGAGCAATACGGCGTGGGTGAGCTGACGTTGATCCTGAGCCGCCGCGAGGACGGCGAAGAGGTCGAGACCCGGGTGCTGGACGCCGTCTGGGACCTGGCGGGCGATTCGATCACCTTCGCCGACTACGTGCGCACCGAGATCGCCGCGCTGCTGGAGACCGACTGAGGGCGCCTTGGGGTCGGGGTGCTCTTGCGCATCATCTGCGCTATAGTCCCGCCACGGCCGTGGTCCGCCGAGAACGCCGGACGTCCGGTGAATCCCCGCTCCTGCCGCGGGACAGCCAGGGAGAGGCGCCATGAAGAGCTTTCGCAAAGAACTCTGGTTCGATATTCCCCAGCGACGCCAGCTCATCAACATCACCCCCGAGGTGGAGGAGGCCCTGCGCGAAAGCGGGGTTCGCGAGGGGTTGGTGCTGTGCAACGCGATGCACATCACCGCCAGCGTCTTCATCAACGACGACGAGCCGGGGTTGCACCAGGACTTCGAGACGTGGCTCGAGGGCCTGGCGCCCGAGAAGCCCCACTCGCGCTACCGTCACAACAACGGCGAGGACAACGCCGACGCGCATCTGAAGCGCACCATCATGGGCCGCGAGGTGGTCGTCGCGGTGACCGAGGGCAAGCTCGACCTCGGGCCGTGGGAGCAGATCTTCTACGGCGAGTTCGACGGCCGGCGGCGCAAGCGGGTCCTGGTCAAGATCATCGGCGAGTAGATCCTCCCCGCGCCGGATCCCCGAAGGATCGTCCGCACCCGGAGATTCGCCCGCCCATCTGTTGCTTGTGCACAATTCGTGCCCATTCTAGAGTGTGTCGCGGCATGGGCGGCCCGGCAGCCGCACCCCACCATGCGCCTTGTCCGGACACCCGTCCGAGCGCGGAGGCGACGGCCGCCGGGTCGTGGATCCTCGAAGCGGGGAGGACGACATGGACGTCGCCGGACTGATCCCAACGCCGGATGCGATTCCCGTGCACTGGGGCTGGCTCAAGTTCTTCCTGATCCTCACGTTCGTGCTCCATCTGCTGCTGATGAACCTCATGCTGGGCGGCGGTCTGCTGGCCCTTTTCGGCCGGTTGCGGGGCGGTGCGATCCCCACCGAAACGCGCAGCCTCCCGGTGCTGATCGCACTCACGGTGAACCTGGCCATCCCGCCGTTGCTCTTCGTGCAGACCCTCTTCGGCCACTTTCTCTACAGCAGCTCGGTGCTGATGGCGTTCTTCTGGCTCGCCATCATCCCTGTCCTGATCGGCGCCTACTACGGGGCCTACGTGTTCGTGCACCGCCATCGGCGGACCGGGGCCGGCACGGGCTGGCTGGCCATTGCGACCCTGCTTCTGCTCTTCGTGGGCTTCATGCTGACCAACAACATGACCTTGATGGTCCGTCCGGAGCGCTGGGCCGGCCAACTGGGCCGGGCGAGCGGCACGTTCCTCAATCTCGCCGAGCCCACGCTGGTGCCTCGCTACCTGCACTTCGTGATCGCCTCGGTCGCGATCGCCGCCCTGGGCCGCGCCGTCTATCTCCGCGTGCGCGAGCAGCGCAATGAAGAGGACCATGCGGGCTCGATCGCGGTGAGCCTGCGGATCTTCGCCTTCATGACCATGATCCAGGTGGTCATCGGGGTCCTTTTCTGGATCACCCTGCCCGGCCGCATCGGCGGACTCTTCCTGGGCGGCAGTCTGGCCCACACGGTGCACCTCTGGCTGGGGATCGCGCTCGCCCTGGTCGCCATCGCCGTGGCGCTGCGGCAGATGCTGCGGCCCACGGTCGTGCTGGCGATCGTGCTCGTCGTCGACATGGTGCTCGTGCGCGATCTGGTTCGCTCGGCCTATCTGGACCCGTACTTCTCGCCGGCGGACCTGCAGGTCGCGCAACAGCTCAGTCCCATGATCGTGTTCCTGGTCGCCCTGGTGGGGGTGACGGCGGTCATGGCGTACGTGCTGAGGGAAGCGTGGCGCGCGCGCGCCTGAAGCGGTCCGGTGCGGACCGCGGCGTTGTGGAGAGGCCCGGGTGGGCTCCATCGTGGGCCGACTCGGGACGGCTGCGGCGATCCAACCGTGAGGTGTCGCTTTGAACTATCCGTTCTGGGAGATCCCGGCGCTCGGCGGTGGCCTCCTGATCGCGATCATCGCCATCATCCACGTCTACATCTCGCATCTGGCGGTCGGCGGCGGCCTGTTCCTGGTGTGGAGCGAGCGCAAGGCGCGCCGCGAGGGCGACGCGTCGCTCCTCGGCTACGTCAAGAAGCACACCTACTTCTTCCTGCTCCTGACGATGGTGGCCGGCGGCCTGACGGGCGTGGGCATCTGGTTCGTCATCTCGCTGGTCCATCCCCAGGGCACCTCGGCGTTGATCCACACCTTCGTGTTCGGCTGGGCGATCGAGTGGACCTTCTTCATCGGCGAGATCATCGCCCTGCTGCTCTACTACTACCTGTGGGACCGCCTGCGGCCCCGCTTTCACATGCTGCTGGGCTGGCTCTACTTCGGTTTTGCGTGGCTGAGCCTCTTCGTGATCAACGGGATCCTGACGTTCATGTTGAATCCCGGGCGCTGGATCGAGACCCAGAACTTCTGGCACGGTTTCTTCAACCCCTCCTTCTGGCCGTCGCTGGTCTTCCGCACGGGGCTGTCGCTGGTACTGGCCGGTCTCTTCGGCCTGGTGACCGCCGTGCGCATCGGCGAGGCCGATCAGCGCGCGAAGCTCCTGCGCTACTGTGCACGCTGGATGCTGGCGCCCTTCGTCCTCATCGTCCTCGGCGGCTACTGGTACCTCTACTCGATCCCGGCCGAGCCGTTGCAGAACGTCCTGCGTCAGAACCCCGAGGTGCTGCCCTTCTCGCGCATGTTCCTCTGGATGTCGGCCCTGCTCTTCTTGGGCGGCCTGGCGGCGCTGGTGCGCATGCCGACGGCGCTGAGTCGCCTGATGGTCGCGGTGCTGCTGGTGATCGGACTGGGCTGGATGAGCGGCTTCGAGTACGTGCGCGAGATCGCCCGCAAGCCCTACGTGATCTTCGGCTATCTCTACTCGAGCTCGGTCACCACGGACCGGGTGGCGCAGCTTCAGGAGGAGGGCTTCCTGCCCCACGCGAAGTGGACCCGTATCAAAGAGATCGACGACGAGAACCGGCTGGAGGCCGGCCGGGAGCTCTTGGTGCACCAGTGTCTGATCTGCCACACGGTGGGCGGCTACAACGATCTGCTCCAGCGCACCGGCCACCTGACCGAGTACGGGGTGGCGGCCCAGCTCAGCGGGCAGGGCAAGATCAACACCTACATGCCACCCTTTCTGGGCAATGAAGCGGAAAAGGAGGCCCTGGCGGCCTACATCGCGCAGGGATTGCACGGTCGCGGGCCCTTCGAGCCGTTCGAGGCGGTCGACCTCGGCGAAGAGGGCGTGGCCATCCCGGCGTTCGATCGGCGCACCTCCGACTACGTGCTGCTGCCGTGGAACGATCTGGGCATGCACTGCATCTCGGACAGCGATCCCTGGTTCGTGATCCTGCCGCCGGCCAACACCCTCTGGGCCCAGGTGATCAAGCGCGGGCCCTTGCCGCAGATCGTCACCGACGGCATCGCCGTGCAGTACAGCGCTCCAGCGGGCTTCGCGCATCCGGAGAGACACGTGAGCTTCTGGGAACACGCGCAGGCCACCTTCGGGGTTGAGCTGACGCCCCCGGTCGGCCTCTTCGGCTTCGGCATGGAGGGCCGGATGCACCCTCATCCGGAGAAGGGCGCCTTCATCGCCGAGGGCATCCCCGTGGTGCCCTACCCGGACGACGGCGGCTTTCGCCCCTATCCAATCTTCGAGCTCGAGGCGCGCGATGAGGAGACCGGCGAGCTGTTGGCCTCCAGCCGGGTCGTGGCGCCCGCCAGCACGGAGATGGGCTGCCGGCGGTGTCACGGAGGCGATTGGCGCGTGGGCGGCCGGGCGGGATTCAGCCCGCAGACGTCGCGGGCCGTGCTGGCCGTCCATGACCGCATGAGCGGCACCACCCTGCTGGCCGAGGCCGAGGCGGGTCGCCCGCGGCTCTGTCAGAGCTGCCACGAAGATCCCGTGCTCCAGGCCCCGGGGCGCGAGGATCTGCTCAATCTGCCGGCGTCGTTGCACGGCTTCCACGCCAACTACCTGCCCGGACAGGGCGAGCGGGCGTGCGCGAGCTGTCATCCGGCCCGCGTCGACGGTCCGACCCGCTGTCTGCGCGGACGCCACGGTCACGACGGGGCCGGCCTCACGTGCGTGGAGTGTCACGGCACGCTGGAGGACCACGCCCTCTCGTTGCTCAAGAAGGAGCAGGAGCGCGGCAAGCCGGGCGCCGAGCGTCTCATGCGCGCGCTGCAGCCGGAGGTCGTCGCGTCGGTCGACGAGATCGTGGCTCGCACGCCGTGGATCAACCAACCCGACTGTCTGAACTGCCACATCGATTTCGCCCTTGCGAGCATCGACGCCTTCAACCGGTGGACACCCGGCGCGGACTACCTCTACCGCAACCGGCGCGGGGTGCGCGGAATCTACTGCGCGGCGTGTCACGGCGCGCCGCACGCCGTCTATCCGGCCACCAACCCGTACGGCACGATGCGCGACAACATCCCGCCCCTGCAGGTGCAGGGCGATCCGGGCACGATCGCGACGCAGGGTAACTGCGGCGTCTGCCACGTCCAGGCCATGCGCGCCGAGGGCCACCATCGCAACATGGCGCGCCGCTGACCCCTGGTGGAGCACCGGCGGGTGAAGCGCAAGCCCGCGGGCGCAGCGGATGCCGGCAGGTGTAACAGTTGCCCGCGGGTGACGCGCAGGCCAGCAACCGCCATGGCGCGGGCGGCCGAATCTTCGATCGGAGGCGCGGATGGAAGTCATTACACGATGGTTGGAGCGGGCCGAGGCGCTGATCTATGTGATGGCGGGCGTGCTGCTGGGTCTGGCGGCACTGGTGATCCTGGGACACACGCTGGTCGTCTTCGTCGCACACGTGTTGGACGGCGAGATCCTCAAGGGCATCATCGAGCTGCTCGAGCAACTCCTTCTGGCACTGATGTCGGTCGAGCTGCTCTACACGGTGATGGTGTCGCTGCGCACGCGCAGCCTCTCGGCCGAGCCGTTTCTGATCGTGGGCCTGGTCGCCGCGGTGCGGCGGGTGCTGACGATCTCGGTGGAAGCGGCGCACTTCTTCACCACCGATCTGGAGAAGTTCCGTCTGGCGCTTTACGAGATCGGCTTGCTGGCCGTCACGATCCTCATCCTGGTCGTGTCGATCTACGTGCTGCGCAAGGCGGGGCGTCCCCGCGATGGGGCCGCCCCCTCGCCCGGCGCAGCCGTCGCAAGCCCCGAGCCGCGCGGCGCCTGAGCGAGGCTCGTGTGATGCCGGCCGACGCAGCCGAATCCTACCGTGCAGGCCCCGAGCACCATCGCCTGCGTCTGGATCGCTTCGTGCAGGCGGTGGCGCCCCACCACAGTCGGCGTCAGACGACGGCCCTGCTGCGCGGGGGGCGCGTGCGCGTCAACAAACGGGTCCGCGGGGAGCGGTACTTTGTCAAGCGCGGCGACCGGGTCGATATCGTGGACGCCCCTGGGTCGTCCGCGAGCCAAGATACGCGCGACGAGCCGCTCCTCGCGGAGGCGCACGAGGTGCGGGGCGCCCGCGGGACGCTGGACGGGCGGGGGCACCGGGAACGGGTCGCCCAGGACGAGCCCCAGGTGCTGCTGCGCGCGCCGGGGCTGTGGGCGATCGGCAAACCACCTGGTTGGGTGACCGCATCCACGCGGCCGCGAACCGACGTGCGTCCGGCCGACGGCGCTCCCGCGTTGTTGGCTTGGGTGCATGCCCGCGCCGCAGCCGAGCCGCGACCGGCCCCGCGGGCCCCGCTCTCCCCGCCCGGCGTGGTGCACCGACTGGACAAGCAGACTTCGGGACTGATCCTCTTCTCCGCCGGCCCGCAGCCCCACCGCAGGCTGGTGCGGGCCTTGCGCCGGCGGGAGCTGCGCAAGACCTACCTGGCCCTGGTCACCGGACGGGTGATCGACCGCACCGGGCGGGTCGTCCTGCCCCTGGCCCGCGACGCCGGTGGACGCATGCGGGCTACCGAGCAGGGGCAGACCGCCCGGACCCTCTACCGCGTCGTCGCGGCCCGCCGGCACTGGAGTCTCCTGCAGGTCCGGCCGGTTACCGGCCGGATGCATCAGATCCGTGCCCATCTGGCTGAGATCGGCCATCCGGTGCTGGCCGACCCGCTCTACGGCCGGCCCGGACCGCTGGAGGGTCCTGGAAGGCTGTGGCTGCACAGCGCCGCCCTGCGGCTGCCCACGGTACTCGCGCGGGCGCTGGGCTGTCCCACAACGCTCGCCTGCCCGCTCTGGCCCGATCTGGATCGCCACCTGCGCAGCCTCGATCCAGACCTCTGGAGGCGGCTGGCACGCCCGCACCCCACGGATTGACCGAGCGTGCACCAAGAGGACCATCAATGGGAAAACACAATCGAACACGCCGGTTGCGTCCGATGGGTATCTAGGCGCCAAGATTGCCAGGGACACGCATGCCATGCCGGAATCTCCGCTGAGCAGTTCGGCCGATCTCCGTCGGCTGCAGGATCTGACGGCTCGCCTCGCGCAGGCCACCGGCCTACCCCTGGACGTGATCGGAGGCCCGGAGGCCGGGCGTGCGTGGATCGAGCGACGCTCGGTGTGTCACGACTTCCACCGCACGCACCCCGAGACCGCGGAGCGCTGCCTCCGGCACCTCGAGGAACTCTCGCTCGGCCCGGCCAAGGACGGATCGATCGCGGCGAGCTGCACCGACGGTCTCTGGGACCTGGCTGTCCCGATCACGATCGCCCCCGACGAGACCGCCGTGGTCTGCGTGGGCCCCTTCCGCTACGACGACGAACCGCTCGACGAAGCGTTCCACCGCGACCAGGCCGCGCGGTTGGGCTTCCCGCCGGACCTCTACCTGGAGGCGCTGCGCACGCATCCGACCTTCTCCCGGCAACGGGTGCAGGAGATCCGCAACACCTGCGTCACCCTCTGCGCACTGATCTCCGAGCAGACCGCACGCATCGGCAGTCTGTTCCGTGAGGTGCAGGAGAAGCGCCTTGCGCTGGAAGAGCTGCGCAACAGCCTGGATCTGCTGACGACGCTGATCAACACGATCCCCAACCCGGTCTACTTCCAGGACCGGGCGGGCGTGATCCTGGGCTGCAACACCGCATTCGCCGAGACGATCATGGGGCTCGATGCGGCCGAGATCATCGGACGGACAATCACCGACCTGCGCAGCAATATCGCGCACTCGATGGCCGCCGCGTGCACGGAGCGGGATCGAACGCTGATCGACAATCCGGGCACCCTGACCTACGAGGGTCAGATCACCTGCGGCAACGGTCAACTGCGCGACTTCCTCATCAACAAGGGGACCTTCCTGGGCGGTTCGGGCGAGGTGGCGGGCATCATCGGCGTGCTGCTGGATATCACCGATCGCAAGCGCGTGGAGGAGAACCTGAAGCGGGCCAACGAGGCCGCCGAGGCTGCCAACCGCGATCTGGCCCGCGCGATCGAGCACGCCAACGCGCTGGCGGCGCAGGCCGAGAGCGCCAATCGCACCAAGGACGAGTTCTTGGCCAACATGAGCCACGAGTTGCGCACGCCGCTCAACGGCGTGATCGGCATGGCGAGCATGCTGGAGGAGTCCCCGCTGGACGACGCCCAGCGATCGCACGTCCGGATCATCCAGGAGTGCGGCCACGTGCTGCTGACCCTGGTCGACGAGCTGCTCGACTACTCGCGCATCGAAGCCAACAAGCTGGATCTGCAGCACCTGGACTTCGACCTGCGTGTGACGCTCGACGAGCTGCGCGCCACGCTGCAGAAGCGCGCCGCGGACAAACAGCTCGAGTTTCTCATGCTGGTCAGTCCTCGGGTGCCGACGCTGGTGCGCGGGGACCCGGGACGGTTGCGCCAGATTCTGCTTCACCTGGCCGGAAACGGGATCAAGTTCACCGATCGCGGCAACGTGGTCGTACGCGTCGGTCTGGAGCTGGAGACGGAAATGGCGGTGCTGGTGCGCATCAGCGTGAGCGACACGGGCATCGGCATCCCGCGCGACCGGCTGGATCGCATCTTCCAGGTGTTCACTCAGCTCGACGGATCCACCACGCGCCGCCACGGCGGCATCGGCATGGGCCTGGCCCTCGCCAAGCGGTTGGTCGAGGCTCAGGGGGGACGCATCGGGGCAGACAGCGAACCGGAGAAAGGGTCCACCTTCTGGTTCACGGTCCGCCTGGAGAAGCAGAACGACGAGCGGCGCACCGATGCAGCCGGGTTGGTCGACGTGCGCGGCACCCGGGTGCTGATCGTGGACCCGTCGATCCCCAGTCGCGAGATCCTGACCTTGCAGCTCAAGCAGTCCGGTTGCAGGCCGCGCACGGCCCAGTCGGGCGGCGAGGCGCTGGCGCTCCTGCGGCAAGCCGCACATGCGGAGCTGGATCCCTACCAGATCATCATCACCGAGAAGGGCTTGCCCGACATCAGCGGCCTGGAGCTGGGCCAGGCCGTGCGGGAGGACCCTGAGCTCGAGGACGCCGCCCTGGTGCTGCTGACCGCCGAGGGGCGGCGCGGGGACGCCGCCGCCGTCCAGGAGATCGGATTCGCGGCCTATCTCACCAAGCCGGCCAGCCGCGATGCGCTGATCCAGTGTCTGGAGACGGTCGCCGCCCAGCGGCTGCTGCCCCCCGAGGCGCCGCGCGCCCTGATCACCAAGTACACGCTGGAGGAGAAGCGCCGCCGGCGCGTGCGGCTCCTGGTGGCCGAGACGACGGGAGGCAAGCAGCGGGCCTTGCTGCACGCGCTGCAGCGCTTCGGCTACAGCGCGGACTGCGTCGCCGACTGGGAGGAGGCCAAGGAGGCGCTGCGCGCCCATGACTACAGCCTGGTGCTGATGGACTGCCAGATACCGCCCACCGGCGCGGTTGGCTCTGGGGACGACCTGCGGCGGTTGCTCGGCGTGGACGAGCGCATGCCCATGATCGCGGTGACGTCGAGCAGCGCCGAGGGTGAGGCGGCCCGGAGCGTGGCCGATGCGATGAATGCTTCCATCCGCCGCCCTGTCGACCCGACCCTGTTGGCGGACCTGGTCTCGCGGCTGCTCGCGCAATCCGAGCAGCAACCGCGCTCCGGGATCGACGATCTGCGCGCGGCCTAGCCGTCCCGGCCCGAGCGCCGCGGCCGGCCTGGCACTCAGCCGGCCGGAATCGCCGGACTGCCCGCGCCGGTCTCTCGCGCCGGCTGCTCCCCCAGCATGAGGATCAGGGCGCCCAGGACCACCGGCAGGGCCGCGGCACCCGCGTAGATTTGATCCAGCTCCCACCACGCGCGCAAAGGGCCCACCGCGAAGGACCCGATCCCCAGCCCCGCCATTACCGCGGCCGAGAGAATCGCACTCACGTGCGGCTGGCGATCGGGCAGCTCTTCGGCGGCCAGGGAGAGCAGCACGGGAAAGCCGGCCGAGCAGGCCAGCCCGGCGAAGGCGAATCCAGCCAGCGCGGGCGCGGCCGCTTGGCTGCGCCCGATGACCAGGAACGCCAGGCCCATCAGCGCGCTCAGGACGAGGCCCATGCGCTTGGCGGGCATCCACTTCAGCACCAGGGTGGCAAGCATCCGTCCCCCGGTCTGCGCGATCCAGAAGGCGGACAGCGCGCCGGCCGCCAGCTCGATCGACAGGCCCCGGTCCTCGGCCAGGAACACGACCCCCCACGCGGTGAAGAGCGATTCGATGACACCGTAGATCAGCGCGGTGAGCGCCCGCCACCGCAACCGGACGGGCACGTCGGTGCGGCCGTCGATTGCGCGCCTCTGGTGCTCCAGGCCTCGGATCGGCCGGCGGCGTGCGACGGCCCACACGGCCAGGAAGCACAAGGCCAGCGCGACCAGAGCACCACCCCAGAGGCCGCGTGCAATCGCCAGCGCCACGGCCAGCGGCCACAGCGCCGCGCCCACACCGAGCGACGCGTGCAGCATCGCCAGAGCCCGCCCGCGGGCCCGCGGGAAGATGGCCATCGCCGCCGCGTTGAGGGTGATGGCGCAGATGCCGGCGGCGATCCCGAAGAGCATCATGGCCGCGAACAGCACTCCGATCCCTGCGAGGCGATCGATCCGCGGAGTCAGCGGTATGAGGCCGACCATGAGGGCCGGCTGCAGCAGCGCGAACAGGTAGAGCCGGCGGAGGCTCCAGCGCCGCATGATCCACGGGCTCGCCAAGGAGATCAGGATGCCCAGCGTGTACCCCGGAAGGAAGAAGGCGCCGTAGAGCGCATCCCCCATCGCGAGCCGGTCACGCAACAGGGGGCCCGAGGCGGGCAAGGTCACCGTTGCCGCGCCCATCAGCAGGAAGGCGGCGTAGACGCTGAAGACCGAGTGGCCCAGCGACGGAGCACCCGGCTCGTTCTCGCTCCCGCGGGCGCGCGGAAGGCCTGCGCGCCGGTCGAGACGGCCAAGGACTTCGAACATGCGCCCAGCATACGCGCAAGCCCGCGCGCCGGCCAAGGTCGGGCTGCGTCCAAACACGATCGGTGCGACCCGTCCGGGAACCGCGCCGCGCCTCCGACCGCGGCTCGATCCGCTGAAGCACGCTTTGCGCCCACCCGGCTTCATGGCTATGATCCCGCGGTCGGGGTGGGTCGGCGCGGCAAGGAGGGAGCGAGCCAAGGTGACGCAGCAAACCAGGGCCACCCTGCTGGGCCTCACGGCGGTCGCCTTCTGGTCAACCGTCGCCTCGGCCTTCAAGATCGCCCTTCGCCACACGGGTCCCCCACAGCTCCTTCTGTGGGCCGCCCTCGCCTCGGCTCTCACGCTCGGCATCCTGCTGGCGGCCCAGGGGCGCTGGCGCCAGGTGCGCCGCACTACGGGCCCCGAACTGCTCCGCTCGGCCGCGCTGGGGATGCTGAATCCCTTTCTCTACTACCTGATCCTCTTCAAGGCCTACTCTCTGCTGCCCGGGCAGGAGGCCCAACCACTCAACTTCACGTGGGGCATCGTGCTGCCGCTGCTGTCGATTCCGCTTCTGGGCCAGCGCATTCGTCCCGCCAGTCTGCTGGCGCTGCTGGTCAGCTTCGGCGGCGTCTACATCATCGCGACGCGGGGCGATCTGGCCGCCATGCGCTTCACCGATCCGCTGGGCGTCTCGCTGGCGCTGGGCAGCTCGGTCCTGTGGGCGCTCTACTGGATCTTCAACGTGCGCGACCCGCGCGACGAGGTGATCAAGCTCTTCCTGAACTTCGCCTTCGGCTTCGTCTTCACCTTGATCTTCGTGATCCTCACCGGACAGGGGCGGATGCCGGAACCGGGCGCGCTGCTGGGCGGAGCCTACGTGGGTCTCTTCGAGATGGGGCTGACGTTTTTCCTGTGGCTCAAGGCGCTGCGGCTCTCGCGCACGACGGCGCAGATGGCCAACTTGATCTTCCTGGCGCCGTTCGTCTCGCTGGTGCTTCTGCACCTGGTCGCGGGCGAGGAGATCTTCCCTTCGTCGGTGGTGGGACTGGCGCTGATCGTCGCCGGGATCCTGCTCCAGAAGCGCACCGCGCGGACTAGATGAGCGCCGTGCTGAAGTAGCGTTCGGCCCGATCGGGCAGCACCGTCACCACATTGCGCGTCGGACCCAATCCGCGGGCGATGAAACTGGCCGCCCAGACATTGGCCCCTGAAGAGGTGCCCACCAGCAGACCCTGCTTGCGCGCCATCTCGCGCGTGGTGTCGATGGCGTCCTCGTCGCTGACGGTGATCAGGTCGTCAATGAGCTGCGTGTCGAGGCAGCTCGGCACGAATCCGTCGCCGATGCCCTGAATGCCGTGCAGGCCGGGCTCCTGCCTCAGGAGCGCGGCGGTCTGCCGCGGCTCGACCGCGATGATGCGCACCCGCGGGTTGCGCTCCTTCAGGAACCGGCCCACGCCGCCGATGGTGCCGCCGCTGCCCACCCCGGCCACGAACGCGTGCACCTTGCCCTCGAGCTGCTCCCAGATCTCGGGGCCGGTGAACTGGTAGTGTGTCTCGGGATTGAGCGGGTTGTCGAACTGGTGCAGCCGCCAGCCGTCTTCCTTCCTGGCGATCGTATCGGCCAGCGCCACCGCCTCGTCGACGCCGCCGGCCGCGGAAGTGAGGACCAGCTTGGCGCCCAGCGCGCGGATGATCTTCTTGCGCTCCTCGCTCATGTTCTCGGGCATCACGATCGTGACCGGGTGCCCGCGCTGCACGCCGACCAGCGCGGCACCGATGCCGGTGTTGCCACTGGTGGCCTCCACGATGAGCTGCCCCGGCTCGAGATCCCCCGTGCGTTCCGCGGCGAAGATGATGTGCTTGGCCACGCGGTCCTTGATGCTGCCGCCCGGGTTCAGGAACTCGGCCTTGGCATAGAGCGGCATGTCGGTCACGCGGCTCAGCTTGACCAACGGGGTGTTGCCGATCAGGTCGAGGATGTCGGTGTGGGTGTCCATGTCGCGTCCGTGGTCGATGGTTGCTCGTGGCTCGTGGCTCGTGGCGCGCGTCGCGCGCGGCGCCGGTGCACGGCGTCCGGATGCGCCGGCCGCGCGGCCTTCTGGGTCATCTATCGGCCCATCTCGCCGCGGCCTTGCGCGGGCGGCGCATGCGGGCCCGCCGGATGGCTGGGGCAGGTGGGGCACCCGATGCGAAGATGAGTTTGCCGCGAGGCCGCCGGCAGGAGGTCCGGGAGGGCGGGGAGCTCGCTGTTGCCCCGGGGCAACTCTGCAAGTATTTCAATATCATAAGAATAGACGGCACCCTTTCGACAGGCGCCGTATGCGCCGCCAGGTGCGGGCAAGAGGCCGGACCCGCGGCCGACCCGGAGCCAAGCGGCCGCCGCGCGCACAGGGGAGCACCCGCTTCTCCCGCCAGTGCCTGTACTGCCTCCCCTGCCCGCAGGGCGTGAACATCTGGCTGCTGAGGATCACCCGGCGGATGCAATGCCCGTGGCCGCGCGAGGACTGCTCGGCCACCATGGGACCCTTCGTGGAGGGGGCCCGCAACCGCACCCAACACGGCGAGCGTGAGCCGAAGTGCCCCTACGGGCTTCCGATCCGGGAGCTGATCGCCGAGAACATCGCCTTCTACGAGCGCGTCAGCGCGTGATGCGCGGTGGGCGGGATCACCGGACCCTGAGCATGCGGACCGCCGTCGTCTGGCTCCCGGCCTGCAGGCGCAACCAGTAGACGCCGCTCGGACACCCGTCGGCGCGCCAGCGCGCCCGATGCCACCCGGCATCCAGATGGCCGGCCACCAGCGTGGTCACGCACGCGCCCCGCAGGTCGAGCACATCCAGGCGAGCCGATGCGGGACGTGGAAGCTGAAAGCGGATCGTGCCCGTTGAGGCGCCGGCTTGAAGCGGGATGGGGGACAGGCCGGGCGTTGCGCACACAAGCGCCCGGGACGGCTCCACCTCGGACGTCGACCCCGGAACCACGCACGCGCCCCAGCCGCTGAAGGCCGGCTCGGGCCAGGACTGGACGACCTGCCCCTGGAAGTCGAACGTGAAGATGCTGCCCAAGGTCTCGCCCGACTCGGCGCTCCACAGGTGCGTGCCATCGAACCACAACCCGCGGCATGCGGGGCTGGGCGGCTCGAAGGCGAGCTCGGGGAGCTCGGTCACCGTGGGCCAGCCCGAAACGTCCCAACAGCGGATCAGATTGGCGTCATTGAGCGTCCAGAGATGGCTTCCGTCCCAGGCCAGGCCCATCACGTCCTCGTCGAAGCCGGCGGTTCCGTCCTTCACGCCGTGGATGTCATAGCGGTTCAGGTCCCACTCATCCACGTAGAAGTAGGTTCCGTCAAACGCCACGTCGTAGAAGTAGTAGAGGCTCCAATCATCGATGAAAACGTCCAGGTCGCCCGTGGCCGGATCCACTTTGTAGACGCGGGGCGCAAAGGCCTCGGCGATGTACAGCTCCCCATCGACCACCTCCATGCCCGTGAAGCGGTAGAAGTCGTACTCGTGGAAGTCGATCACGCCCCCGCCCATGTCCATGACGTAGACGCGCGACAGCCAATTCTGGTTGGCCGTGAAGATCATTACGTCGTCCGCCTTGGCGGGCTGCGTCAGGACAAAGGAGATGATGAGAATGAACACGAGGGGAATGAGCTTCGCTGAGCGGTGGGTTGCCATGACGCCTCCCGATACTGCCGAGGTGCGGGTGTTCGATCCGACTCCAGGTCCTGCACGCGGCGCAGTCCCGCGACGGTGGAGCTCCTCGGCGCGATGGGCGGTTCGCGGGCCGAGAGTCACGCGCAGCTCCCCGCAAGCCTGCTCCGAGCCTATCACAGGCGGGGGCGCCCGCGGCAGGGACGACCGCCTTCGTCAAGCGCCCGCGGGTGGCGATGGGGGGGCGGCGGTGTTCACGGTGTGGCGCAATCGCACCAAGGGGCATCGCGAGAAGAGGTTCGGGCCGGCGCCGGCGACCCTCCCTTTCGGGCCATCGTCCGAGGATTCCGGATCGGGAGCGCTGCGAGTCGCCCCGGGGCAACTCACGAGTGCCCCGCGGTCCTCACCGTGCCTACTCGGCAAGCTGCAGCAGCTTCAGCGTCCGCACCGTGCCCCCCGCTTCCAGTCGGCACAGGTAGGCACTCCCGCATCCAAGAGCCTGTACCCCGGACCAGCTCACCCGATGCAGCCCAGCCCCCCGCGGCCCGTCGACCAGCGTCGCCACGGCCCGGCCCGCCAGATCGAATATGCGCAGCGTGACGCTGCCCGCGCGCGGGATCTCGAAAGCGATGGAGGTGGACTGCTGGAAGGGATTGGGCTGCGCGCCGTGGAGCACGACGCGG
Organism: uncultured bacterium; assembly: GCA_964585945.1. Lineage (GTDB taxonomy): Bacteria > Eisenbacteria > RBG-16-71-46 > CAIMUX01 > WJJG01 > CAZDKK01. The sequence goes on along the minus strand of CAZPGB010000004.1, from coordinate 96,448 downwards.
TCCCGGCCTCGGCCGGGATTCGCGGTCACATCCGGGTCTTCCGCCACCTCCTGCCCCACCAGCCACTGGTCGTACAGCTCCTGCAGCAGGTCGATCGGGTCCTGCGAAGGGGCGGTGTTGTTGATGTTCAGGTGCAGGTAGAGGTCCCCCGGAGGATCGCCGGGCCGTCCCACCCGCAGGAACGCCGAGATCGACGACTTGCCGTAGGACAGGCAGCGCGTGTCGGCGCCCGGCACCTTGGCCGCCTGCAGCGCCGCCATCAGCTTGTCGGCCAGCGTTCCGAGCGTGGCGAGGAACGCGGCCTCCATGTCGGTGAGGATCTCGGGTCCCAGGAGAATGTTGCCCTGGATCGCGTAGGTCGGGCCCAGGATGTGGCCCTTGTAGTCGGTGCAGTTGACGCCGGTGTAGGCCGCCGACCGTCCGCCGCCCACCAGGTCCACGATGCCGTACTGGCGGATGGTCGGGTTGTTCTGCGCGTCGTGGACCACGAGCGAGTCGATGATCTCCTCGGGGCTGTGGCCCTGCTCCATGAGCAGGTGGGCGTATTGCTGGTTCTGGCTGTTCCAGTAAGCCTGGGTGTGGATGCCGCCCAACCCTGGAAGCACGTCGCTCAGGATGATCGAGCCGGCAATGCAGGAGGCTCCCGCGCTGCCGACCTCCCCGTTGGCGGGATCCACCGCCACGATCGAGAACGTCGCCTCGGCGGGGCTCGCCACCAGGATCGCCGCCAGAAGAGTGAACAGGGTGGTTGCTGGAGCGCGCTGCATGACTGCCTCCGCGATGTGGTCCAGGGTGTCGAGGAACCTCGACCAGAGGATACCACTAGAGGATACCACCCTGCGGGCCGCGGTCGAAACAGGAGCAGCCGTAGCGCCGAGAAAAGCCGCGCTCGCATCCGCACACGCCGCGAGCGTCAGGGCGGAGGCGGGTCATGCCCCCTGCGACTTCTTCTCGATCTTCGCCCACGTGTCGCGCAGCGTCAGCGCCCGGTTGAAGACCGGCGTCGCCGCGCCCAGCCCGTCGACGTTGTCACGGCAGAAGTAACCCAGCCGCTCGAACTGGCACGTGAGCCCCGGCTCCAGCTCGACCAGCGCCGGCTCCAGTTTGCAGCCCGCGAGCACGGTGAGCGACTCGGGATTGAGGCAGTCGCGGAAGGTCTGCCCCTCGGGCATGTCCTCGGGGTCCTCGCGCGTGAAGAGGTGATCGTAGAGGCGCACCTCGGCCTCCACGGCCCGCTCGGCCGAGACCCAGTGCATGGTGCTCTTCACCTTCCGGCCGTCGGGAGCGTTGCCGCCGCGGGTCGTCGGATCGTAGGTGCAGCGCAGCTCGACGATCTCGCCGGCGTCGTTCTTGACCACCTCCTGGCAGGTGATGAAGTAGGCGTAGCGCAGCCGCACCTCGCGCCCGGGCGCCAGGCGGAAGAACTTCTTGGGCGGATCTTCGCGGAAGTCGTCCTGCTCGATGTAGAGCACGCGCGAGAAGGGCACCTTGCGCGTGCCCGCGCTCGGGTCCTCGGGGTTGTTGACGCAATCGACCTCTTCCACCTGACCCTCGGGGTAGTTGGTCAGCACGACGCGCAGCGGCTTGAGCACCGCCATGTAGCGCGGCGCGCGGCGGTTGAGATCCTCGCGCAAGAAGTGCTCCAGCATGGCGTAGTCGACCACGCTGTCGCGCTTGGCCACGCCCACCGCATCCAGGAAGGCGCGGATCCCCTCGGGCGTGAAGCCGCGGCGGCGCATGCCGCGCAGGGTCGGCATGCGCGGATCGTTCCAACCGCTGACATGCCCTTCCTCGACGAGCTGGCGCAGCTTGCGCTTGCTCATGATGGTGTAGGTGAGGTTCAGGCGCGCGAACTCGATCTGCTGCGGGTGGCAGGGTGTCTCCAGCACGTCGAGGAACCAGTCGTAGAGCGGCCGGTGGTCCTCGAACTCGAGCGAGCACAGCGAGTGGGTGATGCCCTCGAGCATGTCCGAGAGGCAGTGCGTGAAGTCGTACATCGGATAGATGCACCAGGCGTCGCCCGTGCGGTGGTGATGCGCGCGCAGGATACGGTAGACGACCGGGTCGCGCATGTTGATGTTGGGCGCGGCCATGTCGATCTTGGCGCGCAGCGTGCGCGAGCCGTCGGGGAACTCGCCTGCGCGCATGCGCCGGAAGAGATCCAGGTTCTCTTCCACGGAACGGTCGCGGTCGGGGCCGTTGCGGCCGGGCTCGGTGAGCGTGCCGCGGTACTCGCGGATCTGCTCGGAAGTGAGGTCACAGACATAGGCCTTGCCGCGGCGAATCAGCTCCTCGGCATAGCCATAGAGCTTCTCGAAGTAGTCGGAGGCGTAGTACTCCCGGTCGCCCCAGTCGAAGCCCATCCAGCGGATGTCCTCCTTGATGGAGTCGACGTACTCGACGTCCTCCTTGACCGGGTTGGTGTCGTCATAGCGCAGGTTGCACACGCCGCCGAATTCCTCGGCCACGCCGAAGTCGAGGGCGAAGGCCTTGGCGTGCCCGATGTGGAGATACCCGTTGGGCTCGGGCGGGAAGCGCGTCATTACCTTGCTGTGCTTGCCGTCGGCGAGGTCCTTGGTCACGATGGCGCGGATGAAGTCGAGTTGCGGCTCGGGCTTGCGACCGGGCTCCTTGCCCGTCGTCGGGGCGTTCTCTGGGTGTTCGTTCATGGCCTGGTCCACCTCCGCGCGGCGCCGCCGCGCTCTCCGGCGCCCGTGATCTGCGCGCCCTGGTCCCTGCGAATCTGCTTCCGAGGCCCCCTCGCCGCGCCCTAGTCCGGGCGGCCGAACAGCTCGGCGTACTGCTTCTCCACCCCCTTGAGCTTCTTCGAAGAGAGTCCGCCCAGCGCGTCGATCGCGCGCCGAATCCGCATGCGCACCAGGTCGGGACCCAGGATTTCCATCGAGTCGAAGAGCGGCGTCCAGGAGGTCCTCCCGCTCAACGCCACGAAGAGCGGCGCCAGGAGCTGGCGCAGCTTCAGATCCAGCTTCTCGGCCGTCTCGCGCAGCAACGCGTCCAGTGCCGGCGCGGTGAAGTCCCGCTGTTGCTCCAGTCGCCAGACGACCATCTGAAGAACGTCCTTCACCTCGTCGGGTTCCCGACCCTTGATCTTGAGATCCTCGGCGGCCGGCGCCACGTCGTCGGCGAAGAAGGGCATCGTCAGCGGCCCCCAGTCCGCGAGGGTTTCCAGGCGCGGCTGCACCAGCGGCGCGATCTGGAGGAACTTCTCCCGACGAAGGGCCCACTTTTCAAGCAGATCGCACAGCCCCTCGGTCCCGTAGTCCTCGCGGATGTAGCGTCCGTTGAGCCAGCGCAGCTTGTCGGTGTCGAAGACAGGACCGCCCAGCGAGATATCCTCCAGCTTCAGGTTCTGGATCATCTGTGCGACGGTGAACTTCTCCTCCCCGTCCGGCATCAGCCAGCCCATCATGCCCAGGAAGTTGAGCAGCGCCTCGGGCAGGTAGCCGGCGCGGCGGTAGTAGCCGATCGAGGTCGGGTTCTTGCGCTTCGACAGCTTGGTCTTGTTGGCGTCGTTGTTGCGCAGCAGGGGCAGGTGGCAGAAAACGGGCGGCGTCCAGCCGAAGTGCTCGTACAGCTTGACGTGCTTGGGCACCGAGTTGAGCCACTCCTCGCCGCGGATGACGTGCGTGACGCCCATCAGGTGATCGTCGACCACGTTGGCCAGGTGATAGGTCGGGAAGCCGTCGGATTTGAGCAGCACCTGATCGTCGACCGAAGCCCAGTCCTTGCGGATCTCTCCGCGCAGCAGGTCGTGGAACGCGCACTCGCCGGAGAGGGGGATCTTCATCCGCACCACGAAGGGCTCGCCGGCCGCGGCACGCCGGTCGGACTCATCGGGCGCGATGTCGCGGCAGTGGCGGTCGTAGCCTGTGTCGGCGCCCTGGCGGCTGCGCATTGCTTCGAGCCGCTCCCTGGTGCAGAAGCAACGGTAGGCGTGGCCGGCCTCGAGGAGCCGGCGCACATGGTCGCGATGGATCTCGACCCGCTCGCTCTGGCGATAGGGCCCGTGCGGCCCCCCCACATCGGGGCCTTCGTCCCAGCGCAATCCCAGCCAGGCCAACGATTCCAGGATGGCCTGCTCCGACTCCTTCGTGGAGCGCACCCGGTCGGTGTCCTCGATGCGCAGGACGAATCGTCCCCCCCGGCCCTTGGCGAAGGCGTAGTTGAAGAGCGCCTGGTACGCGGTCCCCACGTGGGGGTCGCCTGTCGGCGAGGGCGCCACGCGCGTGCACACCGGCTGTTCGTTCATGGTGCGTCTTCCCTCCGGATGCCTACCCCGAGTCCACCCGCGGACCCGCGCGGTGAAACGGCGATGGTCGGGAATCCCAAGCCCGCAGTCAAGCCCACAGCCCGAGCGGGGCCAGGCCGGCGGCCCCCTCCCCCCGGGGGCCGCCGGCGCAATCCGAATCCAACCGCACGGTTACCCCCACGATCCGGCCGGATCCGCCGGCCCGCGCCAGGACGCCGCGGGGCCGAGGAACGCCGCCCGCGCGCACCCGGCCGCGCCGGGGGAATCCGCAGCCCAGCGCATCGCCGGGTCGAGACGGCCCGGCCCGGCCCAACCCAATGCGGTTAGAGCTTCAGATCGGGATTGACGGGACGATTCCCCTTGCCGTATAGGCATCGTTCGCCTGGGCGATTCGTCTACGGGGCATGCTTTGGACACGGCTCGATCCCTGGGATGGAGCTGGGCAGGATCATCTGCCGGGAGGCACGCATGCAAGAGCTCTGGTCGCTCATAGGATTTGGTCGCGATGATGATGACGACGACGACGATTGGAAAGACGACGACTACGATGACGATGATGACGATGATGACGACGACGATGATGACGACGACGACTTCGATGACGACGACTATGACGATGACGAGGATGAGAAGGATCGTTAGGCCGGCGCACCGGATTCCCCGCGGGACCCGATCGTCGACCTGAGGATTCGGACGTAGACCGGCGTCGGGATGGGATCACAAACGCCCAGGAACGAGCCCGACCATCACGCTTCGGTCAGCGTTTGCGCGCGCGGGGCCGAGTTCTCGTCGAGACTCGGCCCCGCCGCATTCACGCAAGTGGGCGCGGTCGACCGTCAGCGCAACGGCCCCGCCGCATAACAGACATAGACGTCGACCGCACGATCTTCGGCCAGCGCATCGGCGGCCGGCGTGCGCCCCACGTGTCGCGGACCACCGGGCAGCGCCAGCACCTGTTCGCCGTCCAGTCTCGCCGGCGGCCGCCTGAGCAACTCCCCGCGCACCCACTGCGCGCGCGCCTGCGCCAGCCCCAGATTCGATCCGTACCGGCGCAACGCGTCGTGGGTCAGCATCTGCTTGTCGGAGCGGCCGACGAGGAGCACGAAGACGATCCTGCCCCCGCCCCCCAGCGCCGCGATCGCGCTTCGCACCGGGGCGAGGGCCCGCGCATCGAGCGTATCGCCGCCCGGCGCGAAGGGGCCCACCCTGCCGACCCGCGCCATGCGCACCGAGCCCGAAGGGTCGCCGGGGCTCGCGGACGCCTGCGCGGTGCTGTCGGCGGACGCTCCGGCGCCCAGGCCCCCGGGCGTTCCCACCCCCGTGTGCGGTACAGCCTCCAGCGGTGCGACGGTGTAGGTGACGAGCTCGGGGTTGGCGCTCACGAAGATGGCCACCCCCAACAAGGCGATCAGCAGTCCCAACAGCTTGCCCCCACCGCGATCCGTATTGGAGACGGTGATCGCCCCTGCGGCCAGAAGGAGGACGGCCGCCACGCTGGAGAGCAGCGCGCCCCCCCACGGGAAGGTGATGTGGGGCGTCAGCTTGACGCGGCCGGAGGCGGCGGCAGCGGGCCGCCGGGCCTCCAGCGCCGGTGGCCGCCGGGCCGAGGACCCGGCGCCGCCTGGGCTGCGAGGCAGCGCCCCGGCCTCCAGAATGGCTTCGATCAACTCCTCGTGCTGCCGCTGGCGGGTTTCGAGGTCGGGCAGCCGCTCCGCCAGCAGACGCTCGAGGCGGGCGTCGAAGGCGGCGACTGGCGCATCCACGTCGCCGCGGCTGATCAGCATCCACAGGACCATCGGCCCAGAGAGCACGCACAGGGCAAAGCCCACCAGGAAGAGCCGGGGAAGCCGCCGGGGACCGCGACCCTCGAGGCGATCGGGAAGGCGATCGGACGGTTCGGCCCGAGCCGTGTCCCAACGGGCCTCCTCACCGCGCTCCCAGAGCCGCAAGTACCAGAAGATACTGACGCCGATGAGAAGGCCGCCCGTCAGAAAGATGTACGGCACCAACTGCTCGAGGCGCACCGGTTGGTCGCTCCCTGCCTGACGGCCCGGCGGGCCGCCTGCCTGATCCTACGCTCGGCCGACCGCCCTCGGGAGGCGGTGAGCAGCCCGGGCATTCCTTGGCGGATGCGTGCGACAACTCATAGCACATTCTGGAGTTCTGGCAACCGCGAAGCCCCAGGCGGTAGCATTGAGACGCCTCTTGCGGGATAATCTCTGCCTTGATGCTGTTGAGAGAGGAAGACCCTCGCAGATCGATGGCACAGCAACAAGCCCCAGGCGGGCGATGGGGAGACGTACGATGCGGATGCGGACCGATGTTCATGACCCTTCCGGCCGGCCTTCTCCGAGGAGCAACACCGGGCTCGGCCGGGCGCGGTTTCTCGGTATCCTGGCCGCGGCCCTGGTCGTTCTTGCCGGCGTGGCCGCCACCCCGACCCGGGCAGAGGGGGTGCGCTGGGAAGACCTGAGCATCTCCGAAGCCCTCGCCAAGGCCCAGGAGCAGGACGCCATGGTGCTGGTCGATGTGTACGCCGCCCACTGCCACCAGTGCCAGGTCATGGACGAGGAGCTCTGGGATACGCCCGCGGGCGCGGAGCTGGCCGAGGGCATGGTGGCGGTGCGCTACCCGTCGGACAAGCCGGCCGGGATCGAAGTGCTGCGGCGCTACCCCGTGCTCGGGCTTCCGCTGGTGCTCTTCTTGAAGCCCGACGGCACCGAGCTCGATCGCATCGTGAGCTACCACGAGCGCGACGCGTGGCTGGCCGAGGCCCGGCTGCTCAAGGCGGGCGCCGACCCGCTGCCCCAGCTCCTCGAAGAGCTTGAGGCGAATCCCGAGCGCGCCGAGATCGCTTACGCGGTCTTCGAGAAGTACCTCTACCGCAAGCGCGTCTCCGACGCCGAGGCCATGCTCGAGCACCTGATCAAGCTCGACCCGCAACACACGGGCACCTACGCCGCCCGGGCGCTCTCGTTGCTGGCCAAGTTCTACGACTACTTCGCCTACGACATGGATCGGGCCCAGTTCCTCCACCGCACCATCGTCGAGCAGTATCCGAACACCGGGTTCGTGACCTCGGCCCTGAAGGAGACGTTCGAGTTCCACCAGAAGCAGGGCACGCTGGACGCCTGGAAGACGTGGGTCTGCCCGATCGCGCTGGCCAACCCGCAGGCGCGCTATCTGAACCGCTACGCCGCCACGTTCGGCCTCCGGGGCGGGCTGAGCGATCCGTGCCTGGCCCAAGCCGCCCGCAACGCGAGCGCGCTGGAGCGCTATCCGAAACAGAAGACCTACCTCGACTCGATCGCCGTCGTCCTGGAGGGGGGCGGACGCTGAGCGGTGAGCGCCCACCGCGCACCCGGCCTCATCGCTCCCCGTGCGCGCGCCTTTATCGCCGCCCGTCGGCGAGCGCGCGGCCCGGGCGCGGCTCATCGGCGCTCACGACCGACGGGTCACTCCACGGCCGCCGGGCCAGCAGCAGGCCGGCGATCAGGATGCCGGCGGCCACCGACCAGCCGAAGAGCACCAGGGCCGACAGCGGATAACCCTCGTAGCGCTGGGTCACCTCCGCCGCCAGATTGCGCACGAGCATGGTGCCCAGGAGCAGCGGCGTCACGTAGCGGATCAGCCACTCCCACCAGACCCCGATGCGCACCGTGGCGTTGGCGTTGATCTGCGCGCGCATCACCGCGGCGTTGTAGAGGTAGCCCACGACGATCACCTCGATCAGCCCGATCACCACGATGCCGTACTGGTTGACGAAGTGGTCGACGATCTGCAGGAGGTGGACGCCGTTGCCGCCGGCGTAGACGACGCTGCCCGCCAGCCCGAAGACGCAGAGACCGCCCACCAGTCGCGTGCGTCCCACGCGCGGGTACTTGTCCAGCGCGGCCGAGGCGAACGCTTCCAGCATGGAGATGCTCGAGGAGATGCCGGCAATGATGAGGCAGAAGAAAAACACCACGCCGAAGGCCGCACGCAGCGCCGCGGACATCGGCAGCATGCTGATCGCGTGGGGAAAGGCGACGAAGGCGACGCCGGGCCCGCTGGCGACGCTCTCCTCGAGCGGCAGCGAGGACTGCACCGCCGCAAACCCAAGGGTACTGAAGACGCATAGCCCGGCCAGGACGTCGAACCCCGCGTTGGAAAGGACCGTCAAGGAGGCGCTGCCGACCACATCGGCGCGGCGGGGTAGATAGCTGGCGTAGGCGATCATCACCCCCACGGCCAGCGTGGTGGAGAAGAAAACCTGGCCGTAGGCGGCGATCCAGACCCCGGGGTCGGCGATCCGGGAGAAGTCGGGCCTGAGGAACCACGAGAGGCCGTGACCGCTTCCGGGCAGCGTGACGCCCCGGATGGTCATCAACACCATGAGCACCGCCAGAAGGGGGGTGACGATGCGGCACACGCGCTCGATCCCGCCACAGATCCCGCGGCGGACGATCAGGAAGTTGGTCAGCCACACGAGAGCGACTGCGGCCAGGATGTGGAGCCGCACGCCGCCCCAGACGAACGGACCGGTGGTCAGGCCGAGAAAGCGCGCGGCGAAGAACTCGCCCGGATCGGGGCCCCAGGCCTGCGTCAGGGCATAGACCAGGTAGTTCAGGCTCCAGGCGATGACGGTGCTGTAGAAGCACATCACCAGCAGCGGAATCATCACCGCCCACCAGCCCAGCCACTCCCACCTCCGGTCGAGCTTCGCGAAGGCCAGCGGGGCCGCAGCGCGCATGCGCTGGCCCAGGCCGAACTCGAGGATCATGAGCGGCACGCCCGCCGTCAGCAGCGCCACGCCGTAGGGGATGAGAAACGCGCCACCGCCGTTGGCGAACGCCTGATACGGGAAGCGCCACAGGTTGCCCATACCGACCGCCGCCCCGACGGTCGCCATCACGAACCCGGCCCGCGAGGTCCACTGGTCGCGTGCGCCCATGCCTTCGGTCCCCGGTCCTCCAAACGCCTGCCGGCCGGGATCCTAGCACGTTCCCCAGGGAGGCCGAATGGCGGATCTCGAACACCGTCGCCCCGCCACCCAGCCCCGGGCGCCCGTGGGGCGGGGTGCCCTAAACTTGCCCCAACCCCAAGCCGATAGGACGACTAAGAAGGCCTGGTCACAGGTGTTCTCGAGCAGGCCGCGCCGTGTCCGCACAGGCCATTGTGGTGTACCGGAGTGCAGGCGGGGACGGCTGGCCTTATGGGCAACCGTCCCGCAACCGGGTGAAGGCCGACCATGCCGCGCAAGAAACTGAGGCCGAGGGCCGCGGTTCCCTCACCGCCAGGAAACGGTCTGGACCAGCAGATCGAGCAGATGGTCACCCAAACGGCCGGGTTCTTCTCGATTCCTCTCGCCAGCCTGCGCATGGACACCGTCACCGGCTTCGATCTCTACCTGCGCAGCCCCCGCGACAACAAGCACGTGCTCTACCGCACGGGCGATCTGATGTTCACCGAAGAACACCGGGCGAAGCTGCAGCAGAGCAACGTGACGAAGGTCTACATCTCGGCGACCGATCGCTCGAAGTACTTGCAGTACATCGAGCGCAATCTCGATGCGATCCTGTCCGATGAATCGCTCCCCAAGGTCGAGCGGGCCAAAATCCTCTACGGCTCGGCCAGCCAGCTCGTGCAGGATGTGTTCGCGCGACCCACCGTGGGCGAGAACATCCAGCGCGCGAAGGATCTCGTGGATGCGACGGTGGCCCACCTCATGAAGGGCGGCGACACGCTGGGCAGTCTCCTGAGCATCATGTCCTTCGACTACCAGACCTACACCCACTCGGTCAACGTGTGCGTCTTCGGCGTGGCGCTCGGGCGGCGCATCGGTCTCAGCGGCATGGAGCTGAAGGAGCTGGGCAACGGTCTGCTGCTACACGATGTCGGCAAGTCGGAGATCGACCCGGCGATCCTGCTCAAACAGGGGCCGTTGACCGACGAGGAGTGGGAGATGGTGCGCACCCATCCGGAGCGCGGGGTGCGGCTGTTGGAATCCGAGGGACACATCTCGGCGTTCGCCCTCGCGGTGGTGCACCAGCACCACGAGAAGTGCTCCGGGCAGGGCTATCCGCAGGGCCTCACCGAGCCCGACATCCACCTCTACGCCAAGATCGCGGCGCTGGCGGACGTCTTCGACGCGCTGACGACCAAGCGCTGCTACAAGCAGGCGGTGGAGTCCTTCCCGGCCATCCGGATCATGCAGACCGAGATGGCCGACAGCTTCAACGACGAGCTCCTGCGCGAGTTGATCCTCATGCTGAACGCCGCCGATCTGGCCGGCGACGCGCGCGGCAAGACCAAGACCGGCCCGACGCGCAGGGCGGCCTGAGCCGCTCTAGGTCAGCGCGCGCAAAGCCCCACCCAGCTCGTCGACCGTTCGCGAGAAGGACTCGAAAGCGCCCTTCAGCGTGCGCGGATCGGTCAAATCCACACCGGCCTTCTGGATCAGCGTCAGCGGATCGTCCGACCCACCGGACTCGAGCAGGCGCAGGTACTGATCCCGCTCCGTATCCCCGGCCAACACCCGCTCCAGGAAGATCTGCGAAGCACAGAAGCTGGTGGCGTACTTGTAGACGTAGAAGTTGTAGTAGAAGTGTGGGATCCGCAGCCACTCCCAGCGGATGCGCTCATCGGCCTTGATGTGTGCGCCGAAGAAGGCGGCGTTGAGCTCGTAGTAGGCGTCGGCCACCGAGTCGGGGGTCAACGGCTCGCCGGAGGCGTCCAGCTCGTGAATCGTCTTTTCGAACTCGGCGAACATCGTCTGGCGATACACCGTGCCCTTGAAAGAGTCGCAGAAGTGATTGAGCAGGTAGGCCCGGAAGCGCGGGTCGTCGTTCGTGTCCAGCAGATACCGCAGCAAGAGTCCTTCGTTGAGCGTCGACGGGATCTCCGCCGTGAAGATCGGGTAGTCCGCGGTGTGGGGCGGCTGATGGCGGTTGGCCAGATGAGTGTGCATCGAGTGGCCCAACTCGTGCGCCAGGGTGAAGGCGTCGTCCAGGGTGTCGTCGTAGTTGAGCAGCACGTAGGGCAGGCTGTCGTAGCAACCCCCCGAATAGGCGCCCGATCGCTTGCCCCGGTTTTCGTAGATGTCGATCCAACGCTCGTCGAAGGCGGACGTCAGCGCCGCGACGTAGGCCTCGCCGAGCGGCGCGCAGGCCGCGATGACCCATTCCCGCGCCTGCTCGAACGGCACCTTCATCTCGTAGTCGGGCACGATGGGCACGTAGACGTCGAACATGTCCAGATCCTCGAGCCCGAGGATCTCCTTGCGCAGGCCCACGTAGTTGTGGAAGGCGGGCAGGGCCTCGTGGGTGGCCGCGATCAGGGCGTCGTAGAGCGCCGCCGGCACGTTGTCCTCGTGGAGCGAAGCCTCCAGCGCCGAGCCGAAGCTGCGGGTGCTTGCCAGGTAGTTCTGGAGCTTGACCTGGCTGGCCAGGGTGCTCGACAGCGTGTTCTTGAAGGAGCCGAAGGTGTCGTAGAAGGCCTCGAACGCATCCTTCCGCACCCGCCGGTCGGTGTTCATCAGGAATGAGATGTAGCGCCCCTGGGAGAGCTCCCGCTCCTCGCCCTGGCTGTCCTTCACGCGGGGGAAGCGCATGTCGGCGTCGGTCAGGAAGCCGAACGCCTTCTGCGGCGCGCCGAAGACATCGCCGGCCCGCGACAGCAGGGTTTCAGCCTCCTCGCTGAGGGTGTGCGGCTTGCGGCGCACCAGCTTCGCCATCGCGTAGCGATACTCGGCCAGCGCCTCCGAGGCGCTCCAGCGACGCAGCGCCTCTTCGCTGTGGGATAGGATCTCGGGCGTGATCCAGGCGAGACGTCCGCTGACCTCGGTCAGCTTCGCGCGCATGCGGGCGGCGCGGGCCTGATTGTCCCCCTGGGCGAGGTTCTCGTCCTGGCGTAAGTGCGCGAAAGTATACAACTTACGGACCAAGCGGTCCAGATCGGTTTGCAGCGCGAAGAGGCGGGCCACCGTTTCGGCATCGCCCAGCCGACCGCGCAGCGCCTCGATGGGCCGCACCCGCTCCTCGATGCGCTCGAAGTCCCGCTCCCACGCATCGGAGTCCGCGTAGAGCGCGGCCAGATTCCAGGTGTGGGCGGCGTCGATCGCTTCGCGCGGGGGGATCTCCCCGGCGGCGGCTTTCGTCTCATCGTCCCAAAGGCGTCCGTGCATGCCTCTCCCCTCCGGCGTTCCGGGTCTCGCTTGGAAACATAGCCGGTGATTAAACCACAGATGGCGACCGGGGGGCAATCAACGACGGGGCGCATCGGCGGCGGCGCGCGCCACAATCCTGGGGAGAATGTCGGCGCCCTCGAGATCCCAGCGCGGCACCCGTCGTCCTTCGACGATCACCAGGGGCAGGCTGCGCAGCCCCAGGATCTGACCGGCGCGGGCATCTTCCTCGATGGCGGCGGCCACGTCCGGGCTCTCCATGGTCGCGATGAGCTCTTGCGAGTCGATCCCCAGTTCGAGGGCCGCCGACCGAACGGTCTGCTCGTCAACCGCCTCCCCCGTCCGCATCAGAGCGGTATGCATGCCCCAGTACGCGTCGGAGCCGCCCAGCACGTACGCCGCCTCGGCCGCCTTGGCCGCCAGGCAGGCATTGTCGAACTTGGTGAGCGGGGCCACCGGATTGCAGGCTTGATTGACGGGGTAGAGGCGGAACGCATAGCGGACGTCCGATCGCTGCGCCAGGATCGCCCGCACGATGCTGTCGCAGCGGGCCGTGAAGGGCTCGACCAGGTCTCCCCAGACCATGACCTGCACGGGGGCGTCCGCGGGGCCCAGGATGCGCGGATGCCGATCGGGGGGAAGACTCCGCACCCCTTGGGCCAGCCAGTCGGCGATGTACTTGTCGGCCGCCGGCGGGGGTTGATCGGCCGCGTGCGTCAAGGCCGGTGGATCCTGCGCCGCAACCTCCTGAACCGTGCGCTCGAGCGCGCCCGGCACGGTGAAGCCTTTCAGCTCCACGCCGTTGATGAAGATCATCGGCGTATAGTGCAATCCCAGCCAGACCGCCTCCTCGATGTCCGCCTGCACCCGCTCCAGCGTGCGCGGGCTGGTCATGAGCTGCACGAAGCGCTGGGAATCGAACCCCAGTTGCTGCAGACCGGTCGTGAGCTCGTCGTTGGTGAATCCGCCGTCGTGGTCGAAGAGCCACCAGTGCATCTTCCAGAAGCCCTCGTTGCCGCCGAGGATCCCGGCCGCTTCGGCCGCGCGCGCCGCCCAGCAGGCGTTGGCGTGCATCCGGCGATCGAAGTGCGGGTTGCAGTCCGAGCTCATCGGGAAGTGCTTGATCGAGAGCGAGACGTCGTCGCGCGCCTGCAGAATGGCCCGCACGTCCTTCTCGATGCGGTTGCAGTCGACGCACTGGTAGTCGGTGAACATCACGATGCGGATGGGCGCCGGATCGGGGCCGTAGAGGTAACGGCCGCGGAAGCCGCCCTCCCAGGGGACCTCCCGATCGCCATCGGGCTCGGCGTCGCGATGCTGCCCGGCGGCGATGATGCGGGCGGTCGACTCGCTGCGCTCGCGCTCGCTGCGCGCGGCGATCTGCTCCCGGGCGCCCCAGTAGATGACCGCCAAGGCCGCGGAGACGACCGCGAAGGTGAGCACCAGGACCGAGGCCGGACGCAGGGAGGCCGAAGGCGCCCTGCGCGTGCGCTCGGCAAGGATCCAGAAGAGCACGTTGCCCGCGTGCGCCGCGATGCAGTAGGGACAGGCCTGGTTGTCGATCAGGATCACGACCGCGAAGACCAGCGAGATCGCGGCGCCCACGCGGTAGCAGGCCAGCAGCCACCGCGACAGGCCGCGGCGCGAGGCCAGCCAGGCCACGAGGGCCCCCACGAAGTAGGCCAGTCCCAGAAAGGAGGTGGGCCAGCCGATGCCCGGGATCGATCCCCAGATGCTCGCGGCCGCTTCGGCGCAGGGACTGCCCTCGCCGCAGCCGGGCACACTCATGGCGCCGAAATGGCCCATCACCAGGGTCAGCGCACTCACGATGCTCACCGCGAGCAACGCGGCTCCGGCGAGGGTGATCGTCCACGGCACCGGCCGCGGCATCGACGGTGAAGGCATGGTCCTCTCTCTCCGCTTCTGTGCTCCCACGTGGGTCATCCGACCTGCCGGGGCCGCGCCGTGCGGCAGGCCCGCGGCGGCCCATCGGGCCCGGCCGATGCCGCCGGGCCAGCACTATGACCCATACGCGGCAGACAGCCAAGTTCGGGCTGCCGCAGCTAGAAACCCCGTGCCGTCGGGGACGCTCCCGAAGGCCGCCTTAAGGCATTCCTGTTGCATGAAATAGACCCAATGCACGTGATTCGCAAATGCCGGGATCCCAGTGCCGGTCTCGGTGTAGCGGGGCTGTACGAGATGCGAGCAGAGCCTGAGAGAAGGCCTTCACCCTCGACGCGGCATCCCCCGGTTGGCCATCGAAGGGCTCTGAGCAGGGAAGCATGGAGGAGGTGCAGGATGAAAGCGCATACCGCGCCTCACGGAAAGCGCACCGAGCTTCCCCGCGGTGGTGGTTCGAAGAGATCCGGTCAAGACGATCGACTCCTCGCGCACAGGGAGGAGCGTTCCAATGACGACAGGGGTGGGGCGGGATCCGGCGGAGGAAGCAATCTCACCGGCGGTGGAAGCATCCGGGCGCTCTCGTGGGATGACGCTCTGATGGCACTGGGATCGATCGCGATGTCTCGCAACGGAGAGGCGGCGCACCAGGGCTCTGGTCTGCCCTCTCCGGGCATCAAATTCGTGCACGCGGTTCCCGAGCAGTTGCAGGGCATCGGGTGCATGTGGCTGCCCGACGGCCGGGAGGATCGCCGTTGCGGCAAGCCTCCGGCTTGGACCATGGGCGCCAATCTCAATCTCGCCCGGGTCTACTGCGAGGCGCACGGCCGCTTGATCGCGTTGCGCCGCGCCCAGATTCGGGCAACCCGCAAGTCCAGGAGGGCCTCGGCGGGTTGATCGACCGGCGCCGAGAAGGCCCCGGGCCAGGGAGCGGTCTCCTCGGGAACCCGCCTCCTCGGGGCGCCCCTTGGCCTCGCGAGGGTCCGACCGCTATGATGGGGCGTTCGGCGACGGACGCGACCCATCGGACCGCTGCGGTCGGGAGAAGGTGCCATGCCCGAGACCCTCGCGAACACGCTCTTGAGCCGGTCGCTGCGCGGCCTGCGCGATCTCTGGCGCGACTTGGTGCCGGCAAGCTGGCCGGGCGCCCAGAGGGATCTGCGGCCGGATCTACCCGCGGCCGACCTCCCGTTCGTGCGCCAGCAGATGACGGCCTGCCTCGAGGCCCGGGGCGGCGAGGTCTCGGCGCGGGCGCGAGCGGCCGGTCTGGGGAGAATCTACCTTCGTCTCGACGCGGAAGGACGGGCGCGTTTCCTGCGCTTGCTGGCCGAGGAGCACGCCGTCGACGCCGCTGCGTTGGATGAGGCGATCGAGGCCTACCGGAGCGCAGCACCCGAGCGCCGGGCGGAGGCCGAGGACCGCCTGCGGCAGATCCTGACCGCCCCGCGCGTGCGGTTGCTGACGCAATTCAACGAGCTGCCCCAAGGCGCCAAGTTCCTGGTCGACCTGCGCGCCGACCTGCTTGCGCTGTCGGAGCGCTCGCCCGCCCTGGAGGCCCTCGATCGGGACCTGGTCCGCCTCCTGGCGTCCTGGTTCGATGTGGGCTTTCTGACGCTCGAGCGCATTAGCTGGCACTCGCCGGCGGTCTTGCTCGAGAAGCTGATCGACTACGAGGCGGTGCACGAGATCGAATCCTGGAACGATCTGCGCAACCGCCTGGACGCCGACCGCCGCTGTTACGCCTTCTTCCACCCCCGCATGCCCGGAGAGCCGCTCATCTTCGTGGAGGTCGCCCTGGCGCAGGGCCTGGCGGGCAACATCCAAGCCCTGCTCGATCAGTCCGCACCGGTGCAGGAGGCCCGCGAGGCCGACACGGCCATCTTCTACTCGATCTCCAACACGCAGAAGGGATTGCGTGGCATCAGCTTCGGCGGCTTCCTCATCAAGCGGGTGGTCGACGATCTGCTGCGCGACCTCCCCCACCTGAAGCGGTTCGCCACCCTCTCGCCGATCCCCGGTTTCCGCCGCTGGCTGGACGGGCGTATCGCCGGCGGGGAGGGCGAGATCCTGGGGCGGCGCGACATCGAGCGGCTTCAGCATGCGATGAGCGGCCTGGAGACAGAGGGCGGGTCCGACGCGAGGATTCTCGCTCGGGCGCTGGACGTCGCCGACTGGCCGCGACGCGCCGAGCTCGCGCAGGCCCTGGAGGAACCTCTCATGCGCGCGTGCGCGCGCTACCTGATCGAGGAGAAGCGCGCGCAACGGCCGCTCGATCCGGTGGCCCGGTTCCACCTGGGCAACGGAGCGCGCATCGAGCGCATCCACTGGCTCGGCGACGTGTCGAGCAAGGGAATCGCCCAATCGGCGGGCATGATGGTGAACTACGGCTACCGCCTGAGCGAGATCGAGAAGAACCACGAGGCGTTCGTCGGGGCGGGGCGGATCGCCGCGGCGGCGGAGGTGCGCAAGCTGCTCAAGTCGTAGAGCGCAGCCCGTCGGTGCGGGCCTCGCCCGCGGACGCGGTTCCCGGGGCGCGCCGCCCGTAGAGGAAATCATCCCCCTTCACCGACACCGCGCGCGCAAAGGCCGACCGGGCGACGGCCACGCGCACCAGGTTGTGCAGCAATGTCGGCGGGTGGCTGTAGGGACAGACCTTCATGCAGAGCCCGCAATCGGTCCCGATGACGCGCCAGTAGTGCAGACACTGCTCGGACGCCAGCGGCCACTTCCGTACGCCCCGCACGTTGCGTCTCGCCCCCCTCGGGATGGCGCCCGAGGGGCAGTTGATCGCGCACTTCTTGCAGGCCGCGCAGAAGTCCTGCACGCCGAAGGCGATGGGCTCGTCGGCGAGCAGGGGCAGATCGGTCGTGACGGCGCCCAGCCTCATCCGTGCGCCCAGACGCGGGTGGATGAGGTAGCCCATGCGTCCCAGCTCGCCCAGGCCGGCATCGTGCGCGACCGGAGGCAGCATGATCTGGTAGTTGCTGCCCGCGATGTGGGCGCGGGCGGAATGACCGAGGTTGCGGATGTACGCGGCCAGCGCGATGGAGATCTGCGCTCCCTTCAGGTACTGGGTCGCCGATTCTTCCGTGATGGGCAGGCTGGGGGCGCTCTGAACGCGGTGGTAGTCCATCTCGAGGGCGAAGCAGATCGCGTAGCGGTGGCGGTTCTCGATCGGCTGCCCCCACGGCTCGGGACCGCGTCCCACGTGGGAGTAGACCCACTTGGGATGCAATCGCGCGACACCCACGTCGTCGGCGCCCAGGTGCCGCACCAACCCCTTCAGGTGGCGCGTCATCGCCCCCGGCTCCACGTCCACGGGCACGGCGGCGACCGGACCGTCGACGCGGGTGAGCTGCGCTTCGATCACGCGGAAGATGTCGGCCACGTGCGCCGAGCCCTGCGGATCGTAGTGCCGGCCGCCGGGCGCCAGGAGGGGGGGCAGCGCCCGTATGCGATCGTCGACCGCGCGGTTCTCCGGACGCAGGCGATAGTAGCGCGTGTGCTTCTCGGTGCCCGGCAGGTACTCCTCCCGGGCGAAGACCACGTCGCGCTCGTCCGCCCGGCCCGTGGCCGCGCCCACGTGCACGACCGTCGTGCGGCCCCAAGGGAGGAAGAAGAGCGCCGCGCCTGCCAGCACGGCCAGCGAGAGCGCCAGCATCAGCCAGGGCGGGGGATCGAGAATCAGATAGCCGCCGAACCAGAGCGCCGCGAAGACTGCCGCGGCAACGGCCGCGGTTCCCCGCGCGCGACCGTGGCCCTCGCGCGCCGCGGTGAGCACGAGCGCGAGCAAGCTCGCCATGAGGACGCCGCCGATCAGAAGAAATCCGATGCGGATCACGTCGTTCATCAGCGCATCTTCCCTCATTGGAGTCCGGTGGCGCGGCGGCGGGGACGGAGCGAGGAGAGGTCGATCTCCGGCCGGTCACCCGTCACCAGGGCCTGGGCCAGCCGGCCGGTGGCGGGCCCCAGCGTCAGCCCGACCATGCCGTGCCCGGTGGCGACCACCAGGTTGTCGAAGCGGCGCGCGCGGCCGATGTAGGGCAACCCGTCGGGACTGCACGGACGCAGGCCGCACCACACCTCGCCGCGCACGTCGCCCGTGGCAAGACGCAGGTAGGCGCGGGCGGCGCGCGCGATCGCCTCCACCCGCCTGGCGTTGATCGAAAGGTCGTGGCCCGCGAGCTCGAGGGTCCCGGCTAGTCGGATCGTCTCGCCGAGACAGGTCACCGCCACCTTCGCCTCGGCCAGTAGCAGTCCGACATCCGGAAAGCCATCCGGCCGGGGGATCTCGAAGCTGTAGCCCTTGGCCGGTTGCAACGAGAGGCGCAGGCCCAAGCGACGCATCTCGCCGGGCGACCAGGCCCCGGCGGCCAGCACGACCTCGCGCGCGCGCACCAGGCCCCGGGAGGTCTCGACCGCCTCGATGCGCCGCCCGCCAGGGCGGTAGCCCAGGACCTCGGCCCCCCGCCAGATCCGCGCCCCGCTGCGCCGGGTCACCGCCAGGAGCTGATCGAGAAAAGCGGCCGGGTCCAGATGGACCCCGTCGGTG
The DNA here is from genome assembly GCA_964585945.1 of uncultured bacterium. Lineage (GTDB taxonomy): Bacteria > Eisenbacteria > RBG-16-71-46 > CAIMUX01 > WJJG01 > CAZDKK01. The sequence continues at coordinate 77,563 of CAZPGB010000004.1, read as the reverse complement.
TAGTGGACGGCGCCCACGACCTGTTCGTCGACGGCGGGGATCGCCGCCGCCACCGCTTCGCGATCGAGAAGCTCGGAGGCAACGCCGACCTCTGTCAACCGCCTGGCGTCCGCACGACCGGCCGCCAGGCCGCGCGGGGTGCGAAACAGGACGTGATGACCGGCGCGCATGTAGTGACAGCGCAGGCCGTGCTCAGTGATCACCTCGTCCAGCAACCGCAGACTGAGCCGGCTCATGTCGCGCAACACCGGCATCGCGCGCGCGACGTGGCGGGGATTCGAGGAGCGCCAGAAACGCCACAGCCAGCGCACCAGGCCCGGGTCGGGTCGCGGTCGGATGTAGAAGGGGCTGCTCGGATCGAGCATCCAGCGCAGCGCCTTGGCGGGGACACCGGGTGCCGCCAGCGGGATCGAGTGGCGCGATCCCACGAGCCCGGCGTTGCCGCGTGTCGAGGGGCCACGCTCGCCGCCTCGATCGACGAGCAGCACCGTCAGGCCGGCGCGGGCCGCCTCGTAGGTCACCCACGCGCCGATGACCCCGGCCCCGATCACGAGCAGATCGACGCGATGCTCCGCACGTGTCGGTGGTGCCGCTGCCGTCATCGACCCATCCCGCGTTCGGTTGGCTCACGTAGCTCTCGGCGCTCCGCCGGCGCCGGTGCTCACCAGACTCTTGGCCCCGCGCCAGCGCCGGCGCTCACCACGCGTTTCGCGCCCCGCCGGCGCCGGTGCTCTCAACGCTGCTCGCCATGATCGGACGGATCGTCCGCATCCCCATAGCACGAGGCGTCGAAGCCCAGTCCCCACGCGTTGGCGTTGCGCCGCATGGTCCACTGCCGATCGTCGCCCCACCGGGCTGCGGTCTGCTCCCATTGCTCCGCGGCGTCGGCTCCGGCCGATGGTTCGAGCTCATAGAGGTCGTGACCGGCCGTGTCGAGGAAGATGCCGTAGACCGGCAGGTCGTCGCGGAAGGACCCGAAGCGATCGTAGTGGGTCGTGGACCCAAGCGGTGGCGTCAGCGCCCAGGGGCCCTCCCCCAACGTCTCGGCGACGTAGCGGTACCGATCGTCGCCCCGCCGGTCCCAGAAGAGACCGATCGAGCCCAGATCGCCCGAGCCGGCGCAGTGGGTGCGCAGCTCGTAGCGGTCGTCGCCGTCGCCGTCGATGAAAACCCCCACCGACCCGTCGCGGGCGTGGCCCTGATACTGGTTCTTGGCGGTGTCGTTGTCGACGTTGTAGGTGTCTTCGCCGGAGAGATCGACGTGGATCCCGATGGCGAAGTGTGCGGCCGCTCCGGAGGAGTACTTGCCGTTGCGGTAGCGATCGTTGCCCGCCCGGTCCTCCAGCACGCCGACCCCCCACCAGTAGCCGCATCCTTGCGACCAGACCTGGGCGTGATACGTGTCGTCCCCGGCGCCGTCGATCAGGAGGCCGAACCCGCCGGCCAACGAATGGCCGTCGCCCAGGTCGGCGCGCCGACCGTAGCCGCAGCCCTGGCTCATGGCGACCGATTGGCCCAGGTAGAGCTCCGAGATGTTGCCGTCGTCGCGTGCCACGTACTGGTCCGTGCCCGACAGATCGAGCAGCAAGCCCGCCCCGAGCGTCGCTCCCAAGCCCTGGGACTGCTGCGCGCAAGAGCAGTGATCGTCGCCGGCCAGATCGATCAGCGCGCCGATGCCGCAGTGGGCGGCGCCTTGCGTCCACCGTCCGCCGCCGTAGTAGCGATCGTCGCCCGCGAAGTCGACCAGAATCCCCGACCCGCAACAGCCTCGACCGAGGCCCGATTCGTGGACCTCGTACTCATCGTTTCCATCCAGGTCGCAGAGAACGCCGATCCCGAAGACGCCGGCGCCGAACGAGGGCGCCGGTGTCCTGGTCTCCTCCTCGGCCCGGGCGGCTGGATCCAGGTACCGGTCGGCCCCCGCCAGGTCCAGCACCACGGCAACGGGCGAGCCCAGCGACCGCGGGGCGCCGAACCCTGCCCCGTAGGCGTCGTTGCCACCCAGTTCGACGGCGATGAAGGCCGGCTCCCGGTGATCGTCGTCGCCGCGGCCTCCCACGAGGATCTGCCCCAGTGGCGTCGGCAGCCGGAAGGTCGCGGGCCCGGCGGCGCTCAAGGTCGTCGCCGCAGCGGTCTTCCCGTTCTCCTCGGCTTCAGACCACGCGGCGGTCGAGTCGGATTGCCGGTATTCCTGCAGCGCCCGCTCCAGGTGACGCAGCCACAGAACGGTCGCGTAACCGAGATAGGCAAGGTCGGTCATGGCGAGAATCCGCTGGTTGTCACGATTGAGCGACGCGAGCTGACCCAGGTGCTCGTCGTTGCGGTGCGCCATGGCATGGCCGTACAGATCGGCCACCGCTACGTCGCGCAGGTCGGATGCGCCCGCCAACCGGCAGAGCAGGTCGGCGTCGAAGGCCACCCGCACCCAGGGCCCCACCTCCTCGGCGGCCGTGTAAAGGCGAGCGATGAGGGTGCGAACACGGCCGGGCAATGCCCGCCAGTGTTCCAGGTCCCGACCCTTCCAGATGAGCCGCACGGGTAGCTCGTCTACCCCCGCCGTGGTGTCGATGGGCATGGTGCGCCGCCCGGTCGACGTGTCGAGCAACCCGTAACAGCGCTGGGCGATGTTCGCCAGGCCGCCCTCGGACCAGCCGTAGCCGTAGGCGCCCACCTTGGCGGCGTTGTCGAGGAGCCCCTGCGACGTGGTCTCCGAAAAGCGCGGCAGGACGCGCACGTCGCCGAAGAGGCGCAGCACGCTGGACAAGAGCAAGGTGCTGCGGCCGTAGTTGCCCATCTCATCCGGGGTGTACCCGATGGCGTGGTCACCGGCCCCGAGCAGCCGTGTGACCGGCTCCCAGATCTCGGGCGGAAGCTCGAGTGCAGCGCGCTCGCCACCCGGAAAGGGCAGGGCCGGAAGCCCTTGGGTGGCGTCAACCGCGAGCTGCCCGCCCGATGAAGAGAACGACGCTGCTGCGGCGGCGGGCGCTTCTTGCGCGCAGATGGGCGCCCCCCCGGCGCCAAGCAGATACAGGAGCAGGGTGACCAAAGACAACCGCAGTGCGCGCAGGATCATGGCGGGTCCCTCCTATCTGATGCGCGCCGAGCGCGGCACGCAAACGCGTCTTCTCCGGGTACGTTCGCGGCCCTCCGTCCGAGGCGTCTTCCGCCGCAATCGCTCATGGTTCCAGGTTCAGCGTTCAAGGAAATGCCGCCGCCGAAACGGCCGGTAGTCCAGGTGCAGCCCGTGGGTCCTGAGGAAGTCCATGAACCGCTTGTAGTCGCTGCGGGGGTCGAGTCCAAACAGGATTGCGGTCTGCTTGTAGCTGCCCAGGGTGGCGGTCAGCCCCAGCGCCACGATCTCGCGGACCTGATCACGGGTCATGCGGCGCTCCTTGAAGGGTCGCTGGACCAGCGACCAGAAGTCGCCCTCGCCCCCGCGGAGTCGCTCCAGCACCATCGCCGCATCATCCGACCGCGGCGGCTCGGGGGGAGGAGCCTCAGGCCGGAGCGTTGGCGGCGATGATGCGTCCTCGTCAGCATGCGACGCGCGAGAGCCTCCGGACCCCACCGGATGGGGCACCCGGGGCGATGCGGCCGGCGAACCCGGGAGCCAGAGGGTCCGCAGGGTCTCGGCGGTGATCACCCGGCCGCTGCCGGATAAGGCCAGCACGTGATTCAGGACATTGAGGAGCTGGCGGACATTGCCCGGCCAGGGATACCGATGCATCGCCGCGCGCGCCGCGGCATCGACGCTCACGTCGCGACCGGAAGCCTGATTGAAACGCCGCAGGGTCCTGCGCACGAAGGCATCCAGATCGCGGGGGCGCTCCCGCAGAGGAGGCACTGTGACGCAGTGACTCGAGATCCGGTAGTAGAGGTCGGGTCGGAAACCACCGTCGCCGATCAGCTCCTCGAGAGCGCGATTGGTGGCGCAGACGAGCCGAAACCGAACTGGCCGCGGTTGCGTGTCGCCCACCCGCACCAGCTCTCCGGTCTCGAGCACTCTCAGGATCCGCGCCTGGATCTCCAGAGCCAGATCGCCGATCTCGTCCAGGAACAGCGTGCCCCCGTCGACCGCTTCGAAGTAGCCGACCCGGTCGGTGGCGCCCGTGAAGGCGCCCTTGATCGACCCGAACAGCTCGTTGGTCAGCGTGGAGACCATCGCCGCGCAGTTGACGGCCAGGAACTTCCGGTCGCGGACATGGCTGTGCTCGTGGATGTAGCGTGCCACGACTTCCTTGCCCACGCCGGTCTCCCCCAGGATCAACACCGGATCGTCCAGCTCGGCGATCGTCTTGGCGACGGCCAGCACGCGCCGGAAGCTCGGATCCTCTCGGATGATCCGGTTCCCGCTGACAGCCGTCCCCGTGGAGGGGGCACGAGGCAGGCCGGGCGCGATCGCGTAGGGTCGGGCCTCATCGTCGCGCAAGGCTTGCAGCACCGCCGGAGCCTGAAGGCTGAACTGCTCGAGAGCGTGGATGTTCATGGCGGTGATCTCGCTTGCTTCGGCCCGGGCCCGGTCCACGACCAGATGCGCCACGATGGCGGACCCATGGGTCAAGGTCGCGTACACCCACCCCAGCGGCGCCGAGCCCGCATGGCCCGCGTAGGCGGCTTCAAAGAAGCCCGGCACGTTGCGGTTGTGGACAAGGTAGATCTCCCGCAGCCGATCCAGCTCCCAGTAGGTCACGGCGTGATCCTGCACGACCTGCAACAGTGGCTCGACGTCGGCATAGGCGAGGCTGCGATCACCCTGTCGATGCGCATCGGGCCCGAAGCTGGCGTCGCACTCGAACCGCTTCACGTGCGGCGCGAAGGTGAAGAGCCAGCCCCGCGTATAGCCGTCCTCGCGGTGCCACGCCATGATCGTCGCGACCACGCTCTGCCATGTGGCAGTCGTCTCGGCGGCCGTGCGAATCCGGCCCCAGCGCTCCTGCCAGAGCAACTTCAGCCGCGCCTGTTTGGCGGCCGCCAGGAGCCCGAGCACCCGATCGGCCTCCCGCGGGCAGGACCAATCCAAGCCGTGCAGGCAGAGATCGGCGCCCGCCGCCAGGACGCGCTCGCGCAGCGACCCGGCGGAGGCTGGGGCCGCCGATCGGCGCCCGTGGGGGGCGAAATCCGCCGATCGCGCATAGACCAGAATGGCCGCACGGTCGTCGGCCCCGCGGAGCATCCGCACGAGATCCGTCGTGTCGGTGAGATCCGGTTCGTGACGAACCAGATACATGTCGATGTCGCGATGGGGTCGAGCCAGGACGTCTCGGAGTCGATTCGGGTGCGTAGCGTGCACGGGCAGGTAGTCGCAGGCGGCGAACACGCGAGGGCAGGTGTCCCGATCGCACATCAGAACCCGCCCCTTCCATCGGACGTGCGCGCGCGTGGTCATCGACCCTCCCGTTTCGGCGGACGTCTCGCTGACGGTGACCGCGGCTAGGGATGACACGGGTTCCTGCGGTGCACAGGGTCGCCGCCCGGTAGGGCATGCTATCGTCGCAGGATCTCGCCGGCAATTGCGAAGCACGAGGTTTCCCGACTTTTATCGGCGCTTCTGCAACCCAAACACGAGAATGCAAACGACTTCGGTGTGGGGAGCATTCGTGTACGCGTGTTGATCGTGTAACTCAATAGAGTGGTGTCGATTGCATCCTCGAATCACCCGGCCCTTGGGGGTATGGAACTTGCACCGGCCGACGGTGAGGGGTGCATCATCGACGGCCCGACATCCGCAGTCTGCTGCGCCTTCCCGGCGCGTCCCCCCCTGCTTCGATTCACTCAATCGCAATGGAGGATCAGAGATGCTTGCGTGCGGCGATGGCGAGAGCAACGGGTAGTGCAAAGAGGCGGCGTCGATTCGTCGCGGTCGACACGCGTCTACTGTGAGCCCGAGCGCTTGACGAGGACAGACCCGTGGTCTGTCAGGAAGTCATCACTACTGCCAAGGAGGGTACGATGGCCAGAATCATGTGCGATCCCCGTCGATTCTGGGTCTGTCTGGGCGCGGTGCTCGTACTGGCGGCGCTCATGGCTCCCGCGGCGCTCAGCCTGGGCGGATGCCATCAAGACGACCGCAACGGCCTGACCGGGGAGACCGATGGGTGGGCAATCCGCCCGCTCGAAGGCGGCGGGATCTTCACCGCGAGCAGCCTGTTGAACTGGGGGTTCGAGTGGCTTGGGGACCTGGGTGGTTGGCTCGCGGTGGCGTCGGTGCCCGTTGGCCCCGAGGTCTTCCCCGGCCCGGGTGACGGTTGGGGAAAGACGGAGCAGGACGGAGACGGGGAGTCGAACAACTGAGAGTCCCATGAGCCATGCGGCGCTCCATCCGCCCGCGCCCGGGGCGGCATGGTGCCTTGTCGCCTAGCCGTTGCTCTCGCCGTCGCCGGTGTGCCTCACGGTGCGCGCCTCCTCGTCGGATGGTGCCCGCGGCGTGTGGGGGGTTCGCCCTGGTGGTCTCACTATCGGCTCAGAAGCGGCGGATCCCCAGTCTTGCCGTCTCGCCCCCGGTCGACCGGCGGCCGGCAGGGTGGTCGCCGATCGAGGGGCAACCACTGGAGACCGCCCCGCGCTCGCGTCTGCAAACAGCCTCGGGGGCCCCGCCCCGGGGTCCGCGTCACGGCAACGGCGGCTCCCACAAGATCCCGTAGTGCATGCCGACCTTCAGGTGCCGCTTGATTTCGAGCACCAGCCGGAGGTGGCGCCGATCGGACTCGGTTCTGAGCACCCAGTCCTGATCCCCGAGTCCGATGTCGCGCCTCAAGGCCTCGCGAGACTGGAAGAGCTCGTCGGTCATGTGACCGCCGCTGGGCCAGAGGACGAAGAAGAAGTTCTCTTCCCGCCTGTAGAACCCCTCCGTCACGATGGACAGCGGAAAACGCACGGCCAGGCGGAGTCTCCGACAGGACTGGGTCAGCTCCAGAGCGTTGTAGTGTTTGTCCCAGGTCCACTTCTTGACCGTTCGCTCGGGCTGGTAGACCTCCCGGGTCTTGGCCCGGCTCAGCCGGAATGGCGCCGCGTGCTTGTAGGTCATGCGGTAGGAGAGTTTCTGGCCGGCGATGCGCTTGAGGCGGACATAGGTCTTCTCTCCCACGGGCGAGGGGTAGGTCTGCAGGTTCTCGCCGGTGATCGCGATCGGCTCGCCACCCTCGATGAGCTGGACCACCGAGACCTCCCGCTTGCGTCCCGCCGCGGACGTCTTACCCTGACGCTCGATGTGGATGGGGATGGCGACGGTAACCGACAACTTCTCGTCGGGTCCGACCTGCAGATCGTCGTACGTGGTCGTGGCCTCGTACGTGCCGTTGCGGCGGAAGCGGACTTCCTTCTCCAGAGAGCCGAGGCTGTAGAAGATGCACTCCAGGCCCAGCGCGCTGAAACGTTTGACGGTGGACTCCTGAACCTTGCTGAGCAGATCCCAGCGGATCTCCTCTCCCTGCTGCACCACCTCATCAAAGGTGCGGTCTCCTGACATCAGCGAGCGAACGCGCCGCTCGAAGTCCGACCCGTACTCGATGCGCAGGTGACCCACATCGATCAGACTGATCAGACGGCTGGCGTCGGTCTTCTTGGCCTCGCCCCCGAGCGCCAGTCGATCGTCGGGCCAGATGCGCACGTAGCCTGGATCGCTCTCGAGCCACTGCGCGCCCGCGTCGGGGGCAACGTCGAGGTCGATCTTATCGATGTGGAGCCGCTTGGCCTCGGCCCGCACGGCCCGGCCGTCGTCGCTCTTCTCGACGCGCAGCACGAAGGCGGCGTTGTTTTCGAACGGCACCCCCTCGCCTGCGATGGTGCCCCCCGACATGATCCAGAGCCGGGCATCGACCTCGTCGACGTCGTTCACGGCGGTCATGTCCTGCAGCACACAATCGCGCAGCAACCGCGCGACGTGACGGTGGCCGTGGAGCACACCGCAGAAGCCTCGTTGCACGAGCCGGTTCTTGAGCCGGTACGCGTTGACGATGCGGTCATAGGGCTTGATCGTCGTCGTCGATGTAGGCAGGTCGCTCACATGGTGATGGACGACGGCCAGCTTGAGCATCTCCTCCCAGGCCACACGGGTCTTGGCGGCCACCTCTTTGCAGATCTCATCCAGGGTGCGGAACTGCCCCTCGTCGATCTCCGACCAGTCCCAGAGCCGTTCATGAGACAGCAGGTGCCGGACCTCCTCGACGTCGCGGGTTGTGACCCTCCCTTTGCCGCGGCCCCCCGTCGCCGCGGAAGCCTTCAGGGTCGCCAGCGTGCGCTCGGCCGTCTCGATCTTCTCCGGCTCCAGCGCCTCCCGCGACCCGGTGCGGAAGGCGGAGTCGAACAGGTAGATCAACAAGCCCATGTCCTGGTCCCAAAGGAACGGGCCGTCGACGATGCGGTCCTCTCCCGAGCCCTTGTAATGCAGTCGGCTCCAGATCCGCTCCTCCCCGTCCATGGGACGCGGGTCGAGAGGGTCATCGTCCTTGAGCAGGTCTTCCTTTTCCAGGTCGTGCCTCTTCCAGTGGAACGAGGGCAGCGCATACGCGCCCAGCTTGCGCTCGAACGCCTCGTAGCGTTCGCGGTCGCTGAGCTCCTGCTCCCCGAAGCGCGGGCGGCGGACATCGTGGTTACCCGGAACGATCAGGATGCGCTTCTTGTGCGCGGGAAAGACTCCGGCTTGGATCATCCGCTGCGCGAAGCGGTCGAACTGATCGAATCCCTGCTCGCTGTACCTGTCCGTGATGTCTCCCGAGACGATGACGTAGTCGAAAGGGCGGGGCGGCCTGATCGACTCGAGCACCTGGCGTAGCTGCGATTCGCGGGTGGCCGTCCGCCGGCCCGAGGGCTTCTGCTTCACGCCGCGCACGTCGGCCAGACCCTCGTGAGGGCCGGTGAAGTGAAGATCCGACAGATGAAGAATGTAGCTGTACTCCGGCATGACGAATCCTCGTCCAGCGCCTAGACCTGCATCCGGGTCCGGGAGTCCTGCGACGAGCCTGCTGCATCCGATGGGGATGCCGGACGGACCTGCCGTCGCTCAGGCAGTCGACGCGAAGTGGCGGGCGCACACGCTCGGGCTGCTCGCGGCCCCAAGGAACCTATACAGAGTATAGTACACCGTTGGATCCACCCGTGCATGGGCGAGATCGCGGGCGAAAGGCGGATTCCGGAAGTACCGTGTCGTGTTTGGAGCTATCCGTTGCTCTCACCGTCGCCTTGTGACGTCATGCGTACTCCCCCAGCGGCGCTGGACAGGCGTTGTCATGGCCGATGCATCGATTCTGACATCCGGCGCGTACGGTGTCAACGCAACCACGGCAGATGCATCGGTGTGGCGCAAGAGGCTCCGAGGCTCCGCCGAGGCTAACTCGAAACCGAGGAAGGCACTACGATGCCGGTCCCGGCAACGCTAGGTCCCCTGGCTCGGCCGGGCGCGGTCGGTGCTGCGGATGACGTTCAGGAAGCGATCCCCGTAGCGCTGCAGCTTGGCCGCGCCCACGCCGTGGATCTGCATCATCTCCTGCTCGGTCGCCGGTCGCCGGATCGCCATGGCCGATAAGGTCCGGTCGTGGAAGATCACATAGGCGGGCACGCCCTGCTCACGGGCGATCTCCTTGCGCAGCGTTCGGAGCGCATCGTAGAGATCCTCGTCGATCGGCTCGCCTTCTTCGCCGACCGGGAGCGGCGGGCGTCCACCCGAGGCGGAACGTGGCCGGGGCTTCGTGGACGGGACCTCCTGCCGCAGCTCTTCGCGCAGCTTCACCGAGCCCACTCCGTGGAGCACGGGCAGCGCCTCCCGGGTGAGCTGGAGTCCGCCGTAGCCCTCCGGGTCCACGCGCAGCAGGCCCCGCGCGACGAGCTGGCGGATCACCGAGCGCCACTGCCAGCGATCGAGCTCGGTGCCCACGCCGAAGGTGGGCAGTCGGTCGTGTCCGAGTCTGCGGATGCGCTCGTTCGCCTGCCCCAGCAGCACGTCGATCAAATAGGCGGCGCCGAAACGCTGCCCCGTGCGGGCCGCACACGAGAGCACCTTCTGGGCCGCCACCGATCCGTCGAAGGTGCGAACCGGGTGCAGGCAGGTATCGCAGTTGCCGCAGGGCTGATCGAGCTGCTCGCCGAAGTGGCGCAGCAGCACCTGGCGGCGGCACGTGTCCACCTCGCAGAATCCCAGGAGCGCCTCGAGGCGCTGGCGTTCGCCGCGCTTGTGCAGCGCTTCGCCCTCGGATGCATCCAGGAGCCTGCCCAGGAGGACGACGTCCTGCAGGCCGTAGATCATCCAGGCGGTGGCGGGCAGGCCGTCGCGACCCGCCCGGCCGGTCTCCTGGTAGTAGGCCTCGATGCTCTTGGGGAGATCGAGATGCGCGACGAAACGCACATCCGGCTTGTCGATGCCCATGCCGAATGCGATCGTCGCCACGATGATCACGCCCTCCTCGCGCAGGAACCGCTCCTGATGGCGGCGCCGATCCTCGGGCTCCATCCCCGCGTGGTAGGGCAGGGCGGTCAGCCCCTCGCTCTCGAGATGCGCGGCCACCTGCTCGACCCGCCGGCGCGTCATGCAGTAGACGATGCCCGCGTCGCCGGGGTGATCGCGCCGCAGAAAGGCGAGGAGCTGCTGGCGCGGCCGGCGCTTCTGGCCGACCCGGTACTGGATGTTGGGACGGTCGAAGCCGGAGACGAAGGTGCGTCCGCCGGCCAGGCCGAGCTTGGCGACGATCTCACGACGCGTGCGTTCATCGGCCGTCGCGGTGCAGGCCAGACGGGGCACCCGCGGGTACCGCCGTCCGAGCAGGTCGAGCTTCAGGTACTCCGGCCGGAAGTCGTGTCCCCACTGCGAGACGCAGTGGGCCTCGTCGATGGCGAAGAGCATGACCGGGGAGCGGTCGAGCAGCGCCAGCGTGCGCTCCTGCAGCAGGCGCTCGGGTGCGATGTAGACGAGGTCGAGCTCGCCGCGTTCCAGCAGGCTCTCGATGCGCTGAGCGTCGGCCGGGCTGAGGGTCGAGTTGAGGTATGCGGCGCGGGCTCCGAGCTGCAGCAGCGCGGCCACCTGGTCCTGCATCAACGCGATCAGCGGCGAGACCACGACGCAGGTGCCGGGCCGCGCCAGGGCCGGGATTTGATAGCACAGCGACTTGCCGCCGCCCGTCGGCATCAAGACCAGGCAGTCGCCGCCGGCGAGCACGTGGGCGATGATCGCCTCCTGGTCGCCCCGGAACGCGTCGTATCCGAAGACGCTGCGCAGGATGTCCATGGGTCGCTCAGACATGCCTTCGCCACCTTGGGTCCTCTCCGCAGAGACGTGGCCGACGAGAATACAAGGCGCACGCGCGATAGGCAACCCGTGGGGCATTTCCCCATCCATGCAACCGGCTGTCATCTGTTGTCATGGGTTGTCTATCAAAGCCAATGGCGTGCCGATGCGTGGGGACGACGCGAACCCATTCCCCGCCGGATCGAGATCGCCGCGAACTCATCGCGGCGGCCGGGGTTGTCCTCACCACCCGCGCGCCGCCCGCGCCGGGCTGCGGCCACGGTTGCGCACCGGGCGCGCGGAGCCACGATAGGATCCCAAAGACGGGAAGACCCACGAGACAAGGAGCATGTCATGCAATTCCATAGACACATACAGCGACCAGCCGGTTCGAGAGCACGGACCGGGAACAGTGCGGGTCGGGATCGTCGGCCCGGCCGACGCCCGCATGCGCGGGCCTTGCTCGCATTCCTACCGATCGTGCTCGCGGTCCTGCAACCGGCGGGCGCACTCGAATCGCTGCGGATCGCCGACGGGCTGGCCTACCCGATCTTCGTGACCGCGCCCCCGGGAGACGCGCGGCTCTTCATCCTCGAGCAGCGCGGCGTGATCAAGCTGTGGCGCGACGATCAGGTGCTGCCCACGCCGTTTCTGGACATCGAGGCGTTGGTGACCGACATCGGCGGATTCTCGGAACAGGGCCTCCTGGGACTCGCGTTCCACCCTGAATTCGCGAGCAACGGCCACTTCTTCGTCAACTACACGGATAACGCGGGCAACACGGTGGTGGCCCGCTACACCGTGTCGGGCGATCCCGATCTGGCCGATCCCCAGTCGGCCGTGGAGATCCTCACCATCTCCCAACCGCAGAGCAACCACAACGGCGGGATGATCGCCTTCGGCGCCGACGGGTACCTCTACATCGGCACCGGCGACGGGGGCGGAGCCGGCGACCCGGGCAATCGGGCGCAGAACCTAGCGACCCTGTTGGGCAAGATGCTGCGGATCGACATCGATGCGGGGCCGCCCTACGGCATTCCGCCCGATAACCCGTTCGTCGCCGAGCCGGAAGCCCGCCCGGAGATCTGGGCCTACGGGCTGCGCAATCCCTGGCGCTGGAGCTTCGACCGCGACACCGGCGACCTCTGGCTGGGAGACGTCGGGCAAACCGAGTGGGAGGAGATCGACTACCAGGCCGCCGCCAGCCCAGGCGGCGAGAACTACGGCTGGCGCCTCATGGAAGGCTTCCACTGCTACAATCCACCCGTCGACTGCGACGACGGCACGCTGACCTACCCCATCCACGAGTACGACCACAACGACGGTCGCTGCTCGGTGACCGGCGGCTATGTCTACCGCGGAGCCGCCGTCCCGGAGCTCGTGGGACACTACTTCTTTGCCGATTTCTGCTCCCGGCAGATCTGGAGCCTGCGCTACGAGGGGGGCAGTGTGGTCGACCTCCAGGAGCGCACCGACGACCTGGCGCCCGGAGGAGGACTGTCGATCGATTGGATCTCCAGTTTCGGCGAGGATGGTTTCGGCGAGCTGTACATCGTCGATCGGGGCACCGGGGACAACGGAGAGATCTACAAGATCCTTCCCTCCGCTACCTCCGTCGAGGAAGACCGCGCCTCGGCGGCGGGCTTGAGGTGGCAGCGCCTGGCCCCCAATCCCTTCGGGTCGCGGATGCGGTTGCAGCTCGCCCTGGACGAAGCGGGGCACCTCGAGGTGCACGTGATCGACTCCGGGGGCCGCGTGCTCCACGAGCTGGCCCGCGGTCGGTATGACGCCGGGTCCCACGATTTCGAGTGGGACGGCCGGGACCTGGACGGGCGCCCGGTCGAGGCGGGCGTCTACTACGTGACGGCCCGGCTCGGCGCGCAGCGCGTCGCGCGATCCGTGCAGCTTCTCCGGTGACCTGCGCAGCGAAGGCACGTCGATCGGTAGAGGGGGCTGCCGCGTAGAGCGGTGGGTAGCGTCTCCGAAACACAACCTCCGGCCTGGCGACAGTCGTAGGCTCCATGCGCTCGGTGCTTGGATACCGGGGCCCTGTGTGCGACCCTTGGATCGGTGCTCGCGGCGCGTTTCCCCCACCTCCGGGCGCCCATCCGATCTGCACGCGCCCCGCCCTCTTTGGGGTGACCGGCGCCGCAGGTGGCGTCTTGCTCGAGCTTCCCGGAGGAGGCTGCACGCTGGAGGAGGGCGTCATCATCACCATGGCCGACGTCGAGGACGGCATCCATGAGGGTTCGAGCAAGCGGGATGGCCTTTGCAGGGGCGGTCCTGATGATGCTTCTCCTGAGCGCCGCCGGACGCGCGCCCGGCGTCGCGCTTGAGGCGACGCCGAGCAGCACCGATCCCGGCGCCGCGCAGCCGCCTTCTCATGGGGAGCCGGATGCCCCAACGTCTCGCCTCGACCCCGACACGCTCGAGGCGCGCATCCACCGTCTGCGCCGCGCGGGCGCGTATGACGAGGCCTGCACCGCCGCCCACGCGTTGCAGCGGATGCTGGGTACGGCTGCGGGCGCTCCGCTCTGGCGGCGGCAGAGCGCCGACTGGCTGGTCAGGACGCTGGATCGGGTGGTCGCGTGGGACGACTCGGCGCGCGCGGCGTTAGCCGCGGCCGACCGCGCAACTCTCCAGATCGATGCTCACTTCGAGCGCAGCCAGTACGCGGCCGCTCTGGACTTGGCCCTCCGGCGGCTCGACATCCAGACCCGGCTCCTGGGCAGCGAGCATCCGGAGGTCGCGCGCAGCCTCAATGCCTTGGCGCGCCTGTTCCACGCCCAGGGCGACTACGCCGCGGCCGATTCGCTCTGCCGCGAGGCCCTGGCGCTGCGGCGCCGCCTCTTCGGCGGCAGCCATCCCGACATCGCCCACGCGCTGAACATGCGCGGCGTCCTGTTCTGGCAACAGGGTCGCTACGATGAGGCCGAGGCCCCCTGGCGCGAGGCCTACCTGATTCGCAGGGACCTGCTGGGCGAAGACGACCGACTGACGGCCGCCAGCCTGAACAACCTGGCCGTGCTCTACTCCACGCTCGGTCGCCACCAGCAGGCCGAGCCCTTCCACCGGCGGTCACTGGCGCTGGCCATCGAACACTACGGTGGCGAGAGCGAGCCGGTCGCCCGGGGGCTCTTCAATCTGGGTCTGCTGTACCACCACCAGGGCGACCTGGCGCGCGCCGAGGAGCTTCTGCGCGAGGCACTGGAACTGCTCACGCGCCTGTATGGCGACGAGCACCCGCAGGTGGCCGGGTGCATGAGCACGCTGGCCGAGGTCCTTCAGGAGAATCACGACCCGGAGGACGCGGAAGCGTTCGCTCGTCGCGCTCTGAAGCTGCAACGCGAGGTGCTGGGCCCTGATCATCCGGAGGTGGCCGGCGGCCTGAGAACGCTGGCGTCGATTCTGGTGGATCGAGGGTCCTACTCCGAGGCCCAACCGCTCCTGCACGAAGCGCTGGCGATCCGGGCCCACGCGCTGGGAGCGGATCATGTGGACGTCGCCCAGGTCCGCGAGGATCTGGCCGATCTCCATCTCCGCACGGGGCACGTCGACCTGGCCGAGCCGGAATTGCGCGGCGCGCTCACGGTGTGCCGGCGGTACCTGGGCGAGGAGCATCCGCGCATCGCGCGCTGTCTGGAGGCTCTGGCGCTCTGCCGGCATGCACGGGGCGACGATGCCGAGGCCGAATCCCTGCTGGTCTCTGCCGCCCGCATCTTCGAGCGGGCCCGGTTGCGCGTGGGGGCGGGCCTGGCGCGCGCACGGTTCCAGGCCTCGCCCTATCGGCGGCTGGCGGCTCTGCGGGCAGCGCGCGGCGAGGGCCTCGCCGCTTGGAACGCGGTGGAACGCGCGCACGCGCGGGCGCTGGCCGACATGCTGCTCGCTGCGGGCAAGCGCGAGCTGTCGGACGAGGCCTTGGCGCGGGAGGACTCCCTGCGGACCCTCATGGCCGACCTCGAGCGCCGCCTGAACGCGCTGCGATCGGCCGGATTGAGCGGTGCGGCCGCCGACGCCGACAGCTTCTTCCAGGAGACGCGGCGTCATCTCCTGCTGGCGGAATCGGCCTGGGCGACCGTGCACGAGGCCGATGCGGGTCGTGACGAGGTCCTCGCCGGGCAGACCAGCGGGCTCACTCTCGTCCAGCGATCGCTCTGTGCCCGGACCGCCCTCGTCGGCTGGCTGCAGGCAACGCTGGCCCCCGGCGAACCGGTCTGCTGGGCCTACGCGATCCGTGACACCGGCGCCGTGATCTGGGTCCGATTGGGTGCGGATGCGTCCAACGAAGACAGCCTCTCGCTGACCCAGGCACCCCGGCTCTACCGGCGAGCCTTGATGACGGCGGGCGATTGCGCGCTGCCAGTGCGGGATCTGAGCCCCGTCGCGCCGCTGGCGCGGCGCGCGTGCGAGCTCTGGCTGAGCCCTCTACTGCGCCACCTCGAGGATGTCGATCGGCTGATCGTCGTTCCCTCCGGGCCCCTGCTGGGCTGCCCCCTGGAAGCGCTCATCGATGAAGGCGGCGCGTACCTGGACGAGCGCTACACGATCAGCTATGTCCCCTCGGCCACGATCCTGGTCTGGCTGCGCCAGCAAAAGTCACGCGCGCAGGACCCGGACGTGCGCCGCGCCCTGCTGGTCGGCGACCCCCTCTTGCGCGACGGCCGCTTCACGCCGCTCCCGGCCACGCGCGAGGAGGTGGCCGCCACGTCGGTCTTCTTCCCGGAGTGCACCTCACTGCTGGGCTCGGAAGCGAGCGAGCCGCGTCTGTCGGCGTTGGCGGAAGGCGGAGCCTTGAGCCGGTACGATCTGCTCCATTTCGCCACGCACGCGCTGGTGGACGACAACCGTCCGGAACGTTCCTGCATTGTTCTGGCCCAGGCCCCAGATCCCGACCCTCTCGCCGCGGCCCTGGCAGGCGAGCGCATCTACGACGGACTGCTGAGTGTTGCGGAGATCGCCCGCGAATGGCGTCTGGACTGCGATCTGGTGACGCTCAGCGGCTGTCGAACCGGTCTGGGTCGCGAGGCGCACGGCGAAGGGCACATCGGTTTCGTGCATGCCTTCCTCCAGGCGGGGGCCAGGAACCTTCTAGTCAGTCTGTGGCGCGTGGAAGACCGGGCCGCGGCGCTGCTGATGAAGCGCTTCTATGAGAACGCAACCGGGGCGGGGTCCCTCGACGATGACCGCGGCGGCCCCCGAAGCGGTCCGCCCATGACCAAGGCCAGTGCCCTGCGCGAGGCCAAACGCTGGTTGCGCAGCCATGTGGCCGCCGACGGCTCCCGACCCTACGCCCATCCAGCCTACTGGTCGGTCTTCGTGCTGATGGGTGACGGCTTCTGATCTGCCGCTCAGCCTTGACCCTCTGCGAGGAGGCGACAATACTGAGAAGGTCGCCCCCCTCGAGATCAGAGATCAGGTTCCCCGAAGGCGCGCGCGGCTCTGACGCAGCCGACGCCCTCCACCGCGGCCGCGGCGCCCCACCCCGCACGCTCGGGTCACCGGAGGAGGACCACATGTTCGCGCAAGAAGGCGCATCGCCGAGCTCGCAGCACGAATCCCACATCCTGATCACCGACATCGGCAGCACGACCACCAAAGCCCTGCTGCTCACCCGCGACGCACACGGCTATGGGATCGTGGCCGATCAGTCCGTGCCCACCACGGTCGAGAAACCCTTCGAGGACGTCACGCAGGGCGTGCGCGCCGCGGTACGCGCGCTGGAGCAGCAAACAAGCCTCTCGCTGCTGGATGCCGACCGGCGCCCGTCGGTGCCGTACTACGCCACCAGCTCCGCGGGCGGGGGGCTGCAGATCCTCGTCTTCGGGCTGACGTCGGTGGACACCGGCAAGGTCGCCAAGCTGACCGCGCACGCGGCCGGCGGGGTCATTCTACACACCTTCACCGTCGACGACCCGACCCCGACCATCCACCGGATGCGCATGATCCGCGAGCTGCATCCGGACATGATCCTGATGGCGGGGGGCACCGACAACGGCGACATCGCCAACCTGGTTCGCATGGCGGAGATCCTGGTGCTGGCCGATCCGCGCCCCAAATTCGCACCGACCGGAAGGCTGCCGTTGGTCTTCTGCGGCAATCCCGCGGCGCGGCCGTTTCTCGCCGCGGTGCTGGAGCCGAAGTTCGACGTACACTACGCGAACAACATCCGTCCCTCACTGGAGGAACTGAATCCCGCGCCCGCGAGGGACCTCGTGCACAAGGTCTTCATGGAGACGGTGATGCAAAGGGCCCCCGGCTACGACACGCTGTCTACCTGGACCGGTGGCGAGATCCTGCCGACACCCAGCGCGGTCGAGCGGATTCTGCAGCTCTATGCCGACCGCCACGCTCAGAGCGTGGTGATGGTCGATGTCGGCGGCGCCACGACCGATGTCTTCTCCAATATCTACGGCACCTATCGGCGCACCGTGGCCGCCAATACGGGTCTCAGCTACTCGATCAGCAACGTGCTGGCCGAAGCCGGTTACGAGCGCATCGCGGCCCACCTGCCTCCGGAAGCGGTGGAGGCCGACGTGCGCGACTACATCGCCAACAAGACCCTCGCGCCCACGCACGTCCCGCATCGTGGCGCGGAGATCGCCATCGAGCACGCTGTCGCGACCGAAGGCATCGCCCTGGCCTGGAGCCAGCACCGCGAGGCCAACTTCCAGGTGGCCACCCTCGGCTTCCTGGACCGCCTCAAGCGGCGCAAGGACATCGACCCCTTCGAGGACGCGTTCGTCGGCATCGACCTCGGACGCCTCTTCCAGGTCTCCGACATCGGGCTTCTCATCGGCACCGGCGGGGTGCTGAGCCACGCCCCGCGGACGGCCGACGTGGTGCGGATGCTGGTCGACGGCTTTCAGCCCAGCGGCATCACCAAGCTGGCGCTCGACCGCGGGTTCCGCAGCCCCCATCTGGGACTCCTCGCCGCCCATGAACCCGAGCAAGCGCTCGACCTCTATGAGCGCGAGGGTTTGCAGGAGCTCGCCTACGTCGTCGCACCCATCGGAGAGATTCGTCCCGGAGAGCCGGTCCTACGGGTCGAGGATCGCCGGACGGGCCGCGCCCACGCGCTGGGCGGCGGGGAGCTGCTCTTCCTTCCCGAAGGCGGGGATTTGGTCCTCGAGGCCGCCGCGGAGATCCACATCACGAAGCACGAGAGCCGGGCGTCGTTGACGACGGAGTTGGCTGTCCTGATCGATTGCCGTGGGCGGGGCGAGCGACGCACCGGCCCCAGCCTGGCGCGCGGCCCGATTCCGGAGTTGCGCTGCAGCGCCGACCCCCTCGAGACGACCATCGCGGTGGAGTCGCCGCAGATGCGGGAGGGTCGGTTCACCTTCCGTCGCAGCCTGCCCTATCCCGGCGAGATCCTCGTCCGTCCCGGAGACCGCGTGGCAGCCGACACGGTCGTCGGACGCAACGTCTTCACCCCGCCGCGGATCTACATCGTGGACATGCAGCGGATGGTGGGCTACGAGCATCCGCTCTCGCCCGAGGAGATCCGCGGCGGCGTCCTGGTCGCGGTCGGCGAGGACATCAACGCAGGCAAACGCATCTTCCGCTACCCGGGTGGTCTGCTGGGTGGACACTTCTACTGCAGCTCCCCGGTGCGCGGTCGGGTCGTGCACATCGAGCCCAACGGCATGGTGATCCTGAGAGAGATCCAGGATTACAGCGTCAAGCCCAGGCGCGTCCCCATCGCCAAGCCGCTCGAAGTACCTCCGAAGCAAATCCGCCGCTACCTGAAGTTCGAGGTGGGCGATTTCGTGCAGGGTGGCGAGGTACTGGCGCGGTCGAGCGACAAGATGTTCCCCGTCACCGCACCGACCACCGGAACGCTCAAGGAGATCGACACCGCAGAGGGCACGGTCACACTCCAGTACGACCTGAAGCCGGTCGAGCTCAGGAGCTTCGTCAGCGGACGCGTGGCGCGGGCCGATGATCGGCTCTACGCCGAGATCGAGGGTCACGGCACGATTCTGTACGGCCGGATTGGATTCGGCCACGAGAACGTCGGTCCGCTGGCGACCCTGGATCGGGGCCGGACGCCCACCGCGGACTTGGCGGGCAGCGTGCTCGCGACGTTCGACCCCGTGGACGAGCAAACCCTGCGCGCCTGTGCGGCCGCGGGAATCGCAGGACTCATCGCCCCTTCGCTGCGCAGCATCGATTGGGTGGCGTTCAGCGGACGCGAGATCGGCGTGGCGCTCACCGGGGACGAGGACATTCCCTTCACGCTGCTCCTCACCGAAGGCTTCGGGCGACGGCCGATGAACGCGTCCTATCGGACCTATCTGGCGCAGGCCGCCGGACGGGCTGCGAGTCTGAGCGGCCGCACGCAGATCCGAGCAGGCGTGGTGCGTCCCATGGCAATCTTCTGCGCGTAGCGGTGTCTCACGCGCGGGCGCCCTTGTCGGTCTGCTGCTCGTGGGCGATGAACTCGGCGTAGAAACCCTCGAAAACCAGCAGTCGACGAGCCGCATCATCGATGGACCAGATCTGCGTCGCCACGGCGCCGATCAGGTAGCGATCGTGCGACACGAGGAGGATGGTACCCTCATAATCGGTCAGCATCTGCTGCAGGACCTCCTGGGAGAGCAGGTCCAGGTGGTTGGTCGGCTCGTCCAGCAGCAGGACGTTGGCGTCGGAGCGGGCCAGTTTCGCCAGCGCCAGACGGCCGCGCTCGCCCCCCGAGAGAGCGGACACCTTCTTGAACTGCTCGTCGCCGGAGAAGCGAAACCGGTCGAGGTGGCTGCGCACCTCGGCCGGCAGCATGCGCGGGTCCGCGCTCTGGATCTCCTCGATCAACGACCGGCGCGGGTCGAGGTCCTCGTGCGCCTGGGCGAAGTAGCCGAGGTCCAGATGCTCGCCCAGGCGCAGCTCACCGCCCAACGCCGGCAGCTCGCCCCGCAGGGTCCTGAGCAGCGTGGTCTTGCCAGAGCCGTTGCCTCCAAGGATCGCCACGCGCTCGCGCCGCTGCAGGATGAGCCTGTCGATGCGCAGGAGCAGGCGTTCGGGGAAGCCGATCCGCGCGCCGGCCGCCGTCAGGATGATGTTGCCGCCCCGGCGCCGCGGCCGGATGGACGGTTTCATCGGGGTGAGGCTCCGGTCGGTGCCGGCCAGGGCCTTCAGGCGGCGGGAGGCCTCATCGATGCGCATGGGCCGTTCGGCGCGACCGACCTCGAGCCAGCGGCGGCCGCGCACCCCTTCGAAGCCGTGATCCTCGATGGCCCGGATGGTGCGGCTTGCGCGGCGCAGGCGCCCGTGCGCCTGCGTGGTGAGCGACCCGGCCAGGTGCTTGCGCGCGAAGGCGAGGTCCTTTTCCAGCCGCTCCTTCTCGGCCGCGATGTGGCGCGCGCGATCGGCCCGGCGGGCTTCCCGCTGGTCGACGTAGGCGCTGTAGTTGCCGCGAAACGTCTCCAGCCCGAGCGAATGCAGCTCCCAGACGTGATCGACGACGCGGTCGAGGAAGGCGCGATCGTGTGAGACGATCAGGATGGCGCCCTTCCAGGCGCGCAGACACCCCTCCAGCCACTCCACCGCTTGGATGTCCAAGTGGTTGGTCGGCTCGTCGAGGACGAGCAGGTCGGGCCGTTCCAGAAGAAGCTGGGCTAGCCGGGCGCGCGTCTGCTGGCCGCCCGAGAGCTTGGCCAGTTCCGTGGTGTGATCGGACGACGTGAAGCCCAGGCCCGAAAGCGTCTGTTGGATGCGCGTCTCGTAGCTGTAGCCGCCGTTGTGCTCGAACTCGCTCTGCAGCCGGCCGTACGTCTCGAGCAGGTTCTGATCGTGGGGTCGGGCGCTCAGGCGCTGCTCCACGGCGGCCAGTCGCCGCTCCTGCGCGCGTAGATCGTCGAAGACGCTCAAGCACGCGTCCCACAGGGTGCCGACGCCGTCGCCGACCGCCTCCTGGGGCAGATAGCCCATGCGCAGCGTGCGCGCTCGTTGCAGCCGGCCGGCCGAGGGTTGCTCCAAACCGCACAGGATGCGCAGCAGGGTGGTCTTGCCCACGCCGTTGGGCCCGACCAACGCAATCCGTCCGTCGGACGGTACGCTGCCCGACACGCCGTGGAAGACCGTGACGGCGCCGAACGACTTGCCCACGTTATGTGCGGTGATGAGCGACATGGCGCGAGGATCCCCTCTTCGCAGTCCATGGAGGTTTCGATTCGGGAGGCAGTGGTTTTCAGACCGGCGGGATTCGGCCGCGACAGAAACACATCGCTCCGGCCGTGTGAAGAATCCACGCACGCAGACGGATCCCCTCCCAAGACCGAAGATGCGCGCGGAAAACAGACACGACAGCCCTGGATGGGAAGCGTAGTATGGCCCGGCGCATCGACCGCGCGCCGCCGCGCGACGGCCGGCGCAGCGACCACGGCACAACCCTGGAGGCTTGTCCTGAACCCCCGCATCGTCAGGCGCCGCGGCGCCGTCCTCATCCGGTCGGGCGACGTGCTCATCAGCAAGATCCTGGCGCGCCCCGGACCGACCCACGAGCTGCTCGACATCCTGGCGGCCACCGCCGTCCTGGCGCCGGGTTCCCGCATCGCGCTGCTCGGCTTCGGCGGCGGAGGCATCCTGGCGCCGCTGCGGGCGATGCGCTGCCACCACCGCGTGGCGGCCGTCGATCTCTCGCGCGCCAGCGCAGCGCTCTTCTGGCAGGTGGGGCGATCCTGGTGCGGGGCGGTCACGGTGGCTCACACCGATGCGCAGCGCTGGCTGGCTCGGCGGCGCGGCCGGTTCGATCTGATCATCGAGGACCTGTCGATCGAGGAAGACGGAGACGTGATCAAGCCGGCGATCAGCTTCGATGCGCTGCCGGAGCTGATGGCCCGGCGCCTGTCACCGCGCGGCCTCGTGGTCGTCAACCTGCTGCCCATGCCCGGACGGCCAGCCAAGACGCTCCTGGATCGGCTGCGCCGACCCTTTCGCTTCGCGCTCGAGCTCCCGCTGACCGACTACGAGAACCGCCTGCTCGTGGCCGGGGGAACCCGGCTCGACGCGAGGCAGACGTCCTTGCGCCTGCGGGCGGCCCTGGACCGCATCCGTTCCCGACAGGCTCGCCGTTTTGCGGTACGCACGTTGCCGCCGCCGGACCCGCGGCGGCCCGTGTCGCGGCGGCCGCCGCGCTGAAGTGGGGAACCGGGTGCGAAGGGCGCGTGTGGCATGGGGACGGTTGAGGGTGCACCTCGAAGAGCGGGGCGCCCGTCGGGGACCGCATCAACGAGCAGGGGGAAACGGGCCATGAGCCAGGCATTCGTGGGCGACGCGCGGTTCGAATCGGGTCTGACCTACGGGGAGTATCTCCAGGTTCTCGGCCGAGCGGCCCAACAGGAGACGCGCCCCGAGATGACCGCGGTGGAGCGCAACCGTCTGGAGTACACGCGGCTGAACCTGCAGCGCACGCAGCGCATCGCCAAGACCTATCGTGTGTCCGACCCGCTGCGCCGGGCGCTCGAGGCGATCGACGCCCCGCAACGGTGGCTGGTGATCTCCGAGCCTTGGTGCGGGGATTCCGCCCAGTGCCTGCCCTACATCGCCGCCATGGCCGAGGCCGCGCCGCGCGTCGAGATGCGCATCCTCCTGCGGGACCAGAACCTGGACGTGATGGACCGCTACCTCACCGACGGCAAGCGGGCGATTCCGCTGCTGGTGGCCGCCGACGACCAGGGCCGGGAGCTCTTCCGTTGGGGCCCTCGCCCGGCGCCCGCGGCGGCTCTGTTCGCCGAAGCGCAGCGTGCCGGCACGGAGAAGCCGGAGATCCTCGAAGCGCTTCACCTCTGGTACGGGCGCGACCGCGGTCGGACGATCGACGCCGAGCTCGGCGCGTTGCTGGGCCGGACGTCGAGCTAGGCCGGGCGACTTCGCCCGCACCCGGCAGAAGACCGATCGATGCTGTCACGGCGATCCGATCAGCGGTCCTTGAGAGCGGCGGGACGGGTCTTCTCGCGGAACCCGATTCGATAGAAGGGATTGACCACACTGGTCGCCACGTTCTTCACGTGCGCGCTCACCCGCTTCAGGTACCGCAGGTAGAGCGCCGCGGTCACCGCCTCGCCGCTGTTGTTGCTCAGCAGGCGGCCCGCGATCAGCTCGTGCAGGCAGTCCTCCACCCGATCCACCACCATCTGATGCTCGCCCAGGATCTGGCGGGCGCGCTCGGCGTCGGAGCTCTCCAGGCAGGGAACCACCAGCTCGAACATCGTGGCCACCGACGCCTCCACGGCTCCGATGTCCGCGCCCAGCTCCTCGCCGGTGAACGCTCCGGGATGCATCGAGGCCAGCTCGACGATGTTCTTCGTGTAGTCGCCGATGCGCTCGATGTCGATCACGATGGCGGTCAAGACCAACGCTGTGTTGATGTCCGGATTCGTGGAGACCGCCAGGTGGGTGACGATGTTGCGCCGCACGTGGCGCTCGAACTTGTTGAGCATCCGATCGCGCTTGTAGATGTTGGCCTCGTGCACGGCCTCGGTGTGCAGCGCCTGCACGGCGTCGCACAGCATCGCGCGGGACTCCCGCAGCATGGTCAAGCACGACTGCCACGCCTCGTCACACAGGCTTTCCTTCTTCCACAGCTTCATGAAGCTCTTGAGCATCGCGTCTATCCTCCGGCCAGGTAGGATCGCAGGATGTAGAGAATTGGGATGATGTGAGCGACCACGTAGACCACGACGATGACCATGGCGCTGCGCGAGGAGCGCGAGGCCACGCGCCCGATCCTCGTGGCCAATCCCATCGGCAGAGCTTTCAACGGGTAGAAGATCGCGATCCCGAAGATGTTGAAGGTCATATGGGCGAACGCCACCGTGATCGCGGCGGGATTGGCCGTGCAGAACGAAGCCAGGATGGCCGTCACGGTCGTCCCCAGGTTGGCCCCGAGGGTGTAGGGGAAGATCTGGCGCAGCGTGAGCACCCCCGTCCCCACCAGCGGCACCACCAGCGACGTCGTCACCGAGCTGCTCTGCACGGTGGTGGTCAGGATCCAACCGAGGGTGAAGCTGGCGCCGTCGTTCCGAAAGAGGAGTCGGCTGAAGAAGCGCTCCACCCGGGTCATGACCAGACGGCGCATCACCTTCACCATCTGGGTCAGCGACAGGAACAGCAACCCCAGCGCCAGGGCCAACAGCATCAATCCATGGGGCAGGAGCTCCTTCACGGCGTCGGTCGACGGCTTGACGATCGTCTTCAGTGGGCTGGTGAATTGCACGCCGCCGAAGCCGATGAAGAGCTCTTCGAGAAACATCGCCACCTGCTCGATGGGATGAAAGAGCTGCTCCAGGGGGAACAGGACCAGGACCGCGAGCACGTTGAAGAAATCGTGCACGGTGCCGGCCGCGAAGGCCCGCTCGAACTCCGAACGGCGCGTGACGTGGCCCAGCGAAACGATCGTGTTGGTGACGGTTGTTCCGATATTGGCGCCCATGAGAATCGGCACCGCGACGCGCAAGGGCACGGTGCCGGCGGCCACCAAGCCCACCGTCAAGGAGGTCGTGAAGGACGAGCTCTGGACGAGACTCGTCACCAGTAGGCCGATCAGGAGACCGGCGATCGGATCCTCGGCGGTGTGCATGAGCCGCTCGGCAAACCCCGCCCCCAGGAGCTTGAACGAGGCGCTCATCATGTCGATGCTGAGGAAGAAAACGTAGAGCGCGGCCAGAAAACCCAGGATGCGCAGCGGCACCGCCCACGCCGCGATGCCCCGTTCCCGCAAATGAGCGGGCACGCGCGGCCGAGCGCCGAGCCTCACCCCGGCGGGCGGCGCCAACCGCCCTTGGGGGAGGGCCGGCCGGGAGGACGGCCGCCGGCGTCTGCGGACAGGATCCGCCGGCGCATCGACGATCCCCGCCTTTCGGTGGTCCATGTCCGGCCGGCGTGGATCGGTCGTTGTCTCCAAGGTGTCCTCCGTGCCTACGGAATGCGAGCACCTGCGCAGCGCGCCGTGAGGTCCGGACCGGAGCGCTGTGACGTCCACCGGGATGCTAGGCGAGGCGGGTCCATGCGTTCAAGTTCGGTTAGCAAAACGTTAGCAGAATATTCGGCCCCCCTCGTCGCGGATGGGAATTCGCTGGCGATCGGTCGCCTATGTTTCTACGATGGTGAATCTTGAAGCTTGAGCCTTCGTGCGGGCAGTGGAGACGCCTGCGCCCTTCAGCCCCCTGGGCGGCCCATGCAACCCGGCGGGAGGTCGATGTGAGAGACTCGGACGGCGGCGTGCACGGGTGCCCCGACCCCGGCGACGTTCGACATGTCGCCCGCACCTACGACCGCCCCGGTCTCGAGGCTCGGATCCGGTCCGCCCTCACGCTCTACGCCGGGAAGGGCGGTCCCATCCCTGCGGACGATCTGCATGCGCTGGACGAATTCCACCTGCGGGGCCTGCACGCCACCCGCGAGATGGCCCTCGGGTTGAGGCTGGCGGGATCGAGCCGTGTGCTGGATGTCGGCTGCGGCATCGGCGGACCGGCGCGCCACCTGTCGTCCGCCCATGGCTGCCGGGTCGTGGGTGTCGACGCGGTGGAATCCTACTGCCGCATCGGACGATGGCTGACGGCGCTGACCGGGCTGTCGGGACGCGTGTCGTTCCTGTGCGCCGACGCGGCGCGCCTGCCGCTGCAGGAGCGGCGCTTCAACGCCGCGCTGCTGCAGCACGTCTCGATGAACGTGCCCGAGAAGAGGCGGCTCTTCCGCGAGATCCATCGCGTCCTGCGACCCGGGGGCCGGCTGGCGCTCTACGAGGTGGTCGCGGGTCCGGCCGGGGAGCCCCTCCTGCCGGTCCCGTGGGCGCGAGAGCCGTCAGCCAGTTTCCTGGCCTCGGAGAGGGACCTGCGGGCAGCCGCGGAAGCGTCGGGACTGCATGCGCTTGCGTGGCAGGATGTCTCGGCCGAGACGCTGGCGTGGCACCGGACGGCCCAGGCCAGCATCCACGCTCGCGGCCGACCGAGCCTGGGCTTGCAGGTGCTGGTGGGACCGGAGATCGAGACGATGTTCACCAACATCGGACTCAATCTGAATCAGGAGCGGATCGGACTCGTCCAGGCGCTGCTCGAGCGACCCGCCAGGCCCTAGTCTCCCGGGCGCTGCCCGAGCGACCCGCCAGGCCCTGGTGTCCCGGGCATTGACCGTGGGGACCCGCCACCTCCCGGTCATGGCCGCCCAGCCGCTCGAGCGGCCGGAGACGTCGCGGAGCGCTCAAGCGATCCCGTGCTTGCGCTTGTACTCGGCCCAGTTGCGCTTCAGGTCGACGAACGCGTCAACGTCCGGCTGCAGCAGGAAGGGGTTGGTCTTCTTCTCGTGCCCGATGGTCGAGCTGGGCGCCACCCCGACGTCGTGACCCGGCCACACCTCGGTCTCGTCGGGCAGCGTCATGAGCTGGCGGTGCAGCGACTCGTACTCCCGCCTGGCACCCTCCCCCAGATCGGTCCCGCCCACCTTGCCGACGAAGAGGGTGTCGCCGGTCACCAGCTTGGCGGGCTCTTCCGGCCTCCGCGAATCCCGAATCAGCACGCAGATGCTGTCAGGCGTGTGACCGGGGGTATGCAAGAAGGTCATCTCGACCGAGCCCATCGTCAGCGTCTCCCGGTCGGCGACCCCACCCGGCCCGCCGTGGACGAGCCGGGCATCGGTGTGCGCCTGAACGTATTCATTGCCACCGGCGTGATCGTGGTGGCCGTGCGTGTTGACCAGGTAACGCACGCGCAGATTGCGCTTCGTCGCCAGGTCGAGGACCGTTTCCGGGCTGTACGCGGGATCGATCACCGCTGCGCTGCCCGTGTTCTCATCGCCGATCAAGTAGGCGAAGTTGCGATCTCCGCCCACGCGAATCTGCTCGAAGATCATCGTCGCACAAGCCTCCTTCTTCCTGCTGCGGCAGGTCGCGCACCTGCCCGAGCAGCGGTGTCTAGCGCGATCCGGTCGCGGCCGCCGTCAGCCGTTCATAGAGGGCCTCATAGCGGGGCACCACCAGCTTGACCGGAAACCGCTCCCGCACCATGGCGGCGGCATCGGCGCTCATCGCTTGCCACGCCGCGCGGTTCTTGAGCAGGTCGACCGCCTTCGCCACGGTGCAGGCCACCTCCCCCACCGGACAGAGCAGCCCCGTGCGCCCCTCCTCGATCACCTCGGGCAGCCCGCCGCTGGCGCTGGCGGCCACCGGCGTGCCGCAGGCCAGGCCCTCGAGGGCCGAGAGGCCGAACGACTCGTAGTCGCTCAGCATCAGGTTCAGATGCGCCGAGCGCATCACCGCCGGCACGTCGTCGGCGGTACTGGTGAAGGTCACCTTGCCGCACAGGCCAAGTTCCGAGACCAGCTCCTGCGCCAGCCCCTTCTCCGGGCCTTCCCCCAGGATCGTCAGGCGCGCGGGAAGCTGGGCCTGGACGCCCGCGAAGACACGCACCACATCCGCCACCCGCTTCACCGGCCGCAGGTTGCTGGCGTGCAGCAGATGAAACGGCGCTCCCTCGCGGGGGTATGCGGCCCGACCCTCGGGCGTGAAGCGCTGGACGTCGACGAAGTTGTGAATCACCTCCGGCGCTTCGGTGAGCTCGAAGCGACGCACCGTCTCGGCCGCCAGCCACCTCGAGACGGCGGTCAGTCCATCGCTGTGCAGCATGGCGAATCGCGTCAGGTCGTAGAACTCCGCCAGACTCCCCACCAGCGTGATGTCGGTCCCGTGCAGAGTCGTCACCACCCGAACCCGGTGCGGCTGCACGATCTGTTTGGCGAGCTGCGCGGTGATCGCATGCGGGATGGCGTAGTGCGCGTGGAGGATGTCCACGTCGAACTCGCGCACGATCTCGGCCAGCTTGTTGGCCAGCGAGAGGTCGTGCGGCGGGTAGAGGAAGAGAGGGTACTCGGGGATGTTGACCTTGTGGAAGATGACGCCGGAATCCGCGCGCAATCGGTAGGGCCGCTTGCAGGCGGCCAGATGCACCTGATGGCCCCGGCGGGCGAGGGCCGCGGCCAGCTCCGTGGCCACGATCCCCGATCCGCCCTGAGTCGGGTGACATGAAATGGCGATTCTCATGATGCCTCACTTTCCGTTTTCTGCCTGGGTGGCGCTCTGCCTCCCGTGAGCCGCGCCGACCTCTGGAGCGACACCGGTCCCGCGCACACGACGCCCTCGCTCAGCCCTCCGGCAGCGGCGGACAGCCGTTCTCGAAGGGGGCGTCGGACGTGCTGGGTGGAAACGTCTTCGCGAAGGGCGCGTAGTGCGCCACCGGATCGTCCATCGGCACCGCCCGGGTGACAAAGAACGGCTCCCCGAACCGCCGCCCGATGAGCGACCCGAAGTGGCGCGCCCGCGATTCGAGCCTCTGCAGAAAGTCGGGCTGCGAGATGCCGGTCTGCGGCGACCGGCTGTTGGGATCGTAGATCTGCGACTTGAAGCAGCGCACCGCTTCAATCTTGCGATCGTGATAGTCGTCGATCTCCACAATGAAGCTCGGCGGAAACGGCGTGTGCGCCATGAAGAACAGCGCCTCGTTCGGACGATAGGGCTCGCCTGCGGCCGGGTACGCTCCGAACCCGGACGGATAGATCACCGAACGCACCAGGTTCCCCGCCCCGGCGTGGTCCGGATGGAGGTCGTCCCAGTAGTGACCCAGGATCACGGTGGGACGCAGTCGCCGGATCACCTCGATGATCTGACGTCGGTTCTCGTCGGTGTCTCGCAAGCGACCGTCGCCCAAATCGAGGATGATGCGCTGGCACGCGCCGAGCACCTCCGCCGCTGCCAGGGCTTCTTCGGCCCGCCGGTCGGGCGTCCCGCGCGTCCCCATCTCGCCGCGGGTCAGGTCGAGCATCGCGACCCGCCGCCCGCGAGCGGCCAGTTTGGCGATGGTTCCGCCGCAAATCATGTCGATATCGTCGGGGTGGGCCCCGATAGCCAGCACATCCACCTTCATGCCATCCCTCGTACGCCGCGCGGCCCCTCACCGGCGACCGCGAACCCACGTCTCCAAGTCTATCCGCCGCCCCTAGCGCGCGTCGACCTTCACCGTGGCGATCTGATGTTCCAGCACCCAGGGATCGAGCTGCGCGACGGCCGCCGCCACGAACTGCGGTCCGTGCAGGTTGAGCAGCTCATAGACGTTGATCACCCGTTCCTGCGCCTTGCCGTCAGGGGTTACGGCCGCGGCGATGCGCTGGAGCCGTTCGCGGCCCCGGCCCGCCTCTTGTGCCCGCGCCTCCTCGAGCTGCTGCACGATGCGCGCAACGCCGCCGGCGATCGCATCCCGGCTCTTGCGCAGCCAGCGGGGATTCCCCGGGATCTGCGTGTCGTCGATCGTCTCCAGCAGAGCTTCCCCGCGCTTGCGGATCTCCTCGGCCCGCGGATCGTGAGCGTCGGTGCGGTCGGCCGCGGTGAGCATCCGCTCGACGGTGAAGATCTGCGCCGGCCGCAGGTCCGCCTTCTTCAGCAATCGGGACACCGCCGGCGTCAAGAAGGTGGCCGAGATGCGTGGATAGCGCGCCGACGAGCGCACCTGCGCCACCTGGGCCACCGGCTCGATCTGCCACAAGTAGGCCAGCTCCGAGGGCCCTCCGACGGTGGCCACCACCGGCAAGGCGCCGTCCTGGCCGATGGGGCGCAGGGCCGCTCCCGCCGAGAAGCGCTCCGGATGATCGCGCACGAACGCGGCCGCCGCCTCCCAGGCACGGTGCCGGCCGCCGATGCACATGCCGGATGCGTCCGCTTCGACCGGCACCCGTCGGCCGCGATCGATCTCGAAGAGGCCCAAGGCCTGAAGCGGCGGCTCGAGTCCCGCCGCCCGCAAGGTCGCCGCCCCCTGCTCCAGCGCAGTCGTGGCATCCGGCCAGCGGGCCACCACCGCTGCCAGCACGGGCGCCGTGAGCGGTCGCAGCGCGATCGGATCGACCGTGCGCAGCCCCCACTCCCGAAAGAGTCCCTGCATCAGGTCACGGAACGCGCTCACGTAGTTCGCCCAGTCGGCGGCCGCGACCTGCTCCAGAATCCAGGGCCGGAACTCGGTTTCGGGCAACGTCTCTTCCACAAAGCGCAGAAGAGGCTCGCGGGCGCTGCGCAGGTCGATGTCCGCGACCTGCGGCATCTCGCCCCGCACGATCTCCCCTTCAAAATCCACCACGAAGCGCCGGTCGTTGAGGATGACCCGGTTGACCTCCAGGACATCGTGGTCCTCGCCGGCGATCCAGAACAGCGGCAGGATGGTTCGTCCCAGCCGGCGGCCCAGGTCGTGTGCCAACCCAATGGCGGAGATCGCCTTGAGAAACGTGTAGAGCGGACCGGTCAGGAGGCCTGCTTGCTGGCCGGCGATCACATAGTCGGCCTCCGGGGGAGGCGCCGGCAGGTCGGGATTGCAGGCCGCGATCGTTGCAGCGGCCCGCGATCGATCCAATGCCGGGGACCCGCTGGTCGGAAGCTCCGCACTCCGGTTCGTGGCTGTGCCCTCGCCCGACAGCGGGGGTCGCGCGAGCAACGGATAGCCGGCCACCGGCGCCGCCCCCGCGGCCAGCATCGCAGGCAACCGCATGTCGCTCCAGGGCTGCAGGGCCTCGTAGCCGACGCGGTCGATGTCGAAGCTCAGCTTGACCATTCCCGATTCCCGTGTCGCGACATCCAGCGCTCCGCACAAGGATCGGCGCCGGTCACCCGCCCCCCCCCAGGAGCTCCCCGCGCTCACACCGCCTTGTGCGCCACCAAGACCATCCGTTCGGCATCGCGGTCGAAGGGTCGCCCCGAGAGCGATCCGTAGAGGCGCGGCGGCGCCATTCCGGCCGCGGTGAGCATTCCCGTCATCTCCTCCGGCCGGTAGAGGCGCACATCCTCCACGAAGGTGCGCGCCTTCTCGTCCGCGCCGCGGATCTCAATCCGCTTGCGGATGCGGTTGCCCAGGATCTGGCGGTGCTGGCGCACGTGGTGGTCTCCGATGCGGCGCTCGTCCTCCGGCACCAGCTCGCGCTCCAGTCGCGCCCGATGGATGTGATCGATGACCAGCCCCCCGCCCGGCCGCAGGACACGGGCCATCTCGCGCGCCACGCGCTCGTTTTCCTCGTCCGCGGCAAAGTACCCAAAGCTGGTGAACAGGTTCACGACCAGGTCGAACACGCATCCGAAAGGCAGACGACGCATGTCGCCGCGCACGAGCCGACCCGCCAGCACGGATCGTCGCGACGCCCGCGCCAGCAAGTCCGCCGACAGATCAATGCCCACCAGATCGAGGCCCGCCGTGCGCAGGGCGGAGCCGTGCCGTCCGGCCCCGCAGCAGAGGTCGAGGGCCCGGATGCCCGCACGCGGCAGATCGAGCAGCCGCAGGAGCCCGGCCACTTCCCGCTGAGCCGCATCGTCGCTGCGGTGGGCATAGAGCAGCGGGTAGAGCTCACCGAAGGCGGTCTCGTACCAGGGCCCCTGGTCTGGCTCGCTCACGCCCGGCTCCCTCTTCCTGTCCTCCGACCGCAGCCGTCCCCGACCGCGCACGATCCGCCGACGTCGTGCTCCACGCGGGAAACCGCGCGGCGGATTCCTGCATAACCGTTTGTCCAGAAGTCTGTTACCGGGGGATCACGGATCTTCGATCCACCCCTGGGATGGTACGCGAGGGAGCGAGGGGGAGGCCAGCGAAACCACACCCGACCCCGGGTCGGCCGCCCCCGGCGTTTCGCGTAACCCGCTTCCCGAGAGGCGCTTCGCCGGCATCCCCCCCGCTGCGTCCCCGTGGAGCCATTCACCCAACCGCCGGGGAACCAACAGCTTACATGACGCGTAGCCTTGACGTATCCTTTGAACGCTGTCGCCCCGAAGTCCGTCCATGCAGATGGAGTCGAAAGGCCCCGAGCGGTGAACAGGTGGGACGTCATGACGGATGCCGAGCTGGCCGCCCTGTCCCAACAGGGTGACCTGGACGCATTCAGCCGGCTGGCGGAACGATGGAACGGGCGTCTGTTCCGTTTCGTGCGCCGCATGCTGGACAACGACGACGACGCCCGCGACGCATGCCAGGACGCCATGATGAAGGCGTACCAGAACATCGGGCGTCTGCGGGACCCAGCCCGGTTCACCGCCTGGCTGCACCACATCGCGCTGAACCTCTGCCGCGATCGGCACCGCGCCAAGGGCGGTCGCACGGCGGTCAGCTACGAAGAGGGGCAGCCCGGGGAGGCGGAGCTGGTCGAGCGAGCCGGCGGCGCGCCGGCTACCGATCGCGCGGCCGAGCAGTCGGGACTGGCGCGGGTGCTGCACCAGGTGCTCGGCCGA
Organism: uncultured bacterium; assembly: GCA_964585945.1. Taxonomy (GTDB): domain Bacteria; phylum Eisenbacteria; class RBG-16-71-46; order CAIMUX01; family WJJG01; genus CAZDKK01. The sequence continues at coordinate 45,116 of CAZPGB010000004.1, read as the reverse complement.
TTGCCCGAAGAGCAGAAGACCGCGATCCTGCTCCGCGAATACCAGGGCCTGACGTCCGAGGAGATCGGTCAGATCACCGGTGTGCCGGCCACAACGGTGCGCACGCGGATCTTCTACGGGCTCAGGTCCATGCGCCGGATGCTTCGCGAGTACGGGGTCACCCCGGCGGAGCTCCACAGTGGAGATGCCTAGCCATGGCGGACAAGACGGATAGAGAGCTCGACGCGGCACGGGACCGCATGGTCGCCGCCCTCTACGGAGAACTGCCTCCGGAAGAAGAAGAGGAGCTGCTGACGCGTCTGGCCGGCGATGCGGCCCTGCGTGAAGAGTGGGACGAGCTGCAGGGCGCGCGCACATTCCTGCGGCGGGCCGATGCGGACGAGGTGGCCCCCGACTTCCAATTCGAGCCCCCGACGCCGATCGCCTCGACGAAGCGCGGCCGCTCCTGGTGGGGTCGGGTGTGGTCCGGCACGCTGGTGCGACCCGCGCTGGGCTTCCCGCTGGCGGCCGCCGCTTGCGTCGTTCTGCTGCTGGCCGGGCTGCGGGTCGATCGGGTGCAGGGCGGCCTGGTGTTCCATTTCCAGCGCGCCGGTGCGCCGCTGACGGCCGGCGGGGGACCGGACACGAACGAGGGGCTGCGCCTCGCGCCGGTGAGCCAGCCCAGGGTCGAGGTCCACTACGCCAACGGCCAGCCGGTGGATCCGGAGGCCGAGCGCCGGCTCGCCGCGCCCGTGACGCGGGCCGAATTGGCCGCCTTCGCCCAGGAGATGCTCGGCGTCATCGACAAGCGCCTGGAAGAGCAGGAGAACCGCACCCTGGGCCGTACGACCTATCTGCTGCGTGGATACTTCAACGCTCTCGAAGAGCGGGATACACGAAATCGCGAGGAGCTCAACTCCAACATCAACGAGGCGCTGATGCGCCTGGTTGGTGCGGATCGATTGGACGACGACCGGCTGCTTCCCCCTCGACAGTCGGAGCAGGAGAACCCGGATTCGCCGCCCCAGCAATTGGAGCCTCAGCAAGAGGAGGATGCCCACGATGACTAGGGCCGAGAAACAGAACAACGTGTGGATGCTGGCGAAGACGGCCGTGTGCCTGCTCGCCGCCCTCGGGGTTTGGGCGGTCGCCGCCCAGGCGGATGGCGAGGTCCCCAGGCGCCTGGAGCGCAAGATCAACGTCATGGAGAAGGTCATCAACGAAGTGCTGCGCGAAAGCCCGTTCTGGCTGGTCGGCGGAGGTGGTGATTACACCCGCAGCATCTACCTGGAGCCCTACGGGGTGATCTTCGCCTTCGATGCGACCCTGGTCGATCGCGGTTTCGGGGGACTGGGCTGGTCGACGTTCGACGGCATCGAGTGGTTGGAGAACCTGGATGACATTCGCATCGAGCAGGATGGCGACAAGGTGATTGTCTATCGTGATCCGGACCGGCGCCGCGATGAGGACGACGACGAAGAGGAGCTGTCGATTGAGGAGCTGCGGCAGCGACGGGAAGAGCGCGCGTCGGAGCGCTACGAGGAAGGCAAGGAAGAGCTGATCGACGTCCTGATGGATTACGGCGACACGCTCACCGAGCTGCAGGACGACCACTACGTCACGATCGCCGTCTACCTGGACGACGAGGACTTCTTCGAGGATGAGGACATCAGCCGTCTGCTGCTCTCGGCCAAGATCAAGGACCTGCGCAACCTCACCGACGGCCGCGTGTCGCGCGACGAGTTGAGGGAGAAGATCACCGTCGTGGAGTACTAAGCCGCCGTCACCGTCGCCCCCTCCGGCCGCTGGACGCGCTCACCGCGGATGCCGAGTCTCCGCGGTGAGCGCGACCAGCGGCTATCTGCGTCCCGAACTCGTACGCCCCCGTGTTCGTCTTTGCGCGTTCCCGGTGCCTTCGCTTGCGAACAGATCGCGTATTTCCCCCGCGCCTCGTGCCGTCTGTTCTCCCGCAAGCGGTAGAGTCAACAGAGCATCGCCAATCCTAGCTGCCGCTTATTTGCATACACGCTCGCGGAGTCGTGTCGTAAACCACCCACCAGGGAGGGCATCCCCATGAAGCATCACCTGTGTCTTGCGCTGACGCTAAGTCTGTCCGTGGCTGGCGGGGTGGCGGCCGATGAGCTCACGCCGATGGAAGAGCTGGGTAAACTGCTCTTCTTCGACGAGAACCTATCGACGCCGCCGGGACAATCCTGCGCAACCTGCCATGGACCGGAGGTCGGGTTTGCCGGTCCGGTCTCCGAAATCAACTTGGCGACGGGTGTATACCCGGGGGCGATCCACACGCGCTTCGGCAACCGCAAGCCTCCCACGGCCGCCTACGCCTCGTTCAGTCCCGACTTCTACTACGACGAGGAGGAGTCGCTCTTCGTGGGAGGCATGTTCTGGGACGGCCGGGCGCTCAATGTCGTGGAGCAGGCCAAGGGGCCGTTCCTCAACCCGGTCGAGCAGAACAACCCGCACATGAAGACGGTGATCCGCAAGATCCGCCTCTCCGACTACGCCGGCCTGTTCGAGGAAGTCTTCGGTGCCGGCTCGCTCTACGACGTCGAGACGGCCTACCACCAGATGGCGACCGCCATCGGGGCCTACGAGGGGTCCTTCGAGGTGAACCGGTTCTCGTCGAAGTACGACTATTACCTGGCCGGCCAGGGCGAGCTGACCGAACAGGAGCTCCGGGGCTTGGTCTTGTTCGAAGGTCAGGGCAACTGCGCCGCCTGCCATCCCAGCCAGCCCGGCCCGGGAGGCGAGCCGCCCCTCTTCACGGACTACACCTACGACAATCTCGGCGTACCCAAGAACCCGGACAACCCCTTTTACGACATGCCCCCGCACTTCAATCCCGAGGGCGAGGACTTCATCGACTACGGTCTGGGGGCCATCGTGGGTCTCGACTCCGAGATGGGCAAGGTGAAGGTGCCCACGCTGCGCAACGTGGGCAACAAGCCGTTCCCCGAGTTCGTGCAAGCCTACATGCACAACGGGGTCTTCAAGGACCTGCGCACGGTGGTGGACTTCTACAATACCCGTGACCTGGGCGGCTGGCCGCCCCCGGAAGTTCCCGAGAACGTCAACACCGATGAGTTGGGCGACCTGGGTCTCACCGATCAGGACGTCGACGACATCGTGGCGTTCATGAACACGTTGTCCGACGGCTACGAGCTCGATGGACGCACCCAGCACGCCGCGGATTTCGGCACCGAGTCAACGGGGGGTCTGCAGCTCGCCACCCGCGCCGACGGCGCCCTACAGTTCAGCATGGAGACGCCCGGTCGGGTGTCGCTGCGCGTCTACGACGTCGGCGGGCGGACCGTCCGCACCGCGCTCAGCGGCGCGCCCTATCCTGCGGGCCGACACACCTGGCAGTGGGATGGCCGCGACGACGCGGGTCGTATGCTGGGCTCGGGTGTTTACCTGTACGCCGTTCACGCGGGCGGACGCTCGGCCACGCACCGCACTCTGATTCTCAGATGATCGCTGGACGCTACACGCACGGTGCCGGTGCGGTGTGAGGGCGCCGTGATCCCAAGGAACGAGGCGGGTCACGCCTATGGCCTGCCTCGTTCGTTCGTGTCGTCGGTGATCCGCCCCACGCAGCTACCGCAGGTGGACGACCCCCTTCTCGAAGCGTTGTCCTGCCGCGCGGCCGACGCACAGATAGACCCCGGCCGGCAAGGCGCGCCCCTCGCGGTCCCGCCCGTCCCAGACGAGGGATACGGATGAACCCGCGTCGGACGCCCACGACCTCACGAGCCGCCCGTCGATCGCGTAGATATCCAGCGACCACGTGGCGTCTGCAGCGCCCGCCAGGCGCAGGACCGTCCGGCCGGAGAAGGGGTTGGGTCCGGCGATCAGCCGCGGGCCGCCCGAGGTCGATGCCGGCGCCGGTGCCGCGGCCGGATCCTCGGGCCGGTAGACCCCGTCGTGGTGCGGCCCGTACTGCAAGATCGTCAGGTAGTTCTTGGCCGGGTTGAGCGGCACGTTGGCGTCCCAGAGGAAGTAGTAGGTCGTGTCGTCTTCCTTGCCGCCGCCCGAGAGGTCCAGCTCGCCGTCGCCGTCGATGTCCACCGCGAAGGGGTTGATGAAGAAGGTGGTGCCCTGAACCGGGAGGGGCCACCCGTCCATCGGCGTCCCGTCGTGGTTGTAGCCCATGTAGCGGCTGAGCGATGTGTTGTCGTCGAACATCAGCTCCACCTGGTCGTCGCCGTCCAGGTCGGCCAGCAGGATCTGGGTGTTGATCGCCCAGATCGGGCCGATGGGGAAGCCGGGCAAGGCGACGCCCTGCGCATCCCAGGCGTAGACACGATCGACGGGGCTCCCCGAAAGCACCTGATCGCCCACCGCCACGTCGGGGCTGCCGTCGCCGTCGATGTCTCCAACCGCCGGCGGCCCGTAGATCCAGTAGCTCGTGTCGCGCGGCCACCCGGGCAGCGGCGTGCCGTCGCTGCGCAGGACGTGCACGCGTCCGCCGCTGCCGCCGCCGGTCGAATGATCGCCGGCCAGAATCTCGCGCATCCCGTCGCCGTCGAGATCGGCCAGGACCGGGGACGAGTAGGAGAACACGCGGCTGGATCCCGGGGTGAAGGGAAACCCGGGCAGGAGATTGCCCAGGTGATCCCAGGCATAGATGCTGTAGTAGGACTCGCCCACGACCTCGGGAATGCCGTCGCCTGTGATGTCGCCCACCGCGGCGGCCGATCCCGGCACGTAGTCGAGCTGCTGCGGCCAACCTGGCGCGACGGTGCCGTCGCCCTTGTAGACGGTCACGTAGCCCGTGGGATAGAGCCGTTCTTCCACCACGATGTCCAGAACGCCGTCACCATCCACATCGCCCAGTGCGGGCGTCTTGGTGGCCCCGCCGTTCAAGCTGATCGGGAACGGCGCGGCGATCGAGCCGTCGGCCTCGTAGACATAGAGCATGCCCGAGCCGCCGGTCCCGATGCGGGTGGACACAACGATCTCGCCCTCATCGTCTCCGTCGACGTCGCCGTAGGCCGGCGCACCGTTGGCGCTGCCCGTGGTGAACTGGGGCCAGCCGGGCACCGGTGAGCCGTCGATGTTCCACGCGTCGATGCGCGCACCGGTGGTGTAGATGATCTCCAGCTCCTCGTCGGCGTCGAGATTGGCGTACACTCCGCCCCGATCGTTCGAGCCGTAGACGGGCACCGGCCAGTTGGGATAGACCTCGATGCTGCGACCGCCGGGAGCCTCCGGGCTGGCGGAATCCCAGACCGTCTCCACGGTGCCGTCGACGCGGATGATGAAGCCACAGACATCCGGCAACGCGGGAGTCGTCGTGAAGGCCGCGGGGCCGCTCGCCAAGGCGCTCGCAGAAGCTGCTTGCTCGGCACTGATCCAAGGGGTCGCAACGGCCACCAGGAACAACGCGCAGGTCGCGAATCGGGTTGCAGTCAACATGATCCCTCCTTGTGAAGTCTCGGCCGGCGAGGATGCTGGGGGCGATCCGTGGACGGAAATCGGACCGTCGGACTCCTTGGGCTGCGATCGCCTCGCCGACGCCTCCGCTACGCCATGGATTCTAGCATAGTAAGGGATGTTCGATAACCAGGCTGCTGAAAGGCGCCATCGGCAAGTGCGCGCTTCAGCGAACCACGACCAGGGTCCTCGAGATAGTCCGCCCCATGGCGCTCAGGCGCACAACATATAGGCCTTGCGCCACCTGCCGGCCGTCGAGCCCTCGACCCTCCCACCTGACGGTCGTCGACCCCGCTGGAAGGCCGTCCGACACCAGATCGCGAACCAGCCGTCCGGCACTGTCGAAGATTCGCAGGGAGGCGCGCGCATGCGTTTCGCCCGTCGGCAAGCGCCAGGCGATTCGGGTCACCTGGCGCATGGGATTGGGAGCCGGTGGATGAAGGGTCAATGCGGACGGATCCGGCAACAAGTCCCCTCCAGGGGCATGGGCCGGGCCGCAACCCAGAAGCCAGGCTCCGATCAAGCCGCACTGCGGGTTGGACTCGGGCAGACAGGGCGATCCATCGTGCAGGGTGAACGGCCACTCGGGATGCATCTGGCGGCAGAACAGCGGATCCGCGCTGATGTTGCCCGCAACACCCAGTTGATCCGCGATGGCCCCGACCCAGTCGCCGCCGGCGTTGCCGAAGATGTCGCAACATGTCAACGTGGCGTCACCCTGTGTGCAGCCCACGCCCTCACCACAGGTGCTGAAACTGATGATCGTGTTCGCCACCATCGCCGATGAGACCCATACGCTCATGCCACCGCCCATGGTCGCGGCCGCGTTGTCCGCCAACGTGCAGCCCAGGACCTCGATGGGTGACTCGGAAGAGGTGATGAGTCCTCCGCCGATGTCGGCGGTGTTTCCAGCAAAGGTGCAGTGATCCAGGACAGCCGAAGACATCCAGTGGACGCCCATGCCCCCGCCCATGAACCCGGCTTGGTTCTCCAAGAAGCAGCAGTCTGCAAGGGAGCCATCGGAATGATCGGACAGAAACAGCCCGCCGCCGCAGTCGGTCGGCGCACGGTTGCCCTCGAACGCGCATGTTAACAGCACCGGCTCGGAGGCGCGTGCCGCCATGCCGCCGCCCACGCCGGCGACGTTATCCAAGAAGCGACAGGCCTCCAGAGTGGGGGCGGCTTGATAGCACCACATCCCGCCACCCGCGCCGTCGGCCTCGTTGCCGCTGAAGACACAGGCCGAGATCGTCGGCCGCGAGCCGCCCGAGCAGCTCAGGCCGCCCCCAGCCTCCGTGGCCGAGTTCTCCAGGAAGGTGCAATCCGCGAGCGTGGGCGCCGAGGAATCGCTGCAACAGACAGCGCCTCCCTGCGTCGCGAGGCCGTGGGTCACCGCGATGCCTTCGAGGACTGAGCCCGCGCCCTCATGGGTGTGAAACATGAATCCCCGCCCGGCATGCTGGCAATCGAGAACACACGGCTCATGGGTTCCGGCCTGCGGCCGGATGGTGATGGCTTTGCCCCGGAAGTCGATGTCGCGATTGCCGACTCCCGTGTAGGTCCCCCCCGTCAGCGCGATGGTGTCACCGTCGACGACCGCATCCACGGCCGCCTGGATGGTCGGAAAGTCACCGGATCCGTCTGGGGCCACGGTATACGTCGTCGCGGCAGCCGTCAAACAGCCGGCGCCCATCAACGCCGCCAGGCCCGATAGGCTTTGAATCCATGCACGCATAGCCACCTCACGATCGGATCGCGCGCGGGCCACCCACCCGGGGCCGCACGACGTCTCCGCGTCGAAAAGCCAAACGAGGCGACGTTGGTCCCTCGCCATCAGTGGCGCACGGCGTGCCAGATCGCCAGCGGGTCGGCAAAGAGGGTGAACCCCTCCCAGTCGACATCCTCGAGACCGTACGCCTGCGGCACCGTGGCGTGGTCGTAGCGGAACCCGCCGTAGTCCGCCACCCGGAACCCGAGCCCCCACCCCGAGGTGTCGCCGCGGACACTCTGCTCGGGGTCGTCGATACGTCCCCGGCGCAAGGTGAAGATGTTGGCCAGCGTCAGCTCCCAGCCGCGGGTCTCCGCCTGAATCCCGGACCAGCGCCCGCGGCCGTCCGCAAGCATGCCGCTGAGGACGAGCCGGTCCCACGAACGGCCGAACGAGATGAGCGGCGACAGACCTTGCGCCACCCAGCCCAGGCCCGACGATTCGAGCCCCTCGCGCAGTCGTCCCGGCAGCCCCAAGGCCAGGCGCACGGCATACCCGCGACGATCCTGTCGCACGATCGGGTCGGAATCCAAGCCGATTGGATAGTGGGCCTGATCGTACCCTTCGTTCAGCATCCCTTCACCGTAGGCCGCTTCCAGAGCAAAGCCTCCGATCACCGGTGCGAGGGCTTCGTCCAGCGCGGGCAGCCAGCCCTCGTAGTCAACCGAGTTGTAGGGCGACAGACGAACCGTGTATCCCCAGTCGCGCGTCTTCGCCTGGCTCTCGGCGTCGCCTTCGGTCGCGATTCCGATCGACTCCAGCGCCCATTCCGGCGCCAGGAACACGTCGACCGTGTTCCACCGCACGCCCACGCTGACATCCCCGAATCGTCGCAGCGGCTGGTGATCTTCCGTCGCGAGGTCCAGCGCATTGTCCAGGAGGTGGACGGCACTCACCGCCAGGCCCCAAGAGCGCACATCTTCCCAGGAATCGAAGAAGCCCAAGGACACGCCCTCTTCATCGACCGCCTCGGTCTCGCCGTAGTCCAGGGTCTGGCCGCCGAGGGCATCGAACGGCTGACCCTCCAGAGAGACCCCCACTCCAAACGCCGCGAAGGCTAGGCGGTCCGCGGTGTAGAAGACGTCATCGGTGAGGTCGGGGACGAGCTGAGCCTTGGTGCGCTGATACCGAAGCCCGTGTTGGCAGGCCAGAAGCGCGGGGTTGCGCCAGGCATCGGGGTCAGGACCCCAGAAGACCGCCGTCGCGGCTCGCCCCGCCCCGAGCGCGCGCACCGATGGTTCCAGTTTGGCAATCCCCAGGGCCGTCGCGGCGTCGGGACCGGTCGCCGCGAGAAGACAGGCGGCACACACCATCACTTGAGACCATTGGCCTGAGATCGGTCGCATGGTTCACCTCCGGCGCCGATAGTAGGACTGTTCTTCATCGCGTTCATCGGCCCGCGCGCAGCACAACGACTCTCTCGGCTGTGGGCGCGTTCTCCTGGTCATTCACGAGTACATGGTAAATCCCGGCGGGCAGCAGACGCCCCCCGGCATCACGACCGTCCCAGTCGATCTGGTGCCGTCCCCGGGCCAGTCTCCCGCGGTGCAGCGCACACACCCATCGGCCGGTCACGTCGAACAGGTCCAGATCCACAACGCAAGTCGCGGCCACCTGAAGCTCGAACCGCGTCCCGCCGGCAAATGGATTGGGGTGAGCCGTCACGCGCGTGCCGGCCCGAGCGACCCGTGGAAGCGTCCGCAGCGCCGACCATTCGGGGCCCACCAACTCCAACAGCAACGCCAGCCGATAGGGAAACGTGTCACCCCCTTCGGACAGCCAGACGGGCGGATGCGCGAGGGTGTAGATGCGATTGGGATCGTTCAGCGTCTCGTCGTTCACCCGCGTCCAGGGCGATTGTCCCTCGCCACCGACCCAGGTCGACGTGGCGGCGTTGATCAACGCGATGGCGTGCGGGTTGCCCACCGCGTGCGGGTTGTGATCCAGCTCGGTTTGCAGGCGCAGGTAGCGGCACACGACCTCCGGCATGAACCGGTCGGCTTCACGCTCGCGCCAGAAGACGACGTCGGACGTGTCGTGCGGGATGTGACCGCCGTTGATCGCCGCGGTGAGCGTGCGGTTGTGCGGCCCTTCGAAGTCGAGCAGAAACCGACTGGGCGGGTCCTGCGGATAGCGCGCCAGCGTGCCCGCGGCCATGGTGACCCCGTACGACGACGAGAACATGCCGCAGTTCTCATCGTCGGTCGCGTTCAGGTCGACCAGGTACTGAAACACCTCCCGCAAGCCGTCCTGGTGCAGGAATCCGTTGTAGTCCTCCTCGGTGTACGTCCCGCCGTTGGTCGACAGACCGCGGCCGTCGGGATCGAAGTGCATCACGATCAGACCGGCATCGGCATAGCGCTGGGCGAGGTCGTTCTGGTCGAAGGAGGTCCCCGTTCCGACCCCGCCGGGAATCAGCACCACGCCCGGGTAGGTCGTCGTGCTGTCGTAGCTCGACGGATAGTGAACGTGGCAGTAGAGATCCACGCCGCTGGTCGGATTGTGGATCCAGATCTCCTCGTACGTGACCGGTCCCGCGTACTCCCACACAACCAGTCCGGCCGGATCCACCTCCAGGATCCGCGCCCCGCTCGAGATGAGCGTGTTGCCGCCCGGCAGCCGGTCGGCGTCGTAGGGCAGGTGTAGCTCCTGATCGTAGGACCACACCACGCCGTGGCCCGCGTCCACCTCGACGATCCGGTGATGGCCCGAGTCCGTGATCAGGGTAGTGCCGGTGGGCAGACGGTCCGCGTCGCGGGGCCAGTCGAGGTTGCCGCCGTGGGCCCAGACCACCGCTCCCGACGCGTCGACTTCCAGAATGCGGTTGTTGTTCGAGTCGGCGATGATCGTGTTCCCGCTCTGCAAGCGATCGGCATTGTGCGGCCCACTGAGATGGCTGGAGTCCCCCCCTGGCTCGCCGGTCACCCCGAACTGCCAGAGGATCGTCCCCGTCTCATCGATCTCGATGACGCGATGATTGTCCCGATCGGTGATCAGCCGGTGCATGGACGGGTAGAGGAGGTTGGCGTCGTTCGGATACCGCAGCACCGACCCGTCGCTCAACGTGATCTCGTCGGTGTTCCAGAGGATCTCTCCCGCGGCGCTCACGAGCAGCACGCGGTCGTTGCCGCTGTCGGAGAGAAGCACGTCGCCGTTGGGGAGCTGGTCGCCGTTGTGTGCCCAGGTGAGCCCGGTGTCGTAGCTCCAGTGGATGAGGCCGTCGCGATCGATCTCGTAGATGCCGCTCGCCCGGCGCAGCGGCGGCGCGCCGCCGTCGGTGACGAGCAGATGCCCACTGGGCAGCAGGTCGACATCGTGCACCACCTCGGGCTCGTAGTAGACGCTGTCGGGCGGCTGCAGGTAGGGGTAGAGATTGGCCTCGCCGCCGTAGACGGTCTCCCAGATGTCGACGACCTCTTCCAGCCCCACCCAGAGCAGATCGCCCGACTGGGTGTGCGGCGCCAGCGCCCCGATCTCGGCGCGGAAGCTCTCAATGAAGTCGGTGTGCAGCATAGAGGTCTGGCCCACGAAGATCGTCTGCGTGTAGATCTTCCCCTCCTCCAGCACTCCGGACTGCTGTTTCGCGATGAGCTCGTGCAGCCCCTCCCAGCAGTTCCAGTAGCCCCCGACGTGCGGCAAGGGCGCGGCCGGATCATGCTCCCGGAAGTGCTCGTTGTCGCGGGGCCGCCAGATGCCGGATATCCACAGATGCTCCTCGCCCACGTGATGGTGGGTAGCGCCACCCCACAGGATCTCGGCCTCCCACACGTAGGCGGGGTCGAGCGTGGCGGTGAGGGGCTGCCACAGGTACTCGAGCTTCGACTGCTCAGGAGGGTCGGCGATGAGGCCGCCTGCGGTCTGCGAAGGTGTCACCCCGAGCAGATCCATGAAACGCGCCACGTCGGCGTAGTTGAACTGGGTTTCGTGGGCGTGGGGATCGGTCTCGAATCCCAGATCCTCTCGCAGGTAGCGCAGGAAGTTCTTGCCGTTGGTCTCGGGCGTGCCGGTGTCGTACAGGACGGCCGCTTCGAGGAAGTTCCAGTCCGACTGGAAATTGTAGGCCACGCCTTCTTCGGCCAACACCTGCGCGAATGCCACGACGCCGGCGCGGTGCAGCCAGAAGGCCGACTCGTCGGCGACGAAGTTCGGGTAACCCGAGGGCTCTTCGTTGTGGCTCACGATGGAGACGAAGACGGGCGGCACGTCCCGCCCCCGGCCCTCGTGCCAGGCTTCCCGCAGAACGCTTGATGCCGCGGCGGACCGGCTAGCCGCAACGAGAGCTGCCAGCGCCAGGAACGCTCCCAGGATCCAGAAACCTGCTCTTCGATCGACCCGTCCGGAAAGGGTGCTCATGGTGGTCCCCCTCGACTCTCGCGCTCGGCTATCGTCCGACTCGGCATGCGCACACTTCGCGCGCAGCGATACGCACCGTGGGTGCGGGGGATCGCGCCGGGCCGCGTCCGTCACTCTCGCGGCCGCGGCTTGGTGCGCATCATGGTACCAGACCCGGTCCTCACCGTCCATGCGGGTGTAGAAGCGTGAGCCGAGCCGACCCTGGCCGACAGACCAACCGCCTTTGATGGCTTGGATTCGGGCTGATATACTTCCCGGTGAGCGCGATTCCGTATCCGGTCAAGGCCCGTGGCGGAGTTCTCATGATGGTCCCATTCGTCTCCCGCGTCACCGCAGTAATCATCCTTCTGTCGTCCGTATGGATGCCCGAGGCTGCCGGTGAAGAACCGCCGGGCAATACCCTCTACGCTTCACCGACCGCGACGCCGGGAGGCGATGGTACATGGACACGCCCTTTTGCCACGATTCAGGAGGGTATCGATGCGATGCAACCGGGCGATACGCTCCTGCTTCGCGGCGGCACGTACCACGAGCACAGCATCCGACTCTGGGGCATGCAAGGCTCACCGGACGCCTGGTACACCGTGCAGTCCTATCCCGGCGAGTGGGCGGTTGTCGACGGCGGCCATCCGGATGATCCGGTGGGTGTCAACGTGTTCGAATCCAGTTCGGCGGCCCAGTACGGACCGACCTACTGGCGCTTCGCGCATTTCGAGGTAACCGGTGCGGGACCGGCCTATCTGGGCCAGCCCTATGAAGAGATCCAGCATCTGCGGGGCGCCGGCTTCCACTTCTGGCCCGGGTATCACATGGTGTTCGAAGGCATGTACATTCATGACAACTACGGAGGGGGCGGGCCCAACGGCGGTGCCGGGATCAAGTTCCAAAACGCGGACGGTACGGCCGCGCACGATATCCTGATCACCCATTGCCATCTGAAGGACAACGGCTGGCCCGGGGCGGCCAGCTTGAATCTGGGCAACATCATCTTCTTCAGCGACTACATCAACGACCCGACGCAGGTCGACCTCGAGACGGCGCTGAGCCGCAACGAGATCTGCTACAACCTTATCGAGGGCTCGACGACCGGCTTCAAGCACAAGAACGGTCAGTGGCTGTGCCGGAATCACGTGGGCGACGACATGGAGGGCAGCGCTCTCGGCGATCGCATTCACCACAACCTGTGCATCGACAACACGGGAATCGGCATCTGGGTGGCCCAGGACTTCGCCCAGATCCATCACAATATCGTCACCGGGTCCTCGGCGGGGATCATGGCCGGCAAGCCCCCTACCGGCGTCGACCGTGAGCCATTCCATGTCGTCATCCACAACAACCTGGTGGTCCATTCCGCCGCCGGGGGCGGCATCACCAGCTATCACGGCACCGAACCGGGCGTCTCGGGCTACCAACAGGAGCCCTGGCACCCCCACTGGTATGTTTGGAACAACATCGTGGAACACGGCCTCGATGGCAACGGCCGCAACGACGTGAACATCCTTTTCGACTGGTCCCCGCACGCCATCGACATGGCCACCGTGCACGTCGACTGCGACTATTTCCATCCGCGCAGCCGAGCCGATCTCGTGATCAATGTGGTCGACAACGCCAACGACTATAGTGTCGACGGCTACGAGTCGGCCGGATGGGCCGGCTCGCTCTATGCCCGGCCGATCGATCCCGGCGATCCGTTGCACCCGTCCGGATCCGCGTACAAGATCCGGTTGGACCATCGGCTTGACGAGGGGGTCACCATGGCCGACGGGGGCCTGGGAGGACCGCATCCCTATCTCGAAGGCCGGACAATTCCCGCCTACGTGGGGCCCTGCCCCGACGATGCGTGCGCCTGGGTGGATGAGGTGCTGGCGTGTGCGGGAGGCGTCCCCAGCGGGGTGGCCGAACCCGCGTCGGCGGGAGCCGCAGCCGGCGTGCGCGTCTGCCCCAGCGTCAGCACGGGTGCAATCCGGTTGGCCTTTGACCAGCCACTGTCTTGCCCGACGAAGATCACGATCCGCGATGTCAACGGTCGGCTGATGCGACGCCTGATCGCGAAGACGGGCGCGCGCCACGTCCTCTGGGATGGGACGGATGCGGCCAGGGTCCTGGTTCCGGCGGGGACGTACTTCGTCCACGTCGCGGGACACGGGCGGACGCGTGCGTCGCGCGTGCTCCTGATGCGCTAGTGCGACAACGCCGTCCGCGGAGCTAACGCCGCTCCCCGCACCGCAACGAGATTCGCTGCGCCCCGGCCGCCCGGGCTTCATCCACCACAAACGCGATGTCGGCGGCAGTTCCCAGTGTGGGCGTGGCCGTCTGCCTTCAGCACAGGCACGGCGAGGACGAGCGACACGCCCGCTGTTAGCGGAAGTCGGCCGGCGGCTTGGGTCGGTTGCTCAACACGCCCTCGATGCGCTCCATGGCCGCGTCGTCGAGACGGCCGGCCACCTCCAGGGTCTTCATGTTCTCGAGCACTTGCGTCGGTCGCGAGGCTCCGGTGATGACGCTGCTCACGTTGGGGTTCTTGAGGCACCAAGCGAGCGCGAGCTGCGCCAGGGTGGCGTCCAGGTCGCGGGCGATCGGCTCGAGCTGCTTGACCTGTTCGATGCGCGCACGCCACTCCTCGGTTTCGAAGCCTTCGCGCAGCCACGCCATGTTCTCCAGGCTCAGCCGGGAGCCCTCCGGCACGCCATCGTTGTATTTGCCGGTCAGCATCCCGCTGGCCAGCGGGCTCCAGATCGTCGTCCCCAGCCCGTAACGCTCATAGAGCGGCGCGTATTCCTTCTCGACCCGTTCGCGGTGGAACATGTGGTACTGAGGCTGTTCCATCTGCGGTCCGATCAGGTGCTCGCGGCGGGCCACCTCCCAGGCCTCGGTGATCTGCTGAGCCGACCACTCACTGGTGCCCCAATAAAAGGCCTTGCCCTGCGCGATGACATGGTTCATCGCCCGCACGGTTTCCTCGATCGGCGTCTGCAGGTCGGGCCGGTGGCAGAAGATCAGGTCGACGTAGTCCATCCCCAGCCGCTGAAGCGCCGCGTCGGTGCCCTCGAGGATGTGCTTGCGCGACAGACCCCGATCGTTGGGCCCCTTGCCGCCCCAGAAGATCTTGGTGGAGAGGACCAGGTCGGACCGCTTCCAGCCCGCCGCGCGGATGACCTTGCCCATCACGACCTCGCTCTGGCCGTGGGCGTAGGCCTCAGCGTTGTCGAAGAAATTCACCCCGGCCTCATAGGCCGTGCGCATGCAACCGCCGGCGGTCTCCTCGTCGATCTGCGACCCGAATGTGACCCAGGAGCCCAGCGACAGGGCGGACACCTTCAGCCCCGACGATCCCAGGTAGCGGTACTCCATCTCCGTCTCTGCCATGACGCGAACCTCCTATGCTCGAGTTTGCCGCCCGTCGCGTGGACGGCCGTGCAGTGCGCAACCCGCTGCGCAGCCGCGGCACAGCGCCCTACCGGCGCGGCGGTTCAGGCAACCGAATCGCCGCAGCCGGACGCGCGTATGCTATCATCGATGATTGGACGACCCATCCCCCCACGGGAGGACCACCGGCGGCAACAGCCACAGGAGGAACGCATGCTTCGGCCTCGTGCCCGCACCGCGCTGTTTTCACTCATAACCCTTTATTTTTCGGCACTTACGCTGGTTCCCGCTTCGGCTCTGGTCCCGGTCGAGCCCGCCCCGCCCGCGGAGCAGCTCTTGGACCGGTCCCCAGAGGCGATCACCCGCGCGCTCAGCCGGGGCGCCGGCGACCTCGGGACCGCCGATCGACTGCGCGCCGATCGGGCCCTCGCCGCGTTCACGGGCCGCATGGGCGGCCGCTGGAGCGTGCAGGCGTGGAACCCGGTCACGCTCACACCCCGACTCGTCACCGGTTCCGGAGTGCCCACGGGCGTGGTCGTGCTGGACGCGTCCACGGCCGAGCGGGTGGCGCGAGGGTTCGTCGACGCGGGCGCCACGCTGCGCCCCATGCGCGCCGATCAGCTCGAGACGCGCACCGTCGTGCGCGGCCTGGGCAAGTGGTCGGTCCACTTCACGCAGCGTCTCCACGACTGGCCGGTGATCGGGTCGCGCTTCACCGTCGCCATGACCGAGACCGGACGCATCGCGGCCTTCGGCGGCGATCTGTGGCCCGACCTGCGGGTGGCGAGCAGACCGACGCTGAGCCGCGACGAGGCGATCGTCGCCGCCCGTCGAACGCTGGCGGCGCGCGGCGCGGCACCCCGGACCCTTGGGCCCCGCGATCGCATCGCCATCCAGCAGATGGGCGTGCTGCCCGTCTCCGCGACCGAAGGGCGCGTCATCTACCGCATCGACGCCTTCTTCCACGCGCCTCTGGGCGCCTGGCTCATCGACGTGGATGCCTCCAGCGGCCGCGTGCTGCAGATCCAGCACGTTCTGCGGACCGATGACTTCGTGGGCACGGCCAGCGCCGATACCGAAGATCCCAGCTACTGCTTCCCGGCGCAGGACCTGCCGGCGCAGCTCCTGGAGGTCACGGTCGTGGGGGTCGGCGCCGACACCACCTCCGCCGACGGCTCGTTTACGATTCCCTTCGCCGGCTCCGAAGCCGAGTCGCTGCGCGCCGAGATGGCCGGGGCCTATTTCAACGTCGACAACAACCAAGGCGACGACGCGCTCTTCGAGGGCGAGATCGTGCCCGGCGTGCCGTTCGATCTCTACTGGGACGACACCAACTCGCGCATCGATGAGCGCGACGTCTTCTACCACGGCAACCTGGCCCACGAGTTCATCAAGGGACTCGATCCTGACTGGACCGACCTCGACTGGCAGATGACCGCCAACGTCAACATCCCTCAGGCCTGCAACGCCTACTGGGACGGCTCGTCGATCAACTTCTTCCACGCCACCGCCAACTGCGCCAACACCGGACGCCTCGGCGATGTGATCCACCACGAGTACGGTCACGGCATCACCGACTACATGTACGGGCCCAACGATCCGCCCAGCGATATGCACGAGGCGAACTCGGACGTGATCGGCAACTACCTGACCAACGACTCCCAGATGGGTCGCGGCTTCTACTTGGACTGCTCGACCGGTATCCGCAACTCGGACAACTCGATGACCTACCCCGACAGCCTGACGGGCCAGGGCCATCACGACGGGCAGATCCTGGCCGGATTCCACTGGGACGCCCGCCAGAACCTGATGGCGACGCTGGGCGAGGAGGCCGGCCATCAGCGTGCGTCCGAGATCTGGCACTTCGCCCGTAAGCTGGGCCTGCCGCTCACGCAGCCCGAGCAGGTGCTCTGGAGCTTCATCGCCGACGACGATGACGGCAACCTCGACAGCGGCACGCCCAACTGGGACGATCTCTGCCCGGCCGCCGAGCGGCACGGCTTTGCCTGCCCCGAGCGGTTCACCGACGTTGTCATCCACCACACGCCCTTCCCCTATGTGGCCGCGCCGAGCGGTGAGCCCATTGCCATCGAGGCGCAGATCTACTCCCTCACCAGCACGGTCAACCCCGACTCGGTCCTGGTCTACTACCGCCCGGCCGGAGCCCCGGACTTCGCGGCGGTGCTCATGCAGCCGACCGGATCCGATGACATCTTCGTGGGCGAGGTCCCGAACCAGGAGGTGGGCACGCTGCTCGAGTACTACGTCTTCGCGGCCGACATGGCGCACCACTCGCTCACCGATCCGCGCGACGCGCCGGCCGAGGTGCACGAAGCGGAGGTGGTGACGGTCTACGAGCCCTTCGAGAGCGAAGGCGGCTGGATGGTGGGCGCGCCCGGCGATGATGCGACCCAGGGCATCTGGGAGCGCGTCGATCCGACCGGGGCGATCGTGGGGCCGGAGGTCGTGCAGCCCGAGGACGACGCCACGCCCGAACCGGGCCACATCTGCTGGATCACCGGCCAGTTCGACGGCGGCTATCCCTGGTACTCCGATGCCGACGGGCAAACCACCCTGCTCTCGCCGGTCTACGACCTGACGGGTGCCGATCAGGTGACGGTTCTCTTCCAGCGGTGGTTCCAGACGTTTGGATCGCAGGACGGTATGATGGACGTCGATGCCGCCAACAACGGCGGTCCCTGGCAGACCATTCATCACGCCGAGGGCTACGAGCCCGAGACCGATTGGACCGAGGTCGAGGTCGATCTCACCACCCTCTTCCCCGACATCGGCCAGGTGCAGTTCCGCGTGGTCATGTACGGGCTGCCCAACCCGTCGATCGACGAGGGTGGTCTGGATGATTTCACCGTCATCGCGCTCGAGGGCCTTGCCGGTGCGCAGGATCCCGAGCCCCGGCACGGGCCGGCGCTCTCGCTGAGCGCCTACAGTCCGCTGGGCGGATCGGTCGCGATCCGCTTTGCGCTCCCGTCTTCGGGGCCGGCCGATCTGCGCGTGCACGACCTGAACGGCCGCACGGTGCGCCGGCTGGCGCAGGGCCCGCTCAACGCGGGCAGCCACGAGATCACGTGGGACGGGTGCGACACCTCGGGCGAGCCACTCTCCACGGGTGTCTACTTCTTGCGCCTGCACACGGCGCATGGCGAGCGCAGCCGGAGGGTCTTGCTGGCGCGTTGATGCGGCGTCCAGGTTCAGATCGCCGCCGGCCTCGGAGGCATGAGATGCGGCGCCCCGGAGGCATGAGATGCGGCGCCCCGGAGGCGTGAGATGCGGCGCCCCGGAGGCGTGAGATGCGGCGCCCCGGATGATTCCGGGGCGCCGCCTTCGTTCGTGTGCAGAGGAAACGGCTCTAGGGCTTCCACACCTCCCACACCTTGCCGACCAGCGCCGGCCCAGGCGTGAGGGTCTTGTCACCCGGCTGCCATCCGGAGGGCGTCACCTCGCCGGTGACCGCGACGTGTTGGAAGGCCTGCACCTGGCGTAGCAGCTCGGCGGGACTGCGACCTACTTCGGGGGTGAGCACCTCCATCGCGCGGATGACGAAGTCGGTGTCGATGATGAAGCGCCCGCGGATGTCCACGCCTGCATCTTCGTCGTAGACGCCGTAGATGGAGCCGATCCGGCCGCCGGCGTCGGACAGCATCGGGAAGGGCACGCCCCCCTCGACCATCTTGGCCAGCTCCTCGTGCTGCCAGATCTGGTGCACGAAACGGCTGTCGGTGCTCATCGACAGCACCTGGACACCCAGCTTCTGGAATTGATCGTTCATGGCGGCGACCGCCGCCAGCTCGGTGGGTCAGACGAAGGTGAAGTCGCCGGGATAGAAGCACAGGACAATCCACTTGCCCTTGTAGTCCGACAGCTTGACGGGCTTGAAGCCTTCGCCCTCGATGTAGGCGGTGGCCTCGAAGTCAGGAGCCGGCTTGCCGACGCGTGCCTGCATGGATCTCACCTCCTTGACCTGCGGTTGCGCTGCCGCGCTCCCGGCTTCGGGACCTTCCAGGATCGGGCCGCGGGCGGGCTTCACGCAGCCGTCCTTGAGCTCAGTCATGGCACCTCCTTGCGAGCGTGTGGACGCCGATGCCCCGGGGCCCCATGGATCGGCCTCCAGACGCGGGGATGCAACAACCCGTGGACCCCAGGTCGGCAACAATGTAACACCCCGGCGCGCCTGTCTTCACCTACCGATTCACAGGACCGCGGCGTTTCGTCGGCGGAGTGCGCCTCTTCGAAGCGCTTCTGCCAAGCAGAAGAGCCCCTCCGTCCGCAGTGCGGAAGGAGGGGCCCAGAGGATCTCGGGAGCGCCGCTACCTCGTGATGGTGGCTGTCCCGGTCGGGAATCCACCTGCGTTGTTGCCGAGCGCATAGGTGACGTGGTCGACCGCATCCGCGGCGATCATCCCCGCGAGCGGCTTCAACGTGAAGGGCGCCGGATCGTCGTCGGGAGACGGCTCGATCGAGATGACCGCGGTTGCGCCGGCCAGATCGGTCGGAAAGGTCAGCCCGGCGGGCGCGTTGCTCAAGTAGTCCTCGCCCGGAAACGGCGGACCGTCTTGGATCCCGCTGAACGGCGCGGCCGCGTCGGCGGCGCCCGGATCGGTGAACGTGCCGCTCGTGACGGGGGTCCCGTCGATCACCACCCAGCCTTCGTACGCCCAGCCGCTGGGCAGATCCGGGAGATCCAGGCCCTGCTCCGGCATTCCGCTCTCCAGACTCAGGAACCAGATCCCGCTGTTCTCGTTCGTGTCCGCGCCGTTGGTCGGCGTCGCCAGGATGAAGCGGCCTGCGGCCGCGGTGAAGTCCGTCCCGAGGGCCGCGCCGTGTCCCACCGCAAGGGCGGCCTCGTTGCCGGCGACGTCACCGGCGAGAATATGGGTCGCGGCCGGTGCGGGATCGGTGTCGCCGTTGGGCTCGATCGTCAGGACGATGGCCGTGGCGTTGGTGAGATCGTCGGAAACGTCGAACCGGCCGCCGGCGATGGCGTTGCCGTCGAGATCCACCAGATCGCCGCCGGTGCTGACATTGAATCTCCCGGTCGAGACGGCGGACCCGTCGACGATGGCCCAGCCTTCGTAGTGGAAGCCGCCCTTCAGGGGCTCGAGGCCATCGAAGCTCAAGGTCAGACCGTGCATCCCGGTGACTGGATTGGTGCCGTTGTCGTCGTCGCTGCAGCCCGTCACGAGGGCCAGCGAGCCTGCCAGTGCAATGATCAGGAGCCTCATGGATCTCCCCCTTTCTATCTTCCGCCGCTCGGCGGCAGGACGATCGATGCGGCTTCAAACGCCGCAGCTTTCGGTTCGCGCTGTCAAAACGGCCGCCCAATGCAGGGAGCGGCCTGGTCGGATCCGACAAGGGGTGTACGCGGGCGACCGCCGGTTGTGACCGGTCGGCCACCCGACGGCCCAGCGCTCTCGCCCACCGCTCTCGCCCGCAGCTCTCGCCCGCCGCTCTCGCCCGCGGCTCTCTCCCGCCGCTTGTCCTGTGCGGCGCCCGGCCTTAGGCTTGGAGGCCGCAGGACGAAGGGCGCGATATGAGCCTCACGCGTCCAGACCCATGGGTGATCGGCATCGGGGGACCGCGCATAGGTTCTCTGGAGCCGTTGGTGAAGAGGGGCGAACCCACTGGTGGAACCGAAGACCTCGACACTGTCCCTGCGGGGCCGACGCCTGACGCTGACCCACGGCGACCTGCGGCCAGGGAGGGGCGCGCTACTCTTCCTGCACGGCCTGGGCGACAGCGCGGACGCCTTCGCGGAGGCCTTCTCGGCGCTCGGCCTCGAGGGCTACAACGTCCTGGCGCCCGACATGCCCGGCTACGGCCACAGCGCCGGCGCGGGCCGAATCGGGTTCGCGGATTACGCGACGATCCTGGAGGACCTCTGCCGCGAAACCCAGAGCGGGCCCGTCCTTCTCGTCGGTCATTCGATGGGCGGGGCGGTGGGGACGTTGGCTGCCTCGGCGTCGCTGGGCGGTCGGGCGCGCGGTCTGGTCAACATCGAAGGCAACCTGACCGTCGCCGATCAGTTCATCTCGCGCAAAGCCCTGGCCGCCTACGAAGCGGGCCGCTTCGATGCGTGGTTCGGCATCGACTTCTTGGAGAAGACCGTCGCTGAAACGTGGGCGCCCGCCAACGAAGCCTCCCGCCGATACCTGGCGTCGCTGAGGCGCTGCGATCCGGCGGCCTTCCTCGAGAACTGCCGCGAACTGGTGCGCCGCAGCACCCCTTCCCCCGTCCATCCACTCGGAGAAGTCGCCGAAGTCTATCTGGCGCTCGGCGTTCCCAAACTGTTCTGCGCGGGCGGGAAGAGCTGCCCCGCCGAGACGCTCGCGCTCCTGGAGGACCGGCACGAGCAGGTGCGGGTTTTTCCCGAGGCCTCCCACGCGGTGATGATCGATGGCGCCGAGGTCTTCTATGCTGAACTCTCGGACATGGCCCACCGTCTACCGATCTAGGGGCCGGCGACCGGTCGAACGTGGGCGCGCCCCGCCCCGGATCCCCTCGCCCGCCTTGACAGACCCGCCGGGCGGCACTACCTTCTGTGTGCTTACCCGCACGCAGTGCGCTTAGAGATATCCGTACAAGGAGTTACCAGCATTGATCTCAAGGACTCGATCGCTGCCGCCGGCGCTGATTCTGCTCAGCGTCCTGGTCTGCCCCACCGCCGTTGCCACCGATGCGACGGCGCCCGGTTATCGCCTGCCCGCCGAGTTAGAGGGTGAATTCACCTCGGCGGTCGTCATGGACGCCGAAACGGGCGATCTGCTGGTCGAAGTAAGGCCCCACGCTCGCCACCAGCCGGCCTCGATGGTCAAGATGATGACCGAGCTGATCGTGCTTCAATCGATCGCCTCGGGCGAGATCGACATCCACGACCCCGTCACCGTCTCGGCCAAGGCCAGCCGCATGGGCGGATCCCAGGTCTACTTGAAGCACGGCGAGGTCTTCACGGTCGAGGACCTGCTGATGGCCCTGGCCATCCATTCGGCGAATGACGCCGCCGTGGCGCTGGCCGAGCACCATTCGGGCACCGTGGCGGCTTTCGTGGACCTGATGAACATGCGCGCCCGCGAGATGGGCATGAACGATACCGAATTCCACTCGGTGCACGGCCTCCCCCCCGGACCGGGGCAGCAACCCGACCTGAGCTCGGCCTACGATATGGCCTTGCTGGGTCGCGCGCTCACCCGCTATCCGGAAGCGCTGCTATGGGGCGCCACCGCTTCGGCGCCGTTTCGGGAGGGTGAGTTCACGCTCTACAATCCCAATCGTCTGGTCGGCAGGTTTCGCGGTCTCGACGGCATCAAGACGGGCTTTCACGAGGCCGCCGGCTACTGCGTGACGGCCAGCGCGGTCCAGAAGGACCGGCGATTGATCGCGGTCGTGATGGGCGCTCCCGACGACCAGGCCCGCGCCAGAGAGGCCAGCCGCCTGCTCACCTTCGGGTTCAACCTCTTCACGCATCACACGCTCGTGGACCATCAGCGCGACGGGCTCGAGCCGCTCAAGGTCAAGGACGGCAAGGCTCGTCAGGTGGCGCTGGCCTATGCGCAATCGTTGACACTGTGCGTGCGCAAGGACCAACTCGATGCGGTGGTGATGGATCAGCGGGTGCCCGAGGCGATCACCGCTCCGGTGTCGGCCGGTCAGGTCGTGGGCAAGGCGGTCGCCATGCTTGACGGACGCGCCTTGGGCGAAGTGGAGATCGTGGCGGCCGAAGACGTCGCCGAAGGGTCCTTCTTCGAGAAGCTGTTCCACTAGGCGCACGAACCGCAAGGCGCAGGTAGATACTGTCGCCGCTGCTTTCCGAATCGTCGCAACGAAGCACCCCGGGACCAGCAGCCGCCGGTCCCGGGGTGTTCTGTCGCTACGATGTGCGAGCATCGCTGCTCGCGCGCGCTCTCACCAGGCGACGAGCGCCGGCGTTGAACACTAGCGATAGATCGACTTGATCTCGCCCCACGTCGCCTTCTCGGTGGGCGTGTACATCTCGCACGGATTCGGATCACAGCTCTCCCACTCCGGATGGAAGGCGCCGCCCATGGCGAGGCACTCCTCACGGGTCGTGATCAAGCACTCGTGATCGATGCAGCAGACGGCCTGCGGCAGACAGGGATTCGGGTCACAGGGTCCACCCACGAAGGTGTGGCCCAGCGTGTTGCACTCGGGCTGCGTCAGGTACAAGCACTCGTTGGTTTCCGTGCAGCAAGCCCCCTGCAACTGCTCCAGGCTGCCGATGGTCATGTCATCGAAGCCGAAGAAGTCGACCCCGGGGGCGGTGTTGCCGAAGATCACCTCGGTGTACTGGTGCTCGGCGTCGTAGAAACCGTAGTAGATCACCGAACCACCCAAACCGCCAACGGTGTTGGGCACCACCAGCTCCACGGTCTGGCCGTTGGTGAGCACCAGCGTGAGCTGGCCGTCGAAGTCGCCCACGTCGGTCGCGTAGAAGCCGAAGGCCGCGATGGGCTCGTCGAACTCGATGCTGAACTCGTCCGAGGCTTCCCAGTACTTCGTGCCCGAAATGGGATAACGTCCGACACCGTTGGTGCCGCCGCCGATGACCTCGTAGACCTCACCGTTGCCGAGCAGCGTTGCCGTGCCGGCGCCGGGGAAGACGATGGGAAGCGGAGCCATGGTTCCGGGGGCGAATCCCTCGAAGTCCTCCGTTCCCACGCCCACCAGGTTGTCGATGAACGCATCCCGAGCCGCATCCGAGTTGGGCCACGCGGGCAGCTTGATGTTCTCGCCCTGCCCCAGGTCCTCACCGAAGAAGATCACGGGATCCGCCTGAGCCGTCTGCGCGGCAAAGCCGAACCCCAGGAAACCAACTGCGACCAGAATCATCGTTGCCTTGCGCATCAGGTTCCTCCTCACAGTGTCAGCCACGTCTGTAGCTTTGGTTCATCATCTCGTCACTGTCCTACCGGTGCACGTGATTGGCCGACTGTGGCGCGGGCACCGCGAAATGTCAACCTTTTTAGTAGACTATGGTACGATGATGGTCCGAGTTGCCCCCGATCGCCGGCAACTCAACTGCTCATGACACTCGGTCGCATCCTGGACCCTGCGGTTGCCCTCGCCCCGCTTCTGGAGCGGTGGTCCGGGATCGACAAGCCCAAGCCGTTGCGCAAGTACGCGTTGTGAAGATCTTCGCCCATGGGCGCGCGCCCCAAAATCCTTGTCTCCCTGCGGGTCATGGATGATGATCCCCAATCTCCGTTCCACGAGATGGGTGCTGAACCCCCGACATCCTCGCGCGTAGTCCTTGGCGGGAGGGTCAGGAGGGGCATGGATTGCGAGCGGGAGATCATCGAGCGCTGCCAGGCCGGGCATCCCGAAGCGATCGCGCTCCTGATCGACCGCTACCAGACACCTCTCTACTCGCTCTGCCGCAAGCTCACCCGAAACGCGGCCGACGCGGACGACCTCTTCCAGGACACCTGGGTGCGGGTGGTCCGCAGCATCGAAGACGTTTCGCCGGAGAGGAGGTTCAGCTCGTGGCTCTTCGCCATCTGCGTGAACCGGTATCGCGATCGGCATCGCAAGCGGCAACGCTGGTCGAAGCTGCTCCCGGTCACCCATGCCGGCGAGAAGCAGCAACGACTCGTGGCGGATGCCCCCGCCGGGAGTCCTTCGGCGGCAGAGGAGATCATCCGCGCCGAGCGGCGGGAGGCCGTGCGGGCGGCTTTGGACCGGCTCGAGGACGCCCATCGCGTGCCGCTGGTGTTGCACTACTTCAAGGAGTTCACCATGGCGGAAATCGGTGACATGCTGAGCATCCCGCCGGGCACCGTGAAGTCCCGTTTGGCGGCGGCCCGGAGGAGATTGCGCCAGATCCTGGAGGAGCAGGGCTATGGATGAGCGCGAACTGGAGCGCATCCTCACCGACATCGGGCACGAGCGCATCAAGCCCGACCCGGCGCTGATTCGGGCCACCAGGCAGCGCCTGCACGGCTCACGCCTGCTACCGGCGGCGGTCTTCGCCGGGCTGGGATCGTGCTGGGTCCTCTGGGGCGTTCTGCTGACCGCCCTGCTCTCGCCCGGTATTCCCGAGCTGGTGAAGGTCTACGCGGTCGCCGGGAGCCTTGGTCTGGCCGCGATCGCCGCGATGCTCATTGTAGCCAACCGGGAGTCGTTGGTCGGCTTCCTGAATCGTATGGAGCAGATCACCGCCTAGTCGGAGAGTCGTCCGAGACAGGAGACCGCCGGAGAGAAGGAGATCATCATGGTCGGCAGATCCACCTCGTCGCCCTTCAAGTTCGTCTTCTGGGGCATCCTCCTGATCGTGCTTCTGACAACCTTCGGCCCGCTGCTCTATCTCTTGGGTCATGAGAGCCTGATCGCGATGCGCGGATTCCCCCCGTTCATGCCCTTCCACACGTCGCGGTTCATCATGACCTTTCCGTTTCTTCTGCTGCTGGGGATCTATGTCTGGGCCGTGGGAACCTGGGTCTTCCGCGACGCGACCAGGCGCGGCATGGATCCCTGGCTGTGGGCGACCATTGCGGTCTTTGTCCCCTTCTTCATCGGGTTGATCATCTATCTGGTCGCACGCACCGACCCGCAGATCGTCGCCTGCGCCAAGTGCGGCCGCCCGCTCCGGCAGGATTTCCGCGTCTGCCCCTACTGCGGCCTATCCCTCGACCGTGTCTGCACCCAATGTGGGACTCACTTGGCTGGAGATTGGAAGGTATGCCCGCAGTGCGGGCTGTCCGCGACGCCCTCGGCCCGGACCCGCGCGGACACCGGCGCGGAGGACCCGGTTTTGTAAGGAGAACCTCACCCAAGCAGGACGTTTTCTGCAGGTCGCTGTGGTCCTCTCGCACGATACTTATCCTGGGTGGCGGGTCGGAATCCTCGGCGCAGCGGGTCCTACCGGGGAGCGCTGCGCAGGCCGACCAAGCTCGCGAGGCGTCTCTCCGCGTCCCCCCTTCCAGGGGTCGCGGCCGAGGGCCCGAAAGGGGCCGGCCCGCACCTTTTTCCGCTCCAGCTCTACCGCAGAAGCAGCAGTGACCTCGTCGCGGAGCGCGTCGCCGTCTCGAGACGCGCGAAGTAGGTCCCGCTCACCGCAGCGGTGCCCGTGGTGGTCCGTCCGTCCCACTCCACGCTATGGCTCCCCGCCGCCTGCCGTCCAGTCGTGGGAACAGCGACGATTCTCCCGGTGGCATCCACGATGACGAGTCGCACGCTCTGTTCGCTCGGCAGGCTGTAGTGCACCGTGGTGGCCGACTCAAAAGGATTGGGAGCAGCCGTGATCACACCCGCGGTCGCCGACCGGTCGAAGCCGGCCTCCTCCTCGACCGCGGTGCTCTGACCAACCCGCACCACGCCATCCATGCCGAGACCGCAATGCGGCACGCAGAAGTAGGGGACGTCGCCAAGGCTCTCGAAGGTGAACTCGAAGCTGGTGGACGAGGAGTTCAGGGGCGCATCGAACAGTCCATCCGGGGTGCAGTTGCTGCCCGAAGTCGCCGTGTGCGTCCCACCAACCCAAACCCAGCGAACCGTGTCGCCCACCACGATGTCGATCTCGTCCGGGGTGAAGGAGAAATTGGCCACTTGGACCTCGTGAATCTCAGCCACGGCGACGCGCCCTATCGATGAGAGCGCCAATACGCCGGTCATGAGGAGACAAAGATAAATCGTGTGCTTCACGTGCATGGTCTTCCCCCTCTAGGAATGGGCCCCTCCGACGCTCGACCTGCCGGTGTTGGCGCCGAGCGCTACGGGGGCCGATCGGTGATCGAAGCTCATGTGCCGGGAACCCGCCGTGGATCCGCTGAGCCGGGATCACGGAGTCGGGCCCCCTTGGATGAACCCTACCCCATTGTCTAGTACTTTGGTAGACAAAGATTGTGAACCGAAGATTGGTGAGGATGGTCGGCCAATGTCAACGGCCCTCGAACACAAGGTATTGGGGAATCCAGGTCGGCACGATTCCTTGGCGCTATCGAAGACCCCTCAGGCGGTTGGCGGCATCGCATCACCAATCTTCGTGTCACAACCTAGGAGTCATGCGTGTGGCCGATGATCCAGAGGTGGCTGTACCAGAAGTACCTGTCCATAACCCCATGCGGCGCCGTGAGATTGAACCGGCTGCGTCCCGGCGGCAGCTCGGCGGGGGCTTGCACCTCGAGAATCAGCTCCCCCTGGTTGACCCACCGTATCGGTGCGCGGCCCTGGCCGCTCACGAAGCAGGCCAGCCGGTCCGGGTCGTAGGGCCCGGGCGCCAGATGCAACCGCAGTGTGGGCCGCGGGGCATTGAGCGGCCGCACCGGATCGGCCGGATCCGCCGACAGGACGGGCAGGGCCAGGCTGTGCACCTTGGTCGCGAAGCCCTCCAGGTCCGCGTAGGCCTGGGCCATGGCGAAGCGTGGGACCGCGGTGAAGTCACCTCGTTGCCAGGCACAACCCGAGTGCTGGCCAAGGCCGATGAGTCCGAGCTCCCGGACGATTTCCTGCAAGGCCCCGCTGAACTCCCCGTAGGGATAGGCGAAGCAGATCGACACGTCACCCAGCTCGTCACGCAGGCGCTGGCGGCTGGTCATGATCTCGCCCCGCACGCGCTCCTTCCATTCCCGCTCGCCCTCCCCCGACTCGCGCCGTACGAGGAAAGGATGGGTGTGGCTGTGGGCTCCGAAGGACGCGCCCCCCGACTGCATCGTGCGCATCTGATCATAGGTCATGTACGCCGAAAGGCCTTGATCGACGCCAGCGGTGGGGACGAAGACGGTGCATGGCCAACCGCGCGACTTCAATCTCGGCCAAGCCGTTTCGAAAACGGAGCGATAAGCATCATCGAACGTGATCGCAACGCTCGGATCTGGAATGGTCGCCCCCCGCCGAAGCGCGGCAAGCAGGGAATCCAGCGGCCACACCGTGAAGCCGTGCTTGTCGAGGTAGTCCAGGTGCGCCTCGAATTGGGCCCGGGCTACACTGGTCGAAGGCGGCGTCTCGTCGTCGACATGATGATAGAGGAGGATGACCGCTGAATGGCCGACGACCACCGCATCGACCCGTTCGGGGTCCGAGGACGACGCCAAGGACGGGACCGCCGCCCAGGAGAACGCCACGAAGGTCGCCAAGACGGTCTTCTTCAATCGACTAGGCATCCTCGGGGTCCGCTTCCGCTCCGGCCAGGTCAGGCCGCATGAGCTCGCCGTTTATTCTCATCATGGCTCGCAGCTCCTCGACGTACTCATCGCCGCGCTCGGAGTAGAGGGTAAGCCCGGCGGCCAACGAATCGCAGTTTGGGAAGGTTCCCGCAAGGCGCTGATCCAAACGGATCTTGCGGAAGATCAGGTAGGCCGGATGCGTGTTCAGATTGTGGATGTAGCTGCGCACCGATTGGTTGACCGTGGCGAAGCTGGCCACCTGGTGTTGCTTGCCGGGTTCGCGCTTCGAGGGGGTCATGCCGCAGTTGGGTCCGTAGCACCACTGCCCGAAAACCGCATTGCCCAGGCGAGTGAAGCGGGAGGTCCCCCACGCCGACTCGTTGGCGGCCTGCGAGAGGGCCAGCTTCAGCGGCACCATGTCCACGCGGCGACGCAGATGCAGCCAATCCTTCTCACGATCCACGGCGAAGCCGCCTACGCGGTAAACGCGCGCCAGATCCGTCAGCCAGATGACCTCGCCCGGCTTCAGGCTCTTGCCGTTTCGGTGCCGGTCGTACAGGCGCAATAGAAGCTCGCGGAGCTTCAGCACCCGGCGGTTTTCCGCCTCCACGATGGGTCGCATCACCTCGAAGAAGCGTCGTTTCTTCTCCTCCACGTCCGTCACGGAACGCAGGTCGGGGAATCGAGCCAGGACGGGCGCCTCGCGCGCGAGGGGAACGAGATCGGGGTCGGGCCACTGCGACGGGTCGCCGACCTGGTCCTGGTCGCAGGCGGGCAGAAGCAGCGACCCCACGAGAGCCAACCAGAGGGCGCGCTGGAACACGCCGGCGTCGGCGCCCCGGGTTCCATGCTGTCGTTCATCCGCCATCATGTGCCGATCGACCCTGTTCCCCCGCCCGGGTTCCAGATCACGCTATGGTTTTCGTCGCACGATTCGCTGAGTAGAGAAGAGGATTGGGGAGCCGACCGCCTGGAGCAAGGCCATTTGTGGGGTTCCGGAATGGGCGTCCTGAGGGCTCTAGAGGTCAGGATCCTGGAAATCCCGGGGCCTGGAGACAAGGCCAACGGACCCTAGGATGAGGTACCCTCGGATGCAAACTTGTAGCGCAGTGGGCGGCGGGACTCGTAAAGATCCAGGCGGGAACGAATTGCAGATGTATCCTCAGCCCCGTCTACCTGCTGGAGCCGGTCGAGGGCCCGCTTCTCCCAGCGCACCGCCTGCTCGAACTCGCCCATCTCCGCGTAGCCGGCGGCCAGGATCTCGAGGACGGCCGGATCCTCCTGGTCCGAGCCACGCCGGAGCTGCTCACCGATGCGCACCGCTTCGCGCCCGTCGCGCACGTCGGCGTCTACGTGCGTGGCCAACACCCAGGCCAGCTCACGCGCCAGCCCACCCCCTGGGGGGGCCGAACGCATTCCGCGACGGTAGGCGGCCACCGCCTCTTCGGCCTCGCCTCTGATCAGGAGCACGCGCGCCAGGCGCAGGTGGACCTGCGGCGGAACCGGCCCGGTGCGGATGGCGCGGGCATATCGGCGGATTGCGGCGTCGGCCCGCCCGAGCTTCTGTAACAGGTCGCCGGATCGGATGAGCGCCTCCACATGAGCCGCGTCGACCTCGAGGACGCGGTCGTAGCAGGCCAGCGCGTCCTGCGGCTTGCGCAACAGCAGGTTGGCCTGTGCCAAGTCCATCAACGCCGGTGTGTATCGGGGCTTGATGCGCAATGCATTGCGCAGCCAGGGCACCGCCTCGTCGACCCGGCCCATTTCCGCCAAGGTCAGCCCGATGTTGTGACTGGCGCCCAGATGGTCGGGCTCCAGGCGCAGGGCCGCCTTGTAGTGCTCGATCGCCTCGGCACCCTTGCCCAAGGACGCCAACACGTTGCCCAGGTCATAGTGGGCCTTGTAACGATTGGACAAGCGGCCCTGAGACGGCGTCGCCTCCGCAGTCCGATTGGCATCCCGATCGAGATACGTTTCGTAGTGGGCGGCCGCCTGCTCCAGACGGCCCTGCTCGCAGGCGATGTCCCCCAGCAGAATCTGCACGTCGGGGATTTCGGGATGCTGGCGTTCCATCTCCACGCAGAGCGCGCGGGCCTCGTCATAGGCACGCTGCCCGAGCTTCTCGAGCGCCGCTTGGAGCGCTTCGTGGTAGCCGATCAGGTCCTTCGCGTCGGGCCGGCTGCGGTCGAAGCTGAAATCCTCTGTCACCCTGCGGCCGGAGATGTAGCCAAGCGACTGCAGCCGCTCCTGCGTCTGGTCGTCGAGCCGACTGCGGCGCTCGTCCTCCCCCACGGCCGCCGGTTGATCGGCCAGCGTAGTCTCCAGCTCCGCACGCAACAGGGCTGCTCGTGCGGCGTGTGTCACGATCTGGTCCTCGCCTTCCCGCGGGTCGTCGGTCAAGCGGTAGAGCTCGGGGCGCGAGGTCTCGATCAGCTTCCAGCCGTCCTGCACCCAGCCCAAGAGTGGGCTGGCGCCATACGTGGTCGGTGCCAGGGACTCTGCATAGAAGCCCCTGGTGGCCCGTTGCGCCTTGGCGTCCGTGCGAGATCGGCCCAGGTCCTCTCCGTCCATGGTGCCGGTCGGCTCCAGATCCAGCGCGCCCAGCACGGTGGGCATGACATCGATCAGACCCACGCGCTCGGTAATCCGCTCGCCGGGCTCGGAGCGGGGAGGCTTGACGATCAGAGGCACCCGCAGGGTGCTCTGGTAGATGAAGTAGCCATGCCCCTTCTCACCATGATCTCCGAGTCCTTCGCCGTGATCGGCGACCACGAGAATCAGCGTCTCGTCAAAGGTCCCGTGTTGGCGCAGATGATCCAAGAGACGGCCGATGGCTGCGTCGGTGTGGGCGATCTCTCCGGCGTAAGGGTCCTCAGCGTACCGCTCGGCGAAGGGAGGCGGCGGCGCGTAGGGCGCGTGGGGATCGTAGTAGTGGACGAAGAGGAAGAATGGCTGACCTGCGTTTTGGTCGATCCAGTCGCAGGCGCGCGCGGTCACCTCGTCGGCCGTGCGCTGGTTGAGCTCGGTGACACCCGTCGGGCCGGACGAGGCAAAACGATCATCGTAGTGGTCGAAGCCTTGGGACAAACCAAACTGGGCATCCAGCACGTAGGCGCCCACCACGGCGCCGGTGGCGTATCCGGCCTCACGGAGCCGCTCGGCGAGCGTGACCTGCTCCTCGGCGAGCCGATAGGTCATGTTGTCGTGCACGCGGTGTCCCAGCGGCGTGCGGCCGGTCATCAGTGTGCAGTGGGCCGGCAGGGTGATCGGCGCCGGCGAGACCACTTCCTCGTAGAGGATCGCCTGACCCGCCAGTTGGTCCAGATGGGGCGTGGGGGATGGGTTCTTCCCATAGCAGCCCAGGTAGTCGGCCCGGCAGGTGTCGATGCTGATCAGGACCACCGAGGTTCGCGGACCACCCGCAGATGGGCTGCAAGCATGGATCCCCAAGCCGGCGACCAAGAGAAGAGCACAACTCATTACAATATAAGAAATTACCTTCATGCGCAGCATGAGATGCTCCCGTCTCGGCCCCTTCGAGGGGCCGGCTATGGGCAACACCGGTGGTCTTGAGCGGTCCTCGAGGATCGCTCCCGGACGCCAAGCTGAGGGGGGAATTCGCTCCTGGGGGGGTGGGGCGATCCGCAGGTCAGCGCCTATCGTCGGAGGTAGTATACGTGTGTCTTCTCAACGAAGTTCCGCAATCTTCTGATGTTGTGGAGAAAGCGATGTGATCAGGGCGCGGACAGCGACTGCGAGCGGGGCCTGACCGTCGATTCCCCCATGAAACCGACGGCGAGCAGCCGCTGCCCGGCCATGATCGGGTACCACCTCACACCGAATCTCCTTCTTGGTGTGACGGCGGTTTGCTAGAGTTTCCTGCTGCTCGGTTCCGAGCCGATCGAGGGATGTGCGATCCCCCAGCTCTTATCAAGCGGGAGAGACGAACGGCCGAGGTCTTCCTGGAGGGCCTTCGCATCAGCAGAGATACGCGCGGCAACCGCGCGGAAGAAGCGGATCCGCCGGAGGGACAGACGATGGGTGCCAAGAGCCAAGAACTGATTCAGATCGCCGAGTCCTACAGCGCTAACAACTACCATCCCCTGGACGTTGTCCTCGATCGCGCGGAGGGTGTCTGGGTGTGGGACGCCGACGGGCGCAAGTACATGGACTGCCTCTCGGCCTATTCCGCCCTCAACCAGGGCCACCGTCATCCGGCCATCATCAAAGCGATGCACGACCAGGCCGAGAAGATCACGCTCACTTCCCGCGCCTTTCACAATGCGGTGATGGGACCGTTCCTTCGCGAGCTCTGCGCGATGGTCGCTATGGAGCGGGCACTGCCGATGAATACCGGGGCCGAGGCGGTCGAGACCGCCATCAAGGCTGCCCGCAAGTGGGGCTACGAGGTCAAGGGCGTTCCGGACGGGCAGGCCGAGATCATCGCCTTCGACGGCAATTTCCACGGACGCACCACTACCATCATCAGCTTCTCTCCGGAGAACGGCTACAAGCGCGGTTTCGGCCCCTTCACGCCCGGATTCAAGCTCCTCCCCTACGGCGACATCGAGACGCTGCGCGCGGCGGTCAATCCGAACACGGTGGCGATCCTGATCGAGCCCATCCAGGGCGAGGGCGGCGTGATCGTCCCGCCCACAGGTTACCTCCGGCAGGTGCGCGAGCTGTGCGACGAGCAACGAGTGCTCTTCATCGACGACGAGATCCAGACCGGTCTGGGCCGCACCGGCCGGCTCTTCTGCATCGATCACGAGGGCGTGCGGCCCGACATGTTCATCCTGGGCAAAGCCCTGGGCGGGGGTGTCTATCCGGTCTCCGCCATCACGACATCGAAGGAGATCATGGATGTCTTCACGCCGGGGACCCATGGATCGACTTTCGGCGGCAATCCCCTGGGCGCGGCGGTCGGCATCGCGGCGCTGCGTGTGATCCGCGACGAGAAGCTCTCCGAGAAGGCTCACGAGAGCGGGGAGTACTTCATGGGCGCGTTGCGCGCCATCGACTCGCCCGTGGTCAATCATGTGCGCGGCAAGGGCCTGCTGGTGGGCGTCGTGCTCAACACCAAGGCCCGCCCCTACTGCGAGGCGCTGCGAGACCTGGGCATCCTGGCCAAGGAGACGCACGAAAACGTGATCCGTTTCGCACCGCCGCTCATCATCACGCGCGAGGAGATGGACTGGATGCTGCCGCGGGTGGAAGAGGTACTGAAGGGGTAGGTTCGGGCACGGTCACAACGACCGGATGTCAAGCGGACCTTACGCCATCAAGCACACGGGACAACGCTTCAACGCCTGGTTGGTTAGACGGCTACGTGTTCCTTGGGCTCGGTTCGAGTCCTGAAGCTGTCCAGAACTCTGACCAAGGCCCAGATCCCGCCCCCACGCAGGCCTCTACCTAACCTCTTCCTATCACGACCGGAAAGGGCGATCCCCTTCCTCGCGTCGTCTCGTTTCTCCTGGCACACGGCTTGTCTACCACCCAATGGCAAGCCGCCTGATCGTGCACCCTCGGGGGAGCGCTCGTCAGGGCAGCGTGCCGCTGGTCTCAACCGATGGAACCCACCGCCGGCACCGTCATGCCGCGGAGGAACCGAAAGGAGGCGCAGATGAGATGGATTGCGGTACTGAGTCTGGCGATCCTCATGCACGGACTCGCCTATGCGCAAGAAACCCACATCGTGAAACCGGACGGCACGGGTGATTTCCCCAGCATTCAGGCGGCCATCGACGCAGCCGTCGACGGCGACATCATCATCCTGGCCAATGGCACGTTTCGGGGAGAAGGCAATCGGGACATCAACTTTGGCGGCAAAGCCATCACGGTCCGTGCCCGCAGCGGGAATCCCAAGAACTGCGTCATCGACGCCGAGGGAACACCCGCAGAGCCTCACCGGGGCTTCCTCTTCAACTCCGAGGAGGGCCCCGGGTCCATCCTCGAAGGTGTGACGATCACCGGAGGCTACGCACCCATTGCGCTGACCGTGCCCGCCGGCGGGGCGATCAACATCACCGGCGACTCCGATCCGCTCTATTGGACCTCCCCCACGATCCGCAAGTGCCGCTTCGTGGACAACCGGTCGCCCTTTGCCTCCGGGGCAGTCAACTGCTTCTTCTCCAACGCTACGATCGCCGACTGCTTCTTCGAGGGGAACATCGCGGAGGGCTACGGCGCTGGCGCCATGGCGGCCGCCGGCTACTCGTCGGTGACGGTCGAGCGCTGCACGTTTGTCGACAACGAGGCGCCGGAGTCTTCGGGCATCGGGAGCGGCTTCTTCGAAGGAGATCTTTCGGTGACCACGGTCACCGATTGCTACTTCGCGCACAACCTCGCAACCGGAGGAGACAGTGCGGGGGATGTTATCGGCGCGCAATTGGGAGCATCGTTCGTCGTGAGCGATTGCGTTTTCGAGGACAATTACTCGGCCTCCTATGCAGGCGTGGCCGGCGTGATCGCGGGCAGTTCGATGTCCTTTTCGGGATGCACCTTCGCAAACAACACCTCTGCCCTGGGCGGCGGCGTCTTCACCATCAACGTAGGAGGCGGCTCGTTCGACGTATCCAGTTGCACGTTCTATGGGAACGAGGCGCCTGTGGGAAGTGCGATCATCGTGCTTGACGAGAACAGCGCGTTCACCTCGAGCAACAACATCTTCTCGTTCGGCCATGGGGGGTCCGCCTACGAAGGCCCCGATGTGGCCACATTCACCTGCACCGACATCTACGGCAACGAGGGTGGCGATTGGACCGGCGTGATTGCCGATCAGCTCGGCGTCGACGGCAACATCGCGCTCGATCCCGAATTCGTCAATGCCAAGAAGGGCAAGTTCATCCTGAAGGAGTTCTCGCCTTGTGCGCCCTTCACCCCACCCAACGAATCCTGTGATCTCATCGGCGCCTGGCCGGTCGAGGAGCGCAAAGGGGACGGCATCGCGGCCGGGAACGAGTGCAACCTTCGCATGCGTCGCGCCGAGAGCGCCACGATCCTGTCTGCGGGCGTGGGCTCCATCCGCTACGCTCTTTCAGAGCCGTCGCACGTGCGCATGGGGATCTACGATGCCACCGGCAGACTCGTGCGTCACCTCGTGGACACAACGGTTCAGGCTGGTGAGCACCGCGTGCGCTGGG
This sequence comes from uncultured bacterium, assembly GCA_964585945.1. GTDB lineage: Bacteria > Eisenbacteria > RBG-16-71-46 > CAIMUX01 > WJJG01 > CAZDKK01. Next base: position 9,918 of record CAZPGB010000004.1, on the reverse strand, counting down.
ACGGCTGCGACGATGCGGGACGGAAGCTGACCTCCGGGATCTACTACTCCAGGCTTACCGCGGGGGCTGAGGCGGCGACCCGCGATTCCCGGAAGCTGCTGATTCTGAAGTAGGGCCCAGAGAAGAGCAGCATGCCGGGCAGTATGCATGACTGCCACCGTATCCACGCCCGATCGAACGGGCACATCACCGGCGAGTCCGTGAACGGTTCCTTCTCGAGCTTCCAGCGCAGGAACTCCGCGGAGCTTCCCTCGGACACGTCTGGATTCCCTGTGGAGGCTGGGAAGATCCACTGCATCAGGATATGCTCGATCCTGAAGACCTCGGCGATCACGACGGTTTGGTGGACCTGGTTCCCGCCCCCGTGCTGGCGGACGGGGCGCAGTCAGCTTCCCGAGGACGTTCAAGCAGGGTACGCCGCGGCGGCCGCCGCCGCCGCTCTCGACCCGTGGGTCGAGAGCGGCGCAGCGATCCCGGCGGGCCGTTGCCCCTGGGCAAATGCGCTTTGCCGTCGATCGAAGGCTCTCCCTTACCCTCGAATGACTGCTGCCCGAAGCGGACTACGGCGTATGCGCCAACACCCAATCACGGATCGGCTCGAAGACCAGCGTGGGCGCATCATCCGCGATGAAGAGATCCACGTGGGCGAACTCGAGCAGGATCTCCTCCGGCGGGTGGAAGCCGATGTCGATGCGCGTGATGTCCGCACTGGTCATCACCTCGAAGGTATAGCCCGCGTATTCACCGGCCCCGCCAACCGCGTTTACGCGAAACACGGGCAGCGCGATCTCGCTCAGATGGTCGTCCCAGGGCACTTCGATGGACGGAATCCCGCACCTGCTGCAGTCGATATAGAACGGCAGAGCCTCGTAGGGCGGACCGGTGACCATGAAGTCCACCCACATGTCCACCTGCGTATACTGCAGCCCGACGGGGATGCCGAATTCATCGAAGATGCCCGCCACGAAGTGGTAGTAGGTGCCCGGATAGCCGACCCAGGCGCCCAGTCCGATCCCCGCCTGCAGGTTGGTCAGCCCGGGGATCAGCTCCGAGGAGTCATCCGGCGCGTACAGCGCGGGGAATCCAAAGATCGGGAAGGGGCTCTCGAGGTAGTAGATGCCTAGCTGGATCATCTCCAGGAGCTGCGGATACTCCTCCTCGAAACCGGCGATCCAGTCCGGATCATCGCTGAGCATGCCGTAGTCGCCGGCAATGAAGCCGCAGACCTGGCGGCGTCCGGGCGGGATCTGGGTCTCGGCGTTGAGCAGGGCCAGGCTCGTCACCGCCCCGCTGCTGTAGCCCAGGAGCGCCATCTGGCGGTAGCCGTTGCCCGTCAGGCGCCGGATCGTGCGGGCGATCCGAATGGCGGTGTCGAGATCGGCCACATTGCGCTCCATATCCCAGTCGGCCATGAAGGTCAGGTCGGTCACCTCGGCCGGAACCAGGGTCCACGCCTGGTCGATCCCCCACACGTCGATGTCGGCCTGCGCCAGCGTGACGGCCAGGCCGAAGTCATCGGGCATGCGCGGGGAGCTTACGCCCGGCAGGAACATGCCCACGAAGTCCTTGATGTCTCCGTGCTGGAGGAAGACCGAGTGACGCGTCCGAATCGGGCAGTTGGGGCGTGTCTCACGCACCACACGGTGGAGCCCGAATTCATCGAACTCGCCGGGCCCGAAGCGCACCCGTACACTGTAGTGGACGATGTCCCCCACGACCGTCTCGCGTTCGAAGCCCGCGATCGGCCAGTGCGGGTTATGGCGCAGCGCGAACGCCTCGGCGCCGGCCTGCTCTTCCCCGGTCGGCCAGCCGGCCTGTCCGACGATCGCCCAGGCCTGGGCTTCGGCATCCACGTCTGGGCTCAGCTCTTCCCCAGCTACAGGCGTGATGGGTGTCGTTTCTCGTTCCTCCGAACAGCCGTAGACCATCAGAACCAGAGCCAGGACCAAGAAGATGATGCGCCTGTGCATGCGATACCTTCCTTTCTGTGGAACCAGGTTGGTTGGGCAGGCGGCATGGGAGGAGTCGAGCGGCGTGTACACACTCTCACGATGGGGGCGAAACGTGTCGATGTCCAGATCGCCGGCCGTAAACAACAATCCTCTACGAACCATCCTCGACCGACGTCGAGAACTCCCGCAACAGAACACGGACGCGCGGGACGCCCTGACATCTCCTTGGGAAAGTAGCATCGCCGCCGGACGGCATCAAGCGCTACGAGAGGATTGGGCGTCGGTTGTGTACTGCAGCGAGAAGGATCCTGGCCACGCGTACACTCAAGGGGTGGACGATGCCGATCCACACGATCGTCCTACGTCAGAGTGGATCGCCTCGAACAACGGTTGCGAAACACCAGCGAGCACCGCCCGGGGGAATCGCTTCGAGCAGACGCACCCTATCGGTCGCCGGCTTCGTCACCACGCACCCCGCCCCGCCCTGCGCCCACGAGGAAGGACACCAGCAATAGCGCCGCCACGGTGCGGGTTGCACGGCGCCGGACGGGATCGAGCCGAGAATCGTTGCGACTGGAGACCTCATGGTCATCCGCCTTCCCCACGTCCGTTGCCAGAGGCGGGTCAGGAGGCAACTGGACCAGAGATAACCCATTGGCGATGCGGGCCTCGAGGGCCCCTCCGGCCGCGAACGGCGGGTGTCCGCATTCGCGCGGACCCAGGCAAAGCGCTTGCCCAAAGGCCCGTCCGCGGTAACCATGCTCTTGGCAGGCGTTGCTTGCGGCGGCACGCGTGCAACAGCGTGCATCATCGGCAATCATCCGGCAGGTCTCTGAAGGCAAGCCCAGGAGCATCATGATACAGGAGCACATCTCGATCTTCGCCATCTTGGCCGCCACCATCGCCCTGTTCCTGTGGGGCCGCTGGCGACACGATGTCGTGGCCCTGGCCTCCCTGCTGGCCTGCGTCTTCACGGGGCTCGTGCCGTTCCATGAGGCCTTCGCCGGATTCGGGCACCCGGCCGTGATCACCGTGGCGTGCGTGCTGGTGCTCAGCTACGGACTCCAGACCACCGGCGCCGTCGATGCGCTGGCCCATCGCCTCCTGCCCGGCTCGGCGGGTCTGCTGGCGAGCAGCACCGCCCTTATCGCGCTGGGTGCGCTGCTGTCGGCCTTCATGAACAACGTGGGCGCCATGGCGTTGCTGATGCCGGTGGCCATTCAAATCGCCTCGAAGCACGAGCTGACGCCGGGCAAGATCCTGATGCCGCTCTCGTTCGGCACCATCCTGGGCGGCATGACGACGCTGATCGGAACGCCCCCCAACATGATCGTGGCCGGTTTCCGGGCCGAGACAGGGATGGGCGGCTTCGCCATGTTCGACTTCACCCCCGTCGGCATCGCCGTCGCCGCAATCGGGATGCTGTTCCTGATCGCTCTCGGCCGGCGCATCGTGCCCACCCGCAAAGGAGCTGGGACCGAAACCTTCGACACCGGAACCTACCTGACCGAGGTCCGCGTCACCGAAGACAGCGAGGCCGCCGGCCAGAGTCTGCGCAAGGTGGAGCAAGCACTGATGGAAGCCGACGCGCAGGTGGTCGCGATGGTGCGCAACGAGTTCCGGGTCTCGGCGCCCAATCCCAGGCGCGTGCTCAGGGCCGGCGACATCCTGATCATCGAGGCCGAACCCGAGTCTTTCGCCGCGGCCGTCTCCAGCCTGGGCCTGAAGCTGGAACAGGAGGAGGCTGACCGCGCCGCGCAGGAGGAGGCTGACCGCGCCGCGAAGGAGGATGACGCCGAAAGTCGTATCGAAAAGGGCGAAGAGAATGGCTCTTCGCACGACCAGGAAGCGCAAGGTCGCGGGCAAGCCCGTGCGCTTGATGATCGACCGGGAGACGCGGGCAGCGAGGGCGCAGTCACGGAAAGAGACGGTGAGAAGACCCGGGAAGAGGAGGAAGCCAAAGACGCCGCCTCGGATGAAACCGTCCTGCAGGAGTTGGTTCCTCTGCCCTACTCGAGGCTTCTGGGACGCTCGGCCAGCGACATCCAGATGCGCACCCGCTACGGGCTGAATCTCCTGGCCGTCTCGCGGCGCGGTCGGCGAACGATCAAGCGATTGCGCTCTACGACGGTCAGGGCGGGTGACGTTCTGCTCATGCAGGGCGCGCCCGAAGCGCTCGCGGCCTTCGCGGCGGAGTTTGGTTGCGTTCCGCTGGCGCCGCGACCCATCAGCATCCCCAATCGTCGGCAAGCCGCGATCGCCGGCGTGGTGATGGCGCTGGCGATCGGGGGCGCCGCCTTCGGCCTGCTGCCCGCCGCGATCGCGTTTGCGGCGGGGGTCTGCCTGTTCATGGCGTTGCGCGTAGTGTCGCCGCGGAAGGTCTACGAAGCGATCGACTGGCCGGTCATCGTGCTGCTGGGCGCACTCATTCCCGTCGCCGGTGCGATGGCCTCCACCGGCGCCGCCGACCTGATTGCGCAGGCCATGCTCCGCAACGTCGCGCAAGGGCATCCGGTGGTCGCATTGGCCCTGATCCTCATCGTCACCATGACGCTTTCGGACTTCATGAACAACGCCGCCACGGCCGCCGTCATGTGTCCCATTGCCATCAGCACGGCCGAGCAGCTCGGAGCCAATCCGGATGCGTTCCTGATGGCGGTGGCCATCGGGGCTTCGTGTGCATTCCTGACGCCGATCGGACACCAGAACAACACGCTCATTCTGGGGCCCGGCGGATTTCGTTTCGGTGACTACTGGCGTCTCGGCCTGCCGATGGAGATCCTGGTGGTGGCCGTGAGCGTGCCGATGATCCTGCTGGTGTGGCCTCTCTAGGCTGCACCCCTGGAGGGAGGAACCGGCGGACATGCTTGTCGATGCTCACGCGCACATTGACCGCTATGAGCGCGTCTCGCCCGCGGCCCTCAAGGAGGCCCTCCGTGAAATCGAGGATCACCAGATCCTCACGCTTTCAAACTCCATGGATCTCCCATCCTACGAGCGCAACTCGGCCATCGCCCGAGACTGTCGCCTCATCCTGCCCAGCTTCGGCGTGCATCCCTGGATGGCGCCCGACTACGCGGACCGGTTGGGGGAGTTTGGCGATGCAATCGACAGCAGTCCTCTGTTGGGTGAGACCGGATTGGATTTCCACTTCGTGGAAGACAAGACCCGCTATCCGGCCCAGATCGATGTGCTGCGCTACTTCCTCGCGGCCGCCCGAGCGCAGGACAAGATCATCACGGTGCACACCAAGGGCGCGGAGGCCGAGGTGCTCGGACTGATGATGGAGTATGCACCCCTGCGCGCGATTGTGCACTGGTACTCAGGCCCCCTCGACACGCTCAATGCCTACATCGCTCAGGACTGCTACTTCACGGTCGGATTCGAGGTCTGTCGGTCCGCTCACATCCAGGCGATTGCTCGGCGCATCCCGCTCGACCGACTCCTCACCGAAACCGACAACCCGGGCGGTTCGGGTAGTCTCCTCGGCCGGCCGGGAACGCCGGTCCTCGTCAGGGAAGTGGTCGCCGGACTCGCTCGCTGCTTGAATCGTACTTCAGCCGAGATCGTGGCCGTGGTAGGCGAGAACCTCCTGCGCCTCTTCGCAAAAGACCGCCGGCTCGCAGAGGTCGTCACAAGGCTGGAACAAGAGACAGACCCATGACATCCCTGGACTACGCCAAACTCGCCGATCTCTACGATGCCTACTGCGTGTTCGACCAGGACATTTCCTCCTTCCGGTCGATGGTGACATGCTCCCCCGGACGCGTCCTGGAACTGATGGCAGGAACGGGCAGGGTTTTGTTGCCTCTGTTGGAAGAGGGCCGCGAGCTCGTCTGCGTGGATCGCGTGCCGCGAATGCTGATGGTCCTTCGAGAGAAACTGAGACGAGCGAACCTCACGGTCCGGATCCTCTGCGCCGACTCCGGCTGTCTGCCCATCCGACCGCTCGTTCCCGTGGATCCTCTTGCCCTTTCAGAGATCCTCCGAGTTGGTCACCGAGACGCAGCAACGCGCCACGCTGCGCGTGAGGTGGGTCTGTGCGCGTGAGGTGCGTCTGTGCGGGTGAGGTGGGTCTGTGCGCGCAAGCTCTCTACGGAGACTACGACCAGGCGCCCTATGTCAGGGCCAGCAGTCCTTGCATGATTGGGCTCCTGCAGAGACAGGAAGACTAGCGCGTGACCAGGAGCGTTCTGGTCTCCTCATGAGCGACGCCGTCCGCGCGAGCCTCCAGGCGACAGTAGTAGATCCCGGCCGGAACCTGCAGACCATCGCCGCCAGTGCCATTCCACACCATGGTGTGCGCGCCGGCCGGATACCGCCCGGCCGCAAGCACCCGCACCTTCCGCCCCGCGATGTCGAACAGGTCCAGGCTCACCTCGGCCGGCCCCGCCAGCTCGAAGGTGACTTCGGTCGCGGGCCGGGCCGGATTGGGGCGCATCGGCTGCAGGACGGCCGGCGCCTGCAAAGCTGCCGTGCCTTGCGGACGGGTCTCAACGGCCGCCGAGCCGGTGAGATCGAGCACCGCGACCTTGGCGCCCTGCCAGATCTCCTTGGTGCTGTCGGGCTGCAGGACCTCATGCTGGACGAAGCAGATCAGCTTGCATTCGTCGGCCACCCAGGCGGGATCCAGCTCGAAGCCGAGCGTCACTACGGTGGGCTCACCGGGCGGAAGCGTCACCGATGTGCCGGCATCGGTGGGGATCATGTCCCGCATCACATGGTGATGCCAGTCGAGACCGTTGGGCGCGACGTAGTAGAGCTCCGATTCGGTGAGCACGCATTGCAGGGTCCCGGTGAGCGGCACACTTCCCACGTTCTCGATCGTGATCTCCAGCGATCCGCTGCGCGAGCCGGGCTCGTAGCTTCCGCCCAGATCGATCTCCAGATCCGACGGTACCGGCAACCGGGCCTGCAGGTAGCCTTCCCACGTCGCGTACTGGTAGCCGGGGTGCTTGTCGCCGTCTAGCCAAAGCCAGGGCCATGCGTAGACCCAGGAGCTGCCGTACCGATATGGAGGCGGGTAGGAGTGCCAGCGGCTGTAGCCCTCGGTGGTGTAGAAGGGATCGGAGGAACCCGTGTAGTAGGTGATGGGCGCGATACGGTCCCCGTAGACGTCGGCCAATCGATCCAGCTCACGGCTGGAGTAGAGGCACCCCGATCAGGTGGTGCTGGTGAAGTACTCCAGAACGGCCATGCGCTCGGCCGCCTGAGCAGCGCACACCATGGACATCAGCACTGCCACAAGAAGAGGCGCCGAGCCTCGTTTCGCTACCGACATGCCGTTTCTCCTCTGTCTCGGTTTGCCTTCTACCGCGCAGCTGCATCCAGGTCATGTTCATTCTACATGATTGCAGCTCCGCAGCGCATCGGGAAGCATGCCCTCGTGCTCGATCCGACCCAACACTGGACAAGTGCCTGCGCTTTCCCCCATCGTGAAGCGATGCTCGTGGTCGCGGGGTCGCCCCCGCGACCACGAGGCCAGTAAGTTGCAGAATCAGCCAACCGCGAACCGAGTGACAAACGGAGGGGAGTGACGATGTCCCCAGAACTACCTGCCATCGGCAAGATCTCAGCGGAGGTCTTCGATCAGATCATCTACCCGCGGCTGGGTCGCGCGCGCGAAGAGGTGTTGGTCGGCCCACAGCACGGTGTTGACATCGGCGTGCTCGACATCGGCGGCGGCCGCGTGATGGCCGTTACCACCGACCCGGTCTTCATCGTCCCACCCTACGGCTGGGAGCGGTCGGCCTGGTTCGCGGTGCACATCCTCTGCTCGGACGCGGCCATGTCCGGACTGCCCCTCGCCTACATGACGATCGATCTCAATCTCCCGCGATCGATCACGGGGGACCAGTTCGAGCGGATGTGGATCACCATGCACGAGGAGTGCGAGAAGCTCGGTGTCGCGATCGTCACCGGACACACCGGCCGCTATGAGGGCTGCGACTACCCCATGGTCGGCGGCGCCACGGTGATGGCGATCGGCGCCGGCGACCGGTACATCACGCCCGCCATGGCTCGTCCAGGGGATGCCGTCATCCTGACCAAGGGGCCCGCGATCGAAGCGGCGGGGCTCTTCGCCGCCACGTTCCCCGACCGCATCCAGCAGCGGTTTGGCGAGGCGTTCCGTCGGGCCGCCGATGAGATCTTCTGGCAGATGAGCGTCGTCGAGGATGCGCGCATCGCGGTCTCGGTGGGCGTCCGTGACGAAGGGGTGACCGCAATGCACGACGCCACCGAGTGCGGCGTCTGGGGCGGTTTGTGCGAGATCGCCCAGGCCTCGCGGGTGGGATTGCACATCGAGCAGGAGAAGATCCCGCTGCCTGAAGTCGTGGCCGGCGTGTGCGACCTCTTTGGCATCGATCCCTACTCGTCGATCAGCGAGGGAACCCTCTTGCTCACCTCCCGCCCGGCGCAGGCGGACGAGATCGTTCGGCGGTTGCAAGGGCACGGGATCGCGGCCGCCATCATCGGAGAGGTGCTGCCGCCCGAGAAGGGATGCAGGCTCCAGGCCAAAGGCAGAGAGAAGCCTCTCGAGCATCCCCGGGTCGATCCGTTTTGGCAGGCGTTCGGACAAGCCGCCGCCCAGTAGGCCGGGATTCCTGGGCAGGACGTCCGTTGGCCGCTATGCGCACGGGCCCGCGACGGACGGGCCGGCGGTCGGGCTGAGAGAAACCCCCTAGGCGGGTCGGGCGTTGCTTCGCGTCAGAGCTTGGGGCGTTGCCGCCCGACCCATCAGAATCCTACCCCCTTTGGGGACAAACCTCAACTGGGTCTATGTCCCAGGTGATCGATCGTCCGGAACGCTCTTGCCCAGACGAAAGCCGCGTTTCAGGAATCGCACGCTTCGGCCGCCGCGATCCTCTCGGAGCCCCTTGCGCAGCTCGATCGTATTGATCACGTTGTAGCCGCAGCGGCGATAGAAGTCGACCGCCGCCAGATTGCCCGGCCACAACGTGCTGAGAAAGACGTCCTGGTCGCCGGCATCGCGCAGTTCTGCCTCGATCGCGCTGAGCATGCGCCTGCCCACGCCCCGTCGCCGGTGGCCCTCACGAACGACCAGCTCTTCCAGAAAGCAGACCCCCTCACGACGCGCGCGCACCAGGCCCACGATCTGGCCGGCCTCCTGGTGGATCCACAGGGTGGTGTCGCGTCTCGCCAGCCATCCGAAGACCGTCTCGCGCGCGTCGCGATCGGTGAACGTGGGCGCACGCTGAAGCTCCCGATGATGCTGGTAGAGCTGCCGCACCAGCTCCACCGCCTCGTGCCAGTCATCGCGCGCGTAGCGGCGCAGCCCATCGCTCCGGGGCGCCCGATGATGCTCCCACTGCGCCCGGGTCATACCCCAGCGCACCGCGCCGTAGCGCGTCTCGCCCACCTTGCGCGCGCCGGCGAAGTGGGCCTCCTCGTGCATTCCCACGCGCGCAGCGAGCCGGATCATCCGCTCGTTCCCGCTCCAGGTCCCCATGCCGATGCGGGGCAGATCGTGCGCCTCCACCAGGTAGTCCACCCACAGCGTGAACGCCTCGCGGCCTAGGCCCCGCCCGAGGCAATCCTCCTCGGCGATGACGATGCCGCAATCCTTCCAGCGGTTGGCCTCGTCGATCCAGTAGGTGCCCAACCAGCCGATGTGCCGCCCCTGCATGGTGTCGATCTGAAGGCTCGTGCGGGGATCGGCCGGCGCCTCCCCCAATCGTCGCACCCAGCTCTCGCATCGCCGCCGGCGTGACTCCTCGTTCCACTCCCAGGGGGCGTCCCAATGCTGCCAATCCGAGCTGGGCTCCATCCACCGCCGCATGTCCCTGTGGTCGGACGGACGCGGGTCTCGCAGGATCACGCGACTCCCACGGATTTCCATCTGGGGTCTCCTGGTTCGAAACTCCGTCCGTCTCGCATGACGGGGGTCACGCTAGGTAGTTCCCGTCTCAAAACCCCGAATTCGTACGCATAGTTGAAGTTGTCC
>CAZPGB010000003.1:148605-187730 GCA_964585945.1 uncultured bacterium | reverse complement strand
GGGGGACCGTGCGGCCCGAGAACCAGGATGCCACCTTGCTTTGGGTAGCCGGACGGGCCGAGGTGCGGCCGGCCGAAGAGGGATCGGCTCCCGTCCGCGGTGACGCGGTCGCGCTCGAAGTGGATGCGGACGGGGAGGGGAGCGGTGACCTGCGGCTCATGGCGCTGGTCGCCGACGGCATGGGCGGCCCGCCCGGGGGGGGCCAAGCCAGCCAGGTGATCGTGAAGACCGTGGCCGGCGCGCTGCCCGGCGGACCGATCGCGGACGTTCCCCCGTTTCTGAGCGGGCTGGTCGAGTCGGCCAACCAGGCGGTCTTCGAGCTGGCCCAGCGTCACGGTCTGGTGGGGATGGGCAGCACCTGCACCATGGTGGTCTTCTCCGGCGCGCAGATGCATCTCTGCCACGTGGGCGATTCACGCTGCTACCGCATTCGTCCGCACACGGGCTCCATGGAGCCCTGGAGCCGCGATCAGAACGTGGCCGCCGAGCTGGTGGAGCAGGGTGTCTTGACCACCGAGGAAGCCCGGCATCATCGCTCCAGCCACACACTCACCCAGGCGGTGGGGCTGGGAAAGCCGCTCGAGCCTCAGATCGATTCCGTTGGTCTCTCCCGACAGACGCCGGAATTGCTGCTGCTCTGCTCCGATGGATTGCTGCGTGTCTTCGAGGAAGCCGAGATCCTGCGCGTTCTGATGGACCGGCTGGGCAACAGCGCGGACGAGGCGGCGCAGGAGGGAAGCGTGGGAAGCCGGGTGAGCGAGACCGCGCGCCATCTGATCGATCTGGCCAACCGCCGGGGCAGCCCCGACAACATCAGCATCATCATGCTCTATCTGTTTCCGCCAACCGACGCCTGATCACCTCGAACAGCACGATTCCCACGCTGGTCGCCACGTTGATCGAGTTCTTCCGGCCGTACATCGGGATCTCGATGACCAGGTCCGACCGCTCCAGGACCGGAAGCGACACGCCGGCCACCTCGTGTCCGAAGACCAGCGCCATGTCGGCCGGGTAGTCGGCCTCGGTGTAGGGCACACTGCGGTTGGTCAGCTCCACGGCGACGATCGCGCGTCCCGCGCGTTTCAGGTCGTTCACCAGGTCCGTCACCGAGAGATGATGGCTCCAGGGCACCATCGCCTCGGCCCCCAGCGCCGTCTTCAGCAGCTTCGGATTGGGCGGCAGGGCGGTGATGCCGGCCAGATAGAGGTGGGCGACGCCGGCGGCGTCGCAGGTGCGGAAGATCGAGCCCACGTTCAGAGCGCTGCGGATGTTGTCCAGGACGACCGCCGGGGCCCGACCGGCGGGGAGCCCGGGGGGCCGCCGCCGGTCGAAGCGCCGTACGTGCCATGGTGGGTCGCTCATGCCTTGACGAGCGCCCCCTTCAGGGTCTCGGCGACCGTGCGGGCTTGATCGTCGGTCATCTCGGCGAAGATCGGCAGCGACACACACCGCTCGGCCAACGCCTCGGTCACCGGAAAAGTGCCCGGGCCCAGACCCAGGTGCTCGTAGGCCGGCTGCAAGTGCAGCGGGATCGGGTAGTGCTGCTGGGCCATGACGCCATGATCACGGAGGTAGGCGGTGACCCCGTCGCGGTCGGGCGTCTGGACCACGTAGAGGTGGTAGACGTGCTCGCAGTCGGGGGCCGCTGCCGGCGTCGTGATCTCGGCGACGTCGGCCAGGAGCCGGTCGTAGATCGCGGCGATTTCGCGCCGCCGCTGGTTCCACGCATCGAGGCGGCGCAGCTTGACGGCCAGCACGGCGGCCTGGATCGCGTCCAGGCGGTAGTTGAACCCCTCGAACTCGTGCTTGTAGCGCAGCGAGCGGCCGTGGTTGGCCAGCGAGGCCAAACGCTCGGCGGTGGCGGTATCGCTCAAGGTGACCGCTCCGGCATCTCCATAGGCGCCCAGGTTCTTTCCCGGGTAGAAGCTGAACGTGGCCAACGGCGCGATGCCTCCCACGCGGCGGCCCTTGTACCGGGCGCCGTGGGATTGCGCCGCGTCCTCGATCACCGCGATCTCGTGCTTGGCGGCGATGCGCAGGATCTCGTCCATCTCGGCCGGGTGGCCGTAGAGGTGGACCGGGATGATCACCCGCGTGCGGTCGGTGATGGCCGCTTCCAGCGCGGCCGGATCCATGCAGTAGGTGACCGGATCGATGTCGACGAATCGAACGGTCGCTCCGCAGAGCTTGGCGACCTCCGCGGTGGCGATGAAGGTGTAGGATACGGTGAGCACCTCGTCGCCGGGCTTGACGCCGGCCGCGCAGAGGGCCAGGTGGAGCGCCGCCGTTCCGGACGCCGCGCCGACACAGTGGCGCGCCTCGCAGTACCTCGCGAAGGCCTCCTCGAAGTCGCTGACATGCTTGCCGCCGATGAAGGCCGTCGCGTCGATGACCTCCTGGATGGCCTGGTCGATCTCGGGCTTGATGCTCTGGTACTGGGCTTTCAAATCGACGAGCGGAATGGCCATGGCTCCTCCTTGGCTCTCCTGGGCACCCTGAAGCCGTCGCGGTCCGGCCCCGGCTGTCACAACCTCGCCGACAGCGCGCGGAGGCGGTGAGCACGCGGCCTCTGTCCGGGCTCATCGCGGGCCGGAATCGAACCCAGCAGTATAGGCAGGGGGGCTTCCCGATACAAGCGCAGGGACGTTGGGCTCTCCGCTGATACGCCGCGCCTTGACAGGCCAGGCTCCCGCTGCTCTCATCGGCTGCGCCGTCGGTCCACCCCGCCGAGCGGGCGGGGACGAGAGCGGCGCAAAGGGCGGCCCACGAGCGGAGGCGAGCCCGATGAGAGGATTCGCAGGCAGACGAGGTCATATCCTGGCGGTGGCCATCCTGCTGCTCTTGCCGCTGGTCTTCTTCTGGGAGATGGCGGTTCAGGGCGAGGAGCCGGTGGCGCCCGACGTGCAGGCCTGGCTGCCGCTGGGCGAGTGGAAGGCCCAGGCCCAGGAGGAGCTGGGCGAGGTGCCCCTCTGGTGCCCGGCGATCTTCAGCGGCATGCCCGCCTACGGCAGCTTCATCGCCACGCCCTCGCCGCCCATGGACCTGATGCGTCTCGTGCGCGAAGGTCTCGGAAACCGCTCGGGGCGCACGTTCTACCTGTACCTGGTCGTGGGGAGCCTGGCCCTCTACCTGTGGCTCGTCCTGCGGGGCGCCAGCCCGCTGGGCGCGCTTTGCGGAGCGCTGGCGTTCACCATGACACCCTACATGCTGGGGCTGATCTCGGCCGGGCACAACACGAAGATCCGGGCGCTCTATATGGCGCCGCTCATCTTCCTGGCGCTGGAGACGCTGCTGCGCAAGCGGTCGTTGGCCGCCACGGGGTTTCTCGCCATCGCGCTGGGCTTCCAGCTCTGGTGCAACCACCCGCAGATCACCTACTACACGCTGTTGCTGGTCGCGCTCTACCTGGTGGGTGTCCTGATCCTGCAGCGGCCCGACCGCTGGCGGGGACGGGGGATCGCGTGGGGGCTGCTGCTGGGGCTGCTGGCCGTGGTCCTGGCCGGCGCGTTGGTGATGGACCCGTTCGCCACCGTGCTCGAGTACTCGCCCCACTCGATCCGCGGGAGCACCAGCGCTCTCGCGCAGGAGACGGCCGACGCGGCCCAAAGCGCGTGGGACTACGCGACGGCGTGGTCGTTCGTGCCGCGGGAGCTGATCTGCTTCCTCTTCCCGGCCTGGTTCGGACTGGAAGGCGGCACCTACTGGGGCACCCTGCCGTTCACCCAGTCGACTCATTACCTGGGAATCACCGTCCTCGTGCTGGCGCTGCTCGGGCTGCTGATGACGCGCGGTCGGTCGCGCTGGATCCCGGTGGGGCTGTTCCTCTTCGTGCTGCTGGTGGGATTCGGACGCCACGTGCCGATTCTCTATCGGCCCATGTACGAGTGGCTGCCGATGTTCCACAGCTTCCGGGTGCCTTCGATGATCTATGCGATGCTGCCGTTGCCCGCGGCGCTCTTGGTGGCGCGGGGGATCGACGCCGTGCTGCGCGACGAGCTGTGGCCGTCGCCGCGCCGGGCCGCGGTCCCGCGCAAGGGCGAGAAGCGCGCCGCCCGAGGCGGGGCGCCCGCCGGCGGGGTCAGTCGCTGGTCGATCGCGGCCGCCGCGCTGGCGATCCTGTTTCTGCTCTGGCTGGTCGCCGGCGGCGTGGTCGCCGACGGCCTGCGGCGCGCGGGGAGCTTCCTGAGCCCGCGTGAGGCCGCGTCGATGGACCCGGAGCAGCTTCGCATGTTGCAGTCTCTGTCGGCCGAACAGCTCCGGGCCGGCGGCGCGGGGCTGATCGTCGAGCGCATGGAGCTTCTGCGATCGTCGGTGACGGTCGGCCTCGGGCTCCTCGCGGCGATGGTCGGATTGATCGAAGCCCGGCGGCGGCGTTGGCTGCCGGCCGAGGCGGTGGCCGTGCTGCTCTTCGTGCTGGTGGCTGCCGACCTTTGGATCATCGACCGCAGGTTCTACAATCCGCAGCCCGCCGCGCGCTCGGAAGCGGTGTTGCAGGGCGACGAGCTGACCGCTTTCCTGCAGCGGCAGGAGTCGCCCTTCCGCGTGGCGCCGCTGCGCGGGAGCGGACCGGTTGCGGCCCGCGCCTTCGGATCCAACCGCATGGCCGCCTTCGGTGTGGAGACGGTGGGGGGCTACCAGGCGGCCAAGCTGCGAATCTACGACGACCTGATCCGCTCGGGCGCGATCGACCGGCTGCCGGTGCTGTCGATGCTCAACGCCTCGTTCCTGCTCTCGGATCGGGAGCTGGAGGGCGAGGCGTTCACGCTCGCCACCCGCGCGCGCGTGCTCGGGGGCCAGGAGCTGCTCGTCTACCGCAACCCGATGGGGTCGCGCCGCGCCTGGTTCGTCGAGCGTCACGAGCCGTTGCCCGATGCCCGGGACGTGGTCGACCGCTTGCTCGCGCCCGACTTCGATCCCGCGACGACCGCCACGTCGCTGGCTGATGAGTCCTCCGACCTGCCCGAGCGCTTCTCGCCGGGCCGGGTGATCTCGGTCACGACCAACGCCCAGGAGGTCAGCGCGCGCGTGGCCGTGGAAGGGCCCGAGCCCGGCCTGCTCGTCTTCAGCGAGATCTACTACGAACCGGGCTGGCGCATGCGGATCGACGAAGAGACGCAGCCCGTCCGGCGCGTGAACCACGTGCTGCGCGCGGCGCTGGTGCCGCCCGGCGAGCACACGGTGCGCATGGAATCGGTGTCGCCCGCGCGGGAGCTGGGATTGCTGCTCAGCCGCCTGGCGGCGGGGGCGATCCTGCTGCTGCTGGCGGCGGCGGGAGGCTTCGCGGCGTGGCACCGACGCGCGGCCTGAACCGGGGTCCCGAGAGCGGCGTTGCCGCCGCGGCCGCTCGGTGATCAGCGGGCGTGCGCCAACTGCTCCAGCTTGCGCGCGATCCGTTCGGCCGCCCGCCCGTCCCAGAGCGCGGGACGGCGCGCGAGGGTCGGCTCCCCGCCGGGCGTCAGCGCATCGAGCGCCGCAGCGACGGCCGCCTCGGTCTCCATGGGCAGCAGGCGGTTCGTGCCCTCGGTGATCGTCACGGGCCGTTCGGTGTTGGGCCGCAACGTGCGGCACGCGACGCCCAGCACCGTGGTCTCTTCCTGAACGCCTCCCGAGTCGGTCAGCACCAGGCGTGCCTGGCGTTGCAGATCGACGAACTCCAGGTAGCGCATCGGCGCGACCAGCCGCAATCCCCGGCAGGCGGCCAGTCGCCCATCGAGACCCAGCTCGCGGGCGCGGCGCTCGGTGCGCGGGTGGATGGGGAAGACGACCGGCAGTCGGGCGGCCAGCGCCTCCACGATGGCCAGCACGCGCTCGAATCCCTCGCGCCGGTCGACGTTGGCGGGCCGATGGATGGTCGCCAAGACGTAGGCGCCGGGCTCGAGTCCCAGCCGCTGCGCGGCTTGCTTCTGCGCGGCCAGGGGCAGCGAGGCCAGAAGCGTGTCGATCATCACGTTGCCGACGAAATGCACCTTGTCGGGCGACACGCCCTCGCCGGCGAGATTGCGTCCGGCATCCTCACACGTGGTGAAGAGGTGGTCGGCCAACGCGTCGGTGACCAGGCGGTTGATCTCCTCGGGCATCGTGCGATCGAAGCTGCGCAGCCCGGCCTCGACGTGCGCGATCGGGGTGGCGCACTTGGCCGCGACCAGCGAGCAGGCCAGGGTGGAATTGACATCGCCCACCACCATCAGCAAGCCCGGCCGCTCTTCGAGCAGCACCCGCTCGTAGCGCTCCATGATGCGCGCGGTCTGCTCGGCGTGGGTGCCCGAGCGGACGTCGAGATAGCGGTCGGGCTCGGGGATCTCCAGGTCCTCGAAGAAGTGCCGGCTCATCTGGGCGTCGTAGTGCTGCCCGGTGTGGATCAGGCGCGCGCGCACGGCCGGCGCGCCAGCCAGGGCCTTCATGATGGGCGCGATCTTCACGAAGTTGGGCCGGGCCCCTACGATGCAGTGGATCAAGAGTGGGGTGGATGGGCTCGATGTCATCGCGAGCCGGTCTCCTGCACGAGGGTCGCCAAGACCGCCCGCAGCCGCGACAGCGTCTCGGTGACCGGTTCGGGTGAATCGGACTCCTGTGCGCACCGTTCCCACAGCGGGCTCTCGGGGCGGGCGACGACGTGCAGATGGAGATGCTCGGGCACGCCCGCGCCGGCGGCGGATCCCAGATTGGCGCCCACGTGCACGCGGCGGCAGCCGTAGGCCCGGCGTAGAAGCCGCTCGCCGAGCTGCGCCAGGCTCATCAGCTCGTGGATCTGCGCCGGCGAGAAATCGGCCAGTCGGCCGCCGTGCTGCAGCGGCACCGCCATCAGGTGACCCGGGGTATAGGGGTAAGCGTTGAGCATGAGGTAGGCTTCGCCGCCGCGATGCAGGATGTGCGACAGCGGTTCGTCCGCATCCTGAGCGAGCAGGTTGCAGAAGAGGCACCCCTCGTATCGACGGGCGTTCACCACGTACGACCGTCGCCACGGTGTGTGCAGAATCTCCATGACGACCTCTCGGCGGCGCTTGCGGCACCGCGTGTTTCGTTCACTCCGTTCTTGAGGCAGCCTAGTGCAAGGCGTTGCGGCGGGCAAGGCGAACGCACCGATGCGCGCAGGCGCGCATCCCATTGCTCGTTCTGCTCGTTCAGGAACCTTTGGCGGTTGCAGCCGTATCAAGAAGGCGTTACAGAAAGAACAGCGCGGTTGCCCCCCGTGAGCCGGCCGCGGGCGTGCACGTTGCTCCGGGTACCGACGCGTGAGGCCAGCAAGGAAGCCGGCGCGTCCATGCGGAGGTGTCCTCAGGGATGCAGCCAAGTCGAGCCACGCTCATCGTGGGTATATGGATTTCGGTGACGGCCGCTCAGGCCGATCCCGCCATCGTGCTGCCGCAGCTGCCCGACCCGTGGACGCCCCGTACGACCGGCGCCGGCCATCTGCTCCTCGTCGCCCCGGGCTGCGACCGCTGGCCGCGACCCGAGCTGGTGCGCTCACTCATCGCGGTCGACGATCTCCTACCGTTGCGCGAGGAGGAGTCGCTGCTGCGCGCGCGCAATCTGATCGCCGCCGGCGGGGTGACCGAAGGCGAGGCGTTGTTGCGCGCGTTGGCCGAGCTCGCGCCCGAGCCGGCGTTGCGGGCGCAGGCCTGGATCGATCTGGGCCGCTCCCTCCACCAACGGGGTGAGCTCGAGCAGGCCGGCCTGGCGTTCGAGCGCGCGCAGGCCGTCTGGCCGGGACCCGAGAGCTGGCGCCTGGAGGTGTGGCGGGCGCACGCTTCGTTGGAGCGGGGCGGGCCTCAGCGGGCGGCGCGCATGCTCGAGGAGGCCGCAGCCGAAGCGCCGCCTTCGCGGCAGCGGGCCCAGCTTCGTCACTGGGCGGGATGGCTCTATGCGGGCGAGGGGAAGCTGGAGCCGGCGCGCGCCGCGTGGCGGGCCGCCCTGTCCGACGCCCGGGGCGAAGAGGCGATGGCCGACTCGCTGCATCTGGATCTGGCCGAAGCCCACGTGGCCGATCGGCAGTGGGTGGAGGCGCTGCGCCACCTGCGGGCGCTGAAGCGACCCGAGGCGACCTCTGCGCGCAGCCAGTTCCTGCGGGGGCGGGCCCTGTTCGAGACCGGCGCCGACGACAGCGCCGAGGCGGCCTTACATGAATTGCTGGCACGGTGGCCCGATGCGCCGGTCGCCTGGACCGATGAGGCGCGCGTGATTCTGGGCTGGCTGGCCCTGGAGCGCGGGGAGACGACCGAGGCCTTGGAGCTCTACCGGGGGGTGCGGGGCGAGCGGGTCGACGAGCGCCAACGCTCCCGCTACGGCGCCGCGCTGGCGCTCATCGGCGCGGAGGGATTTGCGGACGCCGAGTCCCTGCTGGCGCCCGCGGCGCCGGTCGCGCGCGACCATCCCCTCTTCTATCCCTGGACCTACGCCTTGGCTTACGCACGCTTCCATCTCGATCGCTACGAGGAGGCGATCGAGGCCCTCGAGGGGTTTCGGGGGTTGGTGTCGGCCGACAGCCTCGCCCGCGAGGCCTGGTCTCTGCGCGGGGATTGCTACTACCGGCTGGGCGCGGCAGAGGAAGCCTACGCCGCCTACACCAAGGCCACCACGCTCCTGCCGCAGGCGCCCGAAGGTCTGCTCAGGCGCCAGGCGCTGGCGGCCGTGGCGGCCGAGCAGTGGGGCACCGCTGCGCGGCTCCTGGGTGACCTGATCATCAAGTACCCGGGCACGCGCAACGCGGGAGAGTACAACTTCTGGCGGGCGGAGGCCTTCTACCGGCTGAACCATCTCGAGATGGCCAGGCGCCACTACCGTCGGGCGCTGCAGCAGGGAGCCGACCCCGCGCGGTGCACCTACGCCCTGGGGTGGTGCGATTACGAAGAGCAGCGCTACGCATCGGCCCTGGAGCAGTTCGATCAGGCGCTGCGCTTCTGTCGGGATTGTCCCTTCGCCGCCGATCTCTGGCTGCGCCGGGGCAACTGCCTCTTCAACGTCGGTCGGATCGACGATGCCGCCCAATCGTTCGCCGAGGCCGAGCGACGGGCGGCGGCCGACTCGCTCGCCGACCTACAAGCCGAAGCTACGTTCCGTCATGCATGGGCCCTGCTGCGGCTGGGGGAGTTCGCCGAGGCGCGCAGCGCGTTCATGCGGATCCGCTCGCGGGCGGGGGACAGCCCACAGGCGGCTCGCGCCCTCTACTGGGAAGGCATGACCTTCTTTCGCCAGGAGCTCTATGATCAGGCCGTCGAGCGCTTCGCGGCGGTGCTCGATGCGCGGGCGGCTCCCGACTCCCTGCGGGCGCGCACCTATCTTGGATTGGGAGACGGCACCTACAACCTCGGGGACTACGCCAAGGCCATCGAATGGTACCGCCGCATCCTGGAAGCGCCCGGCGCCGACCGGGCGCTGCGGCGCACGGCGCACGAGTCGCTCTTCGAGTGTCGCATCGCGCTGGGCGAGTACGATCAGGCCATGTCGGTCTTGCGGGACATGGAGAGCCGCTTCCCCGAGACGCAGGGTCAGGGAGAGCGCCATTTGCAGCTTGCGGAAGGCTATCTCCGGGAGGAGCGCTTCGCCTCGGCGCTCGAGTCCTTCGGCCGGTTTCTCGAGCGCGCGCGCGCCGACGATCCCCGGCTGCCCCACGTCCGCTTCCAGATGGCGCGGTGTCGCGAGGCCTTGGGTCAGCGCGATCTGGCCGCCGCTGCCTACGAAGCTCTCGGGGAAGAGGCGTCCTTCCGGCAACGGGCGGAGGCCCTCCTGCGGGCCGGCGTGCTGCGGCTCGAGCTGGGGCAACCCCGTTCGGCGCTGCGCCCCTTGGAGCTGCGGCTGTCGCTGCAGCTCGATCCCGCGCAGGCGGCGCTCACCCGCGCCAATCTGGCCCAGGCCTACCAGGAGCTCGGGGAAGACGAGGCGGCTCGCAACGAGTGGGAGAAGGTGGCCAGCGCCGCTTCGGGCGCCCCCGACTCGTTGCGCGCGGTCGCCAGCCTCAACTTGGGGCGCATGGCGTTCGAGGAGCGCGAGTGGCAGGCGGCCTACGAGAGCTTCGCGCTGGCCGACAGCCTCTCGGTGTCGGCCGCCGTGTTTCGTCCCCAGTACTGGGCGGGCGAGGCGGCGCTGCGCGCGGGGGACACCACCGGGGCGGTGAGGTGGTTGGAGGTCTTCCTCCAACGATCGGGAGAGGAGCCCTTGTGGGAGGCGACCGCCAGGCTGCGCCTGGCCGAGTGCTACGTCGGTGGGGGCCGTTTCGACGACGCCCGGCGGCAGTACGAGGCGGTCCTGGAGCTTCCCCTGGAGGAAGAGACGCTCCGCGATGAGGCCCGCTATCGGCTGAGGCGCCTGGAGCAGGATCCGCGCAACCGTTGAAGCTCGAAAGGACGCGCACGAAGATGGACAAGGCGTTTGCTGAAGAGGTCCGGCTGGGGGGCCGCCGCGACCGGTGTGGGACGCCTGTTCTGCGGCGATGGACGCGCCGGGTCCTGCGCGCCATCGGTCCACTGCTCCTGTCGGGGGCGATCGGAACGACCGTGGGCGCGCATGCGCAAGAGCAGGAGGGGGAGCCCGAGCGCGTCGAGATCGGTGCGTTGCGAGAGCTGCGCCGCGACGCGCCCGCCGCTTTGCCGGCGACCACCGAGGACCGACGGCGACCCTCCTTCATGCTGCCTGATGTGGTGATCGAAGGCGAGGACACCCGGCGTCTGGGCGGAGGCGTGCGTCTGTTGGACCTTTCGGTGCCGGGCGTGGCACCCGAGCAGCGACCGGTCACCGTGGCGCCCCCGGCCAGCGGGTACCAGCGCCGGACGCGTTCCCCGCTGCGTATCGAACTGCCCGCACCGCCGTCGCGCGACCTGCTCCGCGGCTACTCCCACCTCTCGGGGGACAGCCGACCGGGCGGCCGGCTGGCGCTGGCCGTGATGCCCCGCGTCGCCGGGCCCACGCTGTTGTGGTGCGATGTGCGGGGCTGGGACCAGAGACTGGACGCCACGGCGCGGGGCGAGCTTGGCGCCGGCATCGTGACGGCGCGCGAACCGCTGCGACCCGACCACCGGTTCGGGCTGGGGGTGGGCGGTGGTCTGCTCGCCTGGGACGATCTCTCCGAGCCCGTGGCGGGAGAGACCCTTCGTGGCGGCGAGCAGAGATTCCTGGCCGCGCACGGGCTGTGGCAGCAGCGCGCCCGTCCGTTGGGCCTGGACGGCGTGGTCGGCGTGCGCGGACGCCTCGGTCACATGCGCACGCGCTACGATGCCGCCACCGCCACGTCGCAGAGTCTCGCGCGGGAGGGACGCTGGGCGAGCCTGCAAGTCTCGTGGGCCACCGAGGACCGTGGGCCCAATCAGCGTGTGGTGCGTGGCGCGGAGCTGCCCGCGGCGGCGGCGCGCGGCGGGCGCAGCCCGCGTCTGCTCGCCGAAGCGCGGTCGGCCGTGGTCTGGCGGCGCAATCCCGCCGACTCCTCGCACGCGGGTGTGCGGGGCGACGGGCTGCTGGGCGTCGATCTGGGCTTCCCCGGCGGGCGTCTCGGCGTGGGGCTGGCCGGCGGGGGCGACGAAGAGTCGCAGACGCTCGGTCCCTATGTGTCGGTGGAGCACGCCGCCGCGGACGGGGCGCGTGTGCTGCGGCTGGAAGCCGCGCCGTGCATCGGCTATGCGGACGAGATGCTGCTGGGCGAGGAGACGTTCATGCCCGGCGGACGCGACCATCCGAGCCGGCTGCACCATCGCCTCGAGTATCTGGCCGTGACGGGATCGGAGCTGGTCCCGACCTTCGCGGCGGGGCCCCAGCCCATCGGCGGAGCGCCTCGCTGGCCGCGCTCGGCGCTGGGAGATCCGCTGCAAGCGGCCCACGTCGCCTGGCCGCGCGTGACCGGAGAGCTGCTCGTGCGCGGCGGAGGCGGGGAGATCCAGCTCGCGGCCTTGGCCGCCTGGCTGGATCAGCCCTTGGCCTGGGTACCGCAGGGCGCGCAGTTCGTCGCCGGCGAGGACTCGCTTCCTCCGGCCTACCATCTTGCGAATGCGGCCGACCGGCGGTTGCTGGGTCTGCAGGTGGATGTGGCGTTTTCGCTCAGCGCGCAAGCGCGGGTGCGTTGTCGCTACGCATGGTCGCACGACGAGCTGCGCGATTCGGAGGAAGCCCTCGCATTCGTGGCGGAGCACGAAGGGTGGATCGGCTTGGAGGGCGCGCTGGGTTCCCTGCTGTGGATGGTTTCGGCGCACGCGCGATCCGAGGCGCCCGCCGGCGGGAACCTTCCTGCCTTGGATGCGTTCGTCGATCTGTCGACGACGATCGGTTGGCGCTTCGGAGACGGTCGTCTGTTTTGCCGGGTCGCGAACCTCTTGGGCGACGACGTGCGCGTGCGCCCGGGCGACGGTGCCGACGAACCTTGGGTGCGATTGGGTTGGGAGCAGTCGTTCTACGCCGCTGCTCCTTGACAGGATGCTCGAAATGGCGCAAAAGGAATGTGCGCGTGTGTGACGCGTCGCGCGCACGAGACGTCGAAGCGCGAAGAAGAGGTTCTTCATGTCGATCGTGTCGATCCTGACCAAAGGCGGGATCCTGATGATCCCGATCCTGATCTGTTCGGTGGTGGCGGTGGCCATCATTATCGAGCGCTTCGTGGCCATTCGCCGCGCGCGGCGCGATAATGAACGGTTCGTCGAGGCGATCCGCGGCCGCATCCGTAAGGGGAATCTGCAAGAGGCCATCACCATCTGCGGCGAGTTCGAATCCGCGCCGCTGGCGGCGATTTTCCACAGCGCGCTGCAGAGCGTTCCCATGGGAGAGCGGCGCACGCGCGAGGCGGTCCATGAACAAGGTGAGCGGCAGGCGGAAGAGCTGGAGCGCAACGTCGGCGGTCTGGCGACGATCGCGGGCGGCGCCCCGCTGCTGGGCTTCCTGGGGACGGTGATCGGCATGATCCAGGCTTTCCAGCGCATCGAGTCGCTGGGGGGGAACGTGGACGCCAGCGTGCTGGCCGGAGGGATCTGGGCGGCGCTGCTGACCACGGCCGCGGGACTGACGGTGGCCGTGCCGACCTTCTTCGCGCACAACTACATTCTGAGCCGAATCCACTCGGAGATTCTCGACATGGAGGATCGCTCGAACGATCTGATGGTTCTCCTGACGACCGGTGAGGATCAGCTCGGTTGAAGCATCCCCGGCCGGGATGGACGGAGCGGACGGACATGCGAATCACGAAGAAGCGCAAGCTGATCAGCGCCCTCGAGTCGACGGCGATGGCGGACATCATCTTCCTGTTGCTGATCTTCTTCCTGCTTTCGTCCTCGTTCATCATCCATACCGGGATCCGCGTGGAGGTGCCGCAGGTGAGCCGCGTCGAGCGGCAGAGCAAGCGCGACATCGAGGTGACCATTACCGCGGACGAGGAGCTCTTCCTGGACGGGGTCAAGGTGCCCTGGCCGCAGTTGCGGGCGCGGCTGCAGGAACGATTGGAGACCGGGACGTCGAAGACGGTGATCGTCAAGGGGGACGAGAGCGTGTCGTTGGGGCGGACCGTCCAGGTCATGGACATCGCCCGGCAGTTGGGCGCCGAGCAGCTCGCCATCGCGGCGCGGCCGCTGCCCATGGGTGAAAGGCGCTAGGGGCGTGCGTGGTGAGATCGAACCAAGAATCGCTGCTGCTGCCGTCGCGGCGCTGGCACGATCGCACCTCTCAGGGACGGCGCTTCTGGGCGCTGTTGATCTCGATCGGGATCCACGTGGCCTTGCTCTACTTCGCCAGCGACTGGATCGAGCGCTCGCCCTTGCGCACGCCCGCGTCGCCCTTTCTGGTCAACCTCATCTCGGCACCGCCGCGAGAAGAGCCCACCGAGGCGCCGGCCTCGCCGCAACCCGAGGCCGCGCGCCCACAGGCGGCCCGCCCTGCGGCGAATCTCGAGCCGGAGGCCGTCGCGGGGCCGGGCGTGCCCGATGCGCCCGCGCTCGAGCCCGAACCCCAGCCCGAGCCGCCGCCCTCGCCGGTGGTGGAGCCGGTGCGGGGCGACTCGGCCGCCGATGCACAGGCCGAAGCGGAGCCGCCGCGACCCGATGTGGTGGGCGACGTGACGCGCCGGTTGCTCGAGGAGATGGAGCGCCTGGCCGACGCGCCGCGATCGCTGGGCGCGCGGCCGGCGCCGGCGGACCGGCGCGAGCGGCCTGCCCAGCGTCTGGGCAGCGCGGCGGGCATCACCGGAGATCTGGGCGAGCGAGGCTTGCTCTATCTGGAGCAGCCGGCGTACGCAGAGTGGGGACGACGCATGGGAGTGGAGGCAGAGGTCCGCTTCCGTTTCTGGGTGTCGGCGGCCGGGTACGTCGTTCGCATTCAGACGATCCGCAAGAGCGCCTACCCCGAGTTCGAGTCGCTGGCGCGCGAGGCGCTGTCGCGCTGGCGGTTCGAGCCGTTGCCACGGGGGCAGGAGCGTGAGGAGTGGGGCGAAGTGCCCTTCGTGTACGAGCTGCGCTCCTCGGAGTCCGGCGAATAGGTCGGATCCAGGGAGCCCAGGGACGGACCGGGCGCGCGGCGGGCGCGCCGGCGCGACGAGGCAGGCAGGATGACCAAGACGGCCACGGTGCTGCGCCCTGAGCCCGAAGTTGCCCAGGAGTGTCTGATGGGTCTGGACGTCGGACTGCTCCTGGTCGGCGAGCAGGGCGTGGTGCGCTACATCAATCCGCGCGCGGTGCAGATTCTCGAGGTGAACTCCGAGGATACCCTGGACACGCCCACCTGGCGGCTGCTGGGGCTCTCCGAGGACGGTCCCCTGGGAGCCGGCGGGGAGGTGTGGGAGAGCTTCTCGTTGCCGCCCACCCAGATCTTCGCCCAACGGGGGGACAAGGAGCTCACCCTCCAGTGCCGGGTGCTGCCGCTGGGGCGCGACTCGCGCGACTCGGGCCTCCTGTTGCTCGAAGACGTCTCGGAGTCGGAGGAGGAGCGCGAGTTCCAGCGCAACATCGACCGCTTCAGCTCGATCGGCAATATCTCGGCGGTCATGGCGCACGAGATCCGCAATCCCCTCACCGGCATCCGCACCACGATCCAGTTCGTGCAGACCAAGCTGCCCGAGGATTCGCCGCTGAGCGAGGATCTCGAGGATGCGATCAAGGAGCTCGATCGCATCGAGCAGTTCACCAGCGACCTGCTCCAGTTCGCCCGACCGAAGATCTCCGAGCTGCGCCCGGCCAACATCAACGAGGTGATCGAGCGCGTGCTCGGCCACGTCGAGCACCGTTGTCTCGAGGCGGGCATCCGCGTCAAGCAGGAGATGGGCACCGACCTGCCCGAGATTCCCCTGGACGCCGACGCGGTCCGCCAGGCGCTGCTCAACATCGTGCTCAACGCGCTCGACGCTATGCCCGACGGGGGCATCCTGCGGGTCACCTCCTCGAGTCGCCGCTATCGCAGCCGGCGCGCGCTCGAGGTGGCCATCGCCGATACCGGCACGGGGATTCCCCCAGAGGTCGTCGAGAAGATCTACGATCCGTTCTTCACCACGCGGGGCTCGGGCACGGGACTGGGGCTTTCGATCACCCTCCAGATCGTCAAAGAGCATGGAGGACGCATCTACGTCCGCGACCGGCCGCAGGGTGGGGCCATCTTCCGTCTCTCGTTCCCGGTGCCCGAGGAGAACGGCGACTAGCGAGGCCAGCAGGGAGGCGCCCGTTGAAATCGATCAAGGTCCTGGTGATCGACGACCAGCGCCTGGTGCGGCGCAGCACCGGCCGCGCCCTGCGCGAGGAAGGCTATGACGTCTGCACGGCCGCCAGCCTGAAGGAAGGGTTCGCCCGCTTCGAGGCCTACCGGCCGCAGGTGGTGATCCTCGACGTCCGCCTGCCCGACGGTTCGGGCCTGGACCTCCTGCCGCGCCTGCGCAAGATCGACCCTTCGGTGCAGGTGGTGATGATCACCGCCTTCGGCGAGGAACAGGAATCGGCCCGGGCGACGAGGCTGGGCGCAGCCGACTTCCTGAAGAAGCCCTACGATCTGAGCGAGCTGCTGCACGCCGTGGGCAGCGCGGCGCGGAGCCTGGCGCGCGAGAGCCAGCTCAAGGTCTATCGCCGGCGCGACCGGGCGCGGTACGTGCGCTCCCGCCTGGTCGGGTCGAGCCAGCCGATGCGCGCCGTCAAGGAGCTGATCACGAAGGTGGCGCGCTCCGGCGCGCGCCGGATCCTCGTGACCGGGGAGACGGGGACGGGCAAGGACCTGGTCGCGGGGGCCATCCACTACGAGTCGGACCGGCGCAATGGCCCGCTGATCACGCTCAACTGCGCCAACATGCAGGAGACGTTGCTGGAGAGCGAGCTCTTCGGGCACGAAAAGGGCTCCTTCACCGGTGCCAGCTACTTCAAGAAGGGTCTCGCGGAGCTGGGCGACGGGGGTACCCTACTGCTCGACGAGGTGGCTGAGATGGGGATGTCCACCCAGGCCAAGCTGCTGCGTTTCTTGGACAAAGGATTCTTCCGGCGCGTAGGCGGCAACGTGGACATCGCCGTCGATGTGCGCGTGATCGCGGCCACGAATGCCCACCTTGAGGCGCGCATCGGCGAGGGCCTGTTTCGCGATGATCTCTATTACCGATTGCAGGTGGTCAGGATCAGCATGCCTCCGCTTCGGGAGCGGGGAGACGATGTGCTGGAGCTGGCGCTGCACTTCCTGGACTCCTTCAGCCGCCAGTTCGGCAAGTCGTTCCACCGGATCAGCGACTCGGCCGCCAAGCTGCTGATGGGTTATGCGTGGCCCGGCAACGTGCGCGAGCTGGAGAACCTGATCGAGCGGGTCGTGCTGCTCGAGACAGGTCCCGAACTGCTGCCGCGTCACCTGCCCGACGGACTGCAGACACCGCGTAGGGCCGAGTCACCGGCCCCGAAGAACGTCGTCTCGGTTTCCGGATGGCCGTCCTGGTTCGGTCGCTTCGCCCGCCATTTGGCCGAGGACGGCGGGCAGGTTCCGCCGGCGTTGACCTCGCTGGGAGACGCCTACATCCTCTTCGTTCTGCAGGAGTGCGAGGGCAACCAGAGCCAAGCGGCGCGCATGTTGGGCATGTCGCGCCAGGGACTGCGGGATCGCCTGCGCCGCATTGAAGACCGTTCGGAAGCGGGGGTGGGGTTGACGCTTTGACCAGCAACCACGTCGACACCGACACGCATCGGGGATGCGCGAGAGCCACGGAGATGATGTCGGCGCGGACGGCGACAGCGGCGTACCGTGTCGAGGCTGCCAGAAAAGTGTCCATGTAAGATTTCTGTACAGGCTTTGTATTTTCCCTTCCTGTAGCTAGTTACAAGCAACCATATGGATATCTGTCCATATAATTTGCAGTTACGGCGAAACGGGGATGGAGCCGAGCGCGGGGCGATAATGGCTATCTCGATAACTGAGAAGCGATTAGAAGCTCGGGCGGCTCCGTGGCACGCACATTGCTCTCTGGCGCCACGGAGGGGTTTTGTGAACCAGCGCGTGCTCATCATCGAAGACGAGGCCTTGCTGGCGCGAACACTGACGCAGGCGTTTCGCGAGCGGGGCTACGAGGTCCGGCAAGCGGCCACTGCCGAGGATGCGCGCGAGATTCTGGCCGACGAACCCGCTTTCGATCTCATGCTCGTGGATCATCGGTTGCCCGGCATGTCCGGCCTCGATCTCCTGGCCGAGGTGGGCAAGCCCGCGGGTACGCGGATCGTTCTCATGACAGCCTACGGAACGGACGAAACGCGTAAACGGAGCTTGGAGCTGGGCGCCGATCTCTATCTGCGCAAGCCGTTCGACTTGAAGGCCGTGATGGCCAAGGCGGCTGAACTGGTGGAGAAGGGGGCGGAAGCCTAGGCCTAGGCCTCCGCTCCAGTTGTAGGCCCTAACGGAGGGGGTAGACCAACATGGCGATGAAGAAGAAGGCCACCAAGAAGAAGGCGACCAAGAAGAAGGTCGCCCGGAAGAAGAAGGTCGCGAGAAAGAAGAAGGTCGCCAAGAAGAAGGTCGGCAAGAAGCGCGTCGCCAAGAAGCGCAAGGTAGCCAAGAAGAAGGCCACCAAGAAGCGCAAGACGGCCAAGAAGAAGGCGACCAAGAAGCGCAAGACCACGAAGAAGAAGGCGACCAAGAAGCGCAAGACCACGAAGAAGAAGGCCACGCGCAAGAAGAAGACGACCAAGAAGAAGTAGGGCGCTCAGTCTCGGGGGCCGTGGGGAGCGGTCCGCGCGACCACCCCCTCTCAACAGGCTTCTCCGATACCGGAACTCATCAGCCGGTGTCGGTTCCATGGGGCGGAGCCCGTGCTAGGGCTTCGCCCCCGGGACCGGATCCGCGCACAGGTGGGTTCTGCCCTGGGTGGGGGCGCGTTCGATGCGCCCGTGGGGAAGGCCACCGCGTCCCGCGCCTTGGCGCGGGGGTGGTGGCTTTCTTTATGCCCTGCGGTGAACTAGAGTGAACAGGAGTGAAGGACGCCGTGGGCGCGAGCCCGGTCCGTGGGGGTAGGACCCCGTGGGGGACCACGTCATCGCCGAGCCGCAGGAGGGCCAGTTGAACGTACTCGTTTCGGGCGGGGCCGGCTACATCGGCAGCGTCACCGCGGAGCAACTCATCGCCTCGGATCACGCCGTCGTGGTCGTCGACAACCTCAGCCGCGGGCACCGCGCGGCCGTGCCGGGGGAGGCGACCTTTGTGGAGGGTGACATCCGCGACCAGGAAAGCATGGCCCGCCTGCTGGCGGACGAGGGCATCGACTGCGTGATGCACTTCTCCGCATCCAGCCTGGTGGGCGAGTCGATGATCGATCCCGGCGAGTACTTCGGGAACAACGTCGTCGGGGTGATGCGCCTGCTGGAGGCGATGGTGCAGACGGGCGTGCGCGACTTCATCTTCTCGTCGACGGCCGCAACCTACGGCGAGCCCGAAGACGTCCCCATCACCGAGGAGCATCCGGTGCGGCCGACCAATCCGTACGGCGAGAGCAAGGCGATCTGCGAACGGATCCTCGCGTGGTACGCCCGCATTCACGGGATTCGCTACGCCGCGCTGCGCTATTTCAACGCCGCCGGCGCCTCGCCCGAGCGCGGGGAGGACCACGCGCCGGAGACACATTTGATCCCACTCGCCTTGCGGGCTGCGGCGGGGGAGATCGAGCGGCTGTCGATCTTCGGTCGGGACTACCCGACCGAGGACGGGACCTGCGTGCGCGACTACGTCCACGTCCTGGATCTGGCCCAGGCGCACATTCTGGCCCTCGAGAAGCTGGGCCGCGTCGAGGAGCGGGTGTTCAATCTGGGCAACGGCAACGGCCACTCGGTGCTCGAAGTGATCCAGGCGGTTGAGCGTGTCACCGGGCGCCGCGTGCCCGTGCAGGATGCGCCCCGGCGTCCGGGTGATCCGGCGCGGTTGGTGGCCTCGTCCGACCGTGCCCGCGGCGTTTTGGGGTGGAGCCCCGGCCATCAGGAGCTGGATCGGATCGTCGGCGATGCGTGGGCCTGGAAGGAGCGCCACCCCGAAGGCTATGGCGACTGAATCACAGGACCATCCCGGCGGCCGCGACCTGTTCGCCGACGGCTCCGTGCAAGGACCACCGCCGCCCCTGGCGGAGCGGATGCGACCGCGCACGCTTGACGAGGTCCTGGGGCAGGATCATCTCACCGCACCCGGCGCGGTGCTGCGTCAAGCGGTGGAGCGGGGCGCGATACCCTCGATCGTGTTCTGGGGGCCGCCCGGTTCGGGCAAGACCACGCTGGCGCGGATCCTGGGACGCGCGACCGGCTACCGCGCGGTGCAGTTCAGCGCGGTGATGGCCGGGGTGAAAGACATCCGCCGCGTGGTGGCCGAGGCCCGCGGGGCGCGGCGCGTGCACGGGGTGCGCACGCTGCTCTTCGTGGACGAGGTGCACCGGTTCAACAAGGCACAGCAGGACGCCTTTCTGCCCCACGTCGAGGACGGGACGATCGTCCTGATCGGTGCGACCACGGAGAATCCGTCCTTCGAGGTCAACAGCGCCCTGCTCTCCCGGTGTCAGGTGCACGTGCTCAAGCGGCTGGGCCCCGAGGAGCTGAAGAACCTGGCGCGACGCGCGCTGGAGGACGAGGAGCGCGGGCTTGCGTCGCAGCGGTTGGAGATCACCGACGCGGCGCTCGAAGCCCTGACCGAGCTCTCCGACGGTGACGCCCGCCAGACTCTGAACGCGCTCGAGACGCTGGCGACGCTGGTGCCCCCCGATGAGGACGGACGCCGGCGCGTGACGCCTGCGGTGCTCGGCAAGCTTCGCGATCGCGTGGCGCTGCGCTCGGATCGGGCCGGGGAAGAGCACTTCAACGTGATCTCCGCGCTCCACAAGAGCGTGCGCGGCAGCGATCCCGACGCCGCCCTCTACTGGCTGGCGCGGATGCTCGAGAGCGGCCAGGATCCGCTCTACGTCGCTCGGCGGCTCGTGCGCATGGCGAGCGAGGACGTCGGCCTGGCCGATCCGGCCGCGTTGACCTTCGCCATCTCGGCCAAAGACGCGGTCCATTTCCTGGGGCTGCCCGAAGGCGCGCTGGCGCTGGCCCAGGTGACCGTCTACATGGCCCTGGCGCCCAAGAGCAACAGCCTGGAGACCGCCTACCAGCGGGTGCGCGGCTTCGTGGAGCGCACCGGCAGCCGCCCGGTGCCGCTGCACCTGCGCAACGCGCCTACACGGCTCATGAAGGAGCTGGGCTACGGGCGCGCCTACCGCTATCCGCACGACTACCCCGGCCGGTGGGTGGAGGAAGACTACCTTCCCGAGGACATGGCGTCCCAGCGCTTCTACGAGGCGAGCGGCGAAGGGCGTGAGGCGCGCCTGTGGGCGGCGCACATCGAGCGCATCCGCCGCGCACGACGCCTGCAGTCCGGCGCGAAGGCCTCGGCGGCGAGCGAGCGGCCCAGCGGCCCGGCGGCAAGCGAGCGGCCCAGCGACTCGGTGGCGCGCGAGCGGCCCACCGACCCGGGGCCGGAGGGGGGTGCCTCAGAATCGGGTTGACGGCGCGGTCGGGGGGGCGCTACCGTGGATCGATTCGCGTCCCCGTCGTCTAGCCAGGTCTAGGACACCGCCCTTTCACGGCGGCAACACGGGTTCGAATCCCGTCGGGGACGCCAACCTTCACGCCGCCCGCTCGTCGGCCCCCTCACACGCCCGAAGAACGCGGTTGCCTCCGTCCTGCTTCGCCTGCTCGATCCCGACGACGGCGCGGGCCAGGAACTGCTCCCAGGATTCGGGGGCTTGATACTGGGTGACCGCGACCGAGAGCGTGATGGTCACCTCACCGGCGGCGGTCGGAATGGGGCGCTGGATCAAGGCGGTGCGCAGACTCTCGGCGGCGCGTTGGGCCACGCCCTCACGCTCCTGGGTCAGAAGCACCGCGAACTCCTCGCCGCCGAAGCGGGCGATGAAGTCGGTCTTGCGGAAGAACTCGCGGATGAGGCGCTCGGCCAACTTGGCCAGCACCTCGTCGCCGATGTCCTGGCCGTAGGTCTCGTTGACGAGCGCAAAGCGGTCCACGTCCACCAGCACCAGGCTGAGCGGCCTGCGCAGGCGCTTGGCCAGGCTCGCCTCGGCGCGGATCTGTTTGTCGAACGCTTCGCGGGTGTAGAGCGTGGTGAGCGGATCGGTCTGCGCGGTCTCCGGGGTCAGGCCGGCCTTGCTGCTGAGCGTCTCGATCTGCTCCTCCAGGCTGCGCACCCGCTCGCGCTCGCGCTCGCGGCGGAGCTCGAGCTGCTGCCGGATCTGAGCCACCTGCGTGCGCACCTCTTCGCGAAGCCGCCGCAGATCGTCGACCTCGATCGCCTGGTCCACGGCCCCCAGCGTGCGGGTCATGTCGGACGAGAAATCCTCCGCGTCGCGCACGGTCTCCTGCAGCTCGGCGCCGATCATCGCGATGAGCGCTTGGAGCTCCTGCTCTCGGTCGCGGATGAACTCGAGCTCCCGCTCCCGTTGACTCGAGATGAGCTGCGCGGCGCTCTTGCCCAGCTCCTGTTCCTGGGCGGGCGAGATCGGGCCCCGATACCCCTTGGCCAGCGCGTCGATCTCCTGGCGGAAGAAGGCGGGCTGCAGCGAGGGGATGCTCATGGCCTGGTCGCGCGCCACCTGGAGGAGCCGACCCACGGTCTCGGCCATGGCGCGCATGAGGCGCGAGGCGGTGTCGAGCCGTTGGGCGTCGACCTTGTCCCTGCATGGATCAATCGAGCGCTTCGAGCGCCCGAACAGAAGCCAGTTCAGCCAGTTGTGCACGATGGTTCTCCTCGGATCCCAGATGGGTCCGCGGGGCCGACATGGGGGACCGTGCCTCTATGCCCATTGTCGGCCGGGCCGGCCGGGACCCTGAGCCCGCGAAGTGACCGGTGGGATAGGGATTGTTGTAACGGAGCCACCCGTCCTATGCTGCCCGCCGTACCGACCGGCGCCGCCACCGAGGGCGGCGGGCAACCCGGACAACCCCGACGGCGGACCGGACCACATGCGGGTCTTCTTCTCCGATCAACACGCGCTCCACGTGCCCCGCTACGGCCTCTCGGCCGAAGGTCGCGTATCGCCACCGGATGTTCCGGCTCGCGTCGATGCGATCCGCGCGACGCTGACCCGGTCGGCGCGCTGCGACGCGGTTCGAGCCGGTCGGCTGCCTGACGGAGCGCTGCAGCGGGTGCACGACCGCGGCTACCTCGACTTCCTGCGCACCGCGTACGAGCGCTGGATCGCGGCGGGCGAGACGTCCTCCGGGGTGCTGCCCGATCTCTTCGCCGGGCGCACCGCCCATCGGCCCGGACGCCATCCGTCGAACCTGGCCGGTTGGTTCTGCTTCGATGCGTTCACGCCCATCACGAAGGGCACGTACGTCGCCGCCTGCGCCGCGGCGGCCTGCGCGGTCGCAGCCGCCGAGGCGGTGGTGGCAGGCGAGCGCTGCGCCTACGGTCTGTGTCGGCCTCCCGGCCACCACGCGGGGCGCGACTTCTACGGGGGCTACTGCTACCTGAACAGCGCCGCCATCGCCCTGGAGACGGTGCGACCTCGTCTGGGGGCGGCTGCGCGGGCCGCGATTCTGGATCTGGACGCCCACCACGGCAACGGAACCCAGCAGATCTATTACCGCGACGGCCGCGTGCTGTGCGTGTCGCTGCACGCCGACCCCGCCGACGACTATCCCTACTACTGGGGCTACGCCGACGAGCGTGGCGAAGGGCCCGGCGAGGGATTCAACGTGAACCTCCCCCTGGCCCTAAGCACAGGCGAGATGGCGTATGGCGATGCGTTGCGCAAGGCGCTCGCGGTGATCGAGGACTTCGGTCCCGATCTGCTCTTCGTGTCGCTGGGTTGCGATGCCCTGGTGACCGATCCCATCGGAGGCCTGGGGCTCGAGCCCGACGGCTTCGGTCGTCTGGGCGAGCAGGTGGCCGCACTACGGCGACCGACGGTCGTGCTCCAGGAGGGCGGCTACGACCTGGAGCGGCTGGGCGACGCGGTGGCGGCGTTCCTCGCGCCGTTGGCGTGATTGGTGGCGTCGTGCCCGGCGCACGTCCGGCTCGCGCGGGCAGCAGGATCAGATGCGGGAATCGGGTTCGGCGAAGCTCCCGCGGCGGGCCGCTGCGCGGCGGAAGGCGATGAAGGTCAGATCGTCGGGCTTCGAGACCGGATCGGACCCCGGCACCATGCGTGCGCGCGCCGCCGCGGCCAGCTCGGCGGCGGCCCGCGGCAGGTTCCCGGTGCACAAGCGCGCGGTGATCTCCTCGATGCGCAGGTTGTCCATCAGACCGTCGGTGGCCAGCAGCAAGGTGTCGCGCGGCGCCATGCGGACCGCGGCGCCCACCTCGATGCGCATCTCGGGGATGCCGACCACGTTGGAGACCACGTGCCGCTCCTCGTGGGCCAGCGCCTCCTCCTCGTCCAGCATGCCTGCCTCGCGCGCAAAGCCGACCGGCGAGTGATCGATGGTCTGCAGCTTGACGCGTCCCCGCTGGCCGAGCAGCAGCACCGTCGAGTCGCCCACGTGGTACGGACGCACGATGCCCTCCTCGATCTCGACCACCGCCAGCGTGGTGGCGGCCCCGACGCCGAGCGCCATCACCCGGTGATTGGCCTGCTCGATGCCGTCGAGGATCGCCGGCCTCAAACCCGTTCCCTCCGCGAAGGCGCGCTGCACGTGGCGGGCTAGCTCGCGGACCACCGCCGAGGAGGCCTGCCGGCCCGCGCGCGTTCCGCCGACGCCATCGGCCACCATGAACACGGCGCTGGCGGGCCCCGCGGCGAAAAGGGCCGCGGCGTCCTCGTTGGCGCGTTCCTTACCGGGGCGCGCGGTGGTGAAGACCGCCGCCTGCCCGCCGGCCAGATCGTGGACCTCGGGACGATCCATGGCCTGCTCCAGATGGAGCAGCGATACGCTCAGCGGGTCGATGGTGTCCATCGCGGCCCCTTCATCACGTCAGCCTCTTGCCACACCAGGGGCAGTGCCGCCAATAGGAGGGGAGGACCCCCCAGCGGCATGAGGGGCACTGGTCCTTGGTCCCGGGGAGCTTCCAGGGCTTCTTCACCGCCCGGTGGCACCAGGGGCAGTAGCGCATGAACGGCATGAGCTGTTTGCGGGTGCAGGCGGGATTGCTGCAGCGCGCCTCGTATCGGCGGTCGGGGTAGGCGCGCGAGGAGATGTTGCTCAGGCCGCGTCCGAAGCACCAGGGGCAGAAGCGCCAGTCGCGCTTGACGCCCCGCTTGCATCGGGGACAGCGGGCGGGAAAGCGGGTGGCGTCGCGGTGCACCCGCCGGGAGGCGCCGCACCACGGGCAGTAACGCATCGCCTCCGAGACCGGCCCTTCGCACGACGAGCAGCGGTGGCGCGTCTCGAGGGTCTTGCCCCAGAAGCGCAGAAACTGCTGGCGGCGCACGTCACGCCAGTCGCGCTGGGTGACCGACCTGCGCCCGCGCCGCTGGCGGGCGGCGTAGGAAAGGGCCCGCCGCTTGACCGCCTGAAAAGCGGCCAGCATGTGGCGTGCATCCCGATAGCGCTTCGACGGCTTGACCTCGATGGCGCGCCGGATCAGTTCGATCAGGTCGGCGTGCACCCTGCCGCGCAGGCGATGGAATCCGGTGGGCGGCCACTCGTAGGGCCAGGTGGGCAACTTCCCGCTCAGCATGCGGTAGAGCAGCAAACCCAGGGAGAAGACGTCCGACTGCAGGCACGGCCGCCCCATCGCCTGCTCGGGAGCGACGTAACCGACCGTGCCCGAGCCCGAGGCCTCCTGGGTCCGCAAGGCCATGCGCGCGATCCCGAAATCGGTCAGTCGCAGGCGGCCGTCGCCGAAGAGCAGCAGGTTCTCGGGCTTGATGTCACAGTGGATGATCCGCCGTGCGTGGGCGTGCGCCACCGCGGCGAGGGCCTGCTCGGCCAGATCCAACGCCGTGCGCAGGCCCATGCGACGGCGAAGGCGGTCGGCCAGGGTCTGATCTCCCAGCGGCATGACGATCACGAAGTGGCCGTCGATGAAACCGGCGTTCTTCAGCGGCAGGATGTTGGGATGATCCAGCGCGGCGCTCAGGCGCACCTCGCGCCGGAAGTCCTCCAGGAACTGCTCGTCGGTCAAGTGGGGGTGGGGGATCTTGAGCGCGACGCGGATGCCCTCGATCGTGTCGTAGGCGCGGTAGACATTGGCGAACGGACCGTCCGCCAGCCGGGCTTCGATCCGGTACTTGTCCAGCATGCTGCGCGCCCGGAACTGGCGCCGGGCCTTGACGACTCTGGCCATGCCATCCCCCACGCGTCCCCAAACACGGGACACGATCCTGACGCCGACTAGAGTTCCATTCTCCGCGGGTCCCGTCAACACCGTCGGTGCCGGGAGCCGCGCAGTGCGGGGTGGTTGGCCTTGCGCGGCCGCGCGGCGGTCTGGTGGGCCGTCACGGGCGCGTCGGTTCTGGCCGCGATCGGCTTCTGGGTCTACTTGCGCCGCGGAACGTGGCTGGAGGTGGAGGTCTAGCGATGGCTGGCCGGGGAGTCCACCGTCACAGGCGGCACGACGTTGGGCTTCCAGGGAGGCCTCGCGGGCGGAACGGCCAGGATGTCGCCCGCAATTCCTAGCTTTTGATGGGATTAGCGACGGAATCCCGGCGTGGAGACGGCCGGCGCCTTGACCACTCCCCGGCCGGCGTGAGATCCTTAATATCGGTCATGCAACCGCGATCGCAGGATCCGCCGGCGCAAGGGAATCCGGGCGCTCATCCGGAGGGCTCGCACCCGGCCCGCGGCGAATCGTGAGACGCATGGAGGCACACACGCATGCGCACGATGTGGATGGTCTTGGGTCTGTTGTTCCTTTCCTCCGCCGCTCTGCAGGCCGCGCCGGTCGACGGGGATCAGCAAGAGCAGCCGCTGCGACGGGTCCGGCTCTGGTCGGACGACGGCGCCACGGCGGCGCAAGAGCTGGAAGACGCGGGTTACGACGTGCTCTATGGGACCATCACCGTGGGCTCCGTCGATCTGGTCGTCTCGGTGGCCGAACAGCACGACCTCGAAGCGGCCGGATACCGGCTGGAATTGGTGGAGGTGGGGCGACCCTTCAGCGAGATCCAGGCGGAGCAGACCGGACGCGACCCCGAGTCGTTGCCGACGGGATACCAGAACGTCGAGGAGATCGTGGCCGAGATGACCGCCGTTGCAGCGGCCTATCCGTCGATCTGCAGGCTGGTGGACTTGACCACGGAATACGACGTGGCCCCCACGTACGAGGGCCGGCACATCTACGCGGTCAAGATCTCCGACAACGTCATGGCGACCGAAGACGAGCCGGGGTTCATGATGGTGAGCTGCCATCACGCGCGCGAGGTGGTGACGCCGGTGCTCGCGCTGGCGGCCATCGACAAGCTGACCAGCCAGTACGGGAGTGACCCGACCATCACGCAGTTGGTGGACGACAACGAGATCTGGATCGCGCCGCTCTGGAATCCCGACGGGTACCACCACGTCTATTATGTCGACAACTGGTGGCGCAAGAACCGGCATGTGGTGACCGGGGGCATCGGGATCGACCTGAACCGCAACTATCCTCAGGGCTGGTACAACGCCTGCTCCGGCAGCAGCAACCCCGGTTCGGACACGTTCAAGGGAACCTCGCCCGCCTCGGAGGCCGAGTCGCAGACCATGCTGGCCTGGAGCGAGCAGGAGCGCTTCGCCAAGATCATCGACTATCACTCGAGCGGCCGCGAGGCCCTCTACGGCTACGACTGCTGGTCGCACCCGTTCGAGAACTTCCATCGCAACGAGGCGATCGACCTCTCCTACGCCTCCGGCTACGGCGGCAGCGTGCGCGGACCCAGCGCCGATGGGGAGCACTACCAGTGGCAGTGGGGCAAGCGGGGCGCCCACGCATTCCTGATCGAAACGCACTACGAGTTCCAGCCCTCCTACGCGAGCGCGCTGCAGGAGGCCGAGACCGTGTGGCCCGGGACGGTGTGGATGCTCCAGCGGCCCATACCGCTGTGGGGCCACGTGACCTCGTCGAGCGGCGAGCCGCTGGAGGCCGAGATCATCCTCGAGGGTATCACCTTCAGCCACGAGGAAGAGAACTGGAGCGGAGGACCCTTCGGACGCTATCACGCCTTCGTTCCGGCCGGCACCTACACGGTGCGCGTCGAGGCGGAGGGGTACGAGTCGCAGACCGTGAGCAATGTCCAGGTGACGGCCGGCGGCTCCACGCAGCTCGACGTGGTGTTGACCAACCCGATGGCGGTCGCGGCCGGTCCCGAGGCGGGGCCGAAACTGCTTCTCTCATGCGCCTCGCCGCAGCGCGGCTCGGGCCTGGTGCGCTTCGAGCTGCCCCTGCCGGCGCGCGCGACGTTGCGGGTCCATGACATCCGCGGGGGCGTGGTGCGCACCCTGATCGACGCGGCCCTGGGAGCGGGTGGGCATGAGGCCCGCTGGGACGGCGCCGACGCCGCGGGTCGGCCCGCGCCGGCCGGGAGCTATTTCTACCGGCTCACGGCCGGGGAGACCTCGGCGAGTCGCCGGCTCCTGCTGCTGAGGTAGTATCCTTCACACGATGACATGCTCTGAGCCCCCCTAGGAGACCCCGATAGGGCCCTCCTAGGGGGGCTGCTTGAACAGGCCGCTCCCGTCCCCACCCATCCTGTGCCCCGAGCCGCGTGGACTGCAGCTGTGGCGAGCCTTGCGCTCTGTGGACCGCCGCGATCGAGAGCTCTGTACCCCGCCGAACCCAAGATTGGATAAAATGGAGCTTCCATATTGACAAGTTGAATTTATCTATTATAAATATGTATGTCTCATAGTGAAAGGGAAGGAGGTCGCCATGAAACCCGAGACCAAAGAGATCCTCCAGATGGTCGCCGACGGGGTCATCAACGTGGAAGAGGCCGAACGCCTTCTGGACGCCGTTTCGGAAGGAGAGCGCAAGAGCCGGCAGAAGGGCGCCCGTCCGGGTGGGCCGGGGGACTCCTTCGAGTCGGTTCGCGACGCCCTGGCCCAGATCGGCCCCGCCGTGGGGGAGGCGGTGCGCGAGGTGACCGGGATCTTCCGCGATCCGGAGCGGGATGCGGAGTTCGAGGAAGGGGCCGCGCCGGTGCCTCCCGAGGGGACGCAGTGCACGCTGGCGCCGGGCAGCCGCCTGGAGATCCGGTCCGAGCGGCGCGTCGGACGCGGCGGTGACGTGGAGCTGGTCGGAACGGAGGGGGAGACCTTGGAGGTGCTCCCGGGGCCGGGCTCCCATGCGCGTCTGCTGGAGAAGGACGGTCGGGTCAAGATCCGCTGGCGGGGCGGATGGCTCAAGGTGAAGGTGCCACGCAGCGTCGCCGGTCTGGACACCAAGACGCTGGGCGGCAACGTGACCATGAGCGGCATCGATGCCGCCGCTCAGATCAAGACGCTGGGCGGGAATCTGGTGCTGAGCGGCTTGTCCCTAGACTGCCGAGCCAAGACGATGGGCGGCGATGTGACCGCCTCTCTGAAGGAGGATTGCCGGGGCCGGTTCCAGTTCACGACGATGGGGGGCGATGTGGATGTGGCCTCTCCGCTGGAGGGGCCCTCTCTGGCCATCGAGGCCCGGACCATGGCCGGACGCGTGCAGATCGATCCGGGCTTCCGCGGCAGCGTGCGTCGCAGGAGCAGCGCGGGCGGCCCCACGTCGGTGCAGGTGGGCGAGGACCAGCCGCAAGTGACGCTGAGGCTCAAGACCATGGGTGGGAACATCACGGTGAGGCAGGTGCGCGATGGAGACTAGAAGAGCCCCCAATCGGTGTCCGTCCTGTGGCGACGGGCTGGTCATCGTCAAGCTGGTCTGCCCTTCGTGCGAGGCCGAGGTCAACGGCGAGTTCGAGCTGTGCCGCGCCTGCCGGTTGGACGAGCAGTCCCGGCGGATCCTCGACCTGTTCCTGGCCGCCCGGGGGAATCTGCGCGAGGTGCAGCGGGCTCTGGGCGTGTCCTACCCCACGGCGCGGCAGCGCGTGGCGCAGGTGTTCGAGAAACTGCACGAGCAGCCGCCACGACCCTCACCCCAGTCCGTGCTGGAGCGGCTGCGGCTTGGGGAGATCGACGTCGCCGAGGCCGAGCGCCTGCTGCGCGGCGACGACTGATCGGGGTCCCTGCGCGAGCGAGCGCGCCGAGCGGCCCATGCCGCATCCCGAGCCGGCTGGGCGTGCGGTGCATGGGCCCGGGCGTACGGGGCATGGGCCCGGGCGTACGGTGAGCGGGCCGGGCGTGCGGGACGCGGGCCCGGGGTGGATGAGTGCGGCCATAGGCCCGGCAATCGCGGCGGGCACGGCGCGTGGACGCCGCGGCGGGCAGGGCGCGTGGACGCTGCGGCGCGCGGGGAACGCTCCTGGCCCGGGTGACCCTAAATGACTACATCAAAGGGTGTTGCGGCGGTCGATGCTGGGGTGGGTCTCTGCGGCCGGTTCCCCTCCTCGGCCGGCGGGGGTGAAGGCTTGCCGCCGCTATGGCCGCCCGCTGCGGATCCCGCCTTCAGACCTGCCGTAGCGGTGCCGTTACTTGTGGGAGACCCAGTCGCGTAGGCTCGGACGAACCAACCATGCGAACAGTCGGCAACTACGAGATCGTCGAGAAGATCGGCCAAGGCGGCATGTGCACGGTCTACCGCGGCCGGCAACCTTCCCTCGACCGGCCGGTGGCCATCAAGGTCCTCAACGAGAAACTGAGCAACGTCGAAGACGTGCTGGTCCGGTTCAACCGCGAGTCGGTGATCATCGCGCGGCTCAACCATCCCAACATCATCCACGTCATCGACCGCGGGGTGACGGAGCAGGGGATGCCCTACTTCGTCATGGAGTACGTCGAGGGCCGCGACCTGGCCCAGCTCATCCGCGAGGGCGAGCTCGACGAGAACCGCAAGCTCGATCTGATCATCCAGGTGTGCCGCGCCCTTTCGTACGCGCACAAGAACGGCGTGATCCACCGCGACGTGAAGCCGGGCAACGTGTTGATCGATGCCGAGGGCAACGTGCGGGTTCTGGACTTCGGTATCGCGAAGTTCTTCGGTGAGGGGATCGCCACCCGTTCCTACACCCGCTCCGACGTGGTGATGGGCACGCTGGCCTATATGTCACCGGAGCAACAGGACGGGCTGGATCGCGTCTCGGCCGCCAGCGATCTCTATTCGGTAGGCGTGATTCTGTACGAGCTCTTCACCGGCATCAAGCCGGCGGGCCGCTTCAAGCCGCCGTCGGAGCTGAACCCGGGCGTATCGGAGGAGCTCGAAGAGATCATCCTGCGCTG
The DNA here is from genome assembly GCA_964585945.1 of uncultured bacterium. Lineage (GTDB taxonomy): Bacteria > Eisenbacteria > RBG-16-71-46 > CAIMUX01 > WJJG01 > CAZDKK01. The sequence continues at coordinate 157,071 of CAZPGB010000003.1, read as the reverse complement.
TCTGGAGCCGGAGCCCGAGAACCGGTTCGCCTCGGCGGACGAGCTGAAGAACGAGCTGCTCGCACTGCTCAAGGGGGCGCACCTGCAGACGGCCCAGCGCGAGCGGGCCCATCGCGCGCTCGCCAGCGCGCAGGACAAATTCTCGCTGCTGGATGTGATCAAGGAAGACCAGCACAGCGCGGTCTACCTCTATCAGAACAAGCTCAATCAGCAGCTCATGGTGATCAAGAAAGTGGAGGGATCGAGCGCCGGATTGCATGAGGCCCGCATCCTGACCACGCTGAAGCACAGGAACATCATCAACATCCTGGGCGCCTCCGGAGACCGCAACCGCTTCATCACGGTGATGGAATACCTCAGCGGCGGAAGTCTCAAAGAGCGGCTGCTGCAGCCCATCCCCTGGGCCGAGGCGCTCAAGACGGCTCACCAGCTCTGCGAGGCTCTTTCCTTCGCCCACAACAACCGGATCGTCCACGGGAACCTACGGCCGTCCAACGTGCTGCTGACCGAGCAAGGCGAAGTCAAGGTGACCGACTTCGGGTTCGATGAGCGCAGACCTTCGATGGACGGCACGCCTGACTGGTACAACGTGTGGGGTGAATCGCGGTCGCCTGCGGCCGACATCTTCGCCGCCGGCGTGATCCTCTTCCAGATGCTGACCGGGTCTCTCCCCGAATGGCAGGGCTTCGCCCTGGCGCCCAATCCGTACTTCCGGCTGCTCCCCGAGGAGCTGCGCGCGATGGCGACGGCGATGCTCTCCTACGACCCGCACCAGCGTCCGCCCAGCTTCAAGCACGTTCTGGCCCAGATCGACCAGCTCCTCGCCGCGTGCGGTGCCGATCCGGACCTACCGGGCGCGACCGAGATTCTCTCGCTGGGCCAGGACGGTCAGGACCGGTCGATGGTCGCGGGCCTGTGGAACCGGTTCTCCGATGGCTTGACGCAGATCTTCCGCCGAAGCCCCAAGCGAGAGGACGAAGCCGAGCCGCGCAAGGCGGCCTGAGCGGGGGGGCGCCGAGGAGCGCAAGGCGGCCTGAGCGGGGGGCGCCGAGGAGCGCAAGGCGGCCCGAGCGGGAGCGCCGAGGAGCGCAAGGCGGCCTGAGCAGGGGGCGCCGAGGAGCGCAAGGCGGCCCGAGCGGGGGGGCGCCGGCTCGCAGGGTGCTCGTGGGGTGGCCGCCCGGTTGCGCGGTCACACGGTCCCCGGACGATCCCGCTTCAGATGGACGTCGGCCGGGCTAGAAGAGGGCGGCCCCCAGAGCGATCCCGACCAGAAGCGCTCCGATCAACGCCAGCACCCAGAGCACGCGCGAGCTGCTACCCACGGCCCGCGGCCGGCTGTTGCGCGTCCCTTCTACCAGCGCCAAGGCGGGTTGGGTGTCGGCGGGTTGCTCCTGGCCCTTCAGTACCCGGGCGAGCTGATCGGTCGTCAGGACCGTGGTGCCGTCTTCATCCACCGCGACCCTCTCCCGGAAGACCTCGTCGGTGGACGCCGAATGGGCTCCGATCCCCAGATGCAGGTCGAATTTGCCGATCTTGATCCGATCGGCGTCGAGGAGCTCGTGGCGCTGCACGCGTGCTCCGTTCACGAAGGTCCCGTTGGAGCTGCCCGCGTCCTCGATGATGCAGCGCCCGGCCTCACACGTGATGCGGGCGTGGTGGCGCGAGACGCCCATGTTGTCCAGGACGACGTCCGATCCCGGGTCGCGCCCGATGGTCACCACGTCCTTGATGAAGGTGTAGCTCTTGATCGGCCGCCCCTTGAGCATGAGCTGGATCTTCAAAACGGGCGTGTCGGACATGATCGGTACCTCCCGGATTCCGCGCCTTGACGGGGCCCGCCCCGTCGGGGGGGGCGTCTGTGCCCCAGGCAGCGGTAATGGCCTGCTGCTCTACCCTCATCGGCGCGCGGGGCCGCTCTCTCCATTCCCGAATGCGCTGAGGGCCTGCGGAGGCGAGCGCCGGCGGTCCCGGCGCCGCGCTCGGCCCCAGAAGCCAAAGGATTTGAGCGACTTTCACGGCTCGGGCAAATCGGCTAAGGTACGCGCGAACGGGCGGGCTGCCTTGCGGGAGCGGACCGCGGTCGGGGCGGGCCGGGCGCGACGCGCCGGGCCGGCGCAGCGGTGGCGGTCGCCCTCTGGAGAGACCTCAAGGTGGGGGAGATTTCATGCTGCTGGTATCGGGCGGGGTGCGGTCGGCCGAGGCGGCCACCGTGGCGGGACGCGAATTGGGCTGGAACGTGGGCGGCACGCTGGGCATCGTGATCATGTATGCCCTGGCGCTGGTGGCCCTGATCATCTTCGGCGTGGGGGTGCGCAAGCGCATTCGCTTCTGGAAGCGCGGCAAGCCGCTGAGCGAAGGGTGGAGCGACTGGGGCAAGCGGGCGTGGATTCTCGTCCGCGAGACATTCCTGCAATCGGGCACGCGCCGCCGCTTCCTACCCGGCCTCTTTCACTCGCTCATCTTCTACAGCTTCGTCTGGCTCTTCATCACCACCCTGATCGTCATGGTGGACATGGATTTCGGCCTGGACATCTTCCACGGCCCCTTCTACCTCTGGGTGTCGCTGCTGGCCGATCTGGCCGGCGCCGGCCTCTTCATCGGGGTGGCGATCGCGGCTGTGCGGCGCTACCTGCAGAAGCCCGACTTCCTGCCCGAGACCAAACCGGTCGACACGCTGATCCTCTCGATCTTGGCCTTCCTGGCCCTGACCGGGTTGCTCGCTGAGGGGGCGCGCATCCGCTTCCACCCGTCGGGCATCGATCCCTGGCGGGCTTGGACGCCGGTGGGGACGCTCTTCGCGGGACTGCTAGCGGGGGCCTCGGCCGAGACGGGCCGGGCCATCCACTTCGCCACCTGGTGGGTTCACGCCCTGGGAACGTTCGCCATGATCGCGATGATTCCCTATACCAAGTTCGTGCACATGCTGGCCATTCCCACCAATCAGCTCCTGTCGCGTCTGCGTCCGAAGGGCGAACTGGAGCGGGTGGACATCGAGGCGCTCTTCGCGGCCGACGACATGGAGGAGGACTTCACCCTCGGCGTCGCCGACGGCGCGCACCTGACCTGGAAGCAGAGGTTGGATCTGACCGCCTGCATCGAGTGCGGACGGTGCGACGCGGCCTGCCCCGCCCGGGCGGTCGACCAGCCGTTGAGCCCGCGCCGACTGATCACCGATCTGAGGGACATGCTGGAAGCGGGGGCCGAGCGAGGCGCATCCGCATCCGGTGGGGACGGCGGCGGCAGTGGTGGCAGCAACGGCACCGGCGGAGGCGGCAGCGGCAGCGGTGGCAGCAACGGCACCGGCGGCGATCAAGCCCTGCCGATCATCGGCGCCGAGAAGACCGTGTTCGACGACCCCGAGTTCATCTGGCACTGCCGCACGTGCCACGCGTGCCAGAGCATCTGTCCGGCCGCCATCGCCCACGTCGATCTCTTCGTGGAGCTGCGCCGCGCGGAAGTGATGATGGAGGGGCGGCTGCCGACCGAGGCCGGCAAGTCGCTCAAGACGATGGAGGCGCAGGGCAACCCCTTCGGCAGTCAGGCCGAGCGGGTGGACCTCGTCGAGAAGCTCGAGATCCCCGTGCTGGGGCCCGGGGAGGAGACCGACGTGCTCTTCTGGGTGGGGTGCGTCACCACCTACGATCCGCAGAAGCACGGCATCGCCGAAGACATGGTGGCGATCATGCGGCACCTGGGGATCTCCTTCGCTCACCTGGGCCGCGATGAGACCTGCTGTGGTGACCCCGCGCGGGTGCTGGGGGATGAGAACCTCTTCCAGATGACCGCCAAGCAGACGATCGAGACGCTCAAGCAGCGAACCTTCAAGCACCTGCTGGTCACCTGCCCGCACGGGTACAACGTCTTCAAGCACGAGTACCCGCAGTTCGAAGGCCACTTCCCGGTCGTGCATCACACCGAGCTCCTGGCCGAGTGGATTCGCAGCGGGCGCTTGAAGCTGGGCCGGCCGGTGGCCGCGACGGCCGTCTTCCACGATCCCTGCTATCTCGGTCGCTATCAGGGCATCTTCGATGCGCCCCGCGAAGTGCTGCGGGCGATCCCGGGACTCGACGTGCGGGAGATGAGCGATGCGCGCGAGGACAGCTTCTGTTGCGGCGCGGGGGGCGGTCACTACTGGATGGACATCGATCAGGGCGAGGGCCGCACGTACACGCACCGCGTCGATCAAGCCACCGCCGTGGGCGCGGACACGATTGCGGTGGGCTGCGCGTTCTGCTACCAGATGCTGACCGACGGCCTGAAGGGCCGCGATCTGGACGAGCGGATGAAGGTGGTCGACGTGGCCACCCTGGTTCGGCGCGCCATCGAATCGTAGGGCCCTCGGGCGCCATCGAATCGTAGGGGCCTCGGCGCGCCATCGAATTGTAGGGCCTTCGGCGGGCCATCGAATCGTAGGTCGGGATGAAGCGGGTCCTGGTGATCACCTACTACTGGCCCCCCGCGGGCGGGCCGGGCGTGCAACGGGTTCTGAAGTTCGTCAAGTACCTGCCCGAATACGGCTGGGCGCCGATCGTGCTGACGGTCCGGGACGGCGAGTACCCGAGCCGCGATCCCACGCTGGAGGCGGAGGTCCCGGACGGGTGCCCGGTCGTGCGCACCGGATCGCTGGAACCGGGGCCGCTCTACCGCCGGCTCCTGGGCCAACGCCGGGATGAGCCCATTCCGATCGCCGCGCTGGCCCGAGACGACCCGAGCTGGCGCAGCCGGGCCGCCAAGTGGGTGCGGCTCAACCTGTTCGTTCCTGACGCCAAGATCGGATGGGTGCCTTTCGCCGTGCGCGAGGGGCGGCGGCTGATCCGCGCGCAGCGTCCGGATCTGATCTTCAGCTCCTCGCCACCCTCGACCGTGCAGTTGGTCGCCCATCGTCTCGCACGCTGGAGCAGACTGCCATGGGTGGCCGACTACCGCGATCCCTGGACGCGGATCTTCCACTACGCCCGCAGCACGCGCACCGCCTGGGCCGCCGCCCGTGACCGGCGCATCGAGCAGGCCACGGTGGCTGCGGCCGACGTGCGCGTGGCGATCAATCGGATCGTGGCCGAGCAGCTCGCCGGCCCCGAGGCGGCGCAGACGTTTCACCTGGTCCCCAACGGATTCGACGAGGAAGATTTCCCGCCGGAGGATGGGTCGGCGCAGGCGCCGGGATTCACGCTCTGCTACGTCGGGAACATGAGCAGCCAGCAGAACCCCGAGGCTCTCTGGGAGGCGGTGCGCGCGCTGGCCGATAAGAACGAGGCCTTCGCGCGCGCCTTTCGGTTCGTGCACGTGGGTGTGCTCGACCCGGCCATCGCGGCCAGGCTCGAGCGGCTGGGGTTGTCGCGCTTCTGCGACCTGCGGGGCTACGCACCCCACGGGGAAGCGATCCGCAGCATGCGCGCTTCCCAGTTGCTCCTGCTGGTCATTCCCGATGCGCCCGGCAACGAGGCCATCGTCACGGGGAAGATCTTCGAGTACCTCGCGGCGGGACGCCCTGTTCTGGCGATCGGGCCGCCGGGTGGGGCGGCCGGCGAGATCCTGCGCGCGTGCTCGGCGGGTTGGATCCGCGCGCACGGTCAGCCGGTGACCGATCTGCTGGCCGAGCGCTTCGCGGCGTGGCAGCGGGGCGAGCGCTGGGAGGTGGACAAGGAGGCCGTCGGCCGTTATACCCGGCGTCGGCTCACCGGGCGCCTGGCCGACGCGCTGGGTGAGGCCCTGGCGCTGGGTGGGAAACGGAGCGCGGGCGTCGGGCGGGACGTCGGGCGGACGCTGCAGTAGCGGCCAGCCCGGCCGCGTGGGCGGCTGGATGCTGCGGTGGCGGCCAGCCCGGCTGCGTGGGCGGCTGGATGCTGCGGTAGCGGCCAGGCCGGCCGCGTGGGCGGCTGGATGCTGTGGTCGCGGCCAGGCCGGCCGCGTGGGCGGCTGGATGCTGTGGTGGCGGCGCCGCCGATCCGGGATAGGAAGGGACCCGTGGCATGAGCAACTTCGCGATCATCGGGGTGGGTGGCTACATCGCTCCACGTCACCTGAAGGCGATCCAGGACACGGGCCACCGGCTGATCGCCGCGCTGGACCGGCACGACTCGGTCGGGGTGCTCGATGGGTTCTCCGAGGAGGTGCGCTTCTTCACCGAGTTCGAGCGCTTCGACCGCCACGTCTTCAAGCTGCGCCGCCTGGGGGAGTCCGACCGCGTCCACTATGTGAGCATCTGCTCGCCCAATTACCTGCACGACGCACACATCCGCTTCGCGCTGCGCAACGGGGCCGATGCGATCTGCGAGAAGCCCCTCGTGATCAACCCGTGGAACCTCGATCCTCTGGCGGAGCTGGAGCGGGAGACGGGACGGCGCATCTACACGGTCCTGCAGGTGCGTCGCCATCCGGCCATCCTGGCGCTGGCCGAGCAGAGTCGGCGGGCGTCGCCGGACACAGTCCACGAGATCGAGCTGACCTACATCACCGCGCGTGGGCCCTGGTACTTCGTGTCGTGGAAGGGGAGCGAAGAGAAGTCGGGCGGTGTGGCGACCAACATCGGGATCCACTTCTTCGACATGCTGCTCTGGATCTTCGGACGCGCGCAGCGCTGCGAGGTGCACCTCGCCGACGAGCGCCGCATGGCCGGCTACCTGGAATTGGAGCGCGCTCGCGTGCGCTGGCTGCTCTCGGTGGATCGGGCCGACCTGCCGTCCCAGGCAGCGGCGCAGGGGCAGCGCACGTACCGGTCAATTGCCGTCGACGGCCGCGAGGTCGAATTCTCACGTGGCTTCACCGATCTCCACACAGAGGTCTACGAACAGACGCTGGCCGGCCAGGGCTTCGGGATCGAGGACGCGCGGCCGTCGATCGAGCTGGTGCACACGCTGCGCACCGCACCGGTCACTCTCGTGAGCGGACACGCGCATCCCCGCTTGCTGGCGCGGGATTGAGGCGGTGTTGTCCGACCTGGAGGCGCCATGAAAAGCTTCGTTCACGAGACGGCGGTCGTCGATGACGGGGTCACCATCGGTCCGGGCACCAAGATCTGGCACTTCTGCCACGTGCTGGGCGGAAGCGTCATTGGGGCCGACTGTGTGTTGGGCCAGAACGTGATGGTGGGTCCCGAGGTGCACGTGGGCGATCGTTGCAAGATCCAGAACAACGTTTCCATCTACAAGGGGGTGACCCTGGAGGCGGGGGTCTTCTGCGGTCCCTCGATGGTCTTCACCAACGTGGTCAACCCGCGCGCCTTCATCGAGCGCAAAGACCAGTTCCGACCCACGCTCGTGCGCCGCGGCGCGACGATCGGCGCCAACGCCACCGTGGTCTGCGGCGTCGAGATCGGCGCCTACGCGTTGATCGGCGCCGGCGCCGTCGTCACGCGCGACGTGCCCGCCTACGCCCTGATGCTGGGCGTCCCAGCCCGGTGGTGCGGCTGGGTCTGCGCCTGCGGGGAGACGCTGGCGGTCGCGCGCGACGGCCTCCGGGGGCCTGCAGGGGGCGAGGTGGGCAAGGCGGGCGCAGGGAGCGCGGACCTCGCGAGGGGCGAGGAGCGCTCGGAGGGGGAGGAACGCTCAAGGAGCGAGGAGCGCTCGGAGGGGGAGGAGCGCTCGAAGGGTGAGGAACGCTCGAGGAGCGAGGAGCGCTTTGCATCCGACGAGGTTGTCTGCGCCGCGTGTGGACGCGCCTACCGGTCGGATGGGGAAGGCCTGCGGCCTGTGCGTGACGAGGAGGCGGTCTAGGCGAGGGCCTGTGGCCTTGCGGCCTGTGCGTGACGAGGAGGCGGTCCAGGGGAGGCCTGCCAGCGCCTGCGGGGGGGGCGGGCGCGCGGCCCGTTCCTGTCGTCGTCCCTGCATCCGTCTACTCGGACCAACGGCCCGGGCGGCAGGCCGGCCGTGGTTCCGATCTCCTCGGACCGACCGGGCCCTGCCTGGGGCCAAGGCTCCCCCGGCGTTCCGCGGGCCGAAACGCCACTCGGCCTCCCCGAGCCAACACCTCCTTGGACTCACAAGCCCCGATGGTCTGTCGCTCCCCATCATCATGGGGAAGGGCCTGGGCGAAGGCCGGGCACTTTCTGGCGCCCGTGGCCTCTGCACAGGCTCGCCTTTGTAACTTATTGAAAGATAATCGATTGGGGATTTGCCCCGGGGCAAAAACGGCGAGAGTAGCCGCCCTGGGAGGCTGTGCCCCGGGGCACAACGGCGGGAGTAGCTGGCCTGGGAGGGTGTGCCCCGGGGCACAACGGCGGGAGTAGCCGCCCTGGGAGGCTGTGCCCCGGGGCAAAACGGCAGGAGTAGCCGCCCTGGGAGAATGTGCCCCGGGGCAAAGCTGCCCCGAAGCCGCACCGTCTGTCGCCGCGGCGGATCGCGCAAGAGCAGCAATCGTCGAGGGGGACCCTCCCACGGGGTCCCCCCTCACGATCACGCCCGCCAGAGGCCACGCGCGCGGGCCGCCGCCCGCCAGAGGCCGCTCGCGCGGGCCGCCGCCCGCCAGAGG